>CAZVKC010000100.1:0-2640 GCA_964627455.1 uncultured Solibacteraceae bacterium | reverse complement strand
CGGTGGCGGATCGCATGGCGAATGCGTCGAAGGCGCTGTTGACCGAGAGCTTCGAAGGTCCGGCATTGCCGAAGGATTGGAAGGCCGACGGCATGTGGCGCTGGTGGGACGGCATGGCGTGGTTCGGCTCGCCGGACACGAAGACGTACGAGCCGGGAGGCGCGGGCACACTGGAATCTCCGGAGTTTCTGGTTACCGCCGACGCGATGTTGTCCTTCCGAAGCTGGCATGACACCGAACAGACACGCGCGAACTTCGACCGGAAATGGATTGAGATGAGTGTCGATGGCGGGGACTGGCAGGTCGTGCAGGAACTGGTGGAACCGTACAAGGAGTGGACGGAGCGGAGCTACAAACTCACCGTGCGCGGCAAGGTGCGGCTCCGCTTCCGCTTCGATTCCGTGGATGAAGTCGAGAACGCCTACGAAGGCTGGTATCTCGACGACATCCGCGTGGAACTCGTGCAGCCGTAACTAGGCGAGCACGGACTTACAGTACTCGAAACACCGCTTCACTTCAGCGACCGTGTCCGGCGCGCGATATTCGTACTCGATGTTGGCGGGGATCTTGTACTTCCTGGCCTTCAGCAACTGCAACACGTCCTTGATCGGAGTCTGCCCCTTCCCGAACTCGACGTTCGCACCCTGGTTCCGGCCGCGATCCTTGATATGCAACGTGACGATGCGCTGGTGGTTCTTGCTGAGGTAGTCCACCGGATCGAAGTTGGCGGCGGTGAAGTGGCCGATGTCGAGGTTCACGGCGATGTACTTCGACTTGCCCTTCATCGCTTCTTCGAAGTCCTCCGGCTTGGCGAACTCGTTGGGACGGATGTTCGAGTGGTTGTGCATCCCCACGTAGACCTTGTGCTTCTTGGCGAACGGATCGACGCGGGCGGCCGTGGACACATTTGAGGACGCCGTAATTTTGTTGATCCCCAGCGCCTTCGCGATCTTCACGCCGTTCTCGATCTCGAGGTCGCTCCAGTTGTCGCGGAAGCTGATGTTGACGGCATAGAGCTTGATGCCGGCTTCGTCGAACTTCTTGCGGAACTTGGGGAACTCATCCCATGGCGGGCTCTTGCGCCAGGCTTCCTTATCCTTGTTTTCCTTGGGCTCGATGTGGCCGGACCACAACTCGCAATAACCGAGTCCGATCTGGGACATCGCCTGCAGCATCGCATCGAACGAGCGATCGCGGAAGCTGTACGACTGGGCTCCAAGCATCACGCCGTTGATGACGGAGTTGATGGCGGGCGCAGCCTTGCCCAGATTCAGAAACGGCGCCGATGCAACGGCGTACTTGAACAGGTCTCTTCTGGAGTGCATGTTTACAGGGCTCATCATATCATTCAGGGCCTGGATCGACTCGAATCCGGCGTCGAAATTTGGAGTTTTGAGTATGATTCTGTTACCATGTGGAAGTCGCACGGTTGCCTTGGTAATCGCGCGTGAAATCCTCAGAACCGGCCAGGTAGCTCAGTTGGTAGAGCAGCGGACTGAAAATCCGCGTGTCGGGGGTTCAACTCCCTCCCTGGCCACCACCTTCTTAATTCAATTAAACCGGTGGCAGCAAGGCGCGATGCTCTGCCAGAACTTTTGCCATTGCCGGATCCTGCGCCAGGTTCCGAAACTCACCCGGATCTTTCGCGTGATCGTATAGCTCCTCGCCACCGCCCTTCCCGGTCCATCGGGTGTATCGGTACCGATCTGTCCGCACCGAACGCCCGGTGATGTCTTCAAATGCGATCTGCGTGTAAGCGGCCTTCTTGTGCGCCGCGTTCGGCTTATCGAGCAATGGCCGTAGGCTCTTGCCAGCAAGTCCTTGCGGCGCACGCAATCCACACAGATCTGCCAGCGTCGGATACACGTCCACGAACTCAACCAGGGCGCGGCTCGCCTTGCCATTGCCCGCGTGTCCCGGCGCGGCGATGATCAGCGGCACGCGCGCCACTTCCTCCATTAGGGACATCTTCTGCCAGTGGGTATGCTCGCCCAGGCTCCAACCGTGGTCGCCCCAGAACACGACGATCGTGTTCGACGCGAGTCCCATGCGTTCCAGTCCGTCCAGCACCCGTCCGACCTGCTCGTCCATAAACGAAGTCGAAGCGTAATAGCCGCGTCGCGCCTCGCGAATGCCGCGCTCGTCCATCTTCATGTGATTCCAGATCGACGGGCGTACACTCTTCGCCGCCAACGGTATGTCGTCCAAATCGCCCGGCGGATTCACCGGCAGCGGAATCCGGTCCAGCGGATACATGTCGTAGAAACGCGCAGGCGCCACGAAAGGCAGGTGCGGGCGCAGGAATCCGAGCCCCAGGAAGAATGGTTCGTTCCTGTGCTGCTCGAGCAGCGCCAGGGCGCGCTCGGCGGCGTTTGAGTCGGATTGGCCCTTGCCATCCGTGGTCGCCATCCACTGCATGCCGAAGCTCTGCTCCCGCGTCGTGCGGCGAAGTTCGCCGTTCGTGCTCTTCGCCTCAGGGCCGCCGGGCGAGGAGGAATGGTTCCAGGACCGTTCGTCCTGAAAGCGTGGGAGCGTGACTTCAGTCGGCACGTTCATGTGGAACATCTTGCCCTCGCGCGCCGAGTACCATCCGTTGTTCTTGAACAACTGCGGCAGCGTGACCGCGTCGGGCACATGGTC
>CAZVKC010000099.1:19014-21457 GCA_964627455.1 uncultured Solibacteraceae bacterium | reverse complement strand
AACGTCTCGTTCATCGCGGCGTAATCCTTCAGGTCGTGCAGATACACATTGCACTTCAGCACCTTGTCCATCGAGGATCCCGCGTTCTCGAGTTCCTTCTGGATCTCGTCGAGCACGTGCTTCGTATGCGCGCGGATGTCGCCCTCAAAGTGCGCGCCTTTGCCGGCGATGAACAGCAGGTTGCCATAGGAAACCGCGCCATTGAAGAGCGGCGTGTTGGCCGGGGCCTTGCCTCCTTTGTAATGCACCTTCTTCTTCATCGGCGCCGCGGACTGCTGCTGTGCGCTAGCGGATGTGGAAGAAGCGGCGGCAGCGGCTGCGCCCGCGGCGGCGACGGAACCTCTAAGGAATTTGCGTCTGGGTTGGCTCATGTAGTCATCCTACAATTGAAATATGCTGCACTTCCCGATCTTGCGCAAGGGCGAACCCTATAAGAGTGTCGACGTCATCCGCACGCCGCACCACCGCACCCGTGAGATGTTCGTCGAAATCAGCCAGGCGAACAGCGGCCTCATTCGTCGCGACCTCCTCGATCAGCGCTCGGCCAAAGCCGCGCTCGACAAGTTCACCGTCGCCGAATTGATGGCCATCTGCAAGAAGGCCGCCGAGGAGTTCCTGCATGGAACGCTTCCCTTGGGCGACTCGATGCAGTCCACCGAGGATTACGTGCAGCAGCTTTCCGCCACCACCGGCATGCCCTATGTCATGGTGCGGCGGAACATGAAGAAGATCTACGGCGTGATGGCCGAGATGGGGAACGTCCTCGGCGGCCTGTCGCGCAAGCTGGACCTCAGCATCCTCGACCGCGGCTACGGCAGCGTCGAAGGCCAGGCCGTCAGCTACTTCCCGCGCACCGATTCGCTGGGCGTCGTGCTGCCGAACAACTCGCCGGGCGTCCATTCGCTGTGGGTCCCGTCGTTCGCGTTGAAGATCCCGCTCGTGCTGAAGCCGGGATCCGCCGAACCGTGGACCCCGTATCGCATCGTGCAGGCCCTCATCCGCGCTGGCGCGCCCAAAGAGGCGTTCAGCCTGTATCCGGCCGATCACGCGGGCGGCAGCGAGATTCTGCGCCGCTGCGGGCGCGGCATGGTGTTCGGGGACGTCTCGTCGACCAAAGTGTGGGCGAACGACCCGCGTGTCGAGGTCCACGGTCCGGGATACAGCAAGCTTGTGCTGGGCGACGACGAGGCCGACAACTGGGAGAAGTACATCGACGTGATGGCCGCGTCGATCGTGGAAAATGGCGGCCGTTCGTGCGTCAACGCCTCCGGCGTGTGGACCCCGCGACATGGCGCGAAGATCGCCGAAGCGCTCGCTGCGAAGCTTGCCTCGATCCGTCCGCTGCCTGCCGACGACGACAACGCGCAGATCTCACCGTTCGCGGACGGCAACGTCGGCAAGCGCATTTCCCAGATGGTCGACAACGATCTGGAGAGCGAACCCGGTGCGGTGGATGTGAGCGCGCGGTTCCGCGGCGCCGAGCGCGTCGCCGAGTTCCAGGGCTGCACGTACCTGCTGCCCACCATCGTGCAATGCGGACCCGAGCATCCGATGGCGAATCGCGAATTCCTCTTCCCGTTCGCGTCGGTCGTCGAAGCGCCGGAGTCCGAGATGCCGGAGATCCTGGGTCCGACGCTCGTCGTCACCGCGATCACCAACAACGCGGAGTTCCGCCAGCGCCTGCTCACGTCTCCACATGTGGGACGCCTCAATTTCGGCGCGATTCAGACCAACGTGATCAGTTGGGATCAGCCCCACGAAGGCAATCTCTTCGATCACCTGTACGCGCGCCGGGCCTTCCAAATGGCGGGCTGACGCATGCGGATCCTGCAGATCACGGCCGGCGCCGCCAACATGTACTGCGGCAGTTGCATTCGCGACAACAACCTCGCGCGGGAACTGATGCGCATGGGGCACGACGTGACGCTGGTCCCGCTGTACACGCCGACATTGACGGACGAAGAGAACGTTTCGTCCGGCCGCATTTTTTTCGGCGGCATCAGCATCTATCTGCAGCAGAAGTCCGCGCTGTTTCGCAAGACGCCGCGCTTTCTCGATCGTCTCTGGGACTCCGCGAAGGTGATTCGCGCCGCCACCAGCGGGTCGATTCAGACGTCTCCGCGCGACCTCGGCGAACTGACCGTATCAACGCTTCGCGGCGTCGAAGGCAACTTACGCAAGGAGTTCGACAAGTTCCTCGAATGGGCGGAAACACAGCCGCGTCCCGACGTGATCGTCGTGCCGTACACCCTGCTGATCTCGCTGGCAAAACCGTTGCGCGACGTGCTGCAACGTCCCGTGATTTGCGGCTTGCAGGGCGAGGATCTGTTTCTCGAAGGACTGCAGGAACCGTGGCGAACGCAGTGCCTCGACCTCATTCGCGCCCAAGTCCAACACGTGGACCTCTTCACGCCGCTCTGCGACTTCTACGCGCGGTTGATGT
>CAZVKC010000099.1:8979-18914 GCA_964627455.1 uncultured Solibacteraceae bacterium | reverse complement strand
GTCCAACACGTGGACCTCTTCACGCCGCTCTGCGACTTCTACGCGCGGTTGATGTCGTCGTATCTCGATATTCCACGCGAAAAAATGGAAGTCCACCCGCTGGGGATTTCGCTGGACGGCTACTCGCCACGCGTGAAGGCTCTGGAAGGTTCGCTGAAAATCGGCTACTTCGCACGAGTCGCGCCGGAGAAGGGCTTGCATGTCCTTGCCGAAGCATACCGGCTGATCGAGCGTGAGGCGCCGGGCGCAGCCGTGATGGAAGCCGCCGGCTATCTTGGCCCCGAATTTCGCGGGTATCTGAAAGAGTGCCAGCGCATCGCGCCCTTCACCTACCACGGGACCCTCGACCGCGAAGCCAAGCAGAAGTTCCTCGCGGAAATCGATGTGTTGAGCGTGCCGAGTCCCTATGCGGATCCGAAGGGGACCTACCTGCTCGAAGCCATGGCGGCAGGTACGCCGTTCGTACAGCCTCGTCATGGTGCGTTTCCCGAAATTGCGGAAAGGACGGGCGGTGGCGTACTCGTCGATGGTGCGGAACCCAGGGCCATCGCGGACGGCATCCTGTCGCTGATCCGAAATCGTGAACGTGTTCGTGAATTTGCCGCCGCCGGCCTCGAAGGGGTTCGCCGCGAATATTCGCTCGAGAAATCCGCCGCGCGCGCGATCGAGATCTATGAGCGTGTGACCCGGCCGGATCGCGTGGCCGCTGCATGATCGCGCTCCTGCTGGCGCTGTCCCTCACGCAGGATTGGAACCAGTGGCGCGGACCCTACCGTGACGGTGTCATTCCCGCCGCGCAGGCTCCGGCGGCATGGCCCAAGGATCTGCGCACCGTCTGGAAAGTGCCCGCCGGATCCGGTTACTCTTCTCCGGTTGTATCGAGCGGGTCCGTGTTTGTCTTCGCTCGCAGCGGCGATCAGGAAACACTCACGAAGCACTCGCTGGCAACCGGCGCACCTTCGTGGACCCACGCCTATCATGCGCCCTTCCGTCAGAACTCCTACGCGAAAGAGATGAGCAAGGGACCCTTCTCGACGCCGCTCGTACGCGATGGCCGCGTCTACACGCTCGGCGTGACCGCGATCCTCACTGCCTGGAACGCCTCCACGGGTGCTGTGCTGTGGCGGCGCGATTTCTCATCCACGGTCGACACATCCAAGCTATTTACCGGCACCGCGATGTCGCCGGTGATCGAAGCCGGCGTGCTCATCGTGCACTCAGGCGATGATCGCAGCAGCGCGGTCCAGGGCCTCGATCCCGCCACAGGCAAAGAGAAGTGGACCCTGCGCATGACGGCAGGTCCTGGCTATGCCTCGCCCATCGTCTACAACGGGCAAGTCATCACCATGACCTCGAACTCGCTGGTGGGCATCCATGCCGCCACCGGCAAACTCGCGTGGACCTACCCGTGGAAGGACGAGTGGCTCGAAAACATCGTCACGCCCGTGCTTGCAGGCGACCTGCTAGTCTTTTCGGGCGTCCGCCGTGGAACCGTGGCCTTGCGCCTGACGCCAGCACCGCAGCAGGCGTGGGCGAACCCCGACGTCGCCTTCTACATGAGTTCGCCAGTGACCGACGGCGCGTATCTCTACGGCCTTGGCGCGAAGAAGAAAGGCCAGTACCTCTGCGTCGACGCGAAGAGCGGCCGCATCCTGTGGGCCACAACCGGCCGCGAGGCGCTGCAAGCCGCGGTCCTGCAGGCTGGCGCGTATCTTTTGTGGATGACCAATGACGGCGACCTTGTCGTATCCACCAAATCGCCCCGGGCATTTGAACAGACCGCGCGTTACTCTGTTTCCGATGCCCCGGTCTGGACGCAACCAGTCGTGCTGGGGCGCAGGATTCTCGTGAAGAGCGACAACGCACTCACCATGTGGAGCCTTGATTAGCCTTGCTCGAAGCCAAAGCGATCCGTAAAGAGTACCCATCGCCCTCGGGAGCGCTCTGCATCCTCTCGGACATCAACCTCACGCTGCAGCGCGGCGAATCGGCCGCTGTCGTTGGCCCCTCGGGCAGCGGCAAGAGCACGCTTCTGTACGTGCTGGGCGCGCTGGAACCTCCAACGTCAGGCCAGGTGCTGCTCGACGGCGTCGATCCCTATGCGCTCGGCGACAAGGAATTGTCGGCCTTTCGCAATCGTTCTGTCGGATTCGTCTTCCAGGACCACCTTCTGTTGCCGCAGTGCTCGGTGCTCGAGAACGTTCTGATCCCGGCCTTGGCTTCGGACAACAAACCCGGCGAAGAAATTGAGGCGCGCGCCAAAGCCTTACTCACGCGCGTTGGCTTGGGTGAGCGCCTGGACCATCGTCCCGGCGAACTGTCCGGCGGTGAGCGGCAACGCTGCGCCATCGCGCGCGCGTTGATTCATCAGCCGCAATTGCTGCTGTGTGATGAGCCCACCGGCAACCTCGACCGCGCCACAGCGGAAACCGTCGCGGACCTCCTCTTCGAACTCCATCGCGAACAACAAACCGTCCTCATCACCGTCACGCACAGCGCGCAACTCGCCTCACGTTTTCCGTTACGCTACGAGATGTCCGGTCAAACCCTGCAACGCATATGAAGATTCAAGGTGTGGTCGAAACCGCAATCGCGGCGGCTGACATTGAAGTTTCCGCGAAGTTCTACGAAGGGCTCTTCGGATTCGAGCGCATGGTGAACGATCCACGGATCTGCGCGTTGAACGTCGCGCCAGGCCACGTGTTTCTGATCTTTCAGCGCGGCGCCAGCGTGAACCCCGTACAACTCCCCGGCGGACTCGTCCCCGGCCACGACGCCCACGGCACGCACCATTTTGCGTTTTCAATCGCGCCAGAGGACTTCGACTCGTGGTGCGAACGCCTCAGAGAAAAGGGCGTCGAGATCGAAAGTATTGTGACTTGGCCGCTTGGCGGCCGAAGCATCTACTTCCGCGATCCCGACCAGCACGCCGTCGAACTCGCAACGCCGGGTATCTGGAAGAACTACTAAAGCCACCATGGATCGCCGCAGTTTTGCCCGCGAGGGATTTCGTTATTACGCACGCACGAACCTGGTGGTGATTGCAGGTGTTGCGATCGCGGTTGCCGTACTCACCGGCGCGCTGATGACCGGCGATTCCGTGCGCCTCAGTTTGCGGGACCTCGCACTGCAGCGGCTCGGCAACACCGCGCAGGTGCTTACCAGCGCGCAGTTCTTCCGCGATACGCTCGCCGGCGACATGCAAGGCGTTCCGCTGATTGCGCTTGACGGTGTCGTGTCGAAGCAGGAAGGCGGCGCCCGTGCGGGAGGAGTCCACGTGTACGGCGTCGACGAGCGTTTTTGGAAGTTCCACGCGAAGCCCGACCGCCCGATCGCCGATCGCGAAATGCTGGTGAGTCCGGGCCTCGCCGAAGAACTCTCAGCCAAGGTCGACGACAATCTGTTACTGCGTCTCGAGAAGCCCTCCGCGATTCCGCGCGAGTCTCTGCATGGCCGCAAAGAAGACGCCGGCAAGACCATCCGCTTCAAACTCGGCGCCGTGCTGTCTCGCGCGGAAATGGGCGAGTTCTCGCTGAAGCCGGGGCAGGGCGCCGTCAAAGCCGTGTTCGTGAAATTGCGACGCCTGCAGAAGGATCTCGAACAAAGTGGCCGAGTGAACACGATCCTCTTCGGCGAAGCCGCGCGCGCGGATTTTGCCAAAGTCCGCATCGAGGATCTCGGCATCAAACTCGCATCGCTCGAAGGCGAGACGGCAATCGAAACAGAGAGCGCCGTCATCAGCGATGGACTCGCAGCATCGGTGCAGAAGGCCGCAGGCGCGCCTCCTCAAACATTCTTCACCTATCTCGTGAACTCGATCCGCGCTCCCAAGGGTGAGATCCCGTACTCGGTCGTCACCGCCGTCACACCGCCGTTCGTCGACATCAAGCCCGGCGAGATCGTGCTGAACGATTGGGCCGCGAAAAACGCCTCCGCGAAGGTCGGCGATGAGATCACGCTCGAGTACTATCTCTGGGATCCTGCAGGCTCGCTGCTGACGCGCACGACGACCTTGCGCCTGGCGCGCATCATCGCCACCAAAGACGATCGGACCCTTGCGCCGCAGTATCCCGGCATCACCGAGTCGTCGACGCTCGCCGATTGGGACCCGCCGTTTCCCATGGATCTCAAACGCGTGCGCCCCGTCGACGAAGCGTATTGGAAGCAATACCGCACGACCCCCAAAGCTTTCCTCCACATTGACGACGGCCGCAAGTTGTGGGGCTCGCGATTTGGACACGCGACATCGTTGCGTATCCCCGGCTCATCAACCGATTTCGCCGCGCGCCTGCGTGCTGCTGTCGATCCGCAATCGCAAGGCATGGCGGTCGTCGACGCTCGCGCACTCGCGCTCGAGGCATCAAAGGGCTCCACGGATTTCGGCGAGTACTTCCTCTACTTCAGCTTCTTCCTCGTCGTTTCGGCACTGCTTCTCACCGTCGTATTCTTCCAACTCGGCATCGAACAGCGCTTGCGTGAAGTCGGCCTGTTGCGGGCCCTCGGCTTCGATCAGGGCTCGGTTCGCCATCACTTCTTCCGTGAAGGACTGCCGCTCGCCGGCATCGGATCGGTGCTCGGCGTCTTACTGGGCATCGCCTACTCCGCCTTCATCCTGTATGGCCTCAAGACCTGGTGGCGCGGCGCCGTGGGGACTTCCGAACTCACCCTCCACATCAAAGCGCAATCGGTAAACGCAGGCCTGATGTTGGGCCTCGTCACCTCAGCCCTCACGATTCTCGCCTCGCTGCACGGCCTGCGCAAATCCTCGCCTCGTGATCTGCTCTCGGGCTCCCGCGGCGACACGACGCTTAAGCAGCCGTCGAAAGTCCTGGCCATCGCGACCTTCATCATGATCGCGCTGGCGTTGACCCTCACCGGCGCGGGGATCTCCAAAGCCATCCCGTCCTCGGCCGCGTTCTTCGGCGCCGGCTTCCTGCTACTCACAGGCGGCGTCCTGTGGATCCGCAACTGGCTGCGTGAAAGCCACGCGAGCGTAGTGAGCCTGCAAAAACTGGGCTTCCGCAACGCGACCTGGAAACCCAATCGCAGCGCGCTATGCATCACGCTCATCGCCTTTGCGGTGTTTCTGCTCCTGTCGCTCGAATCGTTCCGGCAATCCGAGTCGGACCAGGGAACGGGCGGTTTCACCATGGTCGCGGAATCGCAGTTGCCGATCGTGTACGACCTCGACAATGCCGCTGGACGCGACGCAATGGGCGTCCGCACCACCGGCAACCATTTCTTCGCCTTCCGCCTCAAACCCGGCGATGACGCAAGCTGCCTCAATCTTTACGAGCCGCGAAATCCACGCGTACTCGGCGTGAGTCCGCGATTCCTCGCCGCCAGGCGTTTTGAGAACGCGCCGTGGCAGGCGCTCCAGCAGTCGCTGCCCGACGGCGTGGCCCCCGCGATCGCTGACGCGAATTCATTGCAGTACGTCTTGCACAAGAAGGTCGGGGATCGACTGACGCTACCCGGCGGCGCGACACTCCAGTTCGTAGGCGCGATCTCCGGCTCGGTGCTGCAAGGCGAGATCCTCATCGCCGAGAAGGATTTCGTCCGGCTCTTTCCGCAGGAACAGGGATACCGCTTCTTCCTCATCGACGGCCCAGTCGCGAACCTCACCGCGCTCGAAGACGCTCTCAGCGATTTCGGCTTTGACGCCATCACGACGCGCGAAAAGCTGGCCGCCTTCCACGAAGTCGAAAACACGTATCTATCGACCTTCCAAGCCCTCGGAGCCCTCGGACTCCTGCTCGGCATCGCGGGACTCGCTGCCGTCCTCATGCGCAACGTATTCGAGCGCCGTAAGGAACTCGGCCTGCTTCGCGCCATCGGCTTCGAAGGCCGTGACCTCTCCAAAATGGTCGTCGCAGAAAACACCTATATCGTGATCGCTGGCGTTGCACTGGGCTTCGTCTGCGCGCTCGTCGCGATCCTCCCGGCGTTGATCGAACGCGGCATGCACGGTCTGCCGCTTTCGACGATGCTGTTGCTCGCCACAGGCGTCGCTGCGTCCGGACTGCTCGCCTCCACGGCCGCGGTACGCTTCGTGCGCCGGCTGCCGCTGCTTGCCTCGATCCGATCCGACTCGTAAACGCCTATGCGCCGACGCGACCTGCTCAAGTCCCCCGCACTCCTCGCCACAACGCTCACGGCGGAGAACCGCAAGCCCGGGTCGAAAGACTGGCAACTCACCTACGCTTGGCCCAACGCCAAGGGCGGATTCCGCAGCAAGCTGATCGAAGGCTACTGCCGCCGCCAGAGCGTCGAAGCTGGCGAGACACTCGAGATCTGCGTGAGCACCAATCCAGCGCGGCAGTTTACGCTGGACGTCTTTCGCATGGGCTTTTACGGGGGCGCGGGCGCGCGGCACATGCAGGCGTTCGGTCCGCTGGAAGGCAAGCCACAACCGGATCCTGAGATTGGTCCGCGGCGGTTGCGCGAATGCCGCTGGGAACCTGCGCTGACGGTGAAGATCCCGCAGGATTGGCCGAGCGGCGTGTACCTCGGCAAGTTGCAGACCATTCCGCGAGCGAACGAGCATCCTTGGGAGAACTACGTCGTGTTCGTGGTGCGCGACCGCCGAAAGGCCGACGTCATCTTCCAGGTCAGCGACAACACGTGGCAGGCGTATAACAAGTGGCCCGACGACTGGTCGCTCTATACGGATCCCCGTCATTCCTGGGCATCCGGCGTCGCCGTCAGTTTCGACCGCCCGTACGGCAAGTATCCGCAAGTCGTCGAAGCCCCGTTATCATTGGGCTCCGGAGAGTTCCTGCTGTGGGAGTTCCCGCTGGCGTACTGGCTCGAGCAGCAGGGATACGACGTCACATACACCAGCAATTCCGACATGCTCACGGTCGATGCGTTCACGCGCGGCCGCGTCTTCCTCAGCGTCGGGCATGACGAATACTGGGACCTTCGCCAATACAACGCCGCCCTCGAATCGGTACAGCACAGCGTCACGCACTTGTACCTGAGCGGCAACTCGATCATGGGCGTGACGCCCTTTCAGCCATCGTCGGATGGACGCGACAAGCGCATCATCAGCCGCGATGGCGTGTATGGCGGCGTGTACGGGCGCTTCCCCGAGTTCTTCAAAACCGACTTCCCCTCGCACGGTCCCAAGGCGAACTTGCTGATGGGCGCGCATTCGGTGTATCCGCCGAACGGCGGCGGCGACTGGATCTGCGCGAAGCCCGAGCATTGGATCTTCGAAGGCACAGGCATGCAGAAGGGCGAGCGCATCCCCGGGTTGGTCGGTTGGGAGTTCCACGGCGATCCCGCGCCCATCCCCGGCCTCGAGATCATCGCGCAGGGCACAGCGTTATCCAGCGGAGTCGCACCTTCGGACTGGACCGCCACGATCTATCCCGGTCCGAAAGGGAACTTCGTGTTCAATGCGGCCACGATCTATTGGGCGCAGGGTTTGAGTTCGCCGCCCGGGCATGTGTTGCCGTTCTCGCATTGGGCGCGCCCGCACGGCCCGGATCCTCGCGTGCAGCGCATCACCGCGAACCTGCTCCGCAAAGCCCTCGCCAAACGCCGTATATAGTGGAGTCATGACGCGCTTCCTCTGCCTCGTATTTTCCTGCTGCCTGGTCTTTGCGCAGCAACAGCAGTCGCAACAACAGAAGTTCCGAAGTAAGGTCGCGATCTACGATCTCAAGACGAAGAAGTCGACGGTGATCTATGAGCAGGACGGCATCCTGGAAGCGCCCAACTGGGCGCGGGACGGCAAGACGCTCCTCGTGAACACGGGCGGCAAACTGTATCGCATGAACGTCGAGGGCGGTCCCGCAAAGCTGGGGGATCCGATCGAGTTTACGCCGGGTAGAGGATACCGCTGCAACAACGATCACGACTACTCGCCGGATGGCAAGCTGATCGCGTTTTCCGCGTCGAGTGCGTTGTCGCAACAGTCGCAGGTGTATGTCGCAAATGCCGATGGAACGGCCGCGCGACTGCTGACGCCGGCGTCGCCGAGCTACTTTCACGGCTGGTCGCCGGATGGGAAATGGCTCGCGTTCGTGGGGCGCCGCGACGGCAAGTTCGAACTGTTTCGTGTCAGCGTCAATGGCGGTGAGGAACAGTGGCTGACGTCGTCCGGCACATACGATGATGGTCCCGAGTATTCGCGCGACGGCAAGTGGATCTACTTCAATTCGAATCGGGGCGGCGGTTGGAACATCTGGCGGATGCCCGCCGATGGGGCGGGTCCCGGTGACGCGCTCGCCGAGCGGATCACCAACGATCCTCTCGAAGACTGGTTCGCGCACTTCTCGCCGAATGGGAAGTACATGGTGTTTCTCTCGTTCCCTGCAGGCACCGAAGGACACAACGGCCGCATGCCGGGAATGCAGCTTCGAATGATGAAGGCTCCAGGGTTTCACGCCCTTCGGCACATTGCCCATCCCAAGGGCAAGCTCAAGGCGTCGCCGATGATCGAAGTTCTCGAAACGTTTTCAGGCGGCCAGGGGACCATCAACGTGAACTCGTGGTCCCCGGATTCGAAGCGCTTCGCGTATGTGATCTACGAACCGCTACCGTGACAGCTTGCGGTTGAGGAAGTCTACTGTCGCTTTGTACGCCTGCAGAAAGTGATCGTGCGTGAGGAAGTCGTGCACGTCATCGGGAAAGATCAACTGTTCGAACTCCACCTTCTGTTTGCGTAGCGCTTCGGCCAGTCGCACGGTTTCGCCGAAGGGGACGTTGCGGTCGTCGTCGCCGTGGATAAGGAGTACGGGCGAACGCCACGTGCTGACAGACGACATCGGCGAGGAATCGAAGGCTAGCTTCGCCGCATCGGCCTGCGTTTGCGGATTGTACGCGGGCACGAAGTTGCGGATCACGTTGTTCCAGTCGTGTACGCCGTGGATATCGACGCCGGCGGCGAAGAGGTCGGATGCGCGCGAGAGTCCCATGGCGGTGAGGTAGCCGCCGTAGGATCCGCCCCAGAGGCCGATCTTCGCGGGATCGACGTCGCTTCGAGAACGCAGGTACAGGCCCGCGCCGAGAACATCATTGAACTCGCTCGCGCCCGTTGCGCCGTAGTTCTCTGCTTCGCGGAAGTTGAGTCCATAACCGATGCCGGACCGGTAGTTGATGGAGAGGACGACGTATCCGCTGGCCGCGAGGTATTGATTGAGAGCGTAGGAATTCGAGTAGTAGCTCTTGTAATGCCAGCCGAGCAGCATCTGGCGGCGGGATCCTCCGTGAATGAAGATCGCCGCGGGACGCTTGCCGGTGAAGGTCGACGGGGGCAGGAAGAGTTGCGCGTGGATCTTCATGCCGTCGGCCGCGGAGTAGATGACCTGCTGCGGCGTCACGAGCCTTGCGGCTGGGAATTCCGCGGGCAGCATCGCGTGATGCTGGACCGAACCGTTCGCAGAACGCAACGCGAAGTGGGCCGGGGTCTTGTCATCCGACGCCAGCATCGCGATGTCGCCGTTCTCAAGTGGTTCCGGCGACCATTCGTTGCCTGCGCCTTTCGTGATGGCCTCGACCTTGCCGGTGGCGACTTCTACACGCCAGGCATGGCGACGATCGATGTCGTCCTGATTCGATGCATAGTAGACCCAGCGTCCCGCATCATCGATGCTCGCCTCTTCGACTTCGAACGATCCCGGTGTGAGCAGCCTGGGCTTTGCGCCAGCGCGTGCGGCGTACAGCAAACGCCAGCCGGTCTTTTCCCAGCCGAAGACAATGCTGCCGTCCGCGGCGAACATCAACTGGCTTTCGGCAGTGATCGCGGAGTAGGCGCTGCCGGGGCCAGGATCCGCGCGGAAGACCGTAGTCGCCTTGCCAGTGGCGACATCGACCGAGACGATGGACCATGGTTCCGCGCTGCGGACGGGGCCGAAGGAAAAGGCGCGGGTGAAGGCAGGCGTGCGAACGAATGCGACCTTGCTGCCGTCGGGCGACCACGCAGG
>CAZVKC010000099.1:6870-8879 GCA_964627455.1 uncultured Solibacteraceae bacterium | reverse complement strand
TTTGCGCCGTGAGGCAAAGTACGGGAAGCAGCAGCAAGGTGGCCATCTCCACATGATAAGTACAATTGATACTGCACCGTTATGCGCCGAATTCTGTATGTTGTTCCCGCCCTGTTTGCACTCGTGCTCTGGTCCCAGGCGGCCGATACCACCGAGGAGCGCTTGTGGAAGTTCCGCAATCTGGGCAAGGCGTTTTATGAGAATCCGACCACGCAAGTGCAAGCGGTCGATGAGTTCAAGAAGGCGCTCGATCTGGCGCCGTCATCAAAGCGCGAGCAGTTGAATTACGGGCTCGCACTGTTGCGCGGCGGCAAGACCAAAGAGGGCGTCGAGCAACTGGAGAAGGTCCAGAAGCAGTACCCGGATCTGCCGCATACGTACTTCAATCTC
This sequence comes from uncultured Solibacteraceae bacterium, assembly GCA_964627455.1. Classification (GTDB taxonomy): domain Bacteria; phylum Acidobacteriota; class Terriglobia; order Bryobacterales; family Bryobacteraceae; genus F-183. Next base: position 8,489 of record CAZVKC010000099.1, on the reverse strand, counting down.
GGCATCGTGTACAAGAAGGACGGCGATTTCGAGAAGGCGATGCCGCAGTTCCAGAAGATGGTGCAGCTCGCGCCGGACGAGCCGATTTCGCACTACAACCTGGGTGTCCTGCTGCGGCAGGCGAATAAGTTGCCGGAGGCCGTCGCGGAGTTCAATAAGGCGATTGCGTTGAACGGCAATCTGGCGGCGCCGCATTTCCAGTTGTACAACGTGTACCGGTCGCTCGCGAAGCGCGATGAGATGGCGCGTGAGTTGAAGCTGTTTCAGGAATTGAAGAAGGCGCAGGAAGGTTCCGCGACGCCGGAGGATATGGAGTGGTCCGACTATGCGGAGATTTTCGATCCGATCGACGCGAAGCCGGAGACGCTCGCGGCGCCTGTGTATGATCGCATCGCGCTTGCGCAACCGGCGGACCATGTGGTGCGCGCGGGTGACGACTACATCGTATATTCATCGAAAGCGGCCGTGACGTATCGCGCGGGGAAACTTGTGGGTCCTGTGGCAGGGCTGGCCGACATACGGCACATCACGCCGGGCGATTTCGATAACGACGGCGTGATGGATCTCTGCGCGGTGACCGGCAAGGGCGCGGTGCTGTACTCGAAGGGCAAGCGCATCGAACTGCCCGCAGGCGCCGGTGATTACATGCAAGCGGTATGGATCGACTTCGATCACGACTACGATCTCGACCTGATCCTATTGGGCGCGACACCCAAGTTGCTGCGCAATCAGGGCACGGCGGGCTTTGTCGATCGTACGGCCGACTTCCCGTTTGTGACGGGCAAAGCCGCGTCCGGCGTGCATTACCGGATGATGCCGGATACGAAGGGTTTTGACGTGGTGGTCACCTATGCGGACCGCGCTGCGGTGTTGTATCGCGACAAGCTGGCTGGCAAGTATGAGGCCGTGAACCTGCCCGAGGTCGCGGCCGGCGTCGTGCTGCGAGCGGTGGCGGACGTGAATCAGGATTCGTATCTCGATCTCGTCACGGCGTCTGATGGCGTGCTGCTGAATCGCGGCGCGAAGAAGTTCGAGAAGTCATCGCTGGCGTGGGCTGCTGATGCGTACATCGATAAGCAGCAACTCGCCGTGCGGCGCGCGCCCGCGAACTGGCTGCGGATCTCGCTGACTGGCGTGAAGAATTTGAAGCTGTCCCAGGGAGCGGAGGTCGAGGTCAAGGCAGGCGCGCACTATCAGAAGAAGGTGTACGACGGCGCTGCGCTGACGTTCGATCTCGGGTCGCGCAAGCAGGCGGAGACGGTTCGCATCAGTTGGGCCAACGGGCTGATTCAGAATGAGACGAATCAACTCGCAGGCAAGGCGTATGTGTACAAGGAAGCGCAGCGGCTGTCGGGTTCCTGCCCGCTGATCTGGACCTGGGACGGCACGGGCTTCCGCTTCATCACCGACGTGCTCGGTGTCGCGCCGCTCGGCGCGTCGAACGGCGATGGTACGTACTTCCCGGTGGATCACGACGAGTTCATCCAGATACCGGGCGAGGCGTTGCGGGCGGTGAACAACCGCTACGAGATCCGCATCACCGAGGAGTTGTCTGAGGTCGCGTTCCTCGATCAATTGCGGCTCGAGGCCGTTGATCATCCGGTGGCGGAAGAGGTTTA
>CAZVKC010000099.1:3594-6770 GCA_964627455.1 uncultured Solibacteraceae bacterium | reverse complement strand
GGCTGGGTCGATTGGGCGGACGGTTCGACGTTCCTGGCTGCGGCGCAGGAAAGCAAAGAGGGCCTCATTCCGCCGTATTTGCAGGTTCGCGATGCGAAGGGCGAGTGGAAGACCGTGATCGATGACATGGGCATGCCGGACGGCAAGCCGAAGACGATCGCCGTAGATCTGACGGGCAGGTTCCTGACGGCCGGCAATCGCGAGGTCCGCATCGTGACCAACCTCTGCGTCTACTGGGACGAGATCTTCCTGTCGGAATCGAACTCGGCGCCCACTGTGCGCCGTAGCGTGATGCCGGTGGATACGGCGGCGGTGCGGTTCCGCGGATTTTCGGCGAATAAGGTGCATCCGCAGCGCAAGCAGCCGGAACAGTTCTTCTATGCCGATTCGTCGCCGGTCTCGTTGTGGAATCCGACTCCGGGCAATTACACGCGCTACGGCGACGTGAAGGAACTGGTGACGGATGTCGATGACCGCTTTGTCGTGATGGGTTCGGGCGACGAAGTGCGGCTGTTGTTCGATGGTTCGAAACTGCCGCCGCTGCCGGCCGGTTGGAGGCGCGACTTCCTGCTGAAGGTCGACGGCTGGGCGAAGGATCGCGACGCCAACACGGCTTTTTCGCAGACCGTCGAGCCGCTGCCGTTCCACGGCATGAGCCAATACCCTTTTTCTACTAGTGAAAAGTTCCCCGACGGTGTGCTACATCGTGACTTCCTGCAGCGGTACAACGTGAGACCTGCGTTGCGACTGATCCGTCCGCTGGTAGGGAGTGGGGTTAACCGTTGATCACACCGCTATTCCTCCTGTTTCTTCTGAATCTGGCCATCGTCGTGGGCTTTCCGTCAGCGACGGTCTTTTACATGGCGAACGTCGTGCTGCACCTGGTGCTGGGTACGGCAGTCGTTGTCATGGTGGGCCGCAAGAATATCGCGGCCGCGCTGTCCCTGCTTTCCGGGCTGGTCATCATGTGGATGGCGTGGACTGGCGTTCTGTCCGAGTACCGCTGGACGGTGTGGGTCCACATCGTGGTGTCGGTCATCGCGCTGTTGCGGCTGCTGCCGGCGATCTTCAAGCACGTCCCGAAGCGGTACGCGATTCCGGCTCTGGCGCTGGCGTTGATTGTGCCGGGCGCGGCGGGCCTCTATGGAAAGCTATTCCCGAATCCGAAGGATCGGATCCGCAACGACGTGCTGTTCGTGCCGACCTCGATGCAGGAGGAAGGCGGCGGCACGAAGTCGCCGTTCTGGCCGTCGTCTGCGAGGACGAATGTGGGCGGCACGATCCCGTCCAACTTCTTCATGGATTCGAAGCGCTGCGGCGAATGCCACAAGGATATTTACGAGCAGTGGAACAGCTCGATGCACCATTTCGCATCGTTCAACAATCAGTTTTACCGGAAGTCCATTGAGTACATGCAGGAGGTCAGCGGCACGACGCAGAACAGTAAGTGGTGCGCGGGCTGTCACGATCACGCGGTGTTCTTCAACGGGCGCTGGGAGAAGCCGATCAAAGATCAGATCGATACTCCCGAGGCGCAGAATGGGCTGGCTTGCGTGTCGTGCCACTCCATCGTGCACGTCGATAGTTCGATGGGCAATGGCGGATTCACGATTGAGTATCCGCCGCTGCACGATCTCGCGTCGAGCAAGAATCCGGTGATCCGGAAGATGGATGATTTCCTGACGTTCCTGCAGCCGGGTCCGCACAAGCAGACGTTTTTGAAGCCGTTCATGCGGCAGGATGGACCCGAGTTCTGCTCGACCTGCCACAAGGTGCATCTCGACGAGCCGGTGAACAATTACCGCTGGCTGCGCGGGTTCAACGACTACGACAACTGGCAGGCGTCGGGGGTTTCGGGTCACGGTGCACGCAGCTTCTACTATCCGAAGGAATCGCAGACCTGCACCGATTGCCACATGGCGCTCGTGCCGTCGAAGGATCCGGGCAACCGGAAAGGGATGGTCCACAACCATCGCTTTGCCGCAGCGAATACGGCCGTTGCGACGGCGAATGAGGATCAGAAGCAGGTGCAGGCCGTCGAAGCGTTCCTGAAGTCCGGATTTATCACGGTGGACATTTTCGCGGCGTCCCCGATCGAGACGGCGAAGGGACAGACGGAAATGAAGCGTCGCGGCGAAGGCGGGCCTTCGCTGGCGTCGACGATGGCCGTTGGCGAAGAGGGCGAACAGGGCGGACAGGTCCTGATGCGCGAAGTTGGGCAGGTGGCCGCGCCGATCGAGCGTTCGGGCGTGACCTTCCAACCCGGCACGAGCGTGCGTGTGGACGCCGTGGTGCGGACTCGCAAGATCGGGCACTTCTTCCCGGGCGGCACGATCGATTCATTCGACGTCTGGCTCGAGTTGCAGGGCAAGGATGCAGACGGCAAGGTCGTCTTCTGGAGCGGTTATGTCGAGGATGACGGCAAGGGTCCGGTGGAGAAGGGCGCGCACTTCTATCGCTCGTATCAACTCGACGGTGAGGGCAATCCGATCAACAAGCGCAATGCGTTTCAAACACGCAGCCTGCTGTATGTTCGACTGATTCCGCCGGGCGCGGCCGATACGGTGCACTATCGCGTGGACATCCCGAAGGATGCCAAGGGTCCGATTACGCTGACTGCGAAGCTGAACTACCGCAAGTTCTCGCACTACTACACGCAGTACGCGTATGCGGGCAAGCCGAAGCCGGGACAGGATCCGAGCCTCGTGTCGGTGCGGCATGATAGCCGCGAGTGGTCGTTCGATCCGGCGAACATTCCGGCGAATGTTTCGGGCAAGGTGAAGGGGCGGATTCCGGACGTGCCGATCGTGACGCTGGCGATGCGCACGGCGCAGTTGAAGTTGAGTCCCGAGCCGACGAAGTGGGAGCCGAAGGTGGATCTTCTCGATCGTGAGCGCTGGAACGACTGGGGCATCGGGATGCTGCTGCAGGGCGACCTGAAGGGCGCGGAGTACGCGTTCAAGAAGGTGACGGAAGCGGAACCTGAGTATGCGGACGGTTGGTTGAATACGGCGCGTGCGCTGATTCAGGAGGGCGAGACGGAGGCAGCGAAGCCGTACATCGAAAAAGCGATGTCGATCAATCCCAAGCTGGGCCGCATTCATTTCTTCAAGGCTCTCATTCAGAAAGCGGACGGCGATTTCGACGGCGCGCTGCAGAGTCTCGAGACGTGTGCG
>CAZVKC010000099.1:0-3494 GCA_964627455.1 uncultured Solibacteraceae bacterium | reverse complement strand
CGATCACCGCGAAGCCTCGCATGTTGAGCCTCGAGGACAACAACGAGCGGCAGATGATTCACGATCACGAGAACGCCTGGACGTCGGCGGCAGCAACGGGTACGAAGAAGAAATGACGAAGCAGGTTTTCGCGCTATTGACCGTGTGTGGCGCGCTGGCGAGCGCGCAGGCTCCGAAGTTCAAGGACATCACCGCGGCGGCGGGCATCAAGTTCACGCACAATTCGGGGAGGGCAGGGAAGAAGTACCTGCCCGAAACGATGGGATCCGGTTGCGCGTTTCTGGATGTCGACGGCGACGGCTGGCAGGACATCCTGCTGCTGAACAGCAAGGACTGGACGCCGCGCGGCCGGCGGTCGTTGTCCGCGCTGTACAAGAACAACAAGAACGGCACGTTCACGGACATCACGCGCGGCAGCGGACTCGACATCGAAATGTACGCGATGGGCGTCGCGGTGGCCGACTACGACAATGACGGACGCGATGACGTGTACATCACGGCGATCGAGGGCGACCGGTTGTTCCACAACGAGGGCAACGGCAAGTTCCGCGATGTGACCAAGGAATCGGGCATCGTGAACGCTTCGTTCGCGAGCAGCGCGGCGTTTCTCGATTATGATCGCGACGGCAAGGCCGATCTCGTAGTCGCGAATTACGTGCAGTGGACCGCGAAGGGCGACCTGTGGTGTTCGCTCGATGGCGCGACCAAGTCCTATTGCACGCCGGAATCGTACAAGGGTTACTCGTCGAAGCTGTATCGCAATCTCGGCGGCGGCAAGTTCCAGGACGTGACCAAAGCGGCGGGACTCGGTGAGGCGAACAGCAAGGCGCTGGGCATCGCGACGTTCGACGTCAACAACGACGGTTGGGTCGACATCTTCATGGCGAACGACACGCAGCCGAATAAGCTGTACCGGAACAACAAGAACGGCACGTTTACGGAAGAGGCCGTGGCTGCGGGGGTGGCGTTTGGCGAAGACGGTGTGGCGCGCGGCGCGATGGGCGTTGATTTCGCGGATTATGACCGGTCGGGGCGGATGCATCTGCTGGTCGGCAACTTCTCGAACCAGATGCTGGGGCTGTATCACAACGAAGGAACCGGGTTGTTCGTGGACGAAGCGCCGAGGTCCGCGGTGGGGCGTTCGAGTTTGCTGAGCCTGGCGTTCGGCGTGTTCTTCTTCGACTACGATCTGGACGGGTATCCGGATATCTTCGCGGCGAACGGGCACATCGACGAGGAGATCGGCCGGGTGCAGCCGAAGGTGCAATACAAGCAGCCTCCGCTGCTGTTCCGCAATCTCGGCAAGGGCAAGTTCGAGGATGTTTCGAAGCAGTCGGGCGCGGAACTGCAGCGAGCGATCGTGGCTCGCGGCGCGGCTTACGCGGACATCGATCATGACGGCGATCTGGATGTGCTGATCACGACGAATCATGGTCCGGCGTATTTGTACCGCAACGATTCGGCGGCCGGCAATCACTGGATCACGCTGAAGCTGGCGGGTACGAAAACGAATCGCAGCGCGTTGGGCGCGGTGGCTCGCATTCAGTCGGCGCAGACGGGCAAGCAATGGCAGATGGTGCATTCGGGTTCGAGCTATTGCTCGCAGTCGGACCTTGCGCTGACGTTCGGTTTGGGAAAAGACACTTCCGTTGCGACAATTGAGATAGAGTGGCCTGGTGGCGCGAAGCAGCGCCTGACGAACGTCAAGGCAGACCAGATCCTCAACATCACGGAAGGAAAATGACACCAAAGTTCAAAATCGGGGCGATCACCGACGAGTTTTCGCCGGACCTGCAGACGGCGCTGGACGCCATGTCGAAGATCGGGATGACGGGCGCGGAGCTTCGCGTGGTCTGGGGCAAGAACATCATGGACCTCAGCGAGGACGAGTTGAGCCGCGCCAAAGACCTCATCCAGTCGAAGAACATGGAGACGGTTTCGATTGCTTCGCCGCTGCTGAAGTGCGTGCTGCCGAATGCGCCGGACGTCGATACGCGGTTCCAGCAGGACATCTTCAATTCGAAGCACACGTTCGACGATCAGCCGCGGCTGGCGGATCACGCGGTGCATGTCGCGAAGAAGTTCGGGGCGAAGATCATTCGCGTGTTCACATACTGGCGGACGGTGAACCCGGAAGCCTGCTACGACCAGATTCTCGAAGCGCTGCGCAAGTTGAGCGATCTGGCGGCGCAGCATGACCTGATCATCGGCCTCGAGAACGAGCACGCGTGCAACATCGGGACTGCGGTCGAATCGGCGAAGATCCTGAGCATGCTCGATCATCCGAATCTGAAGCTGGTGTGGGATCCGGCCAATGCGTTTGTCGGCGGCGAGAATCCGTATCCGTTCGGGTATGAACTGCTGCCGAAGTCGCGGATCGCGCACATCCACGTGAAGGACTGCCACATGGAAGGCCACACGCCGATCTGGGGTCCGGTGGGTACGCGGCACGTCGATTGGAAGGGACACATCGCGGCGCTGCAGCGTGACGGCTACGAGGGTTTCCTCAATCTGGAAACGCACTGGACCGGTTCGGGCGGCTGCGACAAGTTCCAGGCGAGCACGATCTGCGGCTGGAATCTCCGCGGGCTCGCGTCGCTGTAAATCTGAAGGGGCGGAGCATCCACCCGCTTCGCCCTGCCCTATTTGACAAGCGTTCCGTAGACGTTCGCGCATGCGATGCTGAAGGTTTCGGTATCGGATTGCCAAATGTTTCTTCTCTACGCCATGCTTCTTCTGGCCGCGTCGGCCGTTGCGCAGGACTGGTCCGGTTCATGGAAAGGAACGCTTGTGAACTTTCCAGCCCGCGGCGCAAGTGTCGAGATCACACGCGAAATCGGTCCGCTTCCTGCAAAGGAGGGCGAATGCTCGCTGTTTCGCACGACCTATGCGCCTTCGGGCAAGATCCCAGGGATGACGAAGGATTACCGGCTCTGCAGGGGCAAGGGTACCGAAGATCTGTTTGTCGATGAGGGCACGAGTGCGCCGAAGCTGAAGGCGCGGGTGCTGGGCGATGTTCTGGTGTCGGCCTTTCGTGTTCAGAAGAAGTACCTGCTGATCTCGCACATGCGTTTGCGGGCGGATGGGGTGTTGTTTGAAGAGATTTTTTCCATCCAGGACGGCGGCGAGACGGTCACGGACGCTGCAGGCGTTGAATCGCTGCAGATGACAGGTATCCAACGGCTGGAGTTTCGCCGGGTTCCGGCGCCATAGCCATAGATCAAGGTGGGCGCGACCAGAGTCCGGCTCGTGCCCGCAACTCCCGCTCAGATTGCAAAGACTGCGACATTGCCGCGTCTGCCAAATCTGCCGTGCTGCTTTTGCCCAACAGTCGCATAGACCAGGCTTGTTATTCGGATCGATGGAACCTTCGCGACTTGCGTAGTTGAGTCCGCAAGTTTCGGCGAGCCGGCCGCGCCTGAAAGTATTCAGTTGTCATAGATCTGTGGGCAGTTCGGCCGCCCTGCGGCGGATACCCGGTGCTTGGTGGTTGT
>CAZVKC010000098.1:0-21478 GCA_964627455.1 uncultured Solibacteraceae bacterium | reverse complement strand
GGGCTAGACGGGTTGGGTCCGCGCGCCTATCCCGTGTGAGGGTAGCCGCTATACGGCGGATACCACCGCATAGGCGTCGGTAGGGACAGTCTAGACTGTCACCGCGGCGGGCTGTGGCGGGCTTTGAATCCGTACCAGAATCCGGTGACGCCCAGTAGCAGGGCGATGCCGAGCAGGGCGCGCTCCAGGCGGTTTCCTGCGGATGCAGACTCCGGCGGCCCGGACCTGCCGGTGAATGGATCCGGCACCGACACCGCGACATCCTTGCGATGTCCCATCTCGTCGTCGACAATCACATGCCACTCGCCGGGACTTTCCGGGACAAAGCTGAAATAGCCGCGCCGATCCGTGTTCCCTGCCTGGAACTCCTGCTTCGCCGGCGTAAAGACCTGGATCTTCGCGAACGGCGCAGGATCCGAATTGGCGTAGGTCGCCCGCAGGATCGCCGCGGGGGCGGACAATTGCACCGCGACAGCGAGTTCGTGCGCGTGCGCCGCCGCACTCGCCAGTAGGAGAAGAAGCGTGATGAGCGGGTACGAGCACGGGCGCATAGCGTATTACTAAAATAATATTCGTGCGAACAATTGCAAAGCGGAAGCTCGCGCTTCTGGCTCTCGCCACCGCGACGGCCGCTTGGACCCACTACACCTGGGTCGCTCCCTCGGGACCTCTGCAAGCCGGCAAGCCTGTCAGAATCATGGTCGCCCACGGCGATCGTTTCCCGCAAACCGAAGAGGCGGTGAACGCCGCGCAGGTGCAGTTGTTCGTCATCGCGCCGTCGGGCGCCCGCGCGGACCTGAAGCCCGCAAGCGCGAAAACGTTCATCGCCGCGGACTTCACGCCCAAAGAAAATGGCGCGTACCGGCTGGCGTTCACTCAGGATCGCGGCGCGATGAGCCGCACGCCGCAAGGCGTCAAGCCCGGTGGTCGCGACCGGAATCCGAATGCCGTTGAGGCGTTCACGATGCTGCGCACCGGAGTCTGGCACAGCGGCAAGGGCCACAAGGCGGTCGGCCTCGAGGTCGAACTCGCCGCAGAACTCATTGGAAACACCTGGACCGTCCAGCTTCTTCGTAGCGGCAAGCCTCTCGCAGGTCAGCCGGTGCAGGTCGTTCCCAACGGCGAAGAGAAAGCCGTGGACCTCGGCAAGACCGGCGCCGACGGCAAGGTGACGTACAAGGCCGCTGCGGCGCACGGTCCCGCGATGTTCCTTTCCGAATTCAGCGAGAAGGCGCCCGCCGGATCCCCGGTCGACGCCCGCCGTTTTTCCACGACGCTCTACGTCAACTGGTAAACATGCACATCGCCGACGGCATCATCCCGAACGTCTGGTGCGGCGCCGCGCATGCCGCGGCGTGGGCCGGCGTTTACGGATTCGGCCGCAAGGTCGAACCGCCGGAGATCGTGCGCATGGGATTGCTGGCCTCGGCGATGTTCGCGGTCTCGCTCGTCCACTTCCCTATCGGCGGGACCTCCGTGCATCTCGGCTTGTACGGCCTCGCCGGCATCCTGCTGGGGACCCGCGCCATCCCCGTCATCTTCGCCGCGTTGCTCTTTCAGACCCTGTTGTTCCAGCACGGCGGCCTGCTGTCGCTCGGACTCAACGCGGTAAACATGGGCGCCGGCGCGCTCACTGCCGCGACCCTCTGGCGCCTGCCATTGCGCCAGCGAGCGTCGATTCCCAAGGCGTTCCTGTGCGGATTCGCGGGCATCGCGATCCCCGCCCTGCTGCTCGCCACGGAGTTCTCGTTCGTCGGCTACGGCAAGGGATTCTATTTCATCGCGACCCTTTACGCTGCTGCCGGCCTGCTCGAAGGCGCGCTCACTGCCGCCGCCGTTTCGTTCCTGCTGCGCGCCAAGCCTGGACTCTTCACCACCGGCAGCGAAAGGCCGGCCTGACCTGCTCCGCCCCTGGGACCATCTCGATCCACGCGCGCGCCTGCTGGCCGTGATCGCCGCGACCATCCTCATCGCATCGACCGCGCCGGGCCACTGGCTGCCTTTCGTGTTGTACTTCCCGCTCATCGCCGTGCTGATTCTCACCAGCCGTACCGCGTCCTGGCACTACATCATCGCGCGATGCCTGCATTCGTCGCCGTTCATCCTGATGGCGTCGGTGTTGCTGCTGTTTCAATATGACCTGACGCCGGAAGGCCGTCCCGCCGGCATTGCGCCTGCCGCGACCGTCGCCGGAAAAGGCTATGCGGCGGCACTCCTGCTGTCGTTCCTCACCGCATCCACGGGACTCTCGCAGTTGCTCTGGGCAATGCGCAAACTCGGATCTCCCGATTCGCTCAACCTGATCCTCAGCATGATGTACCGTTACACATCGCTGTTGTCGGAAGAGTGGACCCGCCTGCAGCGCGCGCGAGACTCTCGCACCGTGCGCCCGCTGCATGGCCGGCAGCTGTACCGCATCTACGGCCGTCAACTCGGCATCCTGCTGTTACGCAGTTGGGATCGCGCCGAGCGAATCCACGCAGCGATGCTGTCGCGCGGCTTCACGGGCGCCTGGCCGATGTGGGATGCGCCGCGGTTCACCCTGCGCGATGGCTTCGTTCTGGCCATCGTCGCAGGATCCTTCGCGGCGATCCGCTTCCTGATCGTCTGATCGCTACTTTACCCGGACTGGCGCGGTGTAGACTTCCTCCATGGCAAGGCCGCCCCGGCAACCCGCCGCGGGCGACAATTGCTGCCGGCTATCGACCCACATCGGATACGACACGCCGTTATAGGACGCGAGTCCGGAATAGTCGCCCTGCTGGTTGCCATAGTTGATGCCCGAGCAGGGATACACGCCGCCGCAATCATGTTCGTTTGAACTCGTGGAACTCACGCGGATATTCGGTGCGAGCCACGTCGATCCTCCATTGGCGCTGCGGGTCAGATAGATGTCCGTCACGTAGCGCGAGCCCGTCGTATCGTTGCGCGTGTCGTAGAACGAAACGCTGACTGCGCCCGTCACAGGGTCCACCGCAAGCCAATGATTGAAGCGGTCCACCAGAATCGCCAGATGGTCTGTGACGGAAGCCGGCTTGCTCCAGGTGGTTCCACGGTCGTCGGAGTATGCGGCGTAAATGTCAGTTGTGCCGTTCGTGGTGATGTCCATCCACGAGCAGTAGAGACGGCCGCGATACCGGCCGCCCGAGGTATCAGCCGCACAACTCGGATACTGCAATGAGCCGCGGCTGAACTCGGCGGGGATCGCAATATCGAACGCCAGAGTTTTCAAAGCCACCGTCCCGGGAGTGTCCCAGGTGGCGCCGCCGTCGAAGGAGCGATTGAATGCGATCGTGCCGGAGGCGTAGTCGTTCCAGGCGACGTACACTTCGCCGTTTGGACCCGTGAAAGGAACTGCGCCGATGGCGCGTCCCGGGCCGCTGGGCTGATCGACGCGAGTGATCGTGAAAGTCACGCCGTGGTCGGAGGATCGGGCAAGCCGGACGCCGCCACCGCTCGATCCGCCGGACGCTGCATCCCAGGCGATATACACGTTGTCGCGATAGGGGCTCGTGAGGCTCGCATCGGCCGTGATCATCGGCTTGTCGTTGAAGTGGTTTTGTCCCCCTTCATAGGCGAAGAACGTCGCGTTGGGATAGGTCTTGCCGCCGTCGGAAGATCGCACGACCGCCATTTGCGTGCCGTTGATCCCGTTGCCTGCGGAAAAGTAGACGAGGATGTAGCCGTAGAACACATTGCCCTTGGTATCGAAGGCCAGCGTCGGATCCGAGCCGAAGACGATGCCATTTGTGCCTTTGACCGCAGGCAACGGGAGGTCCACACCGCCCCAGGTGAGTCCTGCGTCGGCGGAATAATACCCGCGCATCGGCAGCCGGTAGATCTCGTTCGAACCACCGGCAAGCACGGACGGAGCGGAAGGATTGATCGCGACGTACGTTTCGCTCTGCGGGCCGCATTCGTTCGAGACATTGACGTTTCCGCCCACGCTGACGCTAACTGAAGCCTTTCCCTTGTCCGGCGAGGATCCGTTTTGGAGCAGGTATTGATACTTGCTCCACCAGGTCGGCTGATTGGGTTGGTTGGTTTGCGCAAACGCAGCAAGGCTCACGCCGAAGCACAAAAGGAATGCAGAAGATCGCATCAGTTCCTCCGGTCAGGTCCCCATGCTAGCACCCGCGTCTGCGGATTTCCTGCCGGAACAACGGCTAGGGCAGTTCGAAGAAATCCCAGAAAAAGATCACCGCCGCCTGCGCTGCCGGGACATCTTTCACGGATCCGACGATCGAACCGTTCCGGCGCACCGTGCCGTCGCTTTCGATCTTCCCTCGCAACGCGCCGTGCACGCGTACGCTCCCGTCGCTTTCCACTTTCCCCACCAGGGAGCCGTGTTTCCGGATGTCGCCATCACCCTCGATCTTTCCAACCAGCGAGCCACGCACGCGAATGTCACCATCGCGCTCGAACTTGCCAACGAGAGCACCGCGGATCCGCACGTCGCCGTCCGTAGACACGCTGCCGACCAGCGAGCCGCCCTTGCGGATATCACCCGCCGAGAGCAACCCTGCCGTACACATCGCCACGATCGCCAGCCACTTCATCCTCGAACCTCCCCCAGGTAATGCCGCCAGGATTCTTCGCGACGCTCCACCGTCCCCCGCCAATACCGGCGGAACTGCGACAAGCGGTGATGCTCGCGCTTGTTCAGAAATTCCGTCATCGCGGGCGACGCGTCTTTTCCGAGCAGCGTCCGCACCGACTGGCAATCGCTGATCTCACCCAGCAGATGCTGCACTCGACGCAGGACGTTGAGGATCCGTTCCACGGTTCTTCGATTGAGCAGCGGCGCGAACAACTCGATCGTGTACCGCAACCGTTTCCCTTCGATGCGGAATGCATGGAGCCGGCCGCTGCCCGGGCCGCAGTCGAGCGCCTCGCGGCCGGCGCGAAAGAACCTGGGGATCATCGACGCCAATAATGGAATGCCGAAAGTTCGTGCGGGCGTCCCGTGGTCCTCGCGGCGCCGCGACTCAATCGCGTGGAATGCTACTGGGATTGCGTGCAAGGCGGCTCCCAGTGTGGCGCGCTCCTCATGAATCCGCGGCGGCACAGGCTGGCCCGCCTCCTGGCACAGCGCAATGGCGATGTCCCGATCGCGCACGGCGCCCGCTGCTTTCCGCAACCCACGCAGGGTCTGCCGCATCACCCGTGCGCCCTTGCGCCGGAACTGCGAGCGGAAGACGTCGAGGCAGGCATCCAGCCGCCGCGTCGCGACCCGCAGGTCATGCACGGCATCGACTCCCGGTTTTGCGCCGCGACGGACACGCCGGACTTCGCGCCGTACGTCGCGCAGCAACGCCGCGGCCTGCTCCATCGCGAACGCGCGGGTCTCCATACTTCGACCTATACGGGATTCGCGCGCCGGCTGCAACGTTGCGCGGCGCGCGGCGATGCGATCCACTGGAGGAGGGCATTTCGCAAACACCATGGGACCAGGATCGATCTTTAATCTGCGTGACCGTTTCGGACGGCGTGAACTCATCCATCGCGGCGGGCTGATGGCCACTGTCGCGAGCTGGTTTGGAGCTGCGGCTCCCGGTTCTGCGGCGACCGGCCTGCAACTTGGATCCGCGATGTATGAATCCATCGGCGTCAAGCCGATCATCAACGCGCGCGGCACGTTCACCATCATCAGCGGTTCGTTGATGCTGCCCGAGGTCCGCGCGGCCATGGCGGAGGCCTCGCAGCACTACGTCCACATGGATGAATTGCAGGACGCCGCCGGCGCCCGTCTCGCGGAACTCACCAAGGCCGAATGGGGCATGGTTTCGTGCGGCTGTTCCGCCGCGCTGACCCACGCCACTGCGGCTTGCATCGCCGGCGGCAATCCGGACCTGCATGTTCGCATCCCCGATCTTCGCGGCTTCGCCAAAGACGAAGTCATCATCCCCAGGTATTCGCGCAATGTCTATGACGCCGCGGTTCGCGCGGTGGGCGCGAAGGTTGTCGAAGTGAATTCGGTCGCGGAACTCGAAGCCGCGTTCGGACCTCGCACGGCGATGATCTATATTTATGCGGGTCCGCAGTCGGAGGAAGGTCCGCTGGCGACGCGCGTCATTGCGCCGCTCGCGAAGGCAAAGGGCGTGCCGGTGCTGGTCGATGCTGCCGCGGAAATCCTCACCGTGCCGAATGTCCATTTAGAAGCCGGCGCGACGCTGGTTGCTTACAGCGGAGGCAAGTGCATCCGCGGACCGCAAACCGCGGGGCTCCTGCTCGGCCGCAAAGACCTCGTGAAAGCCGCGTGGGTCCACAGCGCGCCGCATCACGGCTATGCACGCGCGTTGAAGATCGGCAAGGAAGAGTTGATGGGCATGCTGATGGCCGTCGAGATGTGGATGAAGCGCGACCACAAGGCCGAATGGCAGCAGTGGATGAATCGCGTCGATCATGTTGCGAATCGCTTGAAGTCCGTGAAGGGCGTCGAGACATCCGTGGTCGAACCCAAGGGCCTTTCGAATCGCACGCCTTCGTTGTCGATTCGCTGGGACGCCGCGAAACTCGGCATCACCGGCGCTGCGTTGTCGCGGCATCTGTTCAATACCGAGCCTCGCATTGCGATTCCCGCCAATGGCGGCGGCCGCGACGGCATGACGGGATTGTCGTTTGTTCCCTACATGCTGTCGCCCGGCGATGAGAAGGTGGTCGCGGACCGGCTGGTTGCGGCGCTGTCGAATCCGCCGAAGCAGACGCAGCCTTCGGGCGCCGCGCCCGCCGCGGACCTCACCGGCCGCTGGGATGTGCAGATCGAGTACCTCGCCTCGACCTCGCAGCATGTGCTGCATCTGGCGCAGAAGGGTTCGAACGTCGAAGGTACGCACCAGGGCGACTTCGTGTCGCGCGATCTCGGGGGCACAATCCAAGGGGATGAAGTGTCGCTCTCGAGTTCGTACACCGAGCGTCACGGCGACTCGCTGATGTTCCAGTTCGCGGGCAAGGTCGCCGCGGGAGGCAACGAAATCTCCGGCACGCTCGACATGGGCGAGTACCTGAAAGCCCGCTGGACTGCGAAGCGTCACGAGTTCCGCACCCGCAACGGCGCCTAGGGTATAGCCGTGCCGGTTAAGGTTCGGGAACTGATCAAAGCCTTAGAGGATGCGGGTTGGCGGCTAGTACGTGTCTCCGGAGATCATCGAATCTTTCGATCTGATGATGGCCGGATCACGGTAGTATCGGGTCAGTTGGGGAAGGATGTTCGGCCCGGGACCTATCGGGCAATCCTCAGGCAAACTGGTATCAAGGAGCCAGAACGATGACGCGGAAATACTCACTTGTGGTCGAAGGCGATGACATTAACGGTTACAGCGCCTATGTCCCCGAACTGCCGGCGATTCTGGTCGTCGCTGACAGTTTAGAAGAGTTGGAACACCGCGCAGCTGAGGCAATTCTTTTATACCTGGAAACCGCCGGTCCCGACGTCCCTGCATCGTCGATGCTCCGTGAAATCGTGGTCGAGGTTCCCGCTTAGCCGGGCAGGAACACCCGCCTTCTTCCACCTTTGAAAACGTAGTCCCTACACTTGGTGAGGATGTAAGACAACCCCGGAACCCCGCCGGGGGCGTCCCCGCAGATGAGTTGTCAGACGCCTGAGAATATCGCGGCGTCGAATCCACTTATCTGTTATGGACCTACAGGACAAGAGAAAACAGATACAGTCCGCCATCACGCAGTTGGAGAAGCAGTTTGGAAAGGGATCCATCCAACTGCTCGGTTCACGAGCCGTCCAGCCCGTAACCGTCATCTCGAGCGGATCCATTTCCATCGACACCGCCCTCGGCGTTGGTGGATTTCCGCGCGGCCGCGTCGTCGAAGTCTTCGGCCCCGAATCTTCCGGTAAGACGACCATCGCGCTCCACGCCATCGCGCAAGCTCAGAAACAAGGAGGCTACGCTGCGTTCATCGACGCGGAACATGCGCTCGATCCCGTTTACGCCCGCAATCTCGGTGTCGATGTCGACAACCTTATCGTCTCGCAGCCCGATCACGGCGAGCAGGCGCTCGAAATCGCCAGTGCGCTCGTCGCGTCCGGCAGCGTGGATGTTGTCGTCGTCGACTCCGTCGCAGCCCTCGTGCCCAAAGCCGAACTCGACGGCGAAATGGGCGACTCGCATGTCGGACTCCACGCGCGGCTCATGTCGCAGGCGCTGCGCAAGATCACCGGCGTCACGGCGCGCACCAATACGCTTCTCATCTTCATCAATCAGATCCGCGAGAAGATCGGCGTGATGTTCGGCAATCCGGAAACGACAACTGGCGGACGCGCGCTGAAGTTCTACGCGAGTGTTCGAGTGGAAGTCCGCCGCATGGCGGCAATCAAGGATGGTGAAAGCGTGATTGGCAATCGAACCAAGGTGAAGGTCGCAAAGAACAAGGTCGCGCCGCCGTTCCGCGAGGCGGAGTTCGACATTCTCTATGGAGAAGGAGTGAGCCGCGAACTCGATCTGCTCGACACGGGCGCGGCGCAGGGGATCGTGGAAAAGTCCGGATCCTGGTACTCGTTCAACGGCGAACGCATGGGACAAGGCCGCGACAACACGCGCGCGTATCTCAAGCAGCATCCGGAAGCCTGCGCGCAGATTGAAGCGAAGCTGCGCGCCAACTTCGGGCTCGCGCTCGCGGATCTCGGCGTCGCGCTCGAAGCGGCGGAAGCCCGTAAAAATGCGGGTCTCCAGGACCGTCTCCCTCTCGTTGCGCGTTCTCAGTCGGCTTAGCGACACGTACGAAACGCCCGGAAAGCCCGAAAAAACGGGCTCCGGGGCGTTTCTTCCACAGAAAACGCCCGAAAAACGGCTAAAAACCCTTTACAAGGCTGGTTCGTTCGCATATGATGAAAGAGCAAAACCGGTCAAAAATGTTTTAGCCGGTCGGACTGCCCGCTAGCGCGGGACCCCGGCGGCGGATCACCGGTTGTACAAGGGAGATCAGCATAATATGGCAGCAGCAGCTAAGATGACGCAGTCGTCGATGATCAAGGATCTCGCGGCCAACTGCGGTGTCACCACCAAGGTCGCCAAGGCTCTGGTCACGGCTTATGTCGAAATGATCGTGAAGGAGACCAAGAAGAACGGTCAGTCGATCGTTCCCGGTCTCGGCAAGCTCGTTCGCGTGGAACGGAAGGCTCGCATGGGCCGCAACCCCGCCACCGGCGCGCCGATCAAGATCGCGGCGAAGAAGGTCGTGAAGTTCCGCATCGCCAAGGCGGTGAAGGACTCCGTCGTTCCGCCCAAGAAGAAGTAGTACTTCTCACTTTTCCAGGTTCTCTTAACCTCCAACTGTCCGTACGATCCTCCAATTACAAAACCCCGCAAGCCATCTGGTCTTGCGGGGTTCTTTCTTATTGCTAGAACTGTTGTCGTTGCGAGCGGTCGTTCGTTGAGTAGCCGCCCGAGGAAACCCGATGACGAAGTCCGCCGGTGTTGCTGGCGGCTCCTGGAAGCCTACGCCTGCTTCTTTTCGTCGGTCTGCGGTTGCTGATCCTCGCCCTTGAGCGAGGCCTTGAAGTTTCGGATGCCTTCTCCCAAACCTTTCGCAACTTCCGGGATCTTCTTGCCGCCGAACAGCAGCAGTGCTACCGCCAGAATGGCCAGAATTTCCCAGGGCCCGAAGTTTCTCAGCATGTGGCCTCCTTTGCTCTTCTAATTGTATGGATGCGGGAAAACGGGAGTCAAGCCGCCTCGAGACACTAGAATGTAAGGGTGTCTGGTCGGCAACTTCTCTCGCGGGTGCTTGCTCGCTTCGGCTACGAGCTTTTCAACCGCCGTAAGTTCTACTCGCAGGACGGCTTGCGGACGGTGCATGAGCCCCGGTTTTTGCGCGCGGATCCGGCTTTTGCGGGCGCTTATGTGCGCGGTGTCGAGGCTAGTGCGGGTCATGATCCGGAGTTCGCCTGGCGGGTCCACGGGGCGTTGTGGGCTGCGGCGACGGCGCTTCGGAACTCTTCCTGTGGCGATTTCGTGGAATGTGGAGTCAACGCGGGATTCATGAGTTCCGCGATCCTGCGCCATCTGGACTGGAACCGGAATCCTGCCGCGGCGGGCCGGCGGTATTTCCTCATCGACACTTTCGCGGGACCCGTGCTGGAACAGTTTTCAGAAGCGGAGGTCCACGCGGGCCGGCGCGCGATCGCGGAGCAGAACCTGAGCACTGGAGCTTACGTTACCGCTGTCGATCGGGTCCGCGCGAACTTTGCGGAGTGGGAGCGGGTGAGGGTTGTGCAGGGCGTGATCCCGGAGGTCCTCGTGGATGTGCCTGTGGAAAACGCCGCGTTCCTGCACGTGGATCTCAACTGCGCGCTGCCGGAGACTGCAGCGCTGGAACATTTCTGGCCTCGAATGTCGCGCGGCGCCATGATCCTGCTGGACGACTACTGCTACCTCGGCCATACCGAACAAGGCGACGCTGCGGATCGCTTCGCGGCCTCGAAAGGCGCGCAAATCCTGGCGCTCCCCACCGGTCAGGGCCTCCTCATCCGCTGACGCGAGGGACACTGAGATCGGTGACAGTCTAGACTGTCCCTACCGACGCCTATGCGGTGGTATCTCCACTATGCCGCCTTAGGAGAACGCCGCGCGGACCCGGTTCAGGAATGCTGTCACGATCACTTTCGGATCCCCATCCCCCAAAGCCTCAACCGGCAGGAACCCCCGATAGCCAACCTTCTCGATGATCTTCCGCAACCGCGCCAAATCGATCGCGACCGCACGATCCCCGTACCAGACCTGCTCCTTGATCTGCCAGTTCGACGCATACGGCAGCAGCCGCTCGATCTCCTCGTACGGATCCGACATCCGCAAACTCCCCACATCCAGAATCACGCTGAACCATTCCGAGTCCACTGCCTTCACGATCCGGATCGTCTCCGCCGCCGTCTTTGCCGCGTCGTGATGATTCTGCAAGCCGATGTTCACCCCGTGCTTCGCGCCATACTCCGCGCACTCGCGAAACGCCGGGACCATCCATTCGCACACCTGCTCCAGCGTGTACCCCTTCGGCAACTCGCGACCCGTAAACACGCGCACCATATCCGCGCCCAGCTTTGCCGCGACATCCACCCAATCCTTCACCAATTGAATATGTCCGCGACGGCTCGACGGATCCACCAGCGTGAAATCGTTCCGCACGCCCGTCCCCGTAATCGTCACGCCATTCAAAAACGCCGCCCGCTTCAACCGGTACAAGTACTCGTCACTGGGGACATTCGGATACCCGGGAAAATAGTACCCCGTGAGGTCCGCGCCCTCGATCCCCTGTTCGGCGCAATAATCAATGACATCGAACAGCGTCATCCTGCCCGCCAGGAGAGGCTTGTTGAACGAATAGGCATTGAGACCCAGCCGGACTTTGGTTCCCGCTGCGCCGCGCCGCACCTGGCTGTTCGCTACGCCCGCCGCCGTTGCCGCCGTCCCTAATGCCAGTACACAATTCCGTCGAGTCATCCTCATAAGCGCTCCCATCATATATCCGCGATGCCATGATCGGAATAGACCCGGCTTGCCGCTATGATAGTTAGTCGCCTGACCTCGATCACATGAACCAGTCCGCCCAGACCCGCCGCGTCACGATCGGCCGCAACCCGCAATCGGGAATCGTGCTCAACCGCCAGGGCGTTTCCTGGGATCATGCCATTCTCTACCTCGACGAGGCCGGTCGCATCGTCGTGCAGGACCTCGGCTCCACCAACGGCACCTTCCTCAACTCCGTCACCAACCGGATCCAGGCCGCGTACGTCACCCCCGCCGACACCGTTTACTTCGGGGACCTTCCCGTATCCGTCGCCCGCCTTGCCGAAAGCCTGCAGAAATCGCACGAACGCCTCTCCATCGGCGCGGGCGGCGCCGCCGAAGTCATTTCCTTCGAGAACACCGGCGAAATCCTGCTCGGCCGTTCGGACCGTTCCAACCCCAAACTCGATCACCCCACCGTTTCCTGGGAACACGCCAAAATCACTTCTTCCGGCGACGGCCGCTTCTTCATCACCGATCTCAATTCGACCAACGGCACCTACGTCGACGGCGCCCGCATCAAAGGCAAAGTCGAGATCCGCGCCGGGCAGGACATCCGCGTCGGCGCCTTCGCGTTCACCATCAACGCGCAGGGGCAGATCGAAAAACGCAGCGACGCGAAGGACATTACCGTCGAAGTCCGCGATCTCACCGTCGTCGTCCCTGGACCCGGCGGGGCATCGAAGACCCTGATCGAGAACGTCTCGCTCGTCATCGAACCCGGCGAACTCGTCGCTCTCATGGGTCCCAGCGGCGCAGGCAAGACCACGCTTCTCGACGCGATGAACGGCATGCGTCCCCCGGCCGCGGGACACGTTCTCTATGCCGGACGCAGCCTCTATCAATACTTCGACTACTTCCGGAACCGCATCGGCTACGTCCCGCAGGACGACATCATGCATACGCAGTTGACGGTGTACGAGGCCCTCTACTACACCGCGCGCCTGCGACTCCCCGCCGGCACTTCGCGTGAGTACATCGAAAAGCGCATCGAAGAAGCGCTCCGCGCCGTGAACCTCTTCGAGACCGCGACCCCCGCCAATCCGGTCCCGATCCAGCATCGCCTCATCGGGTACCCCGGCAAGAAAGGCGTCAGCGGAGGCCAGCGCAAGCGCGTCAACGTCGCCATGGAACTTCTCTCCGATCCCACCGTGCTCTTCCTCGACGAGCCGACCTCGGGACTCAGTTCCACCGACGCCCGCAACGTCATCAAGAGCCTGCGGGACCTCGCTAACAAAGGCAAGACCATCGTCGTCACCATCCATCAGCCCGGCTACGACGTCTACGAAAAATTCCACTGCCTGGCGATGATGTCGAACCACAAGGATCCCGCGCTGTCAGACGAACAAAAGGCCCGCACCGCGCTGCCGGCCGGACGCCTCGTCTATTACGGATCCGCCGAAGGCGCCTTCCCGTTTTTCGAAGCTGACAAAGGCCAGGGGACCATGCGCCTCCCCGACGACTTCTTCGACGGCATGCACGGCCGCAGCCTCGACTATTGGAAGCAGAAGTACGACGGCGATCCCGCCTCGCCGAAGCATCGTTATGTGACGCAGCGACAGGGACAGGTTCCGGCGAGCCAGCGCGGCGCGAAGATCGAACGCGTGGTGAAGCACCGTTTCAGCCAGTTGATGACGCTCGCCGCGCGGCTGATGCTGATCAAACGCAAGGACGCCTTCCAGTTGTGGATGATGCTGCTCACGCCGCTGGTCCTCGGCGGGCTGATCACCGCGCTCCATCCCGAACAGAACAACACCGACTTTGCGCTTTGGAGCCGCTTCGTATCCCGTATCGGGTCGGCGCACTTCCTGATGGTGGTCGCCGCCATCTGGTTCGGCTGCAATAACGCTGTTCGCGAAATCGTTGGGGAACGCGCCGTGCTCAAGCGCGAGCGCATGGTAAACCTTTCGCTGCTCTCTTATCTGGGATCCAAACTCGCGGTTCTCTCAATCATTTGTCTGCTGCAGTGCATTCTGCTGCTCACCATCGTGACCTTTGGGGCCGGCCTCCACGCCAATTTCGCACTCACCCTCGCCTCGCTCTTCCTCACTTCGCTCGCCGGCATCGGACTCGGCCTCTGCGTTTCGGCCATCGCGCCGACCAACGAAACTGCCGTGGTCTCTCTTCCGATGATTCTTCTGCCGATGATTATCCTTGGCGGCGGCATCCTGCCCCTGCATGGGTTGCGCGGCAATGTGCCCGCTCTCGGCTATGTCGCCGACACCGTGGTCCCGACGCGCTGGGCGTTCGAAGCGGGCATGATGCTCGAGAATGACGGACGCCTCGTCCGCTTCGAGGGTAAAACCCCCGCGGACCTAGCCAAAGCCCTTGAAACCTGCGGTCTACAATTGGGTCGATGCCGGGCCGGAGCCCCACCAATGACCGAGATTAAGGATGAACGGCGCGGAGACGATCTTGCCGAAAACGCCTTTCCATCAAAGGACGGTCGTCATAGTTACTCCTTCGCTTTGTCTGTCCTGGGATGTATGTCTGCAGCTCTCTTCGCGCTGTGTCTCGCGGTTCTTTACAGATCGTAATTCATATTACATACAAGGAGTCGGCGGTTTCCTGGAGGCATATTCCAGCTTAAGTAAAACGGCATGGAACTAACTCGCTCCTGGTAACAATATAAGCTCATTGCCCTATCAGGCACTAATCCCGGATCCGGTGTCCTCCGATCATCAATAGTAGAAGGTTGATGACTATGTTGAGACCTCGCAAGAAGATGATTGCCGATATCAGTCGCGTTCGACGCTCAAGCGAACGCGGGTACACGCTAGTTGGGCTGACGATCAGCGCCATCGCCTTGATGGGCATCCTCGGTGTGGCTGTTGATATTGGGCGCTTGTACATTTCCAAGAATGAAACCCAAGTTTACGCGGACGCGGCTGCGCTGGCGGCCGTGACCCAACTCAACGGATCTTTGACCGGCTTGGCCGCCGCCCGGACTGCAGCTGCTGCCGCGGCCAATTCCTGGAATCTCAATAGCACCAACGCGACCACCGGGACCCTGGAATTCGGTACAAGCTCGGCTGGTCCGTGGGTAGCCAATCCAGCCAATGGAACAGGGTATTCCTATGCCCGCGCGACTCTGCCGGTCCAGATGCCTTTGTTCTTTCTTCCGGTCGTCGTCTCTCGCTATCAGCAGCAGGTGGTTTCCGTGTCCGTCGCCTCGCAGGAACCATTAATTCCTTCTCAGTGGGGTTGGAACCTTATTCTCTCGTTGCGGGGAGTTCGACGGGGCCTAACTTCGGCCTGAGTCCGGGCGGATCCTATACGATCCAATGGCCTGCGTTCAACAACAATAAGTTCGTTCGCCCGCCCTGTGTTGACGACAGCCAACAAGCTCAATCCTCAGTTAAGAACCGCTGGGGTTCCTCGACCAATGGGTATTGGGGGTTCACTTCAAACAGCGACATTACACAGTCCGTTCTGAATGGACGGCAGACGGCGCCAATCACGATAGGTCAGAACATCCTTCCGATCATGACGAACGGGAATAAGGCTGCCCAGGCGATGATTCTGGACCAGCGTGCGAACCAGGATCAGGACTTGACGAGCCAGACGCCGGATGCATACATGCAGAACTCGAACAATCACAACGGACGCCGGATCATGGTGGTTCCGATCCTCAGCATTGATTCCGCCACCGTAACGACAGTCGTTGGATGGGGAGCGGTACTGCTGTATACGAACGGATCCAACAGCAACTACTACAAACAAGTCAACGGTAATGATCCGTTTTGCGCGGTCTACATGGGACCCTACGTGGTGGGCAGCACGAATTCCGGCGGCGCGACCAGCGGCTCCGGCGCCTATCGTCCGAGGTTGGTGCAATGAACGGTCTGATTCGCTTTCTCAACCGTCTCCTCAGGAACCGGTCGGGTAACGCCATGGTCGAGTTTGCCCTTGGATCCAGCATCCTGATGGCCGCCTTTACCGGCACTTTCCAGTACGGCTACATCTTCTATCGCTACAACACGCTCGAGAACGCGGTCCACACCGGCGCGCGTTGGGCTGCTCTGGGCGCCTACGACTCGGCGACTACAACACCGTCTTCCACCTACGCCACCAAGGTCAAGAACCTGGTTGTATATGGCTCGACAACGCAAGGTACGACCCCGGTGCTTCCTGGTCTGACCCCCGAGAATGTGGTGCTCACCGTCAACTTCGCCAATGGTGTCCCTTCGGTGATGGAAGTGAAGATCGTGAACTACTCGATCGCTGCAGTCTTCGGAACCATGAATTGCAACAACAAGCCCATCGTCCGTTATCAGTACCAGGGCATCTGGGCTCCCGCGCAGTAGGAGGAGAAAGCATGAATTCGCCGCAGATTCTCCCGGTCAACCAGGCCCGCCGCCACCGGCAGAAGGGCCAGAGCCTGATTGAATCGGCCTTGCTCTCGATCATCTTCTTTTCGCTGCTGATTGGGGCCTTCGACTTCGGCCAGTTCCTGTTCATTCACCAGGCGCTGGTCGAACGCGCCCGATCGGCCGCGCGGTGGGGAATGATCGATGGCGCGACCAACCTCGATAGCGTCAAGAATATGGTGTTGTACAACCAGTCGTCTACTCCTTCCAGTGGCACAGCCGGGTACTTCAACCTGACCTCATCGATGGTTACGGTGACCTCTACGAACGCAAACACTGACGACTGGCTGTTGACCATCAAGATCGATAACTATCCGTACAGCATCCTGTCGCCCTACATTACCGGCACGTACTACGGTCCGGGTATCGTTGTGGCCGTCCCGCTCGGGCGTTACAACTAACGAATCCTTCTCTCGCGGCGGTTGACGGCTGGCGCTATCATGGCGTCTACATGACCACCAGCCGCCGCGACTTCCTCCTTCTCTCTTCCCTTTCGCTCGCTGCCGCTCCTGCTCCCGCTCGCCGTCTTCCGAATGTCGTCATGTTCATGACCGACGACCACGGCGCCTGGGCCAACGGCTGTTACGGCTGCCCCGAAATCCATACCCCGAATATCGACCGCCTCGCCCGCGAAGGCATGCGCTTCGACCGTGCCTATGCCTGTACCCCGGTCTGTTCCCCCAGCCGGATGACCTACATCACCGGCAAACTCCCTTCGTTGCACGGCGTGCAGGACTACCTGATCCCCGAAGACTCCGCCGGACCCACCGCCCGCCGCTGGCTCGACGGCCACACCACCTACACGGAGGTCCTCGCCCGGTACGGTTATACCCTGGGACTCAGCGGCAAGTGGCATATGGGAGAAGACGAGCGCGCCCAGCGAGGCTTCTCCTACTGGGCGACCGTCCCCGGCGGGGGTGGAACCTACCGCGACCCCGAATTTGTCCGCAACGGCGAGCGGATCAAAGTCAACCGCTTCAAAACCGACGCAGTTGGTGATTTCGCTATCGAGTTTATCGAACAATCAAGGTCCAAACCTTTCTATTTACTCGTGCCGTTCTACGCGCCGCACACCCCGTACGACTATCAGCCCGCCGAGTACCGGAAGCCGTACGAGAACGCGAACTTCAGCTGCTATCCCCGAGGAGCCGCTCACCCGGACCAGAACCCCTCCCTCAAGAACCACCACAACCGGGAGGAAAGCATGCGCGCCTATTCCTCTCTCATCACCGGTGCGGACGCCAACATCGGCCGCATCGTGAAGCGCCTCGAGGACCTCGGACTCCGCGAAAACACGCTCGTCATCTTCACCGCGGATCAGGGTTGGAACGCCGGGCACCACGGCGTGTGGGGAAAGGGCAACGGCACCGTGCCGTTCAATATGTATGAAGAATCCCTGCGCGTCCCGCTCATCTGGAACCACCCGGGACGCATCCGTGCCGGATCCACCTCCCGCGCCCTCGTCTCCTCGTACGACTACTTCCCGACGATTCTCGACTATCTCAATATCCCGTCGCCCGTCCAGACGATGGGCCGCAGCTACAAACCGGTGCTCGCCCGCCCGGACGCTTCGTGGACGCGCAACCGGCTGTTTTTCGAGTACGCCTACGTCCGCGGGATCCGCACCGAGAACCTGAAGTACATCGAACGCGCTGCCCCGTACCACAGTGAACTCTACGATCTCGAGGCGGATCCTGGCGAAACGGTCAACCGCATCGATGATCCTGCCTATCGCAAACAGCGCGACGCCCTCGCCCGCGAACTCGCCGCGTACTTCGCCAAACAGGGCGCGCCGCCGCTCGCCGAGTGGAAGTCAACTACCCGTCAAAAGCTGTTTGAGTACCGAAAATAGACCGTGTATACTCAGTCCCTATGCGCCAGATGTTTCTGTCTTTGTTCCTGCTTGCAGGTTCGGCCTTTGCCGCCGACGCGCCGGCGAAACCTGCCGGAGTCACGGTCCACACCTGGGTTCGCGAAGATTTGTTTGCCGCGGTGATGGTCGATGATCGCGAAGCCCTCGAACGAGGTTCGAAGAAACTCGACGCGATCCTTGCCGCCAATCCGGATGACGCCGTCGCCAAAGCCTGGCGTGTTCTGGAGTTGCTGACCAGGGCAGCTTGGGCGAATCAGAAGGATGACGCACAGGCGTCCAGGAAGCTGCAGGATACGGCTCTGGCCATTCGCGCGACTCTGCTCGAAAACAAAGAACAGGGCGTCCACATCGTGCTTGGCGGCAGCCTCTTGTTCTACGCGGCGAAGTCCCCGCAATTCGCGACGGAGGCGATGATTCGCGACGGGCGTGATCATCTGGCAAGGGTCCGCAAAGAGCAGGACTCCTATTTCGCCAAACTGCCTCCGCACTTCAGTGGCGAACTCCTCTCGCAGTTGGCGTTCGCCTCCGACCGGCTCGCCGACCAGGAAGGCAAAGCGAAGTACCTCGCGGAGATGAAGCAGTTTCTGGCCGGCACAGCCTATGCACGCCGCGCCGACAAGTGGCAGACGATGGCGATCAAGGACTGGGCCGGCGCTCAATGCATCTCATGCCATGAGCCCGGCCGCTTGACCAACGTGTTGTCGAAGCTCAACCAGCAGCAACAGCAGTCGCAAAAGCCCGGCGGGGGAGCCGCGGAGCGTTAAGCCCCTCACCCCCACCCGGCATACTCGCAATACCACCCCATAGGCGTCCCCAGGGACAGTCTAGACTGTCACCGAGGCGTGCATGGCCCCTTAGTTACCGTCGACCAGGTAGCCCGACAAGCTGTAGTGCAGTTGCCCGCCGGCCGCGCCCGTGCTGTAAGGACGTGTGATGTTGATCCGGTGATCCTTGCCCGCATAGGCCTTGACCATCTGCGACACGCGGTACGTGCGGATCTCGGTGTCCGACGAGAACAACTCCAGACCCAGCAGGTGCTCGGACGTCTCCTGCCCGTTGATCGCGGTCCACAGGCGTGCTTCGCAAGTCTCATGGCTGCCCACGACGCATTTTACGCTGACGAATTCGATCACGAAGATCTTGCCCGAAGGTACGGGAAAGCTCTTCACGACGGTGGCGTGGTTGTTCGCGCCCTCGCCCCAGGTCATGTTGCCGCTGACCTGGTAAAAGTTGTTTCCATTGCCCAACACTCCGGGCAAAATCGGAATCACCTGTGCGGAAAGCATCGCCGGCAGGCCCAGAAACAGGACTCCGGCAAGAAGAGAAAGCGCGTTGTTGTTTCGCATGAAAGAATATCCTCCAGTTCCCCCAAGCGGGTTCCGCCAGGAAATTCTGTCAGCGTCTACTTACGAACCAGGAACTGATCTGCGAACAGCGCGTCGATGCCAGACGAGTAGAAGCTGCGCACCGCATCGCGAGGCGTACACACCAGCGGATCCCCGAACAGATTGAAGCTCGTGTTGTACAGCACCGGCAGGCCCGTCGCCTTCCCGGCCGCCACCAGCAGCTTGTGATACAGCGGATTATCCTTCGCGCTCACCGTGTGGACCCGCACCCAATCCTTGCCCAACACTGCCGACTCGAACGTCTTCTGATACGCCGGACGCACCTTGCTCACTGTCGCCAGGAACCGCGCATTCGATCCCGTATCGAAGTACTCGGACGCGACCTCCGCCGGAACCGACGCCGCGAACTTCCGGAACGGCTCGCGATGTTTGATGAACGTGTTCAGGTTTTCCGTCGAATACGGATTCAAGGGCGACGCCAGAATCGACCGGTTCCCCAGCGCCCGCGGACCAAACTCCATCCGGCCCTGCATCCACGCCACGATCTGGTTATCGGACAAAGCCTGCACGGCCGTCGAAATCAATTCGTCCGTCGTCCCCAGGTACTGGAAACGCAGCTTGCAGTTCTCGAGCGTCCGCTTGAACTCGTCCAGCGAATACTCGGGACCCAGGCACAAATTGTCGATGTCGACCGGCTTCTTCCACGCCGCGAACGCCGCGCCCAGCGCCGTGCCCGCATTGCCCGCCGCCGGCTGCACGAACACGTTCTTCCACTTCCCGCTCCGTTCCAGCGCCGCGATGATCAGCGCGTTGAAGAATAACCCGCCGGCGACGCACAGATTCTCGCCTTCGCCCGCGACCTCAATGACGTGTTCCTCGATTGCCTTCTGCAACCCGCACGCAATCACCGGACGCAAGCGTTCGAGCGGGATCACCTGATCCGCCAGCCCCAGTTCCGAATAGAAACGGCTCGAAAACCCGCCATAGCGCAGCCGGTTCGCGTCGAAATACGAAGGATCCGCGAGCGCCTTGCGAAAGACCGGAGCCAGCGAATCATCGCCGCTCGTCGACAGCCACTGGACCTTGTGTTCGCCCGCGCCTGCTTCGAATCCCAGGAACTCCGTCACGCGGCTGTACAACTCGCCCGCCGAATCGGGGTAGTGAAACTCGCGATCGATCTTCAATTCATTATTCGAAGCCAGCCAGCGCGCGCCGCAGCGGAAATCGCCGGAACGGTCGAGCGTCAGCACGACGGCCTTCTCGAACCCAGACGCATAAAACGCCGAAGCCGCGTGCGCCACGTGATGCTCGATCACCATGATCTGCGACTTCGGAAACAGCGCCCGCAGCCGCAAATGCAGTTCCGTACCCTTGCCGATCGACAGCGGCCTCGCCACTGCCACGATGTGCACGTCATCCGCGTTCACCCGGGCGATCTCCAGGCACGCGTCGATCGCAGCCTCCGGCAGTTGCCCCGGCAGGTGCGGACGCCGCAATTTCGACTGTTCCACCGCCGCCGCCACCTTGCCGTTCCGCAGCAAACAACACGCTGCATCGTTGAGGATGCCGCCGAGTCCCAGGATGTTCATAGGTAACCTTCAGGATAGCGAACCATGCGCGGAAACCAGCGGTTACGATACCCTGAAAGTTCTCCCAACCCATGAAAAAACTCTGGGGCGGCCGCTTCAGCGAGACGGCGGACGAATCCCTCGACAGCTTTTGGAACTCGATCGCTTTTGACAACCGGCTGGCCCGTTACGACATCCGCGGCAGCATGGCCCACGCCGCGATGCTCGCCAAACAGGGCATCATCCCGCAGTCGGACGCCGACGCCATCATCGAAGGACTCCGCGGCATCCTTGCCGACGTCGAAGCCGGGCGCATCGAATTCGCGCTGAGCGACGAAGACATTCACATGAATGTCGAGCGGATCCTGCACGAGCGCATCGGCGCCGCATCCGCGGGCAAGCTCCATACCGCGCGCAGCCGCAACGACCAGGTCGCCGTCGACATGCACCTGTTCGTGCGCGACGAAGCCTGCCGCGGGACGATCGAACTCCTCCACGGTCTCCAACAAGCGTTACG
The DNA here is from genome assembly GCA_964627455.1 of uncultured Solibacteraceae bacterium. Classification (GTDB taxonomy): domain Bacteria; phylum Acidobacteriota; class Terriglobia; order Bryobacterales; family Bryobacteraceae; genus F-183. The sequence continues at coordinate 288 of CAZVKC010000098.1, read as the reverse complement.
CGAGAAGGCCGAAGAATACGCATCCGTCATCATGCCGGGCTACACGCATCTGCAGCGCGCCCAGCCGGTGCTGTTCGGACATCACCTGCTCGTCTATGTTTGGATGCTGAATCGCGACATCGGCCGCCTTATCGACTGCTACAAGCGCGCGAACCTCTGCCCGCTTGGCGCCGGCGCCATCGCAGGCACCACGTTCCCCATCGATCGCGAAGCTACCGCCAAAGAACTCGGCTTCGCCGGCATCTATCCCAACAGCATGGACGCCGTCAGCGATCGCGACTTCGTCAT
>CAZVKC010000097.1:20644-22327 GCA_964627455.1 uncultured Solibacteraceae bacterium | reverse complement strand
ATATTGATGTGCTGGCGAACGATGCGGAATCCCTGGTTGTCCTTCTCTGTGTAGGCAGTGTTGATGGACGGGACTTTCTCGCAAGCCTTCACCAGGGAGTAGGCGATGAGGTGCGTGTAGGAAACCTTGCTCTTACCCGCGAGCGAGCGGTGCTGGTTGATCAGCCGGCGGTTCTCGTCGATCAGCTTGACCGGGATGATGCGCTGCGAGGTCGCGGTCGGAATCGAGATGCTGACCGTCATGTTCTCGGCGATGCGCGCGGCGGCGCCCTTCAGGGGCACGAGGTTCTCGCCGGATTTGGCTTCGATCGCCGGGGCCTGCGGCACGACGGCTTTCGGCGCGGTCGTCGCCACGGCGGCAGTGGGCGTCGCGGGCGCGGCAGCGGGTGCAGCGGGTGCAGCGGCAGCGGCGGGAGCAGGCGCGGGAACTGGAGCCGCGGCAGGCGACGGCGTCACGGCAGGCTTGCCGTTCGTCGTATCGAACTGGCTTTTCCAGGCTTCGTCAACGCCCGTGCGATCGTGCTGGTACTGCTGGTACAACTCTTCTTCGAGCCAGCTATTAATGGTTGCGGCAGAGCCCGACTTAGGGCCGGCTGGGGAGGACATAAAAGGGGATCGTACTTTCTTTCCGGATCGTTTAGAGGCACACGTCTGCGAGCCCCTGGCCCGGAACTACCTACATCTTTGATGATAGCGGAGAATTCGGGCGTCTAAAATGGTGGGGCGTGCAGCTTTCCACCCTGGCGATCTCGAATTACCGGTCCCTGCGGAACCTCGTGGTCCCGCTCGGGCGGCTGAACGTCGTCACCGGGGCGAACGGCAGCGGCAAATCGAACCTTTACCGGGCGCTTCGACTCCTGGCGGACACGGCGCAGGGGCGGGTTGTGCAGTCGCTGGCACGCGAGGGAGGGTTGTCGTCAACCCTGTGGGCGGGTCCTGAGTTGGTGTCGCGGCGGATGAAGCGGGGTGAAGTCCCGGTGGAGGGTACGCCCCGGCAGAAGGTCGTCAGCCTGCGTATGGGGTTTGCGAGCGACGAGTACGGGTACATGATCGACCTCGGACTTCCGCCGCCTGATAACCGTCCCAAGCCCACCAGATCAGCCTTCACCCTCGATCCGGAAATCAAGCGTGAAATCCTCTGGATGGGAAGGTCCCGCCGGCCTTCGACTACTGTCGCCGACCGGCAGTCTTCAGTGGTCAGAATCTTCGGAGACGAGCGGGACGGACAGGTCATTACGAGCCAGTTGAGTTCATTCGACAGCATGTTGACGCACGTCTCAGATCCCCGGAACGCTCCCGACCTGCTTTTCCTGAGGGAATCGATTCGCAACTGGCGTTTTTACGACCATTTCCGTACGGACTCGAATGCACCCGCTCGCGCCACACAGATCGGAACGCGCACCCTGGTGCTTTCAAACGACGGTAGCGATCTGGCTGCGGCGATCCGCACTATTCAAGAAGTGGGCGACGAAACGGCCATCCGCGAAGTGGTGGAGGATGCATTTCCCGGGAGTTCGGTTTCCGTCGATGCGGAAGACGGCCGCTTTCAACTCCTGATGCAACAGTGCGGGATGCTGCGGCCCCTTTCCGCCGCGGAGCTTTCGGATGGCACACTCCGCTACCTGCTGTGGGTCGCCGCTCTGCTGACGCCGCGTCCGCCGGCGCTGCTGGTCCTCAACGAGCC
>CAZVKC010000097.1:6181-20544 GCA_964627455.1 uncultured Solibacteraceae bacterium | reverse complement strand
TTCTACTTCAACGGGACCCTCGCCAAAGACAAGTGGGAAATCTCGCTGACCTTCCCCCGCGATTCCTCGATCCCCGACATGTCGAAGCTCGGCGACGTATTCAAGGCCGGCGAGAAATCCGTGCGCAACCTCGCGGCCGCGGCATCGAAGATCAGCAGCGTCGATGACGCAAAGAAAATCAGCGCGCTGGTCAAGCCCGACATTTCCGCCGTGCAGGAAGCCGCAGACGCGCTGAGTTCCATCGCCGACCACCCGTCAGGCGGCGGCATCAGTTTCGGATTCAAGCTCGGCTCGCCGGATCCGATGCCCGGCGAAACCGGCATGCCCCGTGGTTACCAGGGCACGATCGTGTTCACTTACACGTTCTGACCGAGGTATTCGCGCATCGTTTTGGCGAAGTGCGGGAACGAAACTTCCGGATCCTCGATCTCGGGATGCCAGCGCTTTTCCCATTCGAAGCAGTAGTAGCCCTTGTAGCCGTTCTTCGCCAGCAGTTCGACGACGTGGCGCACGGGGATCTTGCCCGTGCCCGTCAGCACGTAACGGCGCAGGTGCGCGTCGTCCGGCTTGGCCGCGTCCGGCACGGAATCCTTCAGGTGCACGTGCTTGGTGTACTTGCCCAGCGACGCCCAAGTCGTTTCCGGCTTCTCGCCATCGACGATCGTATGGTGCGTGTCCCACAGGAACGCCACGTTCTTCGACACCTGCATCAGCGGGGTGATGAGGTCCTTGTTGCGGAACTCGCCGTGTGATTCCAGCACCACGGTCACGCCCGACGGCTTTGCGTATTCGCCCAATTGCTTCAGGTTGTTGGCGATGCGATCGATCGTGACTTTGCGTTCCTCGCCCTTCACCAACTGATCGGGGAACACGCGCACATACGGGACCTTCATTTTATGCGCGAGGTCGATGAAGCGCTTGGCCTCGTCCATGTGCTGGGCGAGTTTCCTGGGATCCGGCTCGTGCATGCGCGCCGAAGCGCCGAGGTCCGACACTTTGAGGCCGAGCGCGTCGAGGTCTTTCATCGTGCCGGCGAGTTGCGTACCGGATAACTCGGGGACCTTGGTCAGGTCCATTTCATTGAGGATGCCGCGCAGTTCCAGCGCCGCGTAGCCGTTGTCGGCGGCGACTTTGAGAATCTGCTTCCAGGTCCACTTGGGACAGCCGAGGGTCGACGTCGCGATCGGAGCGCGCTTCGACGCCGCTTTGACAGTGAGGATCGCGGGCGCGGCCGCGAGGATGGCTCTACGGGTAATCATTTACGAAAGTCCTGCTCTCTTCATCGCATAATCGAGGGCTTCCTGGGGGACCTTGAAGTCGGTCATGCCGCGGTTGCCCTTGTAGCCCAGTTCCTTGACGCCGGCAGCACTGGTGTAATACGCATCGACCGCCATCCGCCGGACCCAGTCGAAGAACCGGATCCCCGGCCCGAGATTGGGATTGGTTTCCGCGTTGCGGCGGTACGCGATCAGGTCGAGGATCTCGGTCCGCTGGGCGTCTGTGCACGCGACAAAGCCGTTCTGGAAACGCTTCTCGCATTCGCGGTCGAGCCAGGCGAGTCCACCGGTGTAGATCGCTTTCAGGTCCTTGTTGTTGCTCGACAGGAGGTCGATGAACTCGAACGCGCCGCCTTTCGACACGGCGCCGGGACATACGATTTCCGCGAGCAAACGCAGGGATTTTTCTTCCGCGGCGTTGAACGCTTTCGCCTTGTACGCAGCGCCGGCAGATGCCGGCTTGGCTGCCGCAACCTCGTGATGGACGTGCTGCGCTTCGGCTTCGGAAACGGTTCCTAATGCCGCGGCGCCCGCGGCAATCTGTACGAGCATGTTGCGTCGCGAAGTATCAGACATTGCCCTTCCTCATTTCTTCAGCGATGTAATCGCTCGTGCGCCACGCCAGGGCGCAGATGGTGAGCGTGGGATTCTTGTCGGGGTTGGAGACGAACGGCGCCGCGTCGGCCACGAACAGGTTTTTGACTTCGTGCGACTGGCAGTACTTATTGAGCGGCGTCTTCTTCGCGTCGTCGCCCATGCGGATGGTGCCGAGTTCGTGGATGATCTCGCCGCCCACGGAAATCTTGCTTTCGCCGGATCCCGGCCGCACCTGCACCTGGCCGCCGATGCCTTCGAGCATCGCCTTGAAGGTGCGCTCCATGTGCTCCACCATCTTGTGTTCGTGCTCGGTCCACTTGAAGTTGAACCGCAGCACCGGAATGCCGTACTGATCGACCGCAGTGGGATCGATCTCGCAATACGTGTCCTTGTTGGGGATCATCTCGCCGCGTCCGGCGAGTCCGACCCACGTGCCGTAATCCTTCCTGATGGCGTCCTTCAGTCCCTGGCCGTACCCTTCATTGCGGCGGCAGACACTGTGGAAGTTGCCAACGCCGGGCATGCCGAAACCGCCGCCGATTTCGATGTGATAGCCGCGTGGAAATTCCTTGTTCTGCTTGGCCCATTCCCACCACGGCACGTACACGTGCATGCCGCCCATGCCGTCACTGTCGTGGATCTGCATGCCTTCGAGCGCCGGCACATGCGCGGACATGCTGAATCCGACGGTGTCGGTGAGGTGCTTGCCGACGGCGCCGGAACTGTTCGACAGCCCGTTCGGATGTCGCGACGATTTCGAATTCAGCAACAGGCGCGTCGATTCGAGCGCGCTCGCCGCCAGCACCACGGAGCGGCAGCGGATCTGCCGTTCGGTGCGGGTCGCCTTGTCGATGTAGGAAACAGCGACGACCTTGCCGGTTTCGTCCGTGATGAGTTCCCGCGCCATCGCGCCGGTAATGAGCGTGACGTTGCCGGTCTTGAGCGCCGGCATGATCTGCACCTGGCTCGACGAGTAGTTCGACGCCGTGACGCAGCCGCGTCCGCACTGGCCGCAGTAATGGCAGGCGGGACGCCCGTTGTGGTTCTTCGTGATGATCGACAGGCGCGACGGAATGCAGGGGATCCCCAGCTTCTTGCAGGATTTCTGCATCATCGCCTCGTGCACGCGCGGAGGCGGACAGGGCTGGAAGATGCCGTCCGGCGCGGATCGAATGCCTTCCTTCGATCCCGTGACGCCGATGAACTCTTCGACCTTGTCGTAGTAAGGCGCGATCTCGTCGTAGGTAATCGGCCAGTCGTCGCCGAGGCCGTCCGTCGAGTATGGTTTGAAGTCGTAGTCGGCGAAGCGCAGCGTGATGCGGCCGTAGTGATTGGTGCGTCCGCCGAGGATGCGCGAGCGGAACCAGCGGAACTGTGTGCCGGGCGCGGTCGTGTAGGGTTCGCCCTCGATGTCCCAGTAGCCGTTGGGCGCGAGGAAGTAGCCGAACGGGTATCCGTTGCCGAAGTAGAAGCGGGCGTCATCGCCGGCGCCGCGGTGCGGCACCTGGTGCGCCCACATGTGTTCCTTGTAATCCCTGGCAGGATTGAGCATGGGTCCCGCTTCGAGCAGGGTGACCTTGATGCCCTTGTCGGCCAGGACCTTGGTGACGGTACCGCCTCCCGCGCCGGAGCCGATGACGACGACGTCATGGACCTTGGCGCTGCGAATCACTTGTGGCATATGGGATTAGTCTATTCCAAAATCATGCACCCGGCCTGATTTCGCCATTGACGGCGCAGGCGAATCGGAGCATACTGCCTCAAAGACCTGCGACACCATAGCAGGCGACGACCGGATACTGGTCACCTTCCTCTGCTCACATCGTTTGCATGGAATCAGGCCGAGTCCCCGGTCTTTTATGGAAGTCGAATCGAGGACAGCAGCCTGCATCGCGGCGGCGGCGCGAGCATGATGTTCTCGAACAGGGCACGGCAGCTTTACGCCTACGCCCGAGGCTTCCATCTAATGACATTCCGGAATTCCATTGCTATCGCCGTACTGGCAACCGTCTGCCCGTTTGTTTTACAGGCGCAAGAGATTTCGCGGTCCCGCAATTCATGGGGCGCAAAGCATCGCGAACTCGCCCCCGCGGCGATGAAGGCAGCGCAGCGGCAACACGTCCCGGCCATCAATCAACCGATGGTCGACGACTTCAAAATCACGGTGCTTTCCGACATGGTGGCGGGCGTGCGCACCGCGGCGGAATGGGGCTTCGCCGCAGTCATAGAGGTAACATCGAATGGCGTTCCGCGGCGATTTTTGTTCGATACCGGGAGCAACACGCAGACGGTCATCGCAAACGCGAGGCAGCTCAACGTCAGCATTTGCGATATCCAGGACGTCATTCTGAGCCACAGCCATTGGGATCACACCACGGGACTCGCCACTCTGCGCAGCACCTGCAAGGAGACGAATCCCGAAGCGTTCAAGAACGCGTACATCGGCGGCGAAGAAGCTTTCTGGCCGCGTCCCAGCGGAGCGGCGAACAGCAACTACCTCAGCGATGAAAGCAAGCGCTACATCGCGCAGGGCGGGACCTTCGTCCTCAACAGCCAGCCTACGCCGCAGTTTCTTGGACTCCCCGGCGTCTGGCTCACCGGCAAGATCGCGCGCAAATACGACGAGCGGACCTACCCGGGCACGCCGAACATACAGGATCCCGACGGCAAGCTCAGTCCCGACGTCATGCCGGAAGAGATTGCGCTGGTGATCAACACCGCAAAGGGAATGGTGGTGGTCACGGGATGTGCGCACGCCGGCATCACCAACACGATCCTCGCGGCGCAGGCGATTCTCGATGCAACACCTCCCGTCACCATCGTCGGCGGCTTTCACTTCTATCCGCTGGCTCTTGGCGAAGAAAACACTGAGGGGATCCCGGGCACGATGATCTGGGAAGCGAATCAGATGATGCGCCTGGGCGTGATCAGCATTCTTGGCGCCCACTGTACGGGGTTCGAGCGACTGCTCTACGTGCGCGATTTCCTCGGCCTGGACGACGCGTCCGCGCAGTTCAGTTCCGTTGGAACCATGCTGTCGATGTCCGGCGGCTTTCGGTATTTGACCTCCGCGTTGAATGCGCCACTGCGTCCCGGATGGGAGACCCGATTGCAGACTCTGGCGTGCGGAACCAAGCCACCGGCGGCATCCTGCCAGGTGTCGGTGAGCGACTGGAACTATCACCTGACGAATTCGGTGAGTCCGCTGGCGCGGCCGCTGGTGATCGGCGATGGAACGCAGATGATGACTATCCAGCAGTATCTCGCCGCGAGGATCGCGAACGGCATCTGACGTATGGCTACCGCGGAGTTTCGCTTTCTCGCAGCACGTGAAAGCGCGACCCCGCCGCTTCATCTTCTGCCTCTTTACTGACGAGCGCCTGGACCTTGCGCGCCAGCGCCGCGGCTTCACTGGTCCTGCCGGATTTGCGATAGAGCAGCATCAACTGATAGGTCGATACCCGGTCCGCAGGGTCGAGGCGAATCGCGGAGGCGAGGGCCGTTTCGGCCTTGCGTGGATCCCCACCGGACTGCATCTGCGCTTTGCCAAGAAGACCGTATGCGACGGCATTTCCGGGTTCTTGCTTCACGATCTGCTCGAGCAGCGCGATCGCCTCGCGAACATCGGGATCCGTAACTGGAGACTGCAGGAGCAACGCCCGCGCCAGAGTCAACGCCGCCCGCATGTCGGACTTGGGCGCCTGTTCCCGCAGCAACTTGACTGCTTCTGAAGCGAGGCCCATCTGCATCATGGCCGATGCGAGGCCGATGTATCCCAGCCCCTCTTGCGGCGACAACTTCTGTGCCAGACGGAACGATTCCTGGCCTTTCTCCAGATCGCCGCGGCGGACGAGCAGCACGCCTTTCAGGGTCTGCAAGCGCGCCGACGCGGGTGACGCCTGGATGCCGATCTCAACCAGTTCGAGTCCAAGATCGAGGTTCTTGTGATCCATGCACAGGATCGCGAGGTCGATCAGCAGCCGTTCGTCGCGCGGATTGCTGCGGATCGCCCGCTGCATCACGTCAAAAGCCTTCGGAGTGTCGCCCACGGATTCGAGCGACGCTGCGTAAAGCCGCAGCATGTCCGAATCGGCGGAAGGACCGTCGGCAACTGGCGCGAGCGCCGCGACGGCCGCGCGATAGTCTTTGGCGTTCCAATAGGCGAGTCCGAGGTTATAGCGGGTCGGGGCGTGTTGCTCGCGAAGCTTAACCAGCGATTCGAATTGCGCGGCCGCCTCGGCCCAACGCTCGCGCGCCAGGAGGCAAACGCCATATTGCCACTGCATCGACGGCGATGGCCGTTGCACTTTTTCGAAATGCGGCACGGCCGCGACACAGTCGCGCTTCTCAAATAGAAGTGACGCCAGCATCGCATGCGCGGGCTCCGATGCGGGATCGAGGCGAAGCACGGCTTCGAGCGTCTGCGCCGCCCGGGGATCCCGGGTTTCGAACTCGAGTTGCGCGGCAGCCTGCAAGGCCGGCGGATACGCGGGTTGCAGGGCTAACGCCTTTCGAAAAGCGGCGAGCGCCGGGCTGCGATCTCCGCCTCCGGCGGCCTGCAGGGCGAGTCCCTTCAGGGTGTAGAGAGGAGCGCTTCCCGGCGCTGTCTTCAGTTCCTGATCGCAGGCCGCGATGGCTTCCGCATAGCGGCCGCTTCGGATCAATCCACGAATTGCAGCAAGATCCACGGCAGCCGGCAGCGGAGCCATCCCCAAAAGGGCCAGCGCCGCCACCGGAAGAACCAAACTAGAACGCAATCCTCGCACCGATCTGAATCACCCTCGGACCCGCGTTTCCATTTTGGCCCAGAATGCGGCCAAAGTTCGGATCACCCGGGTTGGTGTTGATGCCGCCGAGGTTCACGCGGTTGATGACGTTGAAGAACTCGAACTTCAACTGCAGGTTCCCGCTCTCGCCCAGCATCGGCAGTTTGTTGTTCTTGATGACGCTGGAATTGATCTGGACCACGCCCTGCTGCCGGAACGCATTGCGCGGGCTGTTGCCCTGCGTGCCGACCGCCGGAGCCGTGAAATCCGCAGCATTCATCGCGGCCCGTCCTCCGTTCGAACCCAGGAACTGTCCCCGGTCGAACTTCTGAGGAAGTCCGTTGGGGACGTTGGGCAGGTCGAAGTTCACGCCGTCCGCGTTGTAGTCGCCGCTCAACGGCCGGAATCCGGTGACGTTGCCGGACGCGTCGCGGAACGGATTGAAGCCCGCGGTGTTGACGATCCAGTACGGCAATCCGCTTTCGAGGATCGAAGTGACACCGATTTCCCAACCGCCGAGGACGTTGCGTGCGATCACGTTGTTCTTGAACGGACTGGGAGCGCGGTACACGCCCGAGGCCGAGAAGCGATTGCGGATGTCGTACGACGAGTCGGCGCGGTATTTCTGCAGTTCCGCCGGATCGGGAACATTGCCGACGCCTGCGGAACGGGATCCGCCCTGATAGTAATCGGTCGCGTGACCGAGCGTGTACGAAGCCTGGAAGCTGAGCCGGTCACCGAACCGCTGGCGCACGGTTGCGATCATAGCGTTGTACTTGATCACGTTGGAATTCAGGACATACGTCATCGAACCGAAGCTCGGATTCAGGCGGTCCTGCCGGCCGTCGATCAGGTCTCCCGCCACTCGATTAAAGTCGGTGGCGACGATGCCGCCAGTCGAATAGGAACCGCTGTAGGTCAAACCGACGACCATCTGCTTCGGCAGTTCGCGTTCGACGCCGGCGAGGAAGTTCCAGGTGCGGGGCGAATGCAGGCCAGGATCCAATCCGCCGACAGCGGTCTGGATTCCGGCGAGACCGCCACGGCTATCGAGGCCGGTACTGGGGATCTTCGGCAGTGGGAAGCCGTACGGATAATCATCCTGGGTGCCGACCGCAAAGATCGGCTTGATGGGCAGGAGTTGTCCGACCGACGGGAACAGGAAGTTCGGTGGATTGCGGTTCACACGGTCGATTGATTCGCCGAGCGTGATCCAGTCGTTGTAGAGGCCAACGCCGCCGCGGACACTCCACTTGCGGCTCTTTCCGGGCGACCACGCGAAGCCGAAGCGCGGGCTCCAGTTGTTCTTGAGCCGGTGTTCGAATTGGGCATCCTGCGGTTTCACCCTGGCTTCGCGAATCTGGTCGCGGTAGTTGCTCCCCGGCGCCAGATAGATGTTCGTGTAAAGGAAGTTCTGAATGCCGCTGGCGTTGCCGAAATCGTCGTAGCGCAGGCTCAGCGTGAGAGTGATGTTCGGGCGAACCTTCCATTCGTCCTGGACAAACAAGCCGATTGTCGTCGCCTTGGCGCCGAAGCGATAGCGCTTCAACTCGCCGGTCAGCGGATCGCGCGAACCCGCGCTGCCTGAGAACGGCTGGTCATTCACGAGGTCCAGCAGGTTATTGAACTGGAACGTCGGACGGCTGTTGCCCTGCGGGAAGTCCGCCCAGTCGTTGCCCCAGAAGTAGTTGCCGCCGAACTTGAGCGAGTGCGATCCCTTGACCCAGGTCAGCACGTCGCGCCAGTTCCAGTTGTTCTGCACGAACAAGCCGCCGCCGACGCCCATGCCCGTGGATCCGGTGATGGAAATCTGCGGCACGCGCAGTTTCGCGTCGGGTCCGTCGAAACCTTGCACGCGGTTGCCCGACACGCCGAGTTCGTTGAGGATGTTCGCCTTGAACGTGTGCGTGTAATTCGCCTGGAAGCCGTTCACGAAGCGGGAACTGGTGTTGTTGAGGATTGGGCGGTTGATGAGGTTTTCATTGCTCGAATCGGTGCGCACGAAGCTGCCGGAAATGCGATCGCGGGCATCGCGGAAATACTGGTCCCCGCGGAAGTTGTACTGCAGTCCTTCACGGCGCGGCGCGCGGTTCCAGGTGCCTTGCACCAGCATGGGAAGGTCGCACGGGATATTGAAGGTGTTCGCGCCGCCGCACTCGTTGCCGAGAACCTGCTGCGCATTACGGAAGTTCGGATTGGTGATGGACGGCGCGGAAACCGGATAGTCGTTCAGCAGTTTGGTTCCGAGATTGTTGGGGAAGCGTCCGCGAGCCCAGTTGACGAAGGTTGGACTTTCAAACGTCTCGACGCTGACCGTCGCTTCGGTCTGCCGCAGCAGTTCGACGGCGGCAAAGAAGAACGTCCGGTTCTTCTTGATCGGACCTCCGAACGAGCCGCTCACGTTGTTGCGTTTGAACGGCAGATAGCTTGCCACGAACGGCAGGCTGGTGCGGGCGCGCATGCTCTGGTTGGTGAACCAGTAATTGCCGGATCCGTGGAACTGATTCGTGCCGGACTTCGTGGTCATCGAGACGACCACGGAACTTCCCATGCCTTGCTCGGCCTTGAAGGTGTTGGTTTCCACGACGAGTTCCGCGACAGCTTCCGGATTCATGCCGAGGTTCGAGGTCCCGTTAGTGATGTTCGAGGTCACGCTGAGGCCGTCGACGTTGTACGTATTCCCTCGCGGACTCGCGCCGTTCGCGCTCATGTTGGCGAAGTATTCGGGATTGAAGTTGTCGGAGGCTCCATTCAATCCGGTGACGCCGGGCGCGAGCGTCAGCACCGCGAAGATGCTGTTGTTCAGAAGTGGGATGTCGCGCAGGACTTTCTGTTCCATCGTGACCTGCTGGCGTGATTCCGCCGTATCCAGGATCGAAGCTTCGCCGGTGACGCTGACGGTTTCACCCGACGATTGCACTTCCAGATTGATGTTCAAGTCGCGTGTTTGACCGGTAGTCAGCGCAACAGAGATCGTTGGCGTGCGGAAACCGGGCGCAACAACTTTGATCGTGTATGCGCCGGGAGCAAGCGAGCTGAAGCGATAGAAGCCCGCAGTCGTCGACTGCGTTTCGACGGTGATGCCAGTGCTGGCTGAGGTGATGGTGACTTTCGCGTTCGGCACGGCGGCCTGCGAAGGATCCAGTACGCTGCCTTGAACTGCTGACGAGAACTGGGCGTTCAACGGCAGGCAGATGAGCGCGAGGACAACAGACAAAACGAGTCTCTGCATCGTGGGAAGTACTCCTTGCCAGTTTCGGGCTGGAACAACATGGAGTCCGTCCAACGCCGATAGTGAGGCAGAAATACAAACGGTGATGCAAACGCAACTGATGCTTTCACCGGCCGCGCCGCGCACAGCGGGCGAAGTGGTGACAAAATAAACGCGAACGCAAGAAAATGCAGGAGGTCTCCGGAAAATGCGTGGCTTGATTCTCGTCTGTTGGGCTGTGGCCGGAATGTCGTTTGGCCAGGAGTGGAAAGATCGCCCTGTCCTCGATACCGCACGATCGCAGAAAGCAGTCTTGCATGGCGTCCCTGTGAGCGCGGTGCAGATGCGTGAAGGGTTCTGGTCGGGACGGCAGAAGGTGAATGTCGAGACCAGCCTGCCGACGCTGCTGCAGCTTTTCGAAGAGAAAGGCATCATGGACAACTTCCGGCGGATTTCCGGACGCAAGCAGGTGGCGCGCCGGGGACCTTTGTATACGGACTCGGACGTGTACAAGTGGCTCGAGGCCGTCGCGTTCGTCCTGCAGGCGGGTCCGCAACCGGAACTGCGGAAGAAAGCCGAATCCGTGATCGACGACATTGTCGCGGCGCAGGAACCTTCGGGTTATCTCAATACCTTTTATTCCGCAGAAAACAAGGACAAGCGGCACACCAACATGCGCGGTGGACATGAGCTGTACTGCCTCGGGCACATGACACAGGCAGGCATCGCCTGGTATCGCGCGACCGGCGACCGCAAACTGCTGGACTCGAGCATCCGCATGATCGATTACCTGATGCGCGAATTCGGCGCCGGTCCTGGAAAGAGGCCGATCTACGAAGGACATCCCGAGTTCGAACTCGCGCTCATCGAACTCTCGCGCACGACGGGAGATCGCAAATACGTCGATTTCGCGGGTTACTTCCTGGCGGGCGACGAGCGGAACCTCGCCAATACGACGCCGCGCGATCACGTGTATCTGTTTACCGTGAAGCCGTTCGCGAGCCGCACACAACTTGAAGGACACGCGGTGCGCGCGATGTACGCGGCCTCCGGCGCCACCGACTACTATCTCGAAACCGGCGACGCCGCGACCTGGAAGACACTCGGCGTCCTCTGGGAAGACATGGCGAAGCGCAAGATCTATCTCACCGGCGGCGTGGGATCGCGCGCGGCCGGCGAGGCGTTCGGCGAACCTTATGAGCTGCCGAACCAGCAGGCGTACACGGAAAGCTGCGCCGCGATCGGCACGATGTTCTGGAACTGGCGCATGCTGCAGGCGACCGCCGACAGCAAGTACATGGACCTCTTCGAGCGCTCGCTGTACAACGGCGCGAACAGCGGCATGTCGCTCGCGGGCAACCTGTATTGTTACCGCAATCCGCTGGAACTCACCGGCAATAAGCAGGACCGCATTCGCAATCCCTGGTACGACACGACGTGCTGCCCTCCGAACCTGCAGCGCATTCTCGCGTCACTGCCCGGATACTTCTACAGCACGTCTGCGGAAGGGTTGTGGGTCCACCTGTTCGACAACAACACGCTGAAGTGGAAGCTCGAAGACGGGAGTCCGGTCGAGTTGACGCAGACGACGAAGTATCCCTGGGATGGCCGCGTCGAGATGACGGTTAACGGCGGCAATCGGGACTTCACGCTGTTCGTCCGCAAGCCCTGGTGGGCGGAGGACGCCAAACTCGAGACACCGCGCGGCGCAACGGTCGAGTTGAAGGGCGGCTACTGGCGGATCCGGCAGCAAAAGTGGGGCTTGCGCGATCGCGTGGTCGTCAACTTCAGCATGCGCGAGCGGTTGACGGCGCCCAACCAGCGGATCCGCGAGGATCTGGGGAAGGTGGCGGTGGAACGTGGTCCGCTGGTGTATTGCATGGAGGGCATGGATCAGCCGGGCGAAGCTTCGCTCTTCGACTGGACGCTGGAAACCGGAGGCGGCGTACAGCCGAAGTTCACCAGCGAATTCAAGGCGGATCTGCTCAATGGCGTCGTCGTGTTACGGCATCCGGCGTCGCGTCCAGCGACGGCGGCGGCCGACTCGCCCCTGTATCAAACGCTGCGAAAAACGGGCAACGGCGTCTCCGGCGAAGTGACTCTCATACCTTATTACACGTTCCACAACCGCGACATCACACCGATGCAGGTGTGGATCCCGTACCGGTAAGCACGGGGCGGATTGTTCCGCCGAGAGCAACCAGAATCGCCGTGCCAATGAGCGGCATGATGCCCGCGGCGATCAATACGGGTGTGTAGCCGGTATGGTCCACAACCCAGCCTGTGCCGAGCGTGAACAGCATCGCGCCGATGCCGGCCCCGAGTCCGCCGAGTCCTGCGACCGACGCGACGTCGCGCTCGGCGAAGTAATCGCTGGGCATCGTCTGGACGTTATTGATCCAGGCCTGAAAGCCGAAGGTGACCAGCGAAATCACGCCGAGGATTTGCAGCGGATCGCGCAACACGGCGACACCGAGTCCGCAGCACATCAGTGCGGCCGAAACTACGATCACGGTCTTGCGTGCACGGTCGACCGTCCATCCTCGGGCAATGAGAAAGCCCGACGCCGCTCCACCCAGCAAACTTCCCGCATCGGCCGCCAGATACGGAACCGACGCGAACCACGCAATCTGCTTCATGTCCAACCCGTGGACCTTGTTGAAATACAGCGGTAGCCATGTGATGTACAGCCACCAGACCGGATCCGTGAACAGCCGCGAAAGCACGATCGCCCATGTCTGCCGGAAGCCGAGGATCCGCGCGTACGGCAGAGGCGCGGCCGCGTTCGTGCTCGTCCGCGCGTGAATGAGTTCGCGTTCCTGCGCGGTGATCCAGCGATGTTCGAGCGGAGGCTGGTACACCCACCACCACAACGCCAGCCACAGGAATCCCAGAGAACCCGTCACCAGAAACGTCGCCTGCCAGCCGTAATTCAACTGCAGGAACACGATCACCGGAGGCGCGATCACGCTGCCCAGCGCCGCCCCGCTATTGAAGATCGCCATCGCGAACGCCCGCTGCGACGGCGGGAACCACTCGGCCGCCGTCTTCGCCGCACCCGGCCAGTTCCCCGCCTCGCCCAATCCCAAAATGAAGCGGAAGAGACTGAGGCTCGCAGCCGACCGTGCCCCCGCATGCGCCATCGCCGCCGCGGACCACACCAGGATCGAAATCGTGAAGCCGCGTTTGATGCCGACGAAGTCGTACAACCGCCCCGACAGCGCCTGGCTCGCCGAGTATGCCACCAGGAACCACGTCGCGATCTGCGCGAACTGCTGGTTGTTCAACCGCAGATCCGCCACGATCACGGGCGCGAGTACGGACACCGTCAACCGGTCGATGAAGTTGATCAAGGTCGCGGCGAACACCAGACCGATGATGTACCAGCGAAGTCCCGGGATTTTGGTGGTGTTCAAAGGCTTTGATTTTTGCACCTTTTGACCGTCGCGTGCAATCATTGAACTATCCGGTCATTTTTCTGACTCAGTAGTATAATGAACACTCCAGCCAAGACCCGCCACGATGTTTTGTCCGAGTTCCGCTGCGGCCAGATCCTGGATGCCGCACGTAAAGTGTTTGCGGACAAGGGTTTCCGCGAAGCGACCATGGACGAGATCGCGGAGACGGCGGGTGTTGCCAAGGGGACGCTGTATTCGTACTTCCCCTCCAAGCGCGACGTCTACATTGCCGAACTCAGCCGCGGCGGCGCCGAATTGCTGGCCATGACCCGCAACGTGGTCAACTCACCCGGCGGCATCGAAGACAAGCTGCGGATGTTCATCCGCACCCGGGTCGAGTACCTCGATAGCCACATTGAGTTCTTCAAGATTTATCAGGCGGAGTTCGGCAACATGACCCACCCGGCGTGGGTCAGCCAGAGCTTCCGCGAGGTGTACGAAGAGCAACTCCGGCTACTGAGCCAGATGTTGCGGGACGCGATCGGGCGTGGGGAGGTCCGGCCGTTGCCGGCAGACGCCATCGCGTGTGGGATTTACGAAATGACGCGTGGACTGCTGATGCAACGCATGCTGACCGGTGACCGGCAGCCGGCGGAATCCACGGCCGAAGCATTAGGAAGTCTCCTTTGGAGGGGAATGCGACAGGAATGAATCGTCTAACTGCTGCATGGGTTGGGTTGGCGCTGGCGACGTACGCGCAGGGTCCCGCGTTTTCGGGATCCGTGCCGGAAGCCGGGGGAACCAGCCCGAAAACCCTGACGCTACAGGAAGCCATCCGCCTGGGCCTCAAAAACAACCTGGGCGGACTCCTCGCCGGCGAAGACGAACGCTTCGCGCGCGGCCAGAAGATCATCGCGCTCTCACAATTGCTGCCATTCGTCGGCGCGCGCGTCAGCGAAACCGCGAACCAGATCAACCTCGCCGCGTTCGGATTCTCGCCGCCAGCGGGCACGCCGAAAATCGTGGGTCCGTTCTCGTTGTTCGACGCGCGGTTCGTGCTCTCGCAGTCGCTGTTCAATATGCAAAGCATGCGCCACGCCAAGGCCGGAGACGA
>CAZVKC010000097.1:0-6081 GCA_964627455.1 uncultured Solibacteraceae bacterium | reverse complement strand
GCCGCCGGCGCCGCGGCGCTTCCGAAAGCGGAGGAAGCGATCCAGCAGGCCTACGCCACACGCACCGACTATCGCGGACTCCAATCTCGTGTCAAAGCCGCCGAACTCGAACGAAGCTCGGTTGCCGCGCAACGTATCCCGACGCTTGCCTTCAACGGCGACTACGGAACCCTCGGCAAGTCGCCCACTAACTCGCACGGCACGTTTGCCGCCGGCGTGACCCTGCGCATCCCGATGTTCGACGGCAACCGCATCAAGGGCCAGGAACTCGAGGCCGACGCCGAAATCGCCAAGCTGAAGGCGCAACTCGCAGACCTCCGCGGCAAAATCGAATTCGACATCCGCAACGCCGAGTTGGACCTGCAGGCCGCCACCGACCAGTTGGAGGTCGCGCGCGGAGCCGTGGAACTCGCACGCAAGCAGGAAGAACAGGCGCGCGACCGTTTCGCGGCCGGCGTCACCAGCAATCTCGAAGTCGTGCAGGCGCAGGAATCGGTCGCGGCCGCGGATGAGGATCTCATCTCCAGCCTGCTCGCCACCAACCTCGCGAAAGCGGCTCTGGCTCGCGCCATCGGGGCGAGCGAAAAGAACATCCCGGCATTCCTGATGGGAGCGAAATAACGATCATGTCCGAAACCATGACAAACGATTTGAACGAAGCCTCCTCTGCCCCAAAGCCCAAGCCGGTCGGACGCATCCTCGTCGCGGTCGTATTGCTGCTCGTGCTCGCCGGCGGAGGCTACGCCTACTGGCTGCATGCTTCGGTGCGCGAAACCACCGATGACGCGCAGGTCGAAGGGCACATCCACGCCGTCAGCGCCCGCGTCGGCGGCACGGTGACCAAGGTCCACGTCGAGAACAACCAGTTGGTCGAAGCCGGAACCGTGCTGTTCGAAATCGACCCGCGCGACTATCAGGTGGCCCTCAACCAGGCGAAGGCGGACCTCGCGGAAGCCGAAGCGCGGCTGGGTGAAGATACAGTAGGTGTCCCGGTCGTGAAGACGGAAACGACCAGCCGCATGAGCGCCGCCGAAGCCGCCATGGGCGAGATCCAGGCGGCAATCGCCGCCGCGCAAAAGCAGGTCGAGGCCGCTGAAGCGCGCAAGGCGACGGCACTGCCGCTGGTGAAGGTCGCCAAGGCCAACGCAGATCGCGCGGCCGCGGACTTCCAGCGCATGAAGGCGCTCCTCGCCAAGGACGAGATTTCGAAACAGCAGTACGACGCGGCGCTGGCGGCAGCGGAAGCGACGCACGCGCAGTTGGAAGCCGCGCAGTCGCAGGTGGTCGAGGCGGATCGCGGCATCGCGGTGGCGCGCAGCATGCTGGAACACGAGCGTGCGCGCATCCCCCGCACGCAGGCCGACATCCGCGCGGCGCAGTCCGGCCCCCAGCAGGTGAAAGCGACGAGCCAGCGCGCCGTATCTTCTGCTGCGCGCGTTGCCCTGAAGAAAGCCGCGGTCGAAGCCGCGGAACTGAATCTCGAACGCACCGTGGTCCGCGCGCCAGTACGTGGCATCGTCGGACAGAAGAGCGTCGAACCCGGGCAGATCATCCAGCCCGGACAGTCGCTGCTGGCGGTCGTCGCCATTGACAACGAGTGGGTGGTGGCGAATTATAAGGAAACCCAGTTGGCGAGCATGAAGCCGGGTCAACCGGTGGATCTCGCCGTGGACGCGCTGAACGGACGGGTTCTGCATGGCAGGGTCCACAGCATCGGCGGCGCGACGGGCGCGCGGTTCAGCCTGCTGCCGGCCGAGAACGCGACCGGCAATTTCGTGAAGGTCGTGCAGCGCGTGCCGGTGAAGATCGTGTTCGACAAGGGGCAAGACGAGCAGCAGCAGCGCTTGCGGCCGGGCATGTCGGTCGTCACGACCGTGCTGGTCAATTAGAGAAGAAGGGACGGGTCCACAGATGGAGTATCACGCACTCACCGTCGCGCGCGAATTCGGCAGCGGAGGCGCGGAAATCGCGAAACAACTCGCGTCACGCCTCGGCTGGAACCTGCTGGACAACGCCCTCGTCACCCAGGCCGCGCAATCCGCACACGTGGATCCGGCGCTGGTTCGCAACTACGACGAGCAGGTCGATTCCTGGCTGCATCGAATCGCCCGCGCCGGCATCTGGAGCGGCGCCTTCGAAGCGGTGGCGGAACCCGCGGATGTCAACGTGTTCGACGCGGACACCATGGCCGCGCTCTCGCGCAGCCTGATGACCGAAGCCTACCAGCAAGGCCACTGTGTGATCGTTGGACGCGGCGGGCAGTGCGCGCTGCAAGGCAAGCCCGGAGTCTTTCATTTGTTTGTCTATGCGCCGCTTGCCGATCGCATCGAACGGGTTCGCACGCGGCCCGGCGCGCCGGCTTCGCGCGACCTCGAAGCTTGGATCCGCGAGATGGACGCCACGCGCGCCCGCTACGTGAAGTACAACTTCGACGCCTCCTGGGCGAACCCGCATCTGTACAACATGATGATCGACTCGTCGATCGGCGAAGAAGCAGTCGTCCGCGCGGTGCTGGCGGCAATGGGTCGAGGATAGATGCAGCAGCAACCGAGGCCGCAAATCAACCCGTGGATCGTGGCGATCACGGTCATGTTCGGCACCTTCATGGAAGTGCTGGATACGACCGTCGTCAACGTGAGTCTGCCGCACATCGCAGGCAGCCTGTCGGCGACGATCGAAGAGTCCACGTGGGCTCTCACCTCGTACCTGGTCGCCAACGCCGTGATCCTGCCGATGACCGGCTGGCTGGCAAATTACTTCGGCCGCAAACGGCTGCTGATGATGTCGGTGACGGGCTTCACCATCGCGTCCTTCTTCTGCGGTTTCGCGAGCACGCTGCCGATGCTGATCGTCTTCCGCATTATTCAAGGCGCAGCCGGCGGCGCGCTGCAGCCGCTGTCGCAAGCGGTGCTGCTCGAATCGTTCCCGCCTGAAAAGCGCGGCAAAGCGATGGGCATGTGGGGACTCGGCATCGTCGTGGCCCCGATCCTCGGACCCGTCCTCGGCGGCTGGCTCACCGACTCCTACAGTTGGCGCTGGGTCTTCTACATCAACATCCCGGTGGGCGTCGCGTGCCTGTTTATGACGCGCGCCTTCGTCTGGGATCCGCCGTACATCCAGCGCGGATCCGCGAAGGTGGATTACTGGGGCATCGGGCTCCTCACCATCTTCATCGGGGCGCTGCAGATTGTGCTCGACAAGGGCCAGCAGGACGACTGGTTCGAGTCGCGCTTCATCGTGACGCTGGCGATCGTTTCGGTCGCCGCTCTGATTGGCTTCCTGATCCGCGAGTTGACCACCGACGCGCCGGTCGTGAACCTCCGCGTCTTCCGCGACCGCAGTTTTGCCACCGGGACCCTGCTAATGACGGTGCTCGGCTTCGTGTTGTACGGCAGCCTGGTGCTGCTTCCGATCTGGCTGCAGACGCTGCTCGGCTATCCGCCGCTCGAGGCCGGCTACGCGCTGGCGCCGCGCGGCATGGGTTCGTTCATCGCGATGCCGGTCGTCGGCATCCTGCTCGCCAAGGGAGATCCGCGCAAGTTCCTCGCCGGGGGACTCACCATCGGCGCACTTACGCTCTTCCAGCTTTCACGCCTCGACCTCAACGCCGGATACTGGGACTTCTTCTGGCCCCAGTTCATCCAGGGGACTTCGCTGGCGCTGATGTTCGTGCCGTTGACGACGACGTCAATGGCGCGGATCCCGCGCGAGCAGATGGGCAACGCGACCTCGATCTTCAACCTGCTGCGGAACCTCGGCGGAGGCTTCGGCATCGCGGGTGTGACAGCGATGCTCGAGCGTGTCGGCCGCGAGCACACCAACACGTTGCGCGCGCACGTCACGCCGTACGATCTGGGCACACAGGGGATCCTCGAAGGCACGAAGCGGGCACTGGAATCCCACGGGATGCCCGCCGCCAGCGCCGCCAAGGGGGCTTACGCCGCGCTCTACGGGATGGTTGCCAAACAGGCCACGATGCTGAGTTTCGTGACGGTCTTCCAGGTCCTATCCGCGATCTTCCTGGCGCTCCTGCCTCTGCTGTTGATCATGAAGCGTCCCCCCAAGAGCGCGGCTCCTGTAGCCGGCGCTCATTAGCTCCGATACACCAGCGAAAAAGCGAACCACCGGACCTCTTGAGGAGATCCGGTGGTTGACTGGTCGGGGATTCGAGAGTTAGAACGAGAAACGGCCGGTGAACTGGATCTGGCGAGGCGTCCAGTAGGACGTCTGCAGATTCATCAGACCATCGGAAGCATTCGGATTCGTCAAGCCCTGGATGTTGAAGGCGTTGAACGCGTCCACGTTGAAACGGAAGCGATAGCGTTCGCCGAACTTGAACTCCTTGTAGATCGAGACGTCCGACTGGAAGTTCTTCGGTCCCTGGAGCACCATCGAGTTGTACGGGTTCACGCCCGCCGGTCCCGGCGAGTAGCCGGTGAGGACCTGCTGGCCGTTCTTCAGCGTCACAAACACGTTGTTGTTGCCGAAGTTCGGAGTGCCGGGCGTGTTATTGATCGGCGTGAGATACGGCTGATAGTCCGCCGGAACTCCCTGCACGCCGCGGCTGGCTGCGTTGACGACCGTCGGAGCCAGGTAGCCATTGAACCACATGTACGCGGAGCGGCACACACCCGAACGGCAGTCCGTCACCGGGGCGGAATCCTTGTACAGCTTGATCGGATTGTAGGCGCCGAAGTTCCCGTTCGAAACCTGGAAGGCCTGCGAGACGACGGTGCCAACGAACGCAACCTGATAGCCGCCGATGATGGCGTCCACGAATTTGTTGCTGTTCTTCAGGATCCGGCGGCCCTTGCCGAACGGAACATCGACCACGCCGTTGAAGGTGGCGCGATGAAGCGGGATTCCCGTGTCGGGACGATAGTTCTGCCAGCGGTTGAACTCGCGGCTCGGTTCGAACTGAGTGCCGACATCCATCCCCTGGGGAATGGCGCCGGGCGCGAAGTTCGCCGCGGGATAGAGCGTGTTGTCGCGGAAGGTATTGCCGCCCACGCGGAAGGCCCGCGAGAAGACGTAGAAGACCTGGTAACCATAACCCTTCCGGTAGGGACGCTGGTAGTTGAACTGCAGCGCGCTGTCGTTCGAGAATCCAAACTTGGTTGACTGCGTGATGCTGCCCCACGTCCTCTGGTCATAGGGACGCGTAGCCACACCGGCGTACGTGCCAGTGGGCAGCGCCGTCCCCGTCGCTACCTGCCAGACGTAGGTCGAAGGCGCGTTGTTCAGGAGGAAGTTCTGGTCGAGGTTCTCGCCGTGGGTGAACACGTACGAGGCGCGGAACACAGAGCCATCCTTGAACGGCTGTTCGATGGTGAAGTTCGCCTCGCGCACGCGGGCCGGAGGATACTTCGCCGCGAGCACGGTGCCGGTGCCGATGCCGGGCAACAGAGAGGTAGTCGTGTTGCTGTTGACGACGTCCTTGCTATTGACCCCGGTGACCACCGTCAACGGACTGCGCAGCAGGAAGTTCGGCAAGCCATCCGGCGACTGCGCCGCGGAGGTGTAGCTCTGCGAGTAGCCGGCGGTGAACGGATAGCTGGCGGTCAGGTAACGGATCGAGTTCCGGACCGGCACCGGGTAGATGTACTCGCCATAGCCGCCGCGGATGACAGTGCCGTTGCGCCCGAACGAGGGCGTGTAGGCGAAGCCAAGGCGCGGCAGGAAGTTCCCGTTGCTGCCATAGAAACCGCGGGACGGAAGCCCGGCTTCCTGCATACTGAGGAACTTCACTCCGAGGTTGCGGAGGTTGGTGATCAGCGCGTCATTGGTGAGCCCCTGCTTGACGTAGTAATCCGTCGGCTGCGGCATCGCCAGTGCGTTGTGCACTGGATCGAAGGTCACCAGATAATCATTGGCCGCGTGCGGCGCCGGGTGCGCTTCCCAACGCAGGCCGAGGTTGATGGTCAGCCGCTGGTTCACGCGCCAGTTGTCCTGCAGGTAGGAATCGAACTCCATCAGCCAGCAGTTGTTGAACGGAGCGTTGCGGTTCTGACTGAAGCTCGACGCCGCGCCGAGGAAGAAATCGGCATCGGCGTATCCGGTGTTGGGCTTCGCGCCGAAGTT
>CAZVKC010000096.1:0-22399 GCA_964627455.1 uncultured Solibacteraceae bacterium | reverse complement strand
TGGCGGAGAGGGCGGGATTCGAACCCGCGGTAGCGCTTTTAGCACTACGACGGTTTAGCAAACCGCTGCTTTCGACCACTCAGCCACCTCTCCGCGAGAGCGGTCACTACTTCAACAATCGTACCATGCCCGTCCGGTTTTCCACACCTCAGAGCAGACGTTTTAGTTTCACGGCCTGCTTCGGAGGCGGCGTGGCGGTTGTCGCGGAATTTCCGGCATTGCTGGCGCTGCGCACGGATTCGCGCTCGCGGGTCAGTTCCAGTTCGTTCGCGTTGACGAACCTGCCCGTGAACTTCAGACGCGACTGGTTGATCTCGTTGCCGGCCTGCTCCGTGGCGAGCACGACGAAGGTCACTTCGTCGCCCGTCACCGTACCTTCCACGACGGGATTGCTGCGAAAATCCCCATACAGCTTGCCGCCGATGCGGTCGCCGGTCTGGGTGAGCTTCATCGAGATGTCGATCTTGTCGCCGTTCGGGCGGACCATGTGACCGAGCCAGATGCCGTTGAGGTCCGCCGCGACGGACAGGAAGAGGACGGCAGCGCTAAGCATTCTTGAGCAGTCCCCTCAGCGGACCCGTGCTGTCGGCGAAACGCTCCACCGGGGTCCCGAAGGCGTCGAGCATCGAGACGTAGAGGTTCGCGAGCGGATGATCGTCTGAGTAAACCAGGTGCTGGCCGCTGTCGATGCGTCCACCGCCGCGGCCGCCCAGAACGATGGGAAGCTTGTGGGGATCGTGCTTGTTGCCGTCGCTCAGGGCCGACGCAAACAGGATCATCGAGTTGTCGAGCACCGTCGATTCGCCTTCACGCATCGACGCCAGCTTCTGCAGCAGATACGCGTACTGCTCGATGTGCCAGCGGTTGACCAACTGATACTGGCGTAACTTGTCGGCTTCGTTGGCGTGGTGTGAAACGTCGTGATGCCCCGCGGATACACCTTCGAGAAAACGGAAGCTCACGTTGCTCACCGCGTTGCCGAACATGAACGTCGCGATGCGGGTGGTGTCGGTCTCAAAAGCCGCCGCCATCATGTCCATCATCAGCCGGACGTGTTCCGCGTGCCCGCCGGGCTGTTCCGGAGGCATTGCGCCGGGCTTCAGCGGCATCCGCGCTTTCCACGTGCGGCGCGCGGGACTCGACGCCTTTTCGACACGCTCTTCCATCGAACGCATCACCGACAGGTACTCGTCGAGGCGGTGCCGGTCCGAGGTGCTGACCTGCGTGCGCAACGCGCGAGCGTCGCCGAGGACGCGATCGAGCAGCAGCTTGTCCATCTTCGCCGCATTCGCGGAGGCATGTCCGCCGCCGCCGCCTGCAGCGCGGAACATCCGCTCCCAGACCGCGCGGGGATTGATCTCGCGAGCGAGCGGCGTAGTCGGCGAGGACCACGCAATGTGCGATCCGTAAATGCGCGTGTAGCCGACCACCGCGTCGACGCCGATCGCCACCGGCGTGACGCCGAGTTCGAGCGAGGGCAGCGGCGTACGATCGCCCATGCGTTGCGCCGCGAGTTGATCAACGGAGACACCATTGCTGATGTCCGCACCGGGCGTCTTGCGGATCGTCGCGCAGGTGAGGATCGCGGCCTCTTTGACGTAATGGCCGTCGCCGCCTTTCGAACCCTGATTCCAGAGATTGCTGAGGACCGTGATGCGATCTTTCAACGCGGCGAGCGGCTGCAGGGTCGGCGAAAGTTCGAACTCGCGGCCTTCACCCTTGGGGATCCACATCGGCACGTTCACGCCGTTCGGCATGTACAGCGCGGCCATGCGGACCGGAGGCTTCGCAGCGCTGTTCGCGGCCATCCCTTCGAGCCACGGCAAGCCGAGCGCGACGCCTGCGCCACGCAACACAGTTCTGCGCGTGAGGATTCTCTTCATTGCAGTCTCTTCTCCGGACGCTGATACCGGAACGGGCGGCTCAGCACGACCTCTTCCAATAGTGTCCTCGAACTGTAATTGTTTTGCTGCACCTTGCGGACAATATCGTCGACTGTGCAGGAATCCTCCAGCGTGAGTCCGCGGCCGAGTGCGTAACCGAGTAGCTTTGCGGTGAAGCTGCGGACGAAGAGATCCTTGCGGTCCATCAGGACTTTGCGCAAGCCGGCGGGTCCCGTGAACTTCGTGCCGTCCATCATTTCGGCCGAGGCGTCGATGGGTTGGCCACCGTCCGTGTCGCGCCACTTGCCGAGCACGTCGTAGTTCTCGAGCGGGAATCCCAGCGGATCGATGCGGGCGTGACAGCTGGCGCAGACGGCGTTTTCGCGATGTTGCGTGAGGCGTTCGCGAACCGTCTTCGCAGCGACGCTCTTCGCGCCATCCTCGAGCGGTGGAACATTCGGCGGCGGTGGAGGCGGCGGCGTACCGAGCAGCGATTCGAGGATCCACGCGCCTCGCAGCACGGGGCTCGTGCGATAGGGATACGATGACACCGCCAGCACCGCCGGCATGCCGAGCAAGCCTCCGCGGTTGGAACCTTCGGGGACTTCGACCCACTGCGGTTGGGTCGAGCGGCCCTTGTCCAGCGGGAACTTCACGTCGAGATGCTTTGCCAAATGCGAAGTTCCGATGGTGTACTTCGAGTCGAGGAAGCTGAGCACGGACTCGTTTCGCAGCAGGACTTCGCGGAAAAAGTACACTGGCTGCAGGCGGATGTCAGAACGCAGATCCTCGTCGGCCGCGTACTTGGGGAAGAGTTGCGCATCGG
The DNA here is from genome assembly GCA_964627455.1 of uncultured Solibacteraceae bacterium. Lineage (GTDB taxonomy): Bacteria > Acidobacteriota > Terriglobia > Bryobacterales > Bryobacteraceae > F-183. The sequence continues at coordinate 19,690 of CAZVKC010000096.1, read as the reverse complement.
GCGCCTTGGTCCCCGCGAGTTCGCGGGTGTGCAGCCACTGTTCGACGAAGCGCAGGGCAAAGTTCCGCGACTTTTCGTTCCGCAGCATCATGTCGATCAGCGGCTTCAGGACGGCGGGATCGTTCAGCTTGCCGGATGCTGCGACGTCGAACAGCAGTTCGTCCGGCATGGATCCCCAGAGCAGGTACGAGAGGCGACTTGCCAGCGAGTATCCATCGAGTGGACGTTCGGCGCCGGTGTCGTTTGTGGGTTCGATGCGGAAGAGGAAGTTCGGCGATACGAGCGCGCCGCGCAGAGCGAAGAAGATTGCGGCATCGAACGATTGACCTGCTTTGCGGGCAGCGTGGAAAAGGTCGAGGTAAGGCGCGGCTTCGGCTGGCGTGATGGGGCGGCGGAAGGCGTTGGGCAGGAACGCGGCGAAGATCCTGCGAGCAGCTTCCGCTTCGGTGACTCCTGGACCAGGCTTCGCGATGAGGATCTTGGTGCGCGGCTTGAACTCGCGGGCGGCGAAGTCCATGGCGAACTTCGCGATGTCCATGTATTTTTCGGAATGCAGCGGCGAGAGGAACAGCGTCTCCGCGGCGTTATCGAAACCTTCGCCACCCGCGCCGTCGGCCGGCAGGGAAGTCGCGACATCCAACTGCATTTCGAGCAGGTCGCGAATCGTGGCAGAGTACTCGTCGCGGTTGAGACGGCGGACAGGCGAGGGTCCGGCTTGAATGCCTGCTGCACAAGCCGACTGTTGCAGCGACCGTTCGACCCAGTTCGAGAACTGTTCGCGTGCGTCGAGCGACGGGGCGGGCTTGGCGTTCTGCGGCGGCATCTCACCGTTGAGGACGCGCCGGGCGCTGGAGGTCCAACGGGCGGCTTCAGATTTCAGCGTGTCGGGTGTCGCGAGCCTGCTGGTGCGGAATCCGCCTGCGCCGGCTTTGTCCGAATGGCAGCGTTCACAGTAGTCCTTGAGGAACTTCTGCGCATGGTCGAAATCCTGCGCCGCTGCGGCGCAACAGAAAACGATGGAGCTAACGAAGGACAGTCTTGGCGAGGCCCGCATTCCCTGCCTGATCATATACCCGGATGACGAGTAGATGCTCGCCGGCACGCACGCGGTCCAGGCGGATCTCGAATTTTTCCTTCATCGAATCGGTGACCCCGTCGGCGGCTTCGACCGGCTGCCAGGGGTTCGCGTCGAGCGAGTATTCGCAACGGCGCAGCATGGAGGTCTGGTCCGAGGCTTCGACGTCGATCTCGACCTTTTCGCCATCGCGGCGGGAGGCCAGGATCTTCAGCGCCGGCGGCGTGTTGTCGATCAACACAGGCGCGCTGACGGCTTCCGCTTCACGCGCGTAATGGCCGTCATTCGACGGACGATCCGAAGCGGTGACGCGGAAGTAGTAGCGGCCGTCGGCGAGCACGTCGCCGTCGAGCGCGTAGGTGTTCTCGTAGAGGTTCGCACGGAGCAGTTTCCACTCGCGCTCCTCCTCACCGCGGAAGTATACAGAATAGATCAGCTTGTCGGCTTCCGGATCATCGGCCTGCCAGTTGATCTGCGTCTGCTGCCCGCCCGTACTGCGGTTGAGCGCGGTGGTGGAGGTCCCCGCGGGGGCGGAGGCTTCGCCGCTGTCGGTCACCGTGATGCTGAAGCTCGAGGTCGCGCCCGCAGCGGCTGTGCCGGCGGCCGGGGTGGTTTTGGCGGCCGCGGCGCTGACCGATACGCTGCGAACGGTGGGAGCCGTATTCTGCGGCAGGTACGCGGCGGTGACGAAATGCACGAGCGGCGATTCGGCCCCGGCGATCCCGAACATTTCGAGTTTCCATTGAATGAAGCGCGCGTTGGGACTCTTGATCAGCGAACTGTCGAGGTTTGCAATCGGTTCGGACCAGTCGCTCCAGGTCGAGTCCGGCCGCGACGAGTTCCCGGTACGCGTACGGAACTCGAGCCGTGCGCCTTTCGGAACCTCGGCGCGCCAGTTGAGGCGTCCCCAGCGGGCGACGGATCCGGCATCGTGAATCGGCGACTCGAACTCGCCCTTCGCGGAAAGCGTCGTGCCGAGTTTGTAGATCTTGCCCGCGCTGCCAGAGGTCGCGAAGACGCCTTCCGGCGACGTGACCAGCCGCGAGGTTTCGCCTTCATTCGTTTGCAGCAGCAGCGTCGCTTTACGGTCGGGATTCAAACGGTAGACGCGTCCCTGGCCGTCAGTCGCGAACAGCAGTCCCCCGTCGTCGCCGCTGACGAGATCGTAGATGTTTTCATCCTTCGATGCCCAGACGTTGTCGACGGTGTTGTCGCTGTTGATCCTATAAATCGCGGACTTCTCGATGCCGGCGACTTCGTAGGCCTGGGTGGAAACAGCGGCGCCGGTGGTCAACGTCGACGTGACGACCGGCTTGGCGCCTGCGTCTGCTTTGGGTTTGACGTCGAGTCCGGCTTGCGTATCGGTCACTGTGATCGAGGTGCCGGGCGCGGTCACCATAGGACCGGTGGGGAGCCCCGAAATGATGCCGGGCGTACCGCCGCGTTTCGCCAGAGATCCGCCGAGAGCAGCCGCATAAATGGATCCGTCGGGCATTGGCAGAATCGCGCGGATCTCCGGCAGATTCGCGTCGAACAGCACGAACGCCTTGTCTTTCGCGGTCAATCGGTAGAGGATGCCGTTGGGTTCGCTGCCGGCGAGCAGGCGTCCCTGGGCGTCGAACGCGAGGCAAGTGATGTGCGACTGGCCGGAATCGAAGTACGGTTCGCCTTTGCCGGCGGCGGTCACGCGGAAGATCTTGCCGGGTTCGCCCGCGCCGACGAAGAGCGATCCGTCGGGGGCGACGCGCAGCGCCCAGATGTAACGGGCTCCGGGCGCGAAGTACTCGGTCGCCTTGCCGTTCTCGATGCGATACACCTTTCCGTCGGGCGAGGTTCCGGCGTAGACGACGCCTTTCGGATCCACCGCGATGGCGAAGATTTCGGGCTGGTCAGCGGACCAGAGCAGGGTTCCCTTGCCTTGCGGATCCACGCGGTAGACCTTGCCGCGATGCCCGGTGCCGAGGTACAGGCTGCCGTCGGCGCCGCGGGCGATCGACCAGATTTCCGGCTGTTCGGAGGCGAAGATGGAATCGAGCTTGGGCGCCAGCGCGAGCTTGCCGTCGCGGTTCAACGAGAGTCCGATGAGCTTGCCGCGGACGAAGTCGTTGTAGCCGTTCATCTCCCAGGTTGCGGTGGTCGCGGCGGACAGGCATCCGGCAACTCCCAAAAGCGCGCTGATCAGTTGCCGCACTACTCTTTCACCTCCACCTGGATGGTTTTTGAACCGCTGCCGACGGCTCCGGCGAGGTCCACTTCGAGTTCCGCGATCTTGGCGCCGCGGCCGGTGTTCATCGCCAGCGACCCGGCGGATTGCAGGCGGGCGAGGACGAGTCCGACAGAGGCCGGGGGCGAAGGCAGTTCCGCGCCTGGGACGGGATAGGCCGGTTCCGGTCTCCAAATCTTGATCGACAATTTGTCATTTGCCCGCAGCGAATTCAGCACCTGGATCACCTGGCCGGGCGTGCGGGACTTGGCGCTGGCAATTTGCGTCAGTTCGGAGAAGTTCGCCGTCATGCCGTCGGAGACGGTGACATATAAAGGTCCGGTCGAGATGCCGACCGGCAGTTTGTGGCGGACCTTGCGGAAGATCTCGGTTCCGTTGTCCCCGGCGAGGGTCAGGTTGATTTCGAGGGTCTCACCCGCGCGGACTTCGCGCGACGAGCACCAGGCCTGGTCGAGTTGCAGCGCCTTGCGGCCATCCGCACCGGCGATTTCGAGGTTGATGGACTTCGGTTTGAGGTCCTCGAAGCCGGCCTGCAGGAGGTAAGTCAAGGGTACTGAGGTATATACGGCGGTGAGGGCGGGTGCGTTCATGTCGGTCGAAAAGGTGTTGTCGAGCCGGACGGGCGGGAGTCCACCTTCGAGTTCCATCGTGCCGCGGACGGTGAACGTGCCGGGTCCCAGTGTGCGTTCGCTGCCGTCGATCGCGGAAAAGATCGCCATTTGCGTGAGGACCGGCGCGAAGACGCGGTCGGGGACCATCTCCATGCGGTAGGTTTTCGCTGGACCGCCGGGTCCGCGGACCGAAATCGTGATGGGGGTCATCGGCGGACGCTTGCCGAAGACGCCGGCGATGGCGGCGTTGCGATCCTGCGTGATCATGCCCATATGTTCGCGGGCCGTGGAAATTTTGAAGGATGTGGTGAGGTTCGGCAGCAGCGCCAGCACTTCAGATCGCGCGAACGGCATTGCCGTGGGACCTCCGGCGAGGAAGCGATGGCCGAAGGCGTAGACGCGGTCGCCGTCCACGTGGGTCACCGTCCCGTCGGCCCCGACCGCCATGTCGCCAGTCATCAACTGGACCGAGATCATCGATCCGGGTTGGATTTTGCTGGGATCTCCCGTGGTTTTCGACGAACTGCTGCTGCCGCCGCCGCCCAAGGCGCCCTGGACGGGTTCGAGTCCCAGCTTGCGAAGCTCGGGACCGAACTGATCGATGGCGGCGCGGCTGAAGCCGGAAAACGAGACAGGCGTGGCGAGTTCGACCAGTTTGGATCCGCCGGATCCCCAGGCGTACTCGGCGCGGGGGGCAGGCGCGGCAGCAGCCCTTCGCGGGGGCGTGGCGTCCCGCGCGGTAGCTAACATTTCTTCAATCGGCCGGATTCCAGCAATCGGTTCCGTGGCGAACGTGAAGGCCAGCGCGAGGGCCCCGATCAGTTTGCCGTCGACATACACAGGACTTCCGCTCATGCCCTGCATGACGCCGGTTTTCGCCAGCGGACCTCCGCTGAGGCGCGCCAGGATGATCGACTGGCCGGGGCCGGAATTGTCGAGGATCCCGAGGATATCCGCCTGAAACTCCTCGATGCGGTCGCCCGTGAAGACCGTACGGCCGACGCCCTTCATGCCCGCCCGGATGTCTTTTAACGCCAGGATCGCAGGCTGGGCGCATAAGGTCCAACCCGCCAGAAGTAAAGCAAATACGACTCTCGACATCCGCATCCTCATTCTAGCGTTCCAGTTCGATGCTATGTTCTACTGAATCAAGAGCATTAGCTGGATGGAGAACACCCCGCCCAAGGTTCCTTGGACCCCAATCATCTGGTTCAGCGCGTTGATCACGCTGAGCTACTTTGCCATCTTCAAGCATCTGGCCTGGCAGTGGTCCTGGGATGAAGATGTGAGTCACGGCTTTTTCGTTCCACCTCTGGCGGCGTATATTGCGTGGCAGAAGCGGGACGAGATCCTCGGCCAGGAATGGAAACCCAATTACCTCGGAGTGCTGGTCGTGCTCTTCGGGTCGATGCAGTTGATTATCGGGAGTTTGGGCGCCGAGCTGTTCCTGCAGCGGACCTCGCTGCTGATCCTGCTGGCCGGGGCGGTGCTGTTGACGGGCGGTTTTCAGGTTCTGAAGTCCTGCGCGCTGCCGATTTTCGTGCTCGGATTCATGATCCCGCTGCCGAAGGTCGTGTACGGGCAGTTGACGCTGCCGCTGCAATTGTTCGCCTCCCAGGTGGCGGAACAAGTCCTGGTGACCCTCGGGGTCCCGGTGTTGCGCGACGGCAATATCATCGAGCTGGCCACCACCAAGCTGTCGGTCGTCGAGGCATGCAGCGGAATCCGGTCGCTGCTCTCCCTTTCATTCATCGGCCTTGTGTATGGCCACCTCTTCGACGAAAAGCCATGGATGAAATGGGTTCTGCTGGTCGGCTGCGTGCCGATCGCGGTGGCAGCGAACGCGGCCCGCGTAACCGTGACCGGCATCATCGCAGATCGCGATCCGGAGCTTGTCCAGGGTACGCTGCATACGATGGAAGGCTGGGTGATTTTTGCGGTCGACCTGGCGTTGCTGGTTGGCTTACATTCTCTAATCAACTGGGTTTGGAAGCGATTCAAGGGTAGCGATGGAAATCCTGGACAGGAGGCTGCGGTAACCGCATGAACTTCGAATTCCTCAAGTCGAACGCAGTACGGCTGCTGACGCTGGTGCTCGTGTTGCAGGGCGTCGTTTTGCTCAGCTATTCGCGTCCGGAATCCACGCCGCCGTCCATGCCTCTCGCGGGCTTTCCGGTCCAGATCGCCGATTGGAGCCGCCGGGCGGATGGTGTCATGGAGAAAGAGGTTGCGGACGTTCTCCAGGCCGACGATCTGCTGAACCGCGACTACATCAATACCAAGTCTGCGAACGTGAACCTGTTTGTCGCGGCATTCCGCTCGCAACGCAACGGCAAGGCGCCGCACTCGCCGAAGAATTGCCTGCCGGGTTCGGGCTGGGTGCAGCAGACGGCGTCGATCGAAACCATCCCGGTCGGTGACGGCAAGACCATCGAGGCGAATCGTTATGTGATCGCGAAGGGCGAGAGCCGGAGCCTGGTTTACTACTGGTATCAGTCACGGGACCGTTCGGTCGCCAATGAATACAGGGCTAAGTATTTCGTCGTCGCGGACGCCATCCGGTACAACCGTACCGACACGGCGCTGGTCCGCGTGGTGATGGGACTGCGAAGCACCGAACAGGCGGCGGAAGCTGACGTCGTCTGCCGGGACTTCATTGCGAAGATGTATCCGAACCTGCGTGAGTACTTGCCGCAATAAACGAACTCGAACCAAGAAAACGGCCCGCACTACAGAGCGCAGTGCGGGCCGTTTTGACGTTGAGAGGGTTCTACTATGCAGCGGAAGCCGAGAGAGCCTGATCGATATCCCAGAGAATATCGTCGATGTCCTCGATGCCCACCGACAGACGGATGAGGTCCGGCGTCACACCGGCCGACAGTTGCTGCTCGGGAGACAGCTGCTGGTGTGTGGTCGAAGAAGGATGAATCACCAGCGAACGGGCGTCACCGACATTGGCGAGGTGTGACAGAAGTTTCAATGCGTTGATGAACTTCTTGCCGCCCTCATAGCCGCTCTTGACGCCGAAGCTGAATACGGCGCCCGCGCCTTTCGGCGTGTACTTCTTCGCGAGTTCGTAGTAGGGGCTGGACGGCAGCGATGCATACTTCACCCACGAAACCTGTGGATGCTTCTCGAGGAACTGGGCGACGGCCAGGGCGTTGGACAGGTGCCGGTCCATGCGCATGCCGAGCGTCTCGACGCCTTGCAGGAACAGGAACGAGTTGAACGGGCTCAATGCCGGACCCATGTCGCGCAGACCTTCGACGCGGCACTTGATAATGTAGGCGATCGGGCCCAGCGCTTCGGCGAACTTCAAGCCGTGATAGGCAGCGGAGGGTTCGCTCATGAGCGGGATCTTGCCGTTGTTCCAGTCGAACTTGCCGCCGTCGACGATGATGCCGCCGATCGAGGTGCCGTGTCCGCCGATGAACTTGGTGAGCGAGTGCACGACCACGTCGCAGCCGTGCTCGATGGGACGGCAGACATACGGGGTCGCGAAGGTGTTGTCCATCATGAGCGGCAAGCCATGCTCATGGGCGATGGCCGCGACCTTCTCGATGTCGAGGATGTTGCAGCGCGGGTTGGAGATCGTCTCGCCGTACAGCAGGCGCGTGTTGGGCTTGATCGCCTTGCGGAAGTTTTCCGGATCATCGGGATCGACGAAGGTGACGTCGAAGCCAAGCTTGCGGAAGCTCACGTCAAATTGCGTGTAGGTTCCGCCATAGAGCGTGCTGGAGGCCACCATGTGGTCGCCGGCCTGCATGATGTTGCTGATCGCAATGAACTGCGCGGATTGCCCGCTCGCCATGCCGAGCGCGGCCACACCGCCTTCGAGCGCCGCCACGCGCTGCTCGAGCACGTCGGTGGTCGGGTTCATGATGCGGGTGTAAATGTTGCCGAACTCTTTCAGCGCGAAGAGATTCGCGGCGTGCTCGGAGTCATTGAAGACGAACGATGTCGTCTGATAGATCGGCACCGCACGCGCTTTCGTAGTCGGATCGGGAGAATAGCCGGCGTGCAGGGCCTGCGTATTGAATCCCCATTTGCGTTCTTCAGCCATAGACCACATTCTACTGCGATGGTCCGGACCTTTGCGGCGGTGGGACAAAGGGTATATCGTCATAGTGGCTGACAGAACCAGCCACGAGAGTCTATGAATCGCAGAACTTTTTTGACTTCTACGGCCGCGGCCGCCTCGTTCGCCGCCGCAGCCCAGGGTCCCGAAAAGACCCGCACCGCGATGATCGGCGTGGGCAATCGCGGATCCTATCTTTTGCAGGGAGTTTTGGAGCAGCAGAATGTCGCGGTGACGGCGCTGTGCGACAACAAGCCGGACCGACTCGACAAAGCCGCTACTGCGGCGAAACGCGACAATCCGAAGACCTATTCCGACTGGCGGGCGATCATCGATCGCAAGGATATCGACGCGGTGTTTATCGCGACGCCTCCGCATCTGCATGCGGATATGGCCGTTGCCGCGCTCGATAGCGGCAAGCACGTGTACTGTGAAAAGCCGATCGGGGTCACGCCGGATCAGGTGAAGACCGTCGTCGCCGCGGTGAAGCGGAATCCGAAAGTGACGTTCACGGCGGGACAGCAGCTTCGCTCGATCCGCCAGATGCAGGAAGCGGTCGGCAAGATCCACTCGGGTGCCGTGGGCGAGATCCTGATGGTGAAGGCGCAGCGGCATGCGGTGGCCGATCTTCCGCACGACGGCAGTTCCGGCGACTGGTATTTCGACGTGTCGAAGTCCGGAGGCTATCTGATCGAGCAGTCCGTCCACAATATTGATATCTGCAATTGGGTGATGCAGGCGCATCCGTGGCGCGCGTGTGGATTCGGCGCGATCAAGAAGCACAAGGGCGATCCTCCCGGACGCACGATTTACGACTGTGGCAGCATGGTGTTCGAGTATCCGAACCACGTGCAGATGTCGTTCACGCAGAACGTCTTTCATCCCCGCGCGATGCCGGCCGGAGGTCAGTACGTGCACGTCTTCGGCGCGACCGGCGCCGTCGATCTAATGCAGGCGTACACGATGTACCCGGCGGCCCAAGGCGCCAGTGGAAGCCTGCTGGCGGAGAAACAGCAGGAAAACCAACACGCGCACATCGTCGCGTTTTACGAATGCCTGCGCAACGGCGGCAAGAATCCATCCGACGTAGTGATTGGGGCGACCGCGGCGCTGACCTCGATCCTGGGACATCTCGCGATGACGAAGGAACGCGTGGTCGAGTGGAGCGAAATGGGCGTCAGCCTCTAAACGCACGCCCGGCCGGCAGAGGGCAGTGATACTTCTTTCGAAGCGTTTCCGCTTGTAGTGCAGAGGAGTACGTGTCGATGGTTCGATTTGCTGAAGTCAAGAACATCGCCGTGACCGGGACGCTCATCCGGTACACGCCGAAACCCAAGGGTCCGCCGGATTCGGTGGAAATGTCGGTGGATGGCTACGAAACCAATATCATCCTGTTGCTGTCGAAGTTGCGTTGGAGCTGGACGGGATGGGCGCTGTTGAACGACATCTGGCGGACCAGCAAGACCATGCTGATCATCCCCTGGAACGAGTTGCCGTACATCGACAACAAAGGCGCCTACCAGGGGTTCAACGCCACGGCGGGATCGGTGATTGTTCCCAAGCTCAGTGACGACGGCAGGGCGCCCGTGAACATGGATGAGGTTCGGGACGGCAATTACACCAAGAAGCAGGACACGCTGGTTCGCTTCAATCCGGACATGTGGAATGCCGATGCTCTGGCGGAAGTGAAGTTCATCGCGCAACCCGCGGACTTCAAGCAGGCGCCGGGCGTGCAGAAGGACGAGATCCTGCTGCACGAGATGGTGCACGGTTTACGCCAGATGCGCGGGACGACGGACTTCCACAAGCCTGCCGATACGCCTCGCATGGATACGGTGGAAGAGTTCATGGCGATTGTGGTGTCGAACATGTACCGGTCCGAACAGAAGCGCCCCGGGCTGCGCAAGGATCACTGGGGTTTCGACCCGCTGCCCGCCGCTCAGGAAGATCCGCAGGTGTTCCTGAATCAGCCTGGCAGCGGTGGCGATAGCAATCTGGCGCGAATGAAGCAGTTCAAACAACAGAACCCGGATTTCTTTGCGGACCTGAAGAAGTGTCCGGCGCCGTTCAATCCGTTCAAGCTGCTGTAGGGCGGCTTACGGGAGCGTGTAATCGAACTCGTAGTAGTGCTTGCCGCCCTCGATCTTGATGTTGAGGGTCCCGGCGATGCCGGTGAGTTCGCCTGTGCCGGAATCCGGGATGACCACGATGGTGAGTTTCTGATCCTTGCTCGTGGCGAGGCCGCTGTGCTGCAGGATGAAGCTGCCGGTGCGCCCCTGCAGGGTCCCGGTGACTCTTTCGATGGCGACGTAGCCGGCGGATCCTTTGACAGCGGTCATGGCGGCGAGCATTTGCCCTTTGCTGGTTCCGGTGAGGTCGCCCTTGAATTCCTTGTCGATGGACATGCGCCCGGGGAACTCGTCGGGGGACGCGGAGAGGGGCTTCAACTGGACCTCGAAGGTCCCTGCGGCGTGCAGTTTCATGGATTTGTTTTGAGCGAACAGGCCGGCCGCGATGACCACGGACAGCGCGAGGGTTCGGATGATCATCATGCAGGCTCCTGCTGCGTCATGCAATGCAGGGTACCCAATCCGAGAACCAGGTCGGTGCAGGCAATGCCCACGACTTCGCGATCGGGGAAGAGGTCCGCGATGGTGTTGAGCGCGATGCGGTCGTTGCGGTCCTGAAACGTCGGGACCAGCACCAGGTTGTTCGCGATGTAGAAGTTCGCGTAGCTGGCCGGCAGACGCTGGCCGTCGAAGTATACCGGCGAAGGCATCGGCAGCGTCACGACTTCGAGATCGCCGCGCTGGCGCAGCAGGGCGAGATTCTCGTGCGTGGGCTCGTAGTTGTAGTCGGACTTGTCTTCTTCAAGCACCGTGACGACTTTGTTCTCGCCGACGAACCGCGCCAGATCATCGACGTGACCGTGCGTATCGTCGCCCGCGATGCCGTCCTTCAACCAGATCACTTCCTCGACCCCGAGGAACTCGCGCATCTTCGCTTCGATCTGCTCGCGGGTCCAGCCGGGATTGCGGCACTGAATATGGGACAGCAGGCACTCTTCGGTGGTGAGCAGTTTGCCGGATCCGTTGACGTCGATGCTGCCGCCTTCGAGCACCATGCCCGGCGCGAACCGCCGCTTGCCGAGTTGGCCGGCGACGAATTCGGGAATCGCGTTGTCATCCGCCCAGTTGTCGTACTTCGCCCAGCCGTTGAAGATCCAGTCGGTGATGGCGACTTCGCCGGACGCGCTGTCTTTGACAAAGATCGGACAGAAATCGCGGGTCCAACTGCGATTGGTCTGGTGGAGGTAGAAGTCCACGGCATCGAGATTGGCGTGGGTCTTCTGCAGGATCTCGCGGATCCCCTCGCGATGCTCTTCGTCCTGCACCAGGATGCGAACGCGTTCAACGCGGGCGAGCTTCGCAACGATTTCGCCGTACAACCACGGGATCGGCTCGAACTTCCCAGGCCAGTCGGATTCTTCATGCGGCCAGGCGAGCCAGGTGGCAGCGTGCGGAGCCCACTCCGCGGGCATGCGGAACATTACGCGAGCCACCTCTTGGTGATGCCTTCGTAGGCGTCGATGCGGCGGTCGCGGAAGAAGGGCCAGTTGCGGCGGACCTCATCCTGCAGCTTGGGATCGATCTCGCCAATGAGGATCTCTTCTTTGTCTGTGGATGCCTGCGCGAGAACGCGGCCAAACGGGTCGGCGAGGAAGGAATTACCCCAGAACTCGAGTCCATTGTCGGGCGTACCTTCGAAACCGATGCGGTTCACCGCGGCGACGTAGATTCCGTTGGCGATGGCGTGCGCGCGCTGGATGGTACGCCAGGCGTCGAGCTGCGCCGGTCCGTATTGTTCCTTCTCGTGCGGATGCCAGCCGATCGCGGTCGGGTAGAAGAGCACCGACGCGCCTTGCAGGCTGGTGAGGCGGGCGCCTTCGGGATACCACTGGTCCCAGCAGACGAGGACGCCGAAGCGGCCGAACGGAGTGTCGAAGTTCTTGAAGCCGAGGTCCCCGGGGGTGAAGTAGAACTTCTCGTAATAAAGCGGATCATCGGGGATGTGCATCTTGCGATACAGCCCCTGCAGTTCGCCGTCTGCGTTCAGGATCGCCGCGGTGTTGTGGTACAAGCCCTGCGCGCGTTTCTCGAAAAGCGATGCGACGACGACGACTTTGAGTTCGCGGGCCAGTTTCGCGATGGCGTCCGTCGAGGGTCCCGGGATTGGTTCCGCGAGATCGAAGAGTTCCGCGCTCTCGACCCGGCAGAAATATTGCGACCGGAACAGTTCCTGGAGGCAGACTACCTGCGCTCCCATACGGGCCGCTTCCCGGATCTTTACTAACGCCTTTTCGAGGTTCGCATCGGGGTCTGTGGAGCAGCTCATCTGCACCAGTCCAATGCGGTATTTGCCGTCGTGCTGCATAGTACCATTGTCGTCTAATGACGTACCTCGCTTCATTTCTTGCCGTCGCGTTATCGATCCTTGCGGCGGTTCCCACGCCGAAAGAACACTTCGGATTCAGCATGGGCGACGAGAAGAAGATGGTCAACTACGCCGAGACCGTCTCGTACTTCCAAAAGCTCGAAAAGTCGTCGGATCGCATCAAGCTGCAGCAGTTTGGCGTGTCGACAGCGGGACGCCCCATGTACGTCGCGTTCCTCTCGTCTCCGGACAACCTGCGCAAGCTCGATCAGTACAAGGAAATGAACCGCAAGCTGGCGCTCGGACTGGCCAGCGAAGAGGAAGCGAAGCGGCTGGTGAAGCAGTCGAAGGCGATCGTGTGGATCGACGCGGGCATCCACTCGAATGAAGTCGCGCCGGTGCAGCATATGCCGGATCTCGCGTACAAAATACTGACCGGCGAGAACGAAGAGACGAAGCGGATCCGCGAGAACGTCATTCTGATGCAGGTGCTGAGCATCAATCCCGACGGCACCGACTGGCTGAACGAGTGGTACCGCGGCAATCTCGGAACTCCTTATGAGAACGCGCCGATGGTGAAGCTGTATCACAAGTACGCGGGTCACGATAACAATCGCGACTGGTACATGATGAACCTCGCCGAGACGCGTCATGTCACGAAACTGCTGTTCCAGGAATGGTTCCCGCAGATTGTCTACAACCAGCACCAGGTGGCGCCGTATCCGGCACGCATCTTCATCCCGCCCTACGCGGAGCCGTTCAATCCCAACATTCCGCCGACGATCATGGAAGGCATTAACGGTATCGGTTCGGTGATGAAGGAACGGTTTGCGCGCGAGAAGAAAGCTGGCGCGATTTCCTATTGGGGCTTCGACGGCTGGTGGAACGGCGGTCTGCGTTCGGTGCCGGCGTTCCACAACATGCACGGCATTCTCACGGAGACCGCAGGCTGGGGTTACGCCGCAACTCGTACGGTGAAGGCGAGCGAATTGCCCGACCGGTTTCCGAACGGCATCCCGACCAAGGAACCATCCATGTTCTATCAGCTGCCGTGGATGGGCGGCCGGTGGACTCTGCGCGACGCGATCGACTACAACCTCACGGCAGATTTTGCGATCCTCGATTACGCCGCGGCGCGGAGCGAGCATTTCCTGACCAAGGCATACGAAGTCGCGCGCGCGAACATCGAGTCGAAGACGGGGGCGTACGCGTACGCGGTGTCGCCGGAACAGTGGGATCCTTCGAATGCCCGTGAAATGCTGTCGCGTTTGGCGCAGGGCGGTGTCGCGATCAAGCGAGCCAATGCGCCGTTCGAGGCCGAGGGCAAGCGGTTCCCCGAAGGTACGGCCGTGATGCTGACGTCGCAGCCGTTCCGCGGCTATCTGGTGGACCTGATGGAGCCGCACAAGTATCCGGAATTGAAGACGGGCACCACTGGTCCGACCAAGCGGCCGTATGATTCCGCGGGTTGGACGCTGCACATGCTGATGGGTGTGAAGGTCGACCGGATCAACAAGCCGTTCGACGCGAAGCTCGAGGACATGGGCGGCGAGATCGCGCTGGGTCCCGCAGCGAAGGATCACAAGGAGAATTCGTCGTTCCTGTTCACGGCCGACGCGCTGGGAAAAGGGCAGAAGGTCCGCTGGGCGAAGGACGGTACGATCCTGACGCAGGGCGACGCGGGTTTTGACACGGCTGCGTGGGAGCTTTCGAAGCCCCGTGTGGCGGTTTACGAGCCGCATTCACCGAACATGGACGCCGGCTGGACCGACTGGATGCTCGACTACTACAAGGTCCCGCATCAGATGATCAAGGACGCGGATTTCCGCGCCGGCAACCTGAAGTCGCGGTTCGACACGATCATTCTGGCGTCGCAAAGCCTGACCTCGATCCTGCATGGGATCCGCGGGGGCGAGCGCCGTGGAGGCCGCGCGGGCGGGTTCGAAGACGGGCAGCAGCGCCCGGAATTCACCGGTGGACTCGAAGTCGAAGGCGTCGCGAACCTGCAGCGTTTCGTGCGCGAAGGCGGCACGCTGCTCGCATTCGATGCGGCCACGGAACTGCCCGCGACGTTGTTCCCCTTGCCCGTGCGCTTAAACCTGCGCACGCAGGAAGAAGGTGGCGGGCGCGCCGAGGCGGAGTCCTCGACGGCTTACTATTGCCCGGGTTCGCTGATCCGAATCACGGTGGACAACAAGAATCCGCTGGCGTTCGGCATGGAAGAAGAGTCGATCGCGTATTCGCAAGGCGGGCAGGCGTTCGACATCACGCTCATGCCGGACTTCAATAAGGGCGAACGCGAAACCCGTTCGCTCGCCAACTACGCGAAGAAGGATCTGCTGGCGTCGGGATGGATTTCCGGCGAACGTCAAGTGCTCGGCAAATCGATCATCGTGGAAGCGCAGCATGGTAAAGGTAAGGTTGTGATGTACGGGTTCCGCCCGCAATTTCGCGGGCAGACTTTCGGTACGTTCAAACTGGTTCTCAACGCCATCTACCTGGCTTCCGCGAGGACACTATGAGAAGTAAGACCGTTGTTGCTCTGTCTTTGCTGGCTCTGCTGCCGGCCTGCTCTGTCCGTAAGACCGCGATGAAGTCCATCGGCTCCGCGTTGTCTGGCGCGGCCGATGAATTTGCGCGCGATGAAGATCCGGAACTGGTTCGCGGCGCCATCCCGTTCAGCCTGAAGGTGATGGAGACGGTGCTGCAGGAAGATCCCAGGAACCCGCAGTTGCTCGCCGGCTTGTGCAAGGGTTTTTCTCAGTTTTCGTACGGCTTCGTGCTGCAGGACGCCGAGGAACTCGACGACAAAGATCGCGTTGCGGCAAAGGCGGCTCGTGATCGCGCCACCAAGCTGTTTCTGCGAGGCCGCAACTACGGCATGCGGTATTTCGAGCTGAAGCATCCGAACTTTGCAGCGGATTTGAAGGCGGATCCGAAGAAAGCCGTGCAGTCGATGACCAAGGCCGATGTCCCGGTTTTGTACTGGACGACGATCGGTTGGGCCGGAGCGCTCTCGACTTCGCGCGACTTCATGATGCTGCCGCAGATTCCGCAGTTCGAAGCGATGATCGACAAGGCGCTGGAACTCGACGAGTCTTACGAAAAAGGCTCGATCCACGCGTTCTTCATCACCTATGAAATGGCGCGTTTGAAGACCAACGGTGACCGTGTGGCGAATGCCCGCAAGCACTACGAGCGCGCCATGGAACTCGGCGGCGGCAAGCTCGTGGGTCCGATGGTGTCGTATGCGGAAAGCGTGCTGATCCCAGCGAAGAATCGTGCGGAATTTGAAGGACTCCTGAAGCAGGCGCTGAAAGTGGATGTGAACGCGGCACCCGACTATCGTGTGCTCAATCTGATCTTCCAGAGGCGCGCCAAGCTGCTCATGAGCCGGACGGACAAACTCTTCCCGACGTCGTCATCTGCCAGTTCCAACGAGTAACGCCGTTTCTATATAATCGGAACCACCAAAGAAGTCAGGAAACCGGCGAGAAGCCGGGGTGTCTTTGCTCAACTTAGCTTCAAGGAAGGTTCCATGTATAGAAGAACGTTGCGTGCTACGTGTGCCGCCGCATTTCTGCTGGCTGCCAGCGCGTGGGCACAGGTCAACACCTCCACCATCGGAGGTCTCGTAACAGATGAATCGGGCGGCGCCGTTGCCAACGCGAAAGCGGTCGCGACGCTGCTTGCCACAGGACAACAGCGCGAGGCCGTCACGAACGCAGCGGGCGAATTCGTGATTCCGCAGCTGGCGCCAGGCGGATACAAGATCGCCATCACCGCATCCGGATTCCAGACCGCCATCGTCGACAACCTGGTCCTGACGATTGCCGAACGCGCGTCACTCAAGATCACGCTCAAGCTCGGCCAGGTATCGGAACAGGTTTCGGTTGAAGCCACCGCCGCGCCGCTGCTCGAGCAGGAATCGGCGTCGCTCGGACAGGTCATTACCCGCAAGACGATCAACGACCTGCCGCTGAACGGCCGCAACTACATCACGCTCGGAGCCCTCTCGCCTGGCGTGATCCCACAGCTGCCGACCGGCACGGGACCCGCGAGCTTCATCGCATCCACGACGCAGCGCTCCGATCGCAGTCTGCTCGTCGGCGGACAGCGCGAAAGCTCCACCAGCTATCTCTATGACGGCGTCGAAATGCGCAACCCCCGCATCGGCGATAGTTCCATCACTCCGTCGCTCGATGCGGTGCAGGAATTCAAGATCCAGCGCAACTTCTTCCAGGCGGAATTCGGCAACGCGCCGGGCATCATCAACGTCGCGAGCCGCGGCGGCTCGAACCAGTTCCACGGTACGGCGTTCGAGTTTCTGCGCAACAACGCGATGGACGCGCGCAACTTCTTCGCGCCCAGCGTGGAACCGTTCAAGCGCAACCAGTACGGCGTCGCAGGCGGCGGCTTTATCAAGCGCGACAAGATCTTCTTCTACGGCAACTGGGAAAGCTTCAAGCAGCGCCTGGGCGTGATCCAGCGCGGCATCTATCCGACGCAGACCCAACTGACAGGTGATTTCAGCGGCATCAGCCAGGTGATCAACGATCCTCTCACGTTCGACGCGACCGCGAACACACGCACGCCTTTCGCAGGCAACAAAATCCCGGCCAACCGCATCAACCAGATCTCGAAGAATTTCTTCCCCTATATCCCGGTGACGAATGCACCCACCGTGAATGGCGCCAACCTCACGGGTACGCCGGTGCAGCGCCTCGACGACGATCAGTTCAATCTGCGCGGCGACTGGCTCATCAATTCGAAGCACTCGCTCTTCGGCCGCTATAGCTGGCAGAAGGCGCCGCTCTCTCCGGCTGCGCTGGTTCCACTCGGTGGCGCGCTGGTGGATTCCAAGGGCGTTTCGGGCGTCGCGCAGTTGACGTCCTCGATCAGCCCGACGATCGTGAACGTGGCCCGCGCCTCCTATGCGTACATGACGCTGTTCGGCAAGCAGGTCACGGTTGACAAGAACCTCGCGGCCGAAATCGGCATCACCGGTGTTTCTACGGCTCAGATCAACTGGGGCGTGCCGAACGTCGGCTGGCAGGGATACAGCGGCATCGGCAGCAACGGCCTGACGCAGGGCAACGTGCTGCACAACTACCAGCTCACCGATAACCTCACCTGGATCCGCGGCGGCCACACCATCAAGATGGGCTATGACATCCGCCAGACCCGCTTCCTGCTGGATAGCGACAACGGTCCGCGCGGAAGCTTCACGTTCAACGCCAGCTACACCGCGGCTTTGAACGCCGCCACGGGCAACCCGCTTGCGAACAGCGGCAACGGCGTTGCGGACTTCCTGCTCGGTTTCCCGACCAACATGAGCGGCGCGGTCGGCACGTCGGCCACGCACTTCCAGTTCATGACGCACAATCTGTACATCCAGGACGACTGGCGCGTGAACCGGCAGTTGACTCTCAACTATGGCCTGCGCTGGGAATATCTTTCGCCGCCGACTCCGATCGAGCAGGAACGGGATCACGTGTATGGCTTCGATTTCCGCACGGGCAAGCAGCTGTTTCCGACCCTCGGTCAGATCCGGCCTTCGATCATTGCGCCGGACTACAAGAACTTCGCTCCCCGCTTTGGCTTCGCCTACAATCCCACGTGGGCTCAGTCGGTGGCCATCCGCGGCGGCGCCGGAATCTACTTCGATCAGACGCAGATGAACGAGACGCAGTTCACCACCAACGGACCGCCGGTGTTCACGCAGCAGAACCGCAACGCGACGGGCCGCGGACTTCCGGAATTCGAGTTCGGCCGCAACACACTGCCGGTTGTCGTCGTGCCTCCAGTGGATAACAACTACATCACGCCCGCCGGCACCAACCTGTTTGCAGTGGAACTCGATGGCCGCAAACCCCGCGTCTACATGTGGACCTTGTCGCTGCAAAAGGCCTTCTGGAAAGATTGGGTGGTCGAGGCCGCCTATGTCGGATCGCAGGGCCGCCGCTTGTCCAAACGCTACAACGCGTATGCCAACGTCACGCCCGGCGTGCTCTATGACGTGACCCCCGGAGTCGCCACGCAGTATCCGCGCCTGAGCGGCATGCTGTATTCGTCACAGGCAGGTAAGAGCCAGTTCCACGGCTTGAACCTCAAACTGGAACGGCGCTTCAACAACGGCTTCCAGATCCTGATGGCGCATACTTTCGCCAAGTCGATCGACACCGATTCGGCCGGCTCATTCGGTTCGCCGAATCTGAATCCCGCGAACTTCCAACTCGACAAGGGGCTTTCGGACTTCGACATTCGCCACCGCTGGGTGACGAGCCTCGTATACGAACTCCCGTTCGGCAAAGGCAAACACTTCCTGAACAACATCGGCAAAGCCGGCCAGTTCGTGATCGGCGGATGGCAGTTGAATACGATCGCTTCGTGGCAGACCGGCGTCAATCGCAGCGTGACGTCGACCAACGGCACCACGCTGGCGTTTGTTTCACAGCGCGCCGATGCGACTGGTTTGAACCCGTTCTCTTCGTTCAACGGCATCACGCCCGGCGAGGATTTCGGAGGCAACAACAAGGGACGTTACTGGTTCAATCCGAATGCGTTCTCGCCGACGCTGCCGTTGAAGTTCGGCACTTCGGGCCGCGACATCATCGAGGCGCCGGCGTGGTGGAACTTCGACATCTCGGCGTTCAAGAATTTCACGATCAAAGAAGGCATCACGCTGCAGTTCCGCGCCGAAGCCTTCAATGCGATGAACAACGTGAAGTTCTTCCCGCCGGATATGAACGTTGTGAGCCCGACCTTCGCCACACTGCAGAGCGCGGATCGTCCCCGCGTCATGCAGTTGGGCCTCCGCCTCACGTTCTGAGGTTGCTGGTGGTCACGTGAAGAAGGACCTCTCTTCGGAGGGGTCCTTTTTCTTTCTACTGTTCGAGGAATTTCTGCAACCGGGTTCGCAGCCTACCCTCTTCCCGGGTCTGGCATTCCCAAACTACCAGGACATTCCATCCACCGGCACGAAGCTTTCTCACATTGGCGAGATCCCGTTTGTGGTTGCGCGCGATCTTCGTGATCCAGTATTCGCGATTTCGCACCGGTATTCTCGCGCCGCGCGCGCAGGTGTGGCCATGCCAGAAGCATCCGTGTACGAAAATGACTTTCCTGCAAGAGCGGAGGACGAGATCCGGCTTGCCCGACAGGTCTGGCGCATGCAGACGATAGCGATATCCGAGAGCGTGCACGGCTCTGCGCACGGTCCATTCCGGACCTGTGTCTTCGCTTTTCACCGCACGCATCGTGCGGCT
>CAZVKC010000095.1:14097-23051 GCA_964627455.1 uncultured Solibacteraceae bacterium | reverse complement strand
CGCCACGCGTCACCCGGAGGATCGAGCGCCGCTTCCTTCCACTGCAGCCAGCGCGACGAGTTCACGAACGAGCCGTCTTTCTCGGCAAAGCACGACGCCGGCAGCAGGAAGCATTCCGTGCCGATGTCGGTCGACGCCAGGGCGCTTTCCTGGAACTTGCCGCCCAGCGATTTCGCCTTCCAGAACGCGGACGTCTCGGTCTCGAAGTTCTCGACCATGATCATCCACTTGAGCTTCGAAAGCGCCGTCAGCATCTTGGCGGTGTTCGGACCATTCGCCACCGGATTCATGCCGAACGAAATCAATCCCTCGACCTTGCCCTGCGCCATCTGATCGAAGAAGGATCCCCAGCTATAGTTCCCCTTCTCGTCCATCTTGGGCACCCACGCGTAACCGAATTCATTGGACTTCTCGGCCCGCGCGCCATAGTACGCCTTCAGCACGCTCGCCATGAACTTCGGCGTATTCGCCCAGTAATTCAGCGAATTCGGGCGCAGAGGCTTCGGTGAGTTCGCCTCGTTGTACGCCGCAAGCGTCGTGTGATTCGCGCGGGGCAGCTTCAGGTACCCGGGCAGGTTGCTCCACGAACCCATGTCCGTCGCGCCCTGGATGTTCGCGTGTCCGCGCTGCGCGTTGACGCCGCCGCCCGGCATGCCGATGTTGCCCATCAGCAGTTGCACCATCGCAGCGGTGTGGATCAACTGCACCGAGTGCGAATGCTGCGTCCAACCGAGCGCATAGAGCACCGTGCCCGTCTTGTCCGCGGCGTGCGCCACGCAAATCATCTCGGCCGCCTGCAGGAACTCTTCCTTCGTGCAGCCACAGATTTCCGCCACAGCCTCCGGCGTGTAGCGCGAGTAATGCTTGCGCATCAGTTGAAACACGCTGCGCGGATGCTCGAGCGTCGGATCGACCTTGGCTTGTCCAGCGCCGTCGACCTCGTACTGCCACGTCGACTTGTCGTAGGACTTGGTCTCCGCGTTCCAGCCCGTGAAATGGCCGTCCTCGAAACCAAACCCCTCGCGCACGAGAAACGCCGCGTTGGTGTGCAGCTTCACGTACTCACGCTGGAACTTGTTGTTCGAAAGCGCGTAATGAATCAGCCCGCCGAGGAACGCGATGTCCGTCCCCGCGCGGATCGGCACGTACGCGTCGGCCACCGCGGCCGTGCGGTTGAACCGCGGATCCACGCACACCAGCTTCGCTTTACGCTTACGGCGAGCTTCCATCACGAACCGGAAGCCCACCGGATGGTTCTCAGCCGGATTGCCCCCCATGACGAGGATGACGTCGGCGTTCTGGACGTCGGTCCAGCCGTTGGTCATCGCTCCACGACCGAATGTGGCGGCCAAACTGACCACCGTCGGGCCGTGTCAAAGCCGGGCCTGATTTTCGTAGGTCAGGACCCCCAGCGAAAAGCGGAATCTCGACAGCAGGAAGTTGACTTCGTTGGTGTCGGTGCAGCCGCCCATCATCACCAGGTTGGTCAGGCGGTTGACCGTGCGTCCCTGCGCGTCTTTCTCTTCGAACCCGCGATCGCGCGTGTCTTTGATGAGCCGCGCCATCTTCGGGATCGCTTCGTCCCACGAAATCTCTTTCCAGCCGGTCTCGCCGCGGCCGCGATACAACGGCTTCGTGAGACGGCGGTCGGAGGTGACGAACTCCTTGAGGCCGATCCCCTTGGGACACAGCGTGCCGCGATTGATCGGCGATTCCGGATCGCCCTCAATGTGCACGACTGCGGGCTTCACGTTGCGGGCCTTGTCGCCCAGGGTGTGGATGACGACGCTGCATCCGACCGCGCAATACGGGCAGACCGAGTGCGTCTGCGTGGTGCGCGAGATTTTCAATTCCTTGATTGGGGCGCCCGCGTCGGCTGCTTCGGCAGACTCGAGAGACGCCGCGGAAGAAGCGAGAGCGGAGCGAAGAACATTCCGGCGGGTGATGTCCATGGCTGACAGTCCACCCATGATGCCATAAAAGCCAAACGGCCGGGGTTCCCTCCGAGAGAACCATCCGGCCGTGTGTGACTTTGGGATTCGACTCTGTTTAGCGGTCGCCGTTCAGATGCAGGCCCTTGTGGATGGCGTACAGGGCCAGTTCCAGACGGTCGGACACGCCGAGCTTGTCGAAGATGTTGTGCAGGTGGTTCTTCACGGTCTGCTCGGAAATGAACATCTTCTCGGCCATTTCCTTGTTCTTGTAGCCCTGGGCAACCAGCGCCACGATTTCGCGTTCGCGCTGCGAGAGAGGCGAACGTTCGCGCCCCTTGGGACCGCCCGGCGACGACGACAGATCGGCGCCGGTCGAGAACTGGCGCATGACCGCTGCCGTGGTGTGCGAGTCCAGCCAGATTTCGCCCGAGTGCACCTTGCGGATCGATTTCACGATCAGTTCCGGCGCCGTCTGCTTGAGCACGATGCCCGAGCAGCCGAGCTTCATGGCCTGCACGAATTCGTTCTTGTCTTCCGAAGCCGTCAACACGATGACGCGCGTCCGTTTGTTGGCTTGCTGCAAAGCCTGCAGAGCCCCCAGTCCATCCAGGTTGGGCATGCGCAGGTCTAGCAACAGGACGTCCGGTTCCAGTTCCTGGATGACGTCGAGCACTTCACGGCCATCGCCCGCTTCGCCCACGACCTCAATGTCCGACTCAATCGTCAACAGCTTCTTCAAGCCGTCGCGTACGATCGGATGATCGTCGGCAATAACAACTCGGATGCCGGTTTTTTTCCGTTCGCTGGTATCGTCCACTTCCTGGTCAATGGTAGCGAATGCTTGTTCCATAAATTCGGATCCTCTGCTCAGGTTTGATTCCAGCCCCGTCCACCCGCGGAACCATTCCGCGGCATTTTCACGTCTGGATGGTTTGATTATGGATGGTTCTAGTACTCGCTTCAATTCAGGGTAGTTTGAAGTCGGCGGGGCTGAAATCACCTAGTTTTTATGGGGTGGTTCGCAGGAGGGCTAAGTATCCAAGAGTAGAGGTATTGCTTATTCTGCGCATCCCGAAGCCATCAGCCACCACCTGCACATCTACTCCATTATCAACAGGATAAGAGGACCTTAGTACTCCCGCCTACCGTATCTCTGGAACCACCTTTCGCCGCTTCCCAGTACCGTCCTTCTCAGGTCGGCCGCGGTCCCGCTCCGAATCAGGAAAAGCCCCGTAGAATAGAACTTGCGCGTCTTCCGGAATAAGGTGCCGCGCTTCTGACATCTATGCAGTGGATGAGACTCTTTCTGCCCGCGCTTGCGCTGGCGATTTCGCTTGCCGGGCAGCAGCAGCCGGCCCCCCGTGTGATCATCAAGACCGGCCCCGCCGTCGGCGAGACCATTCCGGCGTTCGAGGCCGTCGACCAGACGGGGAAACCTCGAAACCTCGCCTCGTTGACCGGCTCGAGAGGCCTGATGCTGGTCTTTTTCCGCTCCGCCGACTGGTGACCGTTCTGCAAGAGCCAGCTCGTGGAGCTGGAACAAAGCGCCGGCGCGTGGCGGAAACGCGGATACAACGTCGCCGCGATCAGCTACGATTCGCCCGCCATCCTGCGATACTTCGCCGAAAAGCGCAAGCTCTCGTATCCCCTGCTCTCGGATCCGGACTCGAAAATCATCCGGGCGTTCGGGATCCTCAACGATTCCATCCCCGAGAAGAACCCGTTCTACGGGATCCCCAACCCGGGCACGTACCTCGTCAATCCGCAAGGCAAAGTGCTGTCGAAGTACTTCGAGGACGATTACACGGAACGATTCACCTCGGCTGACCTGTTGGTAAAGGAGTTCGGCTTGAAGGCGCTCGAAGGCATCGCGTCGCCGCCGCATCAGACCGAGCAGACGAAGCATCTGCAGGTAACCTCCTCATCAACAGCCACCATCGTCCGTCCCGGCCAGCGGATTGCCCTATCGCTCGACGTGCAACTCGCCAAAGGCATGCACGTGTATGCGCCTCAGGTGAAAGGCTACCGGCCGATCGAGTGGCGGCTGAAGACAGCGCCGGCCGTCGCCAAGCCGCACGAAATCGCGTACCCAAAATCGAAGATCCTGTACCTCAAGGCGATCGGCGAAAAGGTCCCGGTGTATGAGGGATCGTTCCGCCTGGTGCAGGAAATCACGCTCGGCAACACCAGGACGCTGAAGCCCCTCCTGTCACCTGCGGGCGAACTGGTGATCGAGGGCGAGTTCGAATACCAGGCGTGCGACGCCAAAGTCTGCTACATCCCGCAGACCATCCCGCTTCGGTGGAAACTGGTTGTGGAGGGTCACGACGGCGAACGCGCACCGAAGGAACTGCGCCGCCCCGGTCTCTAAATGGAATCGATCTATTACGTCATGACGTTCCTGTGTCACAGGAACTGCCCGCACTGCTACGAAGACCGGTTCCACCCGTACTACGGTGAGGATCTCGAGCGGGTGGCAGCGGAGTCACGCGCGCACATTGCGTCGATCATCGCGAACTTCCCGGACACGATGCGGTTCGGGCCGGATCGCAAGCGGGGCCGCATCATCCTGGCGGGCGGCGAAATCCTGCTCGAGGCCGTGCGCGAATCCGTACTCTACCCGGGCCTCGACCTGCTGTGGCAGAAATACGGCCGGGATGTCCAACTCATCGTGCAGACGACCGGCGACCTGTTGAACGATCGGATCGTCCGCGAACTGCTGGATCATCATGTCGAACTCATCTCGGTCTCCGGCATTGATTCTTTTCACGCCGGCCTCGAAAAGGCCGAAGCCCAAACCGCGCTGATGGACAAGTTGCGGGCGCTGTTTGCGCGGCAAGGCGTCCTCGAAGTACCTCACGATCCGGTGCACGTGCAACAGGGGCAGCCGTACTTCCATTTCTTCGGCGCGAATCCCGGGTCCTGGATCGGCAAGCTCTGGCCCCGGGGCCGCGCCTGGACCAACAATCTATCGACGGCGACGATCGAGGACAACTTCTGCAACGGCTGGTCCGGCGGGCTGAACTTCCTCGAATACGGCCAGGAAGGCGCCGAGGTCTCCGTCGATCCGGAAGGCAACGTTTTTCCCTGTTGCCCCAAAACCCATCTCGCGATCGGCAACCTGCGGCACGAGAAGCTCGAATCGATCCTCCGCCGCCTGCGCGGAAACCCTGTCTACGAGGCGATCAACGCCGGTGCACCTCAACGGATGGGGATCACGCACGGCTGGACCGAAGAGCAGTTCCTCGAACGCTCGAAAACCACCCGTCCGGACGGCTCTCCGTACGCCAACCTCTGCATCGGCTGTGACGCCTTTCACCGCGAGGTTTTAGCATCGCCGGAACCACTCGTTCAGATCGAAAAAAACATCTTGACGGGAATCTGATTTTGGCCGTATCATCGACTCATCACTGAGAAAGGAGGTGGTCCAGTCCAAATATGAGTACTGGTAGCGATACATGCAAGATGTCCACGCGTGAGGTGGCTGACTGCTGAAGTTGTTGCTCTAACGTTCAGGCCACGCTTACAGTGAGCGGGCCGCTCCTCCTGTGGACCGGCTGTCTCACGCGATATCTGAGCGCTACTTTCGTTGAATAGGAAAGACCCTGCATGGCGCACGCCGTACAGGGTCTTTCTGCGTTATACTGAAGACTGCAGAAGCGCGTTCACTCGCCGCTTCGCGAATTCCCAGAAAGGTTCACGAGACAGGACATGAAAGCAGGGATCCATCCGGCTTATAACCCCGTCAATGTGATTTGCGCGTGCGGTTCGCAGTTCAAGACCCGCTCGACTCACAAAGGCGACATTCGGTTGGAAATATGCTCGGCCTGCCATCCGTTTTTCACCGGCCGTCAGAAGCTGGTTGATACTGAAGGGCGCGTCGATCGTTTCCAGAAGAAATTGCAGAAGGGCAAGGATCTGCAGGCCAAGCGCCAGAAGCAGACCAGCTCCAACTAGTCAGACGCGTTCAGCAGTTCGAGTACAAAATCAAACGGGCCGGGTTAAAACCCAGGCCCGTTTGCCGTTTTGGACTGTTGTTCGCGGCGATCCCGCTCTTCCAGCAGCTTGATGTACTCGACCTTCTGCTTCTCATCGAGCATCGTCTTGATCTTCTCGCGCTGATCGCGCTTGATCTGCTCGATTTCAGGCTTGACCTTCGCCTGTGCTTCGCGCACCAGGCTGCGGGTCTCGTCGAGATAGATGTTCAACCTGAGGATCTGATCGGAAGTCAGATGCAGCCGGGACTGCATTTCCGCCATGTACTTCTTGCGCCACTCATCCGGAGACGGACGGGTTTCCGTGGCGCTCACCGTCGTGACGGTGTACAGGCGGTGGGTCAGGGCTCCGAGTACGCCGCCACTCGCAAAAATCAGCAGCGCGTACAGGGCCATGGCCTGGCGCGAAAGTTTCATCGCAGCGGATCCTCACTGGCAACCGGCATCGTAAAGGCGACCGCGACTTCCTGCTCGTTCTCAGCGATCACTTCCGCGTAGGATTTGGTCAGGTCGCGTCGATCCTGCAGTTGGGGAATAACGAAGACGCCAAGCACCAACGCAGCCGCCATCGCCATGCTGACGAGCGCCTGCGTGAACCGCCGCATCAAAACGAGCGACGACCGGCGCGCCTCGATCTTTTCCCACAACATGGGCGTGAAGTTTACACTCGGCTCCGGATCGGGATGCGATTCCCCATAAGCACGAAACGCCAGTTTCAAATCGTCCGGAAACTCGGTCATTGGTCTTGTTCCCCCTTTTTGCCGTCGAAGGCCTTCAAAACCCGCTGCCTCGCCCGGAACAGCCGGACCTTCAGCGCGTTTTCCTTCACCTCGTAAATCTTCTCCAGTTCCTTCAACGACAGCCCTTCCACTTCTTTCAGCAGCAACAGGATCCGGTCCTGTTCCGACACCGTCGCAAGCAACGATTCTACCAATTCCCTGGCCTTGGTTTTCCGAACTGCGTCCGCGCTTTTCTTCGCGCCTTCAGCAGCCTCCGCCAGCGTCACCTGCTCTTCTCCCAGATCCGACATCCGGGATTCATGCCGCCTTCGCTTGCGCCTCAAATAGTCATACGCGGCATTCACCGTCAACCGGTACAGCCAAGGCTCAAATCCCTCATCGGTCCGAAGCTGATCGAGCGAGTAATAAACCCGGACGAACACCTCCTGGGCCACGTCTTCCACATCGTCAGGATTGCCGATTAACCTTCGGATCGTGCCAAGGATCGGCTTTCGACAAGCCTGTACGATCTGATTGAACGCCTGTTGGTCGCCCGACCGGGCGCGGCCTACAACTTCAGGGTCAATCAGCATCGATCACCGCCGGGCGCCGACGGCGACCACCCTCTTTCGAGAGGACAAAACCTATACAAAAGAATGGGCGCACGATCCAAACATTAGGTTACACTACCTTTCCTACCGCCGTCCCGCGAGATGAAACGCATCCTGCAAATGGCGGACAACAGGGGATTTCCCCTCAAACACCACGGTTACGATGTCGAATCGCACCCGCTCCAGAGGAACTCCCGAGCGCCGCGCGAATTCCTCGGCGCCGTACATCACCCGCCGCTCCTTTTCCCGATCGACATTGCGCTCCGGGGCGCCGAACTCCGTCGAGGTCCTGGATTTGACCTCGACCACCACCAGTGCATCGTCCTTGCTCGCAACCAGGTCTAGTTCCCCGGACCCGGATGGCGTACGAAAATTCCGGGCGATCACGTTGTATCCCTTGCGCTGCAGGTAACGGTGGGCGATATCTTCGCCCCGCCGTCCCAGCGCCAGGTCAGGATCCCAGGTTTTCCGCCTCGCGCGATCACGGGCGAGGTCCGCTAAACGATAGAGCCATCTAAACAACTTCGAGCGTCCATTCGATCACCTTGCCCCGGATCACGAAGCACAGGTAATGCTCCCAGAATTTGCGGAAGGTGCGGGAATGGTTCACCAGGAACTCGAATCCCAGCAGCTTCCATAGATTCAGTAGCTTTACCCGGACAGAAATCTCACGAAATCTGACGTGCGAGTAATATCCGTAGCCGGCGTTGTCCTCGCCGAAGTACCGGAAGCTGAAACTGTTGAGGTGCCAGCGGTGGGTCGGATCGCAGAACGAACTGAAGTCGGTGTAGTGCGGCGTGACAATGAAGACGCGCCCGCCCTTGCGGGTCAACCGGTGGAACTCCTCCATCGTCTGCATCACGTCGGACACATGCTCGATGACGTGGATCGCGCGGACCTCGTCGAAGGATCCACTGGCGAAGGGGTACGGAAAACTGTCGAGGTCCGCGATCACATCCGCCTTGCTGCGCGGATTGCGGTCGAGTCCAATCGAGCCGGGGTACTTGTTGATCCCGCAGCCGACGTCGAGCACTCTCGTCATGGTTTCGGGGCTCCCGGGCCGTTCTCGCCCCAGGCGGCGGCGTCGAGGGTGCGTCCGCCATTCAGCTGGTGAATCGTGAACGTGGGTTTGTCGTTCTGCACGACCGCCGTCACGTACCCATAGAACCAGCCCTGTTCGAAGGAATCGTTCCCGCGCAGGTCTCCGCCGGAACTCGGCACGCACCAGTACACGATGCCCTCGCGCTCGATGCGATGCGTCTGATGAACATGTCCGCTGAACACCGAGTGCACCTTGTACTTCTTCATCATCTGGTGGAACGGCATGTTCAGCGAGCGCAGCTTCAACGGGATCAGCCAGAACGGCTTATGGAAAAACACGAATCGCAGAGCCTTGTCCTGGTTGGCGGCGAGGTCCTTCTCGAGGAACGCGAGTTGCGCTTCGTCGAGAGCTTCTGTGCGGCTGTTGTCGACCACGGCAATGTGCGCGGACTTGTAGGTAAAGCTGTAGAACGTCGGCCTGCCGGTGAACTTCTCATACGCCTTTAAGGACTTCTCCGACCAGATGTCGTGATTGCCGGCCACGAACAGCCGCGGATACTTGCCCAGCTTCTCGTAAATCGGCCGGACTGCGTTCCACTCGGCGTCCACGGTCTCGTCGTTGCGGCCTTCGATCACATCGCCGATGCTGACCGT
>CAZVKC010000095.1:12432-13997 GCA_964627455.1 uncultured Solibacteraceae bacterium | reverse complement strand
ACGCCAGATCATTGTTCTATTTTGGCGCGTATTCAACGGTCGCGAGATAACGAGGCTTCCGGCGAGCCCGCGTCTTCTGTTCATACGCATACGCCAGCCCCAACAACCGCGACTCGCTGTTCGCAGTCCCGAAGAACGAAACGCCAACCGGAAGCCCCCAAACCAGGCCGCCGGGAACCGTGATGTGCGGATACCCCGCCACCGCGGGCAGTTGCGAACTCCCACCCGTAAAGTGGTCGCCATTGATCCAGTCCGTCGGCCATGCAGGACTGTCCGTCGGGCAAAACAGCGCGTCGAGGTTGTGCTTCTTCATCGCCGCGTCGATTCCCTCGTCGCGGGTCATGCGGCGGCACTTCTCGATCGCCTCGCGATATTCGGGTGTATCCAGTCCACCCTTCGCCTGCGCCTTCTCGAACGTCTCCTGCGCAAAGTACGGCATCTCCTTCGCCGCGTTCTGCACGTTGTACGCGATGACGTCGGCAAGCGACTTCATCGGACCACCGCGAGCTTGCAGGTACGCATTGAGATCCGCCTTCAACTCGTACAGCAGGATCTGCCACGCTTCGTTGTCGAACTTGCCGAGCGTCGGGATCTCCACGGGATCCACAATTTCCGCGCCGGCCTCCCGCATCGCCTGCATCGCGTTTTCCGCGATCATCTTCGGACCCGGCGCGTTACCGAACAGCTGCCGCACGACGCCGATCCGCGCCCCACGCAGCGCCATCGGATTGAGGCTCGGGCCATAATCCTTGCCCGCCATCACACTCAACACCATCGCAGCGTCGCGCACGGTGCGAGCCATCGGACCCGCCGTGTCCTGCGTATGCGAAATCGGAATAATGCCCTTGCCGCTGAGCAAACCAACCGTGGGCTTGATCCCGACCAGTCCATTGAGAGAGGACGGCGACACGATGGATCCGTCAGTCTCCGTGCCAATCGCGACCGCACACAAACTCGCGGCAGCAGCGGCGCCGGATCCGGAACTCGATCCCGACGGATTGCGGTCGAGCGCATACGGGTTGCGAGTCTGCCCGCCGCGCGCGCTCCATCCGCTGGTCGAACGCGGCGACCGGATGTTCGCCCACTCACTGAGATTCGTCTTGCCGAGAATGACCGCGCCGGCCTCGCGCAGGCGGGCCACCACGGGCGCGTCTTCACGCGGAATAGGCGCATCCATCATCGCGAGGGAACCCGCCGTCGTGCGCATGCGATCGGCCGTATCGATGTTGTCTTTCACCAGAATCGGGATCCCATGCAGGATCCCCTTGCCCGCAGTCTTACGATCGAGTTCCGCGGCGATCGTCAACGCATCGGGATTGACCTCGATGACGGAATTGATCGCGGGTCCTGATCGATCGATCATCTGAATCCGCTGCAGATACGCCTCGACCAACTGCGTGGCCGTAGCGCCGCCCGCCTGCAGATTCTCGATGGTCGCCTCCTCGACGCGAACAAAACCGCCCCCTTTGTTGTTCACGGAGCAGGCGGAAGGAAGCAAGGTCAGAAGCGACAGCAGGTCGCGGCGTTTGAGGTCCCTCATCGAAGGCGACTGTAACACGCCACGT
>CAZVKC010000095.1:0-12332 GCA_964627455.1 uncultured Solibacteraceae bacterium | reverse complement strand
CAGCAGGTCGCGGCGTTTGAGGTCCCTCATCGAAGGCGACTGTAACACGCCACGTTACTTATGAAATGGCGTGCACCTCGCCGGTAACGAACACATCAAATGAGGCATCCTCAGCGAAACGAAGCTGTTGGCCGTTCATGAGTTCGCCCCATCCCATAGAAGTTCGTGGTTATCACATCGTGACTCGAGTGACTCGAGATCGCGCGGAGGGCATCCCGAAGTTTGTGAGGCAGGTTGTGATCGAGCAGGATCTTCACCCGACAAGATGCTCACGCCGGGATGCGGCGAATGCGATAAGTCCCTCGATCTGAGCGACAGTCAGGTCCGGATAATTCACACGGATTTCGTCAACGGATGAGCCCAGCTCCGCATCCTGCACGATAGTGTCCGCGAGGATGCGAGTGCCCCGAACAACAGCGCGCCCAGACACCTTTCCCGGGACCCTCTCCACGAGGTCGCAGCCGGTCCAGTCCACTTGAGTTTCGGAGGCGCCCATCGCTGTGTGTATTCCTACCTCATGCTAACAGCGTTCCACGCAACCTCATAGAAGCATGATCCGCGGCGGACTCCGGCTGGACCATCCGGATAATTAACACCGCCGGGTATCTCAGCGCGCCGTGGTCAGTCGCCTGAAGTCCAGCGATCGCCCCAATCCGCCTTGCGCGCCGCGCGAAACGCATCGGGATTCGAGCGCTTGCGCACCATCGTCTTGTGCATCGTGGCGCCGTCGCACAACTGCAGTTGGATCTGCCCGGGTTCGATGAACGGATGCCGCACGATGCGCTTCCAGGACCCCCCGCCTTCGGGCTGCTCCTTCGCCAAAATCAGATACGAGAACTTCTCGTCCTCATGCGACAGTTCCCCGCCCTTCAATTGCCGATGCAGAGCCGTACGCTCCACGCGCGCGGCGAAATGGCACCAGTCTTTCTCTGCTTCACGCGCGGGACAAGGCTGCGCGCCCCATCCCGGACACGGCGCAACCACCGGCCCGAGCGATCGCAACGCCGCGATCCGGTCGAACCCGCGCGGCGTACCGGGTTCGACGATCACCAGGAACTTGCGAGCCAGGCGCCAGGCGTCCCGGGCAAACGCCGCGAAGTCCGGAGTCTCACCCAGCACATAAGAGATCAGCACCAGATCCGCCGCAGCCCCGCCGCCCCCGGTTCCCCAGGCAGCAAACGGCGCGAGCGTGGACCCCAGTGCCGACATCGCCACATCCCGTTCCTCGCATGTGATCGCCACCGAAGACCCGAACGCCTCGCGAACCGCCCACGCGCCGGCCCCCGTTCCCGCGCCGATATCGTGAACCGAAGCGACCTCCTGGTCCCCGATCTCGGCGAACACCCGGCGCAAAGCCGCATAGGTCGCGGGCATCCGGGTCGCCGCATAAGCCAGCGCCGCGAGCGCCGTCAAAGGAGCGCCCCGGCGGGGCCGTTCGGACTCCCGATACGCATTGCTGAGCGCCTGGGCAGCTGAGGCCAGGTCGCGCCTGGGGACCCCGGCACAAGAACTTTCAATTGCGGACCGCAAGTCCGCGGGCAGTTGCATCGTTATTCAGGTATAGCAGAGGAGACGCCGTTGTATACTGGTTGAGGCTCACGGCATTCTTCGCTGCTATCCCGGGCGGATGAATTTATTTGGCTTATCTCAAAACAAGCGGCTTAACGAAGCCTTCGCGGTCGTGTGCCTTGCGATCGGCATCTGGCTGGCGCTGTCTCTCGTTTCCTACTATCCTCTTGATTCTTCATTCAATACGGCCAGTTCGTCGGTTCTCAAAACACTGAACCTGGGCGGCCCCTGGGGTGCGCATCTCGCCGATGTGCTCTTGCAGGTGTTCGGCTTTGCCGGCTATTTGTTGCCCATGTTGATTCTGTCCGCGGGCTGGAAACTGATCCGGTCGGCTGAAGTTCGCACCCCCTGGGTCACCATCTTCGGCTGGACCCTGCTCGCCGCTTCCGTATCCGCGGCCTTCGGCATGATGCCGTCCTGGCGCCCGATCGCCAAAGTCCTGCCGGCCGGCGGACTCATGGGGATGCTCCTTGCCGACAGCCTCGTCGCGCGCGTCAGCGACGCCGGCGCGATCCTCATCGTTCTCGTCTGCGGACTCCTCTCGCTCTACCTGATTTCCACCTTCTCCATCGAAAACCTGCGCGGCGTGATCGAGATCCCCGCGCTGTGGATCGGCAATCTGATTTCGCGTTTCCGCGAGTGGCGCATCGCCTCGGCGAAGCGCGCCCAGGAGCGTGCGGCCGCCCGCAAAGCCGAAGCCAAAACGCAGGCGAAATTGCAGAAGGAACAAATGCTGCAACAGCGCGCCGCGCTCGCCGCGCAGCAGGAATTGCAGCAGTTGCAGCGTAGCGTCGAGCAAACTCCCGCCGCTCCGCCTCCGCCAGTCACCGGGCTCGACCGTTTCGCGCACGAAGATGACGACGAACGGCCGCCTTTCGACATCGACGACGACACGATGCCGCCCATCGTTCCGTATCGCACCGACGCCGGCCTCGCGCCTGCCGCCCGTGCGAACGATGGCGCATCCTCCGGCGAGATCCCGATCCACACGCTGGACCTCTCCTCTGGAGCCGCGCACTACCACACCAGCGACGTTTTGCCCTGGCCGGAAGCAGCGCCGCCCGCTGCAGCCGAACCGGTCAAAGCGAAGTCCGTTCGCAAGTACTACACGCTGCCGCCGACCAACCTGCTCAGTGAAGTCGAAGAGAGCGCCGGCTTCGACAAAGAAGAACTGCACGACATCGCCAGCCGCATCAAGTCGAAGTTCGAAGAATTCAACGTTCGCGGCAACGTGACGCAAATCAATCCAGGTCCCGTCGTCACGACCTACGAGTTCAAGCCCGAAGCCGGCGTAAAGTACAGCCGCATTACGAACCTGCGCGACGATTTGTGCCTCGGTCTGCAAGCCGAATCGTTGTTGATCGAACGCATCCCCGGCAAGCCGACCGTCGGCATCGAAGTGCCGAACTCGCGCCGCGAAGTCATCAGCCTGCGCGAGATCCTCGAGTCCGGCGAATTCCAGAACGCGGCGTCGAAGCTGACCATCTCGCTCGGCAAGGACATCAGCGGCCGCATCAAGACCGCGCCGATGGAATCGATGCCGCACCTGCTGATCGCGGGATCTACAGGATCCGGCAAATCGGTCATGCTCAACACGCTCGTCATGTCGGTGCTCTACAAAGCAACGCCCGACGACGTGCGCATGATCATGGTCGACCCCAAGCGCCTCGAACTCGGCTTGTACGAAGGCATCCCGCACCTGCTCACGCCGGTGATCACGGATCCCAAGAAGGCCACCAACGCGCTGCGCAACGCCGTGATCGAAATGGAAAACCGGCTCAAGCTGCTCGCCTCGCACGGGGTCCGCAACATCGATCAGTTCAACAAAAAGGTCCGGCAGATGATGAGTCAGCCGCGCAGCCTCTTCGATGACGACAACTCGAGCAACGGCGTTGATGAAGAACTGAAGCCGCTGCCGTACATCCTCATCATCATCGACGAGTTGGCGGACCTCATGATGGTCGAACGTCAGGGCGTCGAAGAATCCGTCACGCGCCTCGCGCAGATGGCGCGCGCCGTCGGTATGCACCTCGTGCTTGCGACGCAGCGTCCGTCGGTGGACGTCATCACCGGCCTCATCAAAGCGAACTTCCCTTCGCGCATCAGCTTCCGCGTGGCGACCCGCGTGGACTCCCGCACCGTGCTCGACGTCATGGGCGCCGAGCACCTGCTGGGCAAAGGCGACATGCTGTATCTCGCGCCCGGAACCTCGCGCCTCGTGCGCGTGCACGGCGCCTACGTATCCGAAGCCGAGACCAACACGGTGGTCGAATACTGGAAGCAGCAGGCCGAACCCGAGTACGACAAGAGCTACCTGCTGGCGCCTCCGTCCGAGGATGGTTCAACCGACATCGACGGCGAAGACAGCGAGGATTCGGGCGTCGAAGATCCCGCCTATCAGGACGCGGTTCGCGTCGTCTGCGAGATGGGCAAGGCGTCGACCTCGATCCTGCAGCGGCGCTTGCGGCTCGGCTACGGGCGCGCGGCGCGCATCCTCGATTTCATGCAGCGCGACGGCATCATCGGCCCACCCGATGGATCCCGGCCTCGCGAGGTGTTGAAGAAACCCGACTGGCTGCATGAGATCGACGCACAATTGAGATAAGGGAGCAATCACACATCTTGCAGCGAGTCATCGTGGGGATCTCCGGCGCGAGCGGCGCCGTGTACGGCTTTCGCCTGCTCGAAAAGCTGAAGCAGAATCCGAATGTCGAGACGCATCTGATCCTCTCGCGATCGGGGGAACGCACCGCGTATCTCGAAATGGGCAAGCTCGCGGCGGACTTCAAAGCTCTCGCGGATCACACGTATCCGTTCGAAGACATCGGCGGATCCATTGCTTCGGGATCGTTTCAAACCGAAGCGATGGTGATCGCGCCCTGCTCGATCCACACGATGTCCGCGATTGCGCACGGCATCAGTTCAAACCTCATCGTGCGCGCAGCCGACGTCATCCTCAAGGAACGCCGCAAACTCGTGTTGATGGTTCGCGAGTCGCCGTTCCATCTCGGACATCTGCGCACGATGGCGTCGCTCGCGGAAATGGGCGCGATCATCGCGCCGCCGGTGCCGGGCTTTTATCACAACCCGCAAACGGTGATGGACATCGTGGATCACAGCGTCGACCGCGTGCTCGATCTCATCGGCGCCAGTGCGCCGGACGCGCAGCGTTGGGATGGTGGAGGCAAGAGTGGCGAAAAGTAAGCAGCGCGAGCGCGCGTCATTCCAGGGCGAACTCGGCGCGTTCAGCCAGCAGGCGATCCGGCAGTTGCTGGGTCCCGACGCGGAACCGGTCCCGCACCAGCGGTTCATCGAAGCCTTCCGCGCGCTCGAAAAAGGCGAAGTCACCGCGGCCGTGCTGCCGATCGAGAACACCCTCCACGGCTCCGTGCACGAGAACTACGACAACCTGTTGCAGTTCAACCTGCCGATCGTCGCGGAAACCAGCGTGCGCATCGTCCACAACCTCATCGCCTGCCCCGGCGTGCCCTTTTCGAAAGTAAAGAAAGTTTACTCGCACCCGGTCGCGATCAACCAGTGCCTGCAGTTCTTCGAGAAGAATCCGCAGGTGGAACGCGTGCCGTTCTACGACACGGCGGGCAGCGTGAAAATGCTGATGGAGCAAAAGCTCACGGATGCTGCGGCCATCGCGTCGTCGCTCGCCGCGGAAACCTACGGCGCGCGGATCCTCAAGAAGTCCATCGAAGACGATCGCCAGAACTTCACCCGTTTCTTCCTGCTGCGCCGCCCCGGCAAGACCGCCGCCGGCGATCCGCAGGACAAGCACGCACACTGGAAGACCTCGGTGGTGTTCACCACCCGAAACACGCCCGGATCCCTCTATCGCAGCCTCTCTGCCTTCGCGCTGCGCGACATCAGCCTCGCCAAGATCGAGTCGCGGCCGCTGCGAGGCAAGCCGTGGGAGTATCTCTTCTATCTCGATTTCCACGCGCACGTCGATGAAGTGCGCGTGCAGAACGCATTGCGGCATCTCGCCGAGATCGCGGACATGATTCGCATCCTCGGCTGTTATCCCAAAGGTTTCTAAAAAGAGTTACACATGCCTGCCACCGAATGGGGCTGGCAGATCACTCCGGATGAACTGGAGTCCTGGATCCTGCTGAACGACGAGCGGCTGCTCGTCATCAACAAGCCCGGGTCGATCGTCTGCCATCCTTCGAAACACGGACCCTGGTCGAGCCTGATCGGCGCCTGCCGCGAATACCTGGGCGTCGAGCGGCTGCACATGCCGTCGCGTCTCGATCGCGAAACCAGCGGCGTCGTGGTGTTCGCCAAGCAGGCGGACCTCGGCTCGCGCATGCAAACCGCCATCGAGCGCCGTAACGTCACCAAGTCGTACCTCGCAATTCTCGAAGGCGCCCTCGAAGAGCGCAGGCTCGTCGACCAACCCATCGGCAAGGACGCGCAATCCCCGATCGTGGTGCGGCGTTGGGTCAACACGGAAGCCGGCGCCGCTGCGCAAACCGAGTTCATCCCGCTACAGACCAACGGACGCTACACCTTCGCCGAAGTCCACCCCTTGAGCGGACGACTGCATCAGATCCGCGTACACGCTTCGTGGATGGGCCACGCAGTCGCCGGCGACAAGCTGTATGGTCCCGATCCGCTGCTGTTCCTCGAATTCATCACCGACGGATTCACGCGCAATCTCGCGCAGAAACTGCCTCTGCGCCGTCACGCGCTGCACGCCCGGCGAATCGAATTCCGCCTCAGCGAAAGCGAGGTCCTCACGTTCGAAGCGCCCCTCGCCGCGGACCTCCGGGAGTTCCGCCGCCAGGAATTCGGCAGCGGCGACGACGACTAAGACTTCCCTGTCTTGCGGCCCTTCGCGGCAACCGCGACAACCGCAACTTCCTCCGGCGCCTTCGTAAACAGGAACAACGACGCAACGGCTACGGGCCACACATGCAGGATTACGCGGATCGCCGCCGAGTCTCCCGAGTTGTCGTCGCGGACCATCACGCCGATGCAGCCCGCCGCAAACAGCGCCACCACGGGAAGCCACACTTTACGCCAGTCTCCGGCACGCCCCAGAAAGTACACATAGACGGCAAACACCACGAACGGCGTCACCGCCCAACCCATATACGTGAAATCCAGCATGCGTCCGAACACCGTCAACAGCAGCGGCGC
The DNA here is from genome assembly GCA_964627455.1 of uncultured Solibacteraceae bacterium. Lineage (GTDB taxonomy): Bacteria > Acidobacteriota > Terriglobia > Bryobacterales > Bryobacteraceae > F-183. The sequence continues at coordinate 5,609 of CAZVKC010000095.1, read as the reverse complement.
CGGATTCGCGCTGATGGTCGGAACCTTCGGCGCCATCGAGGTCAGAAAGTACGCCGCCATCGCCGCGCCAGGCAAGGCGCCGGCAACCGCGCCAATCCCCGCCAAGCCGCGGAACCGCCACAACGCGAGTCCCACCAGCACCACGCCATGGAATCCGCCCTCGAACTTCGCCCATGCCGCAAGCCCAGCGCACAAACCCGCCAGCACAGCCGCTCTCGCCGGCAAAACATCGGCCAGCGCCGCGATCGCGAATCCGCCGAACACCAACGCGGACAGCGGCAAATCCGCCACCTGGCTCACTCCCGCCGCGAGATACGTGCCGGACGCCGCCATTGCAGCAAGTCCAAGATACGCCTGCATGCGGGTTCGCGCCAGCAGCAGGAACCCGTACACCGCCATCGGAACCGTCAACGTGAAGCATCCGGCCAGCGCCGACGGAGCGAGCATCGTATCCGAACCAGCCCACTGCCACAAGCGCAGCACGCTCGCCGACAACAGGTACGGGACCTCCGGATGCGCCCACGCCAGTAGCGGATCCGCCAGCGTCTGCAGCGTCTCTCCCCGATAGAGGAACAGCGGCCGGATGTTCCACAAACGCCACGCGTCGAAATCCCCATGCGGATTCGCCGCCAGTGAGAACCAGCAGCCCAGCGCCGCGGCGGCGCACACGGCGGCCGTCATCCACACGCCCGGCTGCCACAAGGGAGATTCGTCCCCGGCACGAGGCTCCGAAGAGGCCGGCTCCCTGCCAAACACGGCGACCGCCACAACCGCAATGCCCAACAAAACCAGATCCGCCTGCACCGGCGACCGGTCCCGCCACAGGAACGCAGGGATCGACGTGAGTCCCGTCCCGATCCAGAATCCCAGCGGCAATCGCAGCCAGTCCGCGCGTTCCCACCGCAAGCCGCCCGGCCACGCCGCGCGCACCAGCAGGAACCCCACCAGCGTACTCACCAGCAACGCGACAACGACCATCATCATTACTGTCCGTCCGCCTTTCGTTCGAACAGCACGACCCCGAGGCCGTAGTCGTTCACCTGCCGCACACCATGCGCAGCCAGGAACTCAGGCGTCGCTGGCTTCACCATGTTGCCCACGAAGTACTTCAGCTTCTTGTCAGGATCCGCTTTCTGGAGCACCCGCGGAACCAGCGAATACTGCGTCAGATGGAACTCCACATCGCCGGGATCCCGCGGCATATCGGTCAGGTAGCCAAGTCTCCGGATCTCCGGCGGCAACTCCTGCCGCAGTTTCTCGAAGCGGCGTACGTAAGCCGAGGTCGGAGAACCGCCCTCCTCCGCTTTGCGTTCGATCTTGATGCCGTCCAGCAGGAATCCGAATGACGAGTAGAGCGCCACGGCAAGCAGACAGTACAGCCCGGTCTGCGCGCGGGCAGGAACAGATACAGACATGAGGTGGATCGTTCTCCAGTGTAGCGAAAGAGCCCGCTGGTAGACTGGAGTTGTGCGCCTGAAGATTCGTCCCTGGGTCCTCGCCCTGGGGCTCGCGACCGTCTGCGTTGGCTCCGTCATCGCTATTTTTGCCTATCGCAGCTTCCGCAGTTGGACGCCCCGCGACCTGGCTGCCGCCCTCCCCACCGACGACGCCGTCGTTGCTTACCTCGACCTCAAAGCAATGCGGCAGACCGGACTGCTGGGCGCCGTTACCGGATCCAAAGCCGTAGAAGAGGCTGAGTACCGCGAATTCGTCGACCAGTCGGGCTTCGACTACAAAACCGACCTCGACCAGCTTGCGATCTCGTTCCAGGGCAAGTCCCGCTATGCCGTCGCCGTCGGCCGCTTCAACTGGAACCGCATCAAAGACTATGCACTCCGCACCGGCGCCAAGTGTTTTAACGGCGTTTGCGAAGTGAAAAGCTCAGAGTTCCTTGACCGCACTCTGTCGTTTTATCCGATGCACGCATCGTCGATGGCCCTCGCCAGCGCGGCTGGATCAGGAGGAGTCTACAACGTGGGACCTGCCGCCGGCCGCCGCCCCCAACCGGAACTCGCCACCTGGCCCATCGACGCACCCGTGTGGATCCGCGTCCCCGCCGCCACCTGGCGTGATTCCGCCTCGCTCCCCACCGGCGCGCGGATCTTCGGCAGCGCGCTTGCGCCGGCCGTCAACACATTCTTCACCATCCGGCCGAGCATTAGCGATAAGACGCTGGCGCTGCAACTCGATGCGGTCTGCGCCACCACTGCCGATTGCGCCAGGATTCACAAGGATCTCGAAGACGCTACCAGCCTCCTCAAGCGCATGCTCACGCGCGACGGACTGACGCCCAAGCCTTCGGATCTCGCCTCACTCCTCATCAACGGCGCCTTCCAACTCGAAGGCACGCGCGTCAAAGGCTCGTGGCCGCTCGACACCGGCCTGATCCACTCCATCTTCGACGGAGACGTGAATCAGTGATCGCCATTCCAGGCGTCATTCTCTGCACCGGCAATCTGGTGCAGGACACCGTCGTCTATCCCGCCGACCGCATCCCCGACCGCGGCACGCAATGGGTCGACCGCATCGAGCAACACCTCGGCGGCAATTGCGCCAACAGTTCCTACGCCATCGGGATCCTCGGCGGACGCGTCCGCACCATCGCCTGGATCGGCGACGATCTGTTCGGAACCCAATCCCGCGCCAAACTCGAATCGGTGGGATGCGACACCTCGTTCCTCAACGTCTCGAAACAATTCGGCACGTCCGCCAGCGTCGCTCTCGTCCGCACGGACGGATCCCGCGGCTTCCTGCATCAACCGGGCGCCAGCCGCGAGGCCTTCTGCGACTTCGAACAGTTCACACCCGCACAAGTCGCGGGATGCTCGCACTATCACCTCGCGAACCCCTTCGCGCTCCCGAATTTCCGGCCTCGCACGCATCTCGCGCTCGCGTCCGCCAAAGCCCACGGACTCACCACCTCGCTCGACACGGCCTGGGACAGCAAGGGCGAATGGATGCGCATCCTCGAACCGTGCCTACCCCTGACCGACCTGCTCTTCGCCAACGAAGACGAGATCCGCATGCTCACCGGGCATGAGGATCCGCTCGCAGCCGTGCGCGTCTTCCGTGAAAAAGGCGCATCGAACGTCGTCGTCAAACTCGGCGCCAAAGGCTGCCTGACGTTCGAAGCCGGATCCGAGGATCCGCTCGTCACGCCGGCGTTCGAAGTCGAAGCCGTCGACACCACAGGCGCCGGCGACTGCTTCGTCGGCGGCTACCTCGCCGGACTCCAGCATGGACTCGACGCCGCCGCGTCCGCCCGTCTCGCCTGCGCCGCCGGAGCCCTCAACGTAACGGCACTCGGAGGCGTCACCGGACTCCGCAACTACGAACAGACCTTAACCTGGATGGCCGCGCATTCCGGCGCCGCCGTCGAAACCCGTTAAAATCTCGTAAACTCCGTAACGGTCTCTCGGGTCGGCGTGTCCTAACATCGAAAGGTAGTAACACCCACCATGAAGAAAATCCTTCTCTCTTTGATCGCCCTCGGCGCGATGGCGTTCGGCGCGGACGTCACCGGCAAGTGGACCGCTGAAGTCCAGGGCCGCAACGGGCAGACCCGCACCACCACCTTCACCCTGAAGCAGGATGGCGGCGCGCTCACCGGCACGGTCAGCGGCATGGGCGGCCGCGAGAATCCGATCTCCGAAGGCAAGGTCGATGGCGACAAGGTCTCCTTCGCTGTGAAAGTCGAATTCAACGGCAATGAGATGAAGATGCTGTACAGCGGCAAGGTCGAAGGCGAAGAACTGAAGCTCAAGATGGGTCGCGAAGGCGGAGACAACATGCGCGACATCACCGCCAAAAAAGCCAAGTAATCCGCACCCGCACATCGAAACCGGAGGAAGAGGCAGGCTACAATCGCGAAAAGGAGTTTTTCGCTCGTGTCGCCTGCCTCTACCTCTTCTAGACGTTCCCTCATCCGCACCCTCGCCGTTGCGGCAACCGCAGTGCCCGCACTCCCCGCCGCCACCGCCAGCGCCACACCCGCCAATGAGGACTTCTGGCGAATGGTCAAGCAGCAGTACCCGCTCGAGCACGGCTTGCTCTACTGCAACGCCGCCAACATCTGCCCGGCGACGCGCCCGGTGCTCGAACGTCAGGCCGAACTCCTCCGCGACTTCGAATCGAACCCCTCTTTCCAGAACCGCGCCAAGTACGACAACCTGCGCACCCGCCTCCGCGGCAAGATCGCGAATCTGATCCACGCGCGCAACGCCGAGGAAATCACCCTCACCCGCAACACCAGCGAAAGCAACAACCTCATCGTCCACGGTCTGGACCTCAAGGCCGGCGACGAAGTCATCGTCACGGCGCACAACCATCCGTCGAACCTCAACTCGTGGCAGGTCCGCGCGTCGCGCGAAGGCTTCACGGTGAAAGTGCTGTCCGTGCCAGTTCCCGCCGTCAGCGTGGATGCCGTGGTCGACCTCTTCCGCAAAGCGCTCACGCCAAAAACGCGCGTCGTCGCGGTGTCGCATCTCACCAACACCGCCGGACTGCTCTTCCCGGTCCGCGAACTCGCGGACCTCGTCCATCGCCACTCAGCCAACGCCTGGTTCCATCTCGACGGCGCGCAGTCCTTCGGCGCCCTCAACGTGAACCTCCCGGAAATCGGCTGCGATTCGTATTCTTCGAGCACGCACAAATGGATGATGGGACCGCTCGAGGCCGGCATCCTCTATGTGCGCGGCGAACGCCACTCCCAGGTCTGGCCTTCGATTGTCAGCGCCGGATGGAACGACAACCTGCGCGGCGGCGCCCGGCTCGAAATGCTCGGCCAGCGCGATGATCCGCGTCTGGTCGCCATGGAACCGGCGGTCGACTTCCTTGAGTTCCTCGGCATGCCGCAGGTGGAAGCGCGTGTTCGCCATCTCGCCAGGAGCCTCAACGAAAAGTTCCGCGCCGTGCCCGGCCTCAAGGTGAAAACCAACCTTGAACCCGCCCTCAGCGGAGGGGTGGTCAAAGTGCAGGCCGACAGCGGGTCACCGAAGGCGCAGGACGAAAAGCTCTGGTCGCGTCACCGCATCGCGATCGCCGCCACCGAATCCGGCGACGCCGCGGGACTTCGCTTCTCGCCGCACATCTACAACACGATGGACGAAATCGACGCGATGGCCGCGGCAGTACGCGAGGTATTGTAATCTCTCGAATCCGCCGATAGTATAGACATCATGCGATCCATTTGCGTTCTGTTGTTCATCGGGTGCCTGGCCTTCGCGCAGGAAGCCGTCGCATCGCCCGCGCCCGAAGGCAACTCGGTAGCCAAGTCGAACACCGGATCGAAGCGCCGCGTCAGCACGGTGCGCCGTTCCTCGCGAGCCGGCAACAAACCGCGCAGGATCAAGATGCAGAAGATGAAGAACGCCCCAAAGTTCAAGAAGCCCCGCCGGTAGTAAAGCGGTGTGGCTTTGAGTGGTGTGCCTTTAAGCCTGTGAGACTCTAAGCCAACGTGCCTTTAAGGTAAAGGCCTTTCAAGGTGCTGAGCCTGTGAAGGTGCCTGTGCCTTCAAGGTGCCGTGCCTTCAAGGTGCTGTGCCTGCCAAGGTGCTGTGCCTGCCAAGGCGCCGTGCCTGCCAAGGTGCTGTGCCTGTCAAGGTGCTGTGC
>CAZVKC010000094.1:13363-23235 GCA_964627455.1 uncultured Solibacteraceae bacterium | reverse complement strand
GCGGCGCGCAGGGCGCGGTCGAGGTCGGACCACAGATCTTCGACGTTCTCGATGCCGACGCTGAGGCGCAGCAGGGTCGGAGGCAGGTGTTCCTGGCCGGGGATGCTGGCGCGGCGTTCGATGGTGGATTCGACGGCTCCGAGACTGGTGGCGTGCTGGATCAGCCTCAGGTTGGAGCAGACGGCGTCGGCGGTAGAGGCGTCTCCACGAACATCGAACGAGATGATCGTCCCGAAGCCTGACTGCAACTGGCGACGGGCAGCTTCGTGCGTGGGGTGGTCCGGCAGGCCGGGGTAGCGCGTGAGCGTGACGCTGGGATGACGGGCGAGCCGCTCGGCTAACTTCATCGCATTTTGCTGAGCGCGTTCGAGGCGCAGGGCGAGGGTCCGCACGCCACGGACTGCGAGAAATACTTCGAGGGTTCCGGGCGTCGCGCCGCCGAGTTCACGGGCGTGCCGCAGTTTCGCCAGCAGATGCGCGTAGCGCACACTGACGATGCCGCAGAGGAGGTCCGAGTGGCCACCTATGCACTTGGTTGCCGATTGCACGGATGCGTCAGCGCCGAGAGCGAGCGGGCACTGGTTAAGGGGCGTCGCGAAGGTGTTGTCTACGGCGAGGATCGCGCCAGGCTTGCGTGGCGCGGCGCAGATCCGGTCGAGGTCCGCGACCGCGAGTAGAGGGTTCGACGGGGATTCGAGCCAGATCAGGTCAGCCGTGGCGCACATGGTGATCCAGCCCGCGGTGTCGGCGATGGCGAGACGGTGGACGGTCCAGCGGCCACGTGTTACGCCCCCTTGCGCGAGTCCCGCGACGCCCTGGTAGCAGTCGTCGGGCAGGGCAATGACCGATCCCGTGGGAAGTTGGTCGAAGATCGCCGCAATGCCGGCCATGCCGGAGGCAAAGGCGACCGCGGATCCACCTTCGAGTCCACCGACGATTTCTTCGAGAGCGTCCCAGCCTGGCGTGCCGTCGTCGCGAGAGTACGCGCGGCGATCGCCCAATACGAAGTTCGACGCGGGGCAGGGTGGAACGTTGAGCGGTGAACCGGGACGGCGGTCGCGTCCGGCTGCGATCAGCCACGATTCGACGGAGCCGGGATGGATGTTCTCTGCCATTCCTCCATTATTCCGCGAAGGCCTCTGCGATCTTCGTGGCCATCGAATAGGTATCCGAGTAGGCGATGTTGGAGATCACCGCGACGGAGATTCCTTGTTCGGGGAGCGTCACCAAGGACGCCAGCATCCCACCGAGCGTGTCGCCATTGATCCCGACGGCTCGCGCTTGCCGGCCGCCGGCGAGCGTGATGGTATGCAACTCCCACCCGAGCCCATAATCCGCCGTTTTGCCGGAAGCTGTTTGCAGCAACTGCACCGTTGCGGGCCGCAGCAATTTGCCGTTCTGGACCGCCATGGCGAAGCGGGCCAAATCCGACGGCGTTGAGAGGAATGTGGCGGATCCGGCGTAACAGGAGAAGTCGAAGTTCTCCATCAGGTGAAGTCCATAGGTCGGGTCGGCCGCGAATCGGGGGAAGTAGGACGTCGCTCGATTCGGGATCTGCGACTTGGTTGCGCCCGACAGCGTGTCGCGCATCCCCACCGGATCGAACACCCGCTCGTGCATGACGGATAGGAACGGTTTCTTCGCGGCGGCCTCGATGGCGGCGCTGACGAGGATCCAGTTGAGGCACGAATTCTGCCGCCGCGTTCCGGGTTCGAAGAGCAGGGGAAACTGCGCGAAGATCGGCAGCGCGTCCGCGGTGCGTTCACAGTGTGGCGCCAGGAGTGGACTGTCATCGCCGCCGTCGTGGCGAACGCCTGAGGTCTGCGCCATGACTTGCCGCAACGTAACGGGCCACTGTTTTCGCGGGAACTCGGGCACGTAGGTCTGAATCGTCTCGTCGAGGTTGAGGCGGCCGTCCTCCATCAGGAGTCCAGCAGCAGCCGAGGTGAGCAGTTGCGATGCCGTGCCAATTCGGAAACGATGTTCCGGTGTGACGGCCACGTTGGTCTCGAGGTCCGCGAACCCGAAGCCTTCCGCCCACACGATGCTGCCGCCCGAACCGACTGCGACCGAGACCCCAGGAAGTTTGCCTTCGCTGGCGCCTGTTCGGATGATCTGCTGTCCCCGCGTGATGGCAGCAGCCCAGCGAGCCGGCAACGTGCGGGACTGCATCTCGGATGGGATTTCAGACGGTTCCGGATGGAGCGCCTTTGCCGTCGTGCGCAGGTACATCAGGAGCCCGGGGATCACGATGATGATGACTCCGATGGCCCCGAAGATCCACGCGAGCCAGGTTCCGGTGCGGCTTTTCGACATGCGAGAGAAGGAATACTTTTATCTGTAGCTTTTCACAATAAAGTACTCTGTGTCAAGATTGGCCGTCCCTTGATCGTACGCGTGGCGCCGCCGGATAATGCAGGGGTGTCTGTCGAATTGTCACCCGAAAAACGCGAAGTGCTGGATGCGTTCGTCACCGCGTTGGGTCGCGTACCCAACGTCGTCGCGCTAGTGCTGGGCGGATCGTATGCGCGCGGCGTTGCGACTTCGGCGTCCGACCTCGATATCGGAGTGTATTACCGGGAGTCCGCGCCGCCAGCCTTGGCGGAGATTCGCGCTGTAGCGGAGTCGTTGTGTACGCCGGGATCCTCGCCTGTGGTTACGGATCTGTATGGGTGGGGACCCTGGGTGAATGGCGGGGCGTGGATCCAGACTCCGGCTACCAAGGTCGACCTCGTATACCGGAACATCGACCAGGTCCGGCGCGTGATCGAGGAAGGCCGGAGCGGCGTGTGCCGGCACGACTATGACCAGCAGCCTCCGTTCGGGTTTCGCAGCGTCGTGTATTTCGCGGAAACGCATTACTGCGTGCCGCTCCACGATCCGGACGGGGAGATCGCGGGGCTGAAGCGCGCGGTGGCTGTGTATCCGGAAGCCATGCAGGCTCGGATCATCGGAGAGAGTCTGTGGGGTGCGGAGTTCGCCATGTGGGCCTGCGTGCGCTATGCCGATCTGGCCGACGTGTACAACGCAGTGGGCTGCATGAGCCGGACCGCGCAGTACCTGGTGCAGGCTCTGTTTGCGATGAACGGGGAGTACTTTCTCAACGACAAGCAGGTGAACCGGATTCTCGGGGAGTTCGCCCGAGCGCCGCGGGATTGCGCGTCGCGGCTCTCGGGTGTGTTGTCCGCGCCGGGGCGTGATGCGGGTGAATTGCGCGGATCGCTGGAGGCGTTGCGCGAGATTTGGGCAGACGCCGTCGCGCTCACGGACGGCGCGTATCAGCCGCGATTTGATTTAACGGCGGCCAAAGGATCTGTTCCTGGTTCCGCGGCTGAGTAGCGTTTCGGGTCACAATAGGATTCATGCGTTTTCTCTTTGCGGGCTTGTTGTTGTCGCTGCTGGCCGTGGGCCAAACGTCGGAGGTCAGCGCGGAACGCGCGGGCGGACTTCCGGGGGTGAAGGTGAGTGGACTGACTGCCGCGCAAAAGGGGCAGGTGCTGGCGATTGCAAAGCAGGAATCCTGCAGCTGCGGCTGCAAGATGACGATTGCCGCGTGCCTGTCGCAGGATCGCAGTTGCCTGACCAGCCGTACGCTGGCGACGGCTTTGGCGCAGGAGATCAAGGCAGGGAAGTCCCCGGCCGCAGCCAAGGCCGTTCTTACGAATACGGCGTATATCACCAAGCTGCATGAGGAACTGGCGAACGCGCCGGTTGCGTTGAAGATTGCGGGGGCTCCGAGCAAGGGTCCTGCCGCGGCAAAGCTGACCATTGTCGAGTTTTCGGATTTTCAATGCCCGTTCTGCCGGACCGGCGCCGATGCGTTGAACGCGATTGCGAAAGCGTATCCGCGGGATGTGCGTGTGGTGTTCAAGCAGTTTCCGCTGGAGAATCACTCGCAGGCGGCGTTCGCGGCGGAGGCGAGTCTCGCGGCGCAGGCGCAGGGCAAGTTCTGGGAGATGCACGACCGGATCTTTGCGAATCCGCGGGCGCTGACGGAGGCGAACTTCATCGCGTGGGCGAAGGAGTTCGGCATGGATGTCGCGAAATTCACGAGCGATCTCAAGTCGCACAAGTACCAGAATGCGGTGCAGGCCGAAATGCGCGAAGGACTCGACGCGGGCGTGGAAGGTACGCCGACGGTCTTCCTCAACGGGCGTCCTTATCGCGGCGCGGTAACGATCGACGATCTCAAACCGGTGGTCGACTCAGCGCTGAAGTCCGGACGCTGATTTCCGGCTTCGCCAGGGCCTCTATGGCAGTGGGGCGTCACAACCGGAGAGTCCGGATCAGTGCGGTGAGCGCGGCGGGCTGCTGACGGCGGCTTGGGTAGTAGAGGAAGAAGCCGGGGAATGGCTGGCACCAGTCCTCCAGGACCCTTATGAGTTCGCCGCTTGCCAGTTGCGGAGCCACGCGTTCGTCGGACACGAACGCCAGTCCGACGCCATCCATCGCCGCGCGGACCAGCGTTTCCACGTCGTCCACCACCAGCGGACCATTCACAGCAACCGACAGCGACTTTCTTCCTTTGTCGAATTCCCACCGGTAGACTCGCCCTGCGGATCCATGCCGGAAATTGATGCACTTGTGCTGCAGAAGGTCATGCGGTGTTTTCGGTCTTGGGTGGGTGCGAAAGTAGGATGGCGCGCCCACAATGGCGGCCCGGTGGTCCTCGGACACCCGAACCGCGATCATGTCCTTCTGGATGTACTCGCCGAAGTGGATGCCGGCATCGAAGCCTCCTGCCACAATGTCGACCAGGCTGTCGTCGGCCGTCACTTCGAGAATCACGTCGGGATACTCGCTCGTGAACTTCGCCAGTTTCGGCCCGATAACCGTCGTGCCGGCGAGCCTGGGTACGAGCAGTCGCACGCGTCCGGCCGGTTTATCACGCAGGCCTGAGAGTTGATCCAGTGCGTCCTGGATGTCGGTGAGAGCCGGCCGCAAGCGCGCGAGAAGTTGCTCCCCGGCGTCGGTGGGTGCGACGCTGCGAGTGGTCCGGGAGAGCAGCCGCACGCCGAGAGTTTCCTCGAGTCCGCGGATCGCGTGGCTCATGGCGGATGGCGAAACGCCCAACCGTTTCGCCGCTCTGGTAAAGCTGCGTTCTTCCGCGACGGCGAGGAAAGCGGCCAGAATGCTCAGATCGCTTCGGATCATTCGTGAAAATCGCTCATGAGCCCTTTCTATTTTTCCATACTACTCAAAAGCGGATTCCGGCCGTACGCTGGGATTGAAGAGATGGTTGCCCGCACGATGAGCATCTGGCTACAAGACGAACTCAGCAGGATCGCCGCCGCCGACGACTTGCACATCGCACCGTTGCGCGACGACGGGAAGACCTACGGAACGCCGACGTGGATCTGGTCCGTGGCCGTCGACGAAGCGCTATATGTGCGGGCCTACAACGGACGGGGCTCGCGTTGGTATCAAGCGGCGATACGTCAAAAGGCGGGACGGATCCATGCGGCCGGCCTTGTCCGGGATGTGCTCTTCGAACCAGTCGTCGAAGATCAGGAGGTTCAGGATCATATCGACGCCGCCTATCGGGCCAAGTATCGCGAGAGCCCCTATCTCGGGCCGATGATCAGCGCCCGGGCGCGTGCCGCGACTGTCCGGATTGCGCCGCGGAATGCGAAGGAGGCCTAGCCGGTGCCACACGTGATCGTGAAACTCTGGCCGGGGAAGACGGCGCAGCAGAAACAGCAACTGGCGGAAAGAATCACGCGGGATGTCATGGATGTCCTGCAGTACGGGGATGAGTCTGTCTCCGTCGGGTTTGAGGAAGTCAAGCCGGGGGACTGGAAAGAGAAGGTGTACAAGCCCGACATCCTCGACAAGAAGGACAGTCTCTACAAGAAGCCTGGATACAGAATGTGATCCGGAGGAGGAGACGATATGAAAGGCGCAGTCCTGTATGGTCCGCGCGACGTGCGTTTTGAGGAGCGGCCCGCGCCGGCGATTCTGCAACCAACCGACGCGATCATCCGAATAACGGCCACCTGCGTGTGCGGATCGGATTTGTGGCCGTACCGGGGGCTGAATCCAATCACGAGTCCGACGCCAATGGGCCACGAATACTGCGGCATTGTCGAGGAGACGGGAAAAGCTGTTACGACTGTCAAGCCCGGGCAGTTCGTCATCGGTTCGTTCTTTGCCTCGGACAACGACTGCCCGCACTGCCTCGCGGGATACCAATCGTCTTGCCAGCATCGTGAATTCGTTGGCACGGCGCAGGCTCCGGTGCTGCGCGTTCCTCTGGCTGATGGAACACTCGTGGCGACTCCAGAGATCCCAACGGACGATCTGGTTCCGAGCCTATTGACGTTGTCTGATGTGATGGGCACCGGATGGTTCGCGGCTTCCGAAGCGAATGTCCGGCCCGGTGCGACGGTTGTGGTGGTGGGCGATGGCGCAGTCGGGCTGCTTGCGGTCCTTTCGGCCAAACAGATGGGCGCCGACCGGATCATTGCGATGAGCCGTCACCCATCGCGGCAGAAGCTCGCCGTCGAATTCGGGGCCACCGATATCGTCACCGAACGCGGCGACGAAGGTGTGGTCCGCATCAAGGACCTGACGCACGGCATCGGCGCCGACGCCGTGCTGGAATGTGTCGGCACGCAGGAGTCCATGATGCAGGCGATCCGCGCCGCGCGACCCGGCGGGTTTATCAGTTACGTTGGCGTACCTCATGGCGTTGAATTGAATGGAGAGCAGTTGTTCTTCTCACACGTGCATCTGCACGGAGGGCCTGCGCCGGTCCGCCGGTTTCTGCCGGAACTTATCGATCTGGTGTGGGCTGGAGGGATCCATCCCGGCAAGGTCTTCGATCTGACCCTGCCGCTGGACCAGGTGGCGGAAGGGTACCGGGCAATGGACGAGCGGCGCGCGATCAAGACGCTGCTGCGTCCCTAAAGGAGCGCATTTATCAAATGGAGATCAAACGAGCCGGATCGCAGCCTTCGGTAAAAGGCCCTGCAGATTGGTTTACGGGGATTGTGCGCATCGATCCATTGTTCGATCCGCCCGCACCTGCACGAGGCCGTGGCGCGAGCGTGACGTTCGAGCCTGGAGCGCGTACGGCGTGGCACACACATCCATTGGGGCAGACTTTGATTGTGATGTCGGGTGTTGGCCGGGTGCAGCGCTGGGGAGGTCCAGTGGAGGAGATCCGTCCCGGCGACGTCGTGTGGTTCGCGCCGGGCGAAAAGCACTGGCACGGAGCGGGTCCCAACGTCGCAATGACGCACATTGCGATTCAGGAGGCGCTGGAGGGGAAGGTCGTGGAATGGATGGAAAAGGTCAGCGACGAGGAGTACTCGAAATAGCGTTCCAATTGCGGTAGCTTGGCTTCGGAATACATCAACGGAAAGGGAGGGCTCGGATGCCCTCCCTTTGTACTTTGCAGGATCAGTTGAGGATGAAGGCCCAGAGCGTGTCTCCGGTGGCGACCGTCAGGTACTGATGGCCGTCGAGGAGGAAGGTCTGGGGCGCGTTGGTGACGTTGCCGATGCGGGTGTGCCAGAGCGGCTTGCCGGTTTTTGAATCATGGGCGACGAGGTTGCCCATGCCATCGCCGGCGAAGAGGAGTCCACCGGCAGTGGTGAGGAGTCCGCCTCCGCCGCCGTTGCCGTACCACTTGTGGCGCCACACCACCTTGCCTGTCTTGTAGTCGATCGCGCTGAGGTAGTTGCCGGGCGAGCCGACCGCGACCTCCTCCTTGCCGCCGAGGCCCATCGAACCGCGCGGATCCACGTCGGTGAGGTAGAAGATCGCGAAGCCGTTGCCCTCGGGGACATAGAAGAGTCCTGTGTCCGGCGAGTAGGCTGGCGGCTGCCAGTTCACCGTACCGTCGGAGGTCGGCGAGACGATCGCACCGCCGACGGTCGGATCCTTGAGTGGATCATGCTGGGGACCTCCGAATTTGTTCAGTCCCTTGGCCCAGTTGGTGTGCTCGCCGTACTTCGAAGTGACGAGGCGTTCGCCGGTAACGCGGTCCAGAGTGAAGAAGTAGCCGTTGCGGGCCGCGGTGAGAACCAGTTTCCGCATCTTGCCGTTGATCGGCGCGTCGACGAGGACCGGAGTCTGCGCGGAGTCGTAATCGTGCATGTCGTGCGGCGAGGTCTGGAAATACCAGGCCATCTTGCCGGTGTCGACGTTGATGGCGACCAGCGAGCAGGTGAAGAGGTTGTCGCCTTCGCCGCGGAGTCCGGTGGTGTAGGCGGGCGTGGGGTTGCCGGTGCCGATGATGTACAGCTTGGTTTCGGGATCATACGCGCCGGGGATCCACGTCTGCGCGCCGCCGTGGCGTGCCGCGTCGAGGCTCGCCCAGGTGTCGAGTCCCGGGTCGCCCTTCTTCATCGGGACGGTGTAGAACTTCCACTGCTGTTCGCCGGTTTCGGGGTCATACGAAATCAGGAAGCCCGGCGAGTCGATGTCGTTGCCGGTGCCGACCAGTACGTGGTTGCCGACGACGATGGGCGCGGGCGTCGAGAAGTAGCCTTCATCGAGTTCCGCGATGACCTTGTGCCAGCGCTCTTTGCCGGTCTTGGCGTCGAGGCAGACCAGGTAGTTGTCGGGCGTCTCCATGTAGAGGTAGTTGTTCCACATGCCGAGTCCGCGATTGCCGATGTGCGTGCCGCCGCGCGTTTTCCAGTAGTAATGCCAGAGTTCGCGGCCGTCGCGCGCGTCGACTGCCCAGGCGTTGTCGGGCATCGAGAAGTACAGCGTTCCGTCGACTGCGAGAAGCGAGGCTTTGATCGAGCCGCCTCCGAGGTTGAGGTCGCCCTTGCCTTCACCGCCCACGATCAGCGGGACTTGAGGTCCGGCGAAGAAGCGCCGGCCGCCGCCTCCCGGACCGCCGCCCTGATTCGGGCCAGGGGTGAGCTTGATACTCCAGGCGAGGGAGAGGTTCTTGACCGTACTGGTGTTGATCTGGTTGAGGGCGCTATAGCGGCGGCCGGAATAGTCGCCGTTGTAGGTGGGCCAGGATTCCTTGAGCGGCTTGAGGAGATCGGCCGGAGAAACGCCGGATCCCTGGGCCAGCAGGGTGGTCGCGGCGAGGATGGGGAGGAGCAGGATCTTCTTCTTCATTTCAAGGTCACCAGGAATGCGGTCACGTCGTGCATGTTCTTGTCGGAGTACTGCGGGAGCAGCATGCGATGGGCTTCGAGCGGGTCGTTGACTTCGACCTTGGGCGCGGCGGCGCCTTCGCGTGAGAAGGTCCGCTGGGACCCGCCGGCGAGGACGAGCGTGACGGTGAAGTCATCAATGCGGACGAGGCGTCCTTCGACGGGGGCGCCGCCGCCGGACGGGGTCACCTTGACGGTTACGGGTTTGGAGTTGGGATTCGCGGGTCCACCGCCGCCGGGTCCGCGGCGAATGGCGCGACCGCCGGAAACCCAGGAGTTCTGCAGCAACTTGGGATCCGTGATGCGCGAGGCAATGCCTTGCAGGTCGCCGGTCGTGCTGTGGCAGGCGGCGCATTTGGTGTCGAAGTAGACCTTGCCGTCTGCGGCGTTGCCCACGAGAATCGACGGAGGCTCCTTCTCGCTGGGAGGTTTGCCCTGGCCGCCGATGGTGCCCATCACGCTGCGGACATATGCGGCGACCGCTTGTGCGTCGGCCGGCTGCAGCGGGATCGCGGGCATGCCGCCCTGGCCATTCTGGATGACGGGGACGATCTTTTCACCGGCTTTGTCGGCGAGGGAGAGTTGCGAGCGGAGAAGGTTGGGTCCGCCCATGTCGCCGCCGCGGAGGTCGGCGCCGTGGCAGCCGCGGCAGGAGAGTCCATAGAGGGATTTGCCGCGTTCGACAGCGGCCGGATCTTCCGGTGCGCGTTGCTGGCCGGGGACGAATCCGCCGGCGGGACGTCTGGG
>CAZVKC010000094.1:3760-13263 GCA_964627455.1 uncultured Solibacteraceae bacterium | reverse complement strand
GATCTTCCGGTGCGCGTTGCTGGCCGGGGACGAATCCGCCGGCGGGACGTCTGGGTGGTGTTTGTTGTTGTTGAGGCGGTTGCGCCGGCAGCAAAACTGCGGTGAGAGCGCCCGTGAAGCAGAGAATGGAAAACGTTCGGGATAGCCGAATCATATACGTTGTTCCATTCTATGTCGGGGCGGGTGGACTGGCGTAGCGTCACTTGGCGCCTTGGCCGAAACACCTCCCATAATCATACGGCTCAATCGTTATCGATCGGGCGGCGAGGGTATGGACCAGATCCTGGTACATCTCTTCTCGCTGTCCCGGAGAGAACGCATCCGAGGGATTGAAGGCTTGCGGGCACCAGCGGAAGGCCGTCCCACTGGGATACTGCGTCAGTTTCTCTTTCAGTGCTTCGAACGTGGACGCCCCATAACCGCCTACCCTGAAGGCAACAGGGTAGAATGCGCCGCCATTTGAAACGTCGATATTCCATTTACCCGGACCCGGGCGATCCTGCGCCCATTCCTTCCGGCAATCGTTATCGATGCACAAAGCCGCCAGTTTTTGCCGCCTGGACTCATCCAGAAGCCACGACTTTGCTGACGCGATTGCCTGGAACAATGCTCGTCCGAGATTGCCTTCGGCAACCGGCAGGGTTCCGGTAATCGGGTGTTGTTCGAGTTCCGCGCTCCTGCCCCGCCATTTCTCGCTCCATTTTTTGAGTCTTGTCCAAAGATATGGTTCGACTGCCGCGGCCCCAAAGCCGCCCAGAGCCCTGGCCGCGGAAATCGCTGTCTCGGTGTCCGGATCGTCCAGCGACTGGATCGCTATCGCTTCGAGGGCCGGCTTCCATACGACCCCGGCCAACTGGCCGATCAGGAAATGATGACATCCCCGGTCCTTCCGGTTGGCGAGCGCCTGTCTCAGGAATTCGCCGGCGGATCCCGGGCCTGACTGCGGGAGGACACGGATAAAGTAGGTGAGAAACAAGGCTTCGTCGTCACAGGGCCAGGATTCCGACAGGTAAAGCTTCTGCATGTCACCGGCAAGCTTCTCTGTGGCGAACCTGGCGATCAACGGGAGTACTCCAGGTTCACCCCCGGCCAGCCAGCGGGAAAAAGTCGCATCCGCCTCGGGAATTCCCTGCGCCGGAAGTTCGAGGGCGGCGAAGTGGGCGAAACGCAGGTCGCCGCGGACGAGGTCATCCGCGATGATTCGGAATGCTTCTTTAGGAGCGAGTTCACGCAGGCGGCGCAGAGCCCCCTCCCCGACTCCGTTCGAAATGCCCCGGACCTGCAGAGGCATCGTATTCTTTGGCAGGGTGCCAGGACCACTACGGCTGATCACGGTTCGTAGCACGCTGATCATCCCCGGGCCGCGTATCAGGTCCCACTTATGTCCCAGGAGTTCCGCTTGCTGCTCTTCCGGAAACGAAGCAAACTGGGCTATCAATTCTTCTTTCGCCAACCCGTAGTTGTCTGGCGGGACGAGGCGGGCGGCTTTGGCCTCGATCGGCGCGATTGCTGCGATCGCCTTGCCGGATTCCACCCGGGCAGCCTTCTCTTTCGTTGCCGCGATTGGTATCAGGCGAACGGCTTCCGCGTGAACGAACTTCTCGAATTGCTTCTGCCGGCTTTGGGCTTCTGTCATCGTCCTTTGGAAGTCCCAGCTCTCTGTCATCTGCCAGGAAAAGACCGGCAAAGGCTTTGGAGATTCCTTTTGGACATACCTCAGGAGAGCCCGAACCCGGATGTCCCATTCGTTGATCGGGGTCATCCGATCTCCGAGGTAGTTGTCGTATGCGGCGATTGCCTTGTTCCGGTCGCGTACGCCGATCAATGCCAGGGTGTCCGGGCTGTTCCCCCGTCTTCGGGCATCGTTCATGATCAAATCGAGCGCATCATTCGTGGCTAGATATCGCAAATCCCGCCGTGCGTTTCGCAACTGCTCCTCGAGTGGATTCACCGCAACTGGCGGCCCGCCTGGTATCGGCATTTCGGGTTCAGGTTGAACCAGCAGTGCTTCGATGTCGCGCACTTTCTGTGCCGTCCACCCCGTATCGTCGGGAATGATGACGACTTCCAGTATGTTGGAAACTGCAGCCAGTTGGATGGTCCGCGACTCGCCTTCCGTTGACTGGGGGGCCCGCTCTCGACTGACGCGGTGGGATTTCAGGTAGAGTCTGTATGTCCCGGGCTGATCGAATCGGAACCAATCATTCAGGTCCAACTCGATCCTGTATGGTTTCTCGTCGAGCACGGGATTGCTCCGAAGTCCTCCGGCAATGCCCCCCAACACGCCTGTGAAGAAATAATCGGCGTAAGGATCGACCACGTCCTTGCGTTCAACGACAAACTCCTCGGTTGGTAACCGGCCGCTCCGATCGTATGTGGCGCCGTCGAGCTTGTACTTTGCCGGAGTGTCGCTCCAGAATTCCAGAGCCAGCGGGATCCGTTCTCCGCGATGGAATCCCCCGGAATTGCCGGCTGTTCCGAGCCGCAAATGCAGATCGCCAGGAGTCGCCGCGAGATCGCGCTGATGGCTGGCGGCTAAAGACTGTGCGAGTGACGGAGTCGTACAGAGTACAACTACAACGAGCGCGCCATGAAGAGCAGTACGCATGCTGTTCCCATTTCCTGATCAAGGTCGATATCCCACCACGGAGGGATTGCGTCCAGTTGAGGATATAGACACCTTAGCGCGATGAATGTTCCTGGGATGGACGAGCGGAGGTTGCCCCAAGTGAAGCGGCAGAATCGAATTTTTTGCCGATGATCCCTGCTGCCAGTGCAGCCACGGAGGTCTGCTCCGTGACAGACGCGGCAGATCTTTCGGGGCCGCCGGGGAGAGCGCCACTCCATGCTGTGGCGCTCCCACCGGAGCGGTACGGTTACCAGATCAGCTTGAGGCCGAACTGCAGATTACGAGGCGTATTGGCCCCGGTGATCACCCCGAAGTTTGCGGTGCCGAGCACGTTGCCGGGAGCCCCGAAGCGCGGCGTGTTGGTGAACGTGAACGCCTCGAAGCGGAACTGCAGCTTCAGGCGCTCCATGAGTTGGAAGTACTTCAACGCGGAGAAGTCCCAATTGAATTGGGGCCGTCCACGCAGGATGTTGCGCCCGGCGGATCCGTAGGTGAAGTTGGCTGGCCGAACGAACGCGGCCGTGTTGAAGTCGCGCTGCAACGTGCGCTCGCCCTGGTTAGCCGAGCCCACTACATCCGGACGCTGCACCACGGTGTAGGTGCCGGTATTGGCCGGGTTGCCCTGGACGGTGGGACTGAAGGGCACCACGGAAGTTTCGGTGATGATCGAACCCACGCTCCAGCCGCCCAGCACCGCGTCCACCGCGGGGTGCGCGTTCGCCAGCCAGGTGCGGCCCTTGCCGGCCGGAATCTCATAGAGCACGGAAGTGACGAAGCGGTGCGGCACGTCCTGGTTGTCGAGGCTTCTCTCGGGGCGCAGGTTGAAGAGGTTCTGGTATCCGCATCCGGTGGCGTCACCATCGACGGAAGTGCCGCAGGTGTCGCCGATCGTGCGGGACCACGTATAGGAGCCGAGAACCGTCAGGCCCTTCGAGAATCGCCGCTCGACCTTGGCGATCATGGCGTGGTAGATCGAGTTGCCGTCGAGGCGGTGGCTGTAGATCGGACCCAGCGGAGTGGCTACGATTCCGGTCCCCGGAATGGCCAGGCTCTTGAACTGGCGCTTGGCGTCGATGTTGCCGGCTCCGGCGGGTGAGAAGTTGCCGTCGTAGCGCCGCACCAGATGTAATCCGCGCGAACCTGCGTAGCCGACTTCGACCAGCCAATCCCGTCCGAATTCGCGTTGGATGTTGAAGTTCCACTGGTGTGCGGCGGACTGTTTGGGGTCGCGCTCGTAGGATGCGAACTGCAGGCCGGTGGCTTTGGCGAGATCGGTCGCTCCATTGGCGGGACCGGTGGACAGTCGGACCGCCGGCGTTGTGGTGGAACCCGTCAGGGTTACGCCGTAGGCGAAGGGCGCATTGCCGATGAGGTACTCACTGTCGCCCATGTTCTGCATATAGGCGTAGAACATCCCGTATCCGGAACGGATGACGGTTTTGTCGGTGAGTTTGTACGCGAAACCGATACGGGGCATCACGTTGTTGGTGTCTGTGGATACGGTGGCGCGGTCGTAACGGGAACCCTTGGATGATGCGTAGACCAGCGTCGCCTGGCCGGGGACCGTGTCGATGTCGAAGTTGCCCATCTTGTCGTACTTCTCGAGCCAGGGCGGGCTGATCTCATAGCGGAGGCCGAGGTTCACCGTGAGGCGATTGTTGATCTTCCAGTCGTCCTGCAGGTAGATCGAGAAATTGTAGGTCCGCATGGAGACCTGAACCGGAGACTGCCACGCCCACTGATTCGCAACGCCCAGCAGGAAGTCCGCTGCGCCGTCGCCGGAATATTGACCGTTGAAGGTCCACGAGCCGAGCGTGTTGCGGATGTTGTAGATGGGATTCTGCGAGCGGATCAGCGACGCGCCGGTCTTGAAGGCGTGCCGGCCGCGGAGCCACGTCACATCCCCGCTGAACTGCCGGTTCTGGGAATTGCGGTCCACCGGGTTGTTGGGGCCGATTCCGAGCGCGCGGTAACCGGTGATGTTGAGTTGCGAGAACCCGCCGTCGGGGACATAGCTGGCGCCAGGAATGCCAAACTCCTTGTTGAATTCCCGTCCGAGCGACGCCGCCGGGTTGTCACGCTTGAACCGCGCGTAGTTCCAACCCGCACGCAAACTCATGAGAAGTGTCGGCTTGAAGATGTGGTTCCACCCCACACCAGTGTTGATGCCTTCGGTGATGTAGTCGAGGTTGCCTCCGCCGAAGGCCGGCGCAGGCAGGTTCGGCGTGTCCGGCAGGAAGCTGTCGTGTGTGCTGAAACGGAAGAATGCGTTGTCAGCCGAGCCGATGTTCTGATCGAGCCGGAGATCCCATTTGTCGACGTCCTGCTTGCGGGGGGAGAGGAAGGTAAAGTTGTTGGCGAGGTTGCCGGACTGGGGCGCCGGGTAGAGCCCGATGAGTTTCGCGGCCACGGGATCGAAGCGGGAGGCCGGGATGACGTTGCCGGCAAACTGCTGTCCGTTGGTCGGGTCGTTCACGCGCTTGGTGAGTTCGGAGAAATCGCCTGCGCGCATCTTCAACGTCGGCAGGGTGTTTGCGATGGTGGCCGTTTCACGGATGCGTGTGCGTTCGAAGTCGCCGAAGAAGAAGGTCTTATTGCGCCCGTTGTACAGGCGCGGGATGACAACCGGGCCGCCGAAGGAAAGGCCGTACTGATTCCGCTTGAAAGCGGGTTTCGCGGCGCCGGCCGGAGTGAAGAAGTTCTTGGCGTCGAAGATTTCGTTGCGGACGAACTCGAAAGCCGTACCGTGGACCTCGTTGGTTCCGTTTTTGATGGTCAGGTTGACCACTGCGCCCATGCCGCGTCCGAATTCGGCTGCATAGGAATTGGTTTGGACTTTGAATTCCTGAATGGCGTCGATCGAGGGCTGCACCATTTCGGCGCGGCGGCCGGCGGCGGCCAACTCGACGGAGTTGTTGTCGAGGCCATCCATCAGGTAGTTATTCTGGCTGATGCGCTGGCCCCCGGCGGAAAAGCCGCCGATGCGGGAGCCGGGAGCGGCCTGCACGGCGCCTCCCGACATGAGCGCGAGGTCGATGTAGTTGCGGCCGTTCAGGGGCATGTCGACGATCCTCTGGTTGTCGATCACCTGGCCCTGGGACGCTTCGACGGTGTTGAGGCGGCTGACGGATGCCTTGACTTCCACCTGCTCGCTGACGGACCCGACCTCGAGGGTGAAGTCCGCGACGCCGCGCTGGTCGACGTCGAGTTGGACGCCGGACTGAATGATGGGCTTGAAGCCGGGATGCTGGACGCGTATTTCGTACACGCCCGGCTGGAGAAGCGGAATGGTATAGAGTCCGATATCGTTGGTTCGCGTCTGGCGCTCGACGCCGGTCGCGGTGCTGCGGATTGTTATGCTGGCGCCGGGCACAACCGACCCGGCGGCATCCGCGATGCGGCCGGACAATTGAGCGGTCTGCGCGGTGGCAGCGGAAGAGAAGATGAAGGCGAATACTGCTGCCAGGTGCAGTGTGGGTCGGAGGTCAACTCTCATGCTCATATTCTGCGCAATAATCTGATTCAGAACAAGGAGATTCAGCCACGTGGGACGATTTGCCGGAGGCGGAGTTCACGGTCCTTGCATCGCATTCGCATTAGCTTCTGTATTTGGGCAGACGACGGCGTCGGATCCGCGTGAGTTCGAGGCAGCTTCGGTCAAGGTCAACAAGCTGGACGACCGGATCGTGACGATCCGAGTGGGACCCGGCGGCCGGTTCGATGCGCGAGGGTACACGCTGGTGCTGCTCATGCAGCGGGCTTACGGCGTGATGGATTGGAACGTGACGGGCGGGCCCTCGTGGATTCGCTCGGACCGGTTCGACGTGAATGCAGTCGCCGAGACCGGCGGGCGGAATCTGACCGAGGCGCAGTTGCGGCCGATGCTGGCGAAGTTGCTGGCCGAGCGGTTCCGGCTGCGGATCCGCGAGACGACGCGGGAAGTGGCGGGCTATTCGTTGGTGACCGCGCGGGGCGGGGCGAAGGTCCGGCTGTCTCCGGCGGGAGAGGCCGCGGATCGCGATGCTGCGTTCCGCTTCAGCCGCGAGGGACTCTGGGGCGAGGGCGTTTCGATGGCGGATTTTGCGCGGTTCGTGTCAGGGAAGACGGGTGTGATTGGCGTCGATCAGACCGGGCTGCCGGGGTTCTATGACTTCAAAGCGGAGTGGCAAGAGGACCCCAACGCAATTGATGCTCGGGAAGAGTTCCGCGCACTGGTGTTTGACGCGATCGAGTCGCAGTTGGGATTGAAGTTCGAACGGCGCAAGGTCCCCGTTCGAACGCTGGTAATCGAGCACGTCGAACATCCGACGCCGAATTGAATCGGCTGGGCCTGCGTACGGCTCCAGCCACGATCTGACGTAATGATCCAGCTTGAGCACTGCGTTCGCGTGTCTGGCGTCAATCGATAGCAATTCGAATCCCGATTCCCGGAGGATCTGGTTGAAGGCTTCTGGCAACCCCAGCTTTCCCGTGTCTGGAGGCTGGCCTTTTGCGCGCCCGGTTTCCGTGGTTCCGGGGCGCTCCGGTATGCAACCAGGCGGGCAACCGGTTTTCCTTCTTTGCCGATCAACACCTCTTCGCCTCGTTGGACAGCTTCGATCAATGCTGTCAACTCTGACTCGGCTTCCAAGATGTTCTTGAGGATCATTCACCCCAATTCTTGCGGGTCAGGCCAGATCTGGTGTCTCGTTTACCGTCGCTGGCGTGCGGGCTGGGCCGCAGCCACAACTGTGTCGGAGATCAGAATGAGCAGAAAATCCGACATGTGATCTGTCTGTTTCAATGACCCGGCGGCGCGGGCGCGGCGTCGCTGTACGTCGGTTTGATGAGTAACACCAGGACCACGGAAATTACGGCGACTGACGCGAAGATGCCGAAGATGGCCATCAAGGGTGTGTGGAGATCCCGGAGGATTCCAAATCCCCAGTCGGCGAGGCCTCCGCAACTGATGCTGACGAGGTTCATGATGCCGTAGCCGGAGGCGCGCAGTTGCGGGCGCGCGACCTGGCAGAGGATCGGCATGTTGTTGGCGTCGAAGAAGCCCCAGCCGAGTCCGAACACGATGAGGAACGCGATGGCGACTCCCAGCATGCCCGTGCTCGGTGAGTATCCGACGCCCATCATCGCGACGACGATCAGCGACATGCCGAGGGCGCTTGTGTAGATTCGGCCGCGGTCGGAGCGCTGCATCCAACGGTCCGCGAGCCAGCCGCCGCCGATTGCAGCGAGGATCGCGGCGACCATCCAGTAGAGGGTCGCGGAAACGCCGGCTTTTCCTTGCCCGATACCGAATTCGGCTTTGAGAATCGCGGGCATCCAGTCGCGCACGATCCAGCCGGCCATGGCGGGCAGGGTGAAATAGAGAACGAGTAATAGGAACGAGCGATTGCTCAGTAGTTCCCGGACGGCGTCGAGAGGCGAGGTTTTTTCGGACGCTGCCTGGGATGTACTCCGGGGCGCCCCGGCGTTGCGAACCATGAGAAACAGCGGCAGGGCATAGGCGATGCCAATCAGGCCGCAGAGCTTGAACATCCAACGCCAGCCCAGTTCGGGATGGTCCGCTGCGAAGCCGGAGAATCCGCCGATGATGACGCCTGCGTAGATGCCCATCTGATGCATGCCCACGGCGCGGGAACGGGTTGCGCCCACGTGATAATCGGCGATGAGAGCGAGAGCCGCCGGAATGTAGAAGGCCTCGCTGACGCCCATGATGGCGCGGGTCCACAGGAGTTGGTTGTAATCGGTGGCGAGTCCGGTGGCCCAGGTGACGGCGGACCAGATGAGCAGGCTTCCTGCGATGACGTGGCGCTTGCTGAAGCGATCGGCGAGGTAGCCTCCGACGGGGCTGAGGAAGGCGTAGGTCCACTTGAAGAGCGCGAGGATCTTGCCCCAGTTGGCCTCGGAACCGATGCCCGGGATGTCGGACATGAGCGAGAACTTCATCGCGGCGAGCATCTGGCGATCTAGGTAGTTGAGCAGGGCCACCGGCATGAGGACGGCGACAACGAGCCAGGCGTAACCGGGCACTTGATCGTGGGCAGCCCGTTGGGGCGGATTCATAGCGATCGGGAGTCTCCAGGGGTGCGTGGAGGCGAGGGTCCACGCGGACGTCTCTCAAGTATATCCGGAGATCCCTTGCTGGACAGCCCGATTGGTGATATATGTACCTTATAAGGTGCAGGATCGTGGCTCCTTCGCAAAAGATCCCACTGATTTTCTTTCGGAGCGCGAGGGGCGCGGAGCCGGTGCGCGACTGGCTGAGGGAATTGCCCGAATTGGAACGCCATTGCGTTGGCAAGGATCTATTGAAGGCGCAGTGGAGATGGCCAATCGGCATGCCTCTTTGCCGGCCGATGGGCGATGGCCTTTGGGAGATCCGAACGGATCTGCCCACAGGCCGAACGGCACGCGTCTTCGTCTGCATGTATCGGGAGCACTTAGTGGCGCTTCATGGATTCATCAAGAAGACCCGAGCCACGCCAGTCGAGGATTTGGAGTTGGCCCGAAAGCGACAAAGGGAGTTGACGCAATGAGCAAAAGACACATGGGATCCAGCATCGATGATTTCCTCAAAGAAGAGGGTATCTTCGAAGGGGCTCAGAACGAGGCGATCAAAGAAGTAGTGGCCTGGCAACTTGCACAGGCGATGAAGGAAAAGAAAATCTCCAAGAATCGTATGGCCACACTACTCAAGACGAGCCGTACGCAAGTGGATCGGTTGCTCGACGCGGAGAACGACATCACGTTATCGAGTTTGGAACGCGCAGCCGCTATCGTTGGCCGGCGAGTCAGCATTCAACTGGTTTAGGGCTACGCTTGCGTCACTGCAGCGTGAGCGTGGCGGTTCCTGCGGGACCTTCGTACACCAGTTCCA
>CAZVKC010000094.1:0-3660 GCA_964627455.1 uncultured Solibacteraceae bacterium | reverse complement strand
CGTCACTGCAGCGTGAGCGTGGCGGTTCCTGCGGGACCTTCGTACACCAGTTCCACCGAGCGGAGGTTTTCGGCCTTGCCGCGGTGCTGGAAGAAGACGAGTCCGGCTTGGGGTAGTGGACGTTCGCCGAGCGCCAACGCCGCGCGCTTGACCCCTTGCTGCCAGGTGCGCAGGGTCTCGATCGGGACCTTGGGCGGCGGAGGGGGCGGGTCCCCGGGCGAGCGTCCGCTGCTGCCGCCACCGCTGGAACTGCTGACTCCGCCCTTGGACTTCGGTTCCGCATTGGCGGCTTCGGGCGAGACCCAACTGGGATCCTTGACACCCTTGGCGACGAGCGCCCAGGGCTGGCTCGGCATCGGCTGCTTCTTGCCGTTGATGCGCAGCGAAAAGTCCGTCGCACTCAAGGTCAGCTTGGTGTCGGGCGGGCCAAAGATGCCGACTTCCACCGCGATGTAATCTTCGGAAGTCAAAGGTTCCTGACCAACCGTGGGGATACCGTGTCCGGTGAACTCGGCGGCAATCGTGATGTTCCCCGCCTTGGCCTGGACCTGATAATCCGCGGGCGTGGCGCGGGCCGGCAATCCCTGCTGTTGCTGTTCGGGTGTCTGCTGGGCGCTGAGAACAAGGGTTGCCAGAATGACCACTGAAGCGATTCGCATGCTTACTCTCAAGTTATCAAACCGCGAGTCGCATCAATGGGCACTGGCGCGCTTCATGAACCACGCACCCAGAATCGAGACGAAACATCCTGCGACCGAAAGCAGCGCGACCTGCTCGTGACGCACGGCGACTCCGAGGATCAGGGCTACGACCGGAATGAGGAAGGTCGCGCCGGACGCTCGGGCCGCGCCGAAGTGTCCGGCCGCGGAGGCCATGAGGACATTGGCGATTGCGGTTCCCAGAGATCCAAGCGCGAGCAGCGAGAAGAACGGAATCGGCGACCAATGCGCGTTGAGCACATCCGGAATGCCGAGCGGCGCGGTGAGCAGCACTGCGACGGCTTGCGCGCGCCAGATGACGGGAATCGCTCCGTACTCGAGCTGCAGTGCGCGGGCGAGATTCAGCGCGACGCCGTAACACGACACGGCGATGAGCACGAGCGAGATCCCGGTGACGCTGTTGCGTCCCTCTCCGATCGCGGGCAGTGCGATAAGGACGGTGCCGAAGAGTCCGATGGCAAGTCCTGTCGCGACGCCGCGCGAAGGCGCCTTGCGGGCGATGATCGACGCGGCGATGGTTGCAAAGAGTGGATTCGCGCCGTTCAGCATACCGGTGAGGGCAGACGATACCAGTTGTTCCGCGAAGGGGAACATGCTCATCGGAAAGGCGAACCAGAGGACTCCCAACCAGAAGACTTTGGTCCAGTCTTTACGGGCGATTTGCGACTTGCGCGCCGCCGGAAAGAATGCCAGCGTCACGAAGCCAAAGCAGATGCGGAGGAACGTGAGTCCGTTGGGATTGACCGAATGCAGCGCTTCAGCGATGAACAGGAACGAGGCGCCCCAGATGAGTCCCGGTAGGATGAGGAGCCACCAACCGGATCCCGCTGCGTGCGGATGCTGCGCCTGCGACGTCATGTCCTCCTATTATCGAGGGTGCGCTTTGATATGCTGCAAGCGCTATGTTGCCGTTGCGCCGTATTGTCCTTGTTGCCGGTGTCCTGCCGCTGCTGATCTTCGCCCAGCCTCCTCATAAGCTCCCTTCAGGTGGATACTCGTTGCCGAACGGTTGGCGCATCACGCCCGTCGGCAAGGCGATCGCAACCGAGGACCTCATCCTCAATCTCACCCAAAGCAAAGACCAGCGCGTCGTCATCGCCCAGCATGGCGGGTTCAATCCGCACGGGTTGCTGGTGATCGATCAGTCGACGCAGAACGCCGTCCAGCGGATCCCGTTAAATTCGGCGTGGCTCGGAATGGCGTGGTCGCGCGACGGCGCGAAGTTGTATGTGTCGGGCGGAAACGCGAGTGGTCCGCGGCATACGTCGGATATCGCGCCGATCTACGTCTTCGATTATGCGAATGGCAAGCTGAGCGAGAAGCCAGTGGCCGAGTGGCGCGACACGGTTCCGGCCGCGGAAGTCTATTGGACTGGCTTGGCGATGCATCCGAAAGAGGATCTCCTCTTTGTCGGCAATCGCGCTGCGGATCCGGCGCGCGGGCATGTTGCGGTGTTCGACACGCGCACGGGCAAGGTGGTTCGCAAGATCCCCGTCGACATCAGCCCGTATGACCTGCAATTCAACGAAGCAGGGACCTTGCTCTATGTCAGCAACTGGAGCAGCGATTCGATCTCGGTGATCGACGTGGCGTCGTCGAAGGTTGTCGCGACGATCCCGACGGGTCGCAATCCCAACGACCTGGAACTCGGCGCCGACGGCCGGCTGTATGTTTCGAACGGCAACGAGAACACAGTGACAGTGATCGATACGGCAAAGCGGCAGGCGATCGAGACGATCAATGTGGGTCCGACAGCGAGGGCGCCGCAGGGTACGACGCCGAACGCGCTGGTGCTCGATCGCAAGAACAATATGCTGTTCGTGGCGAACGCGGACAACAACTGCATTGCGGTGGTGAATGTCCGCGAGGCGGGCGAGAGCCACGTGATGGGATTCATTCCGTCAGGCTGGTATCCGAGCGCGCTGCTGCTGAACGCAAAGATGGAACTGTACGTCGGCAACAGCAAGGGACTCGAGCCGCACGCCAATCCGATGGGGCCGACGAGTCCGCTACTGAATGGCGCGCCGACCAAGGACAGCGTGCGCGACATCCAGCGCGGGACCGTGAACATCGTTCCGGTGAAGAACCTGAAGTCCGAGATCAAGGCGTGGACCAAACAGGTATACGACAACATCCCCTACAAAGACGATTACCTCACGATGGCGCGCGCACCGCAGGGCAAGAGCATCGTGCCGCAGCAGGTTGGCGCGGGTTCGCCGATCAAGCACATCATTTACGTGATCAAAGAGAATCGCACGTACGATCAGGTGTTCGGCGATATCCAAAAGGGCAACGGGGATCCGCGGCTGACGATCTTCGGTGAAGAGGTCACGCCGAATCATCACGCGATCGCGAACCAGTGGGTGCTGCTCGACAACCTGTATTGCGACGGCGAAGTGAGCGTCGACGGACATTCGTGGTCCAACTCGGCGATCGCCACCGATTACAACGAGAAGATGTGGCCCGCTCAGTATGGCGGCCATAGCAAGACGACGCGCGCGAATGCATACGCGCCGGCGGCGGGACACCTGTGGGATCTCGCGGCGAAGAAGGGGCTCACGTATCGCAGCTATGGCGAGTACGCGACGAGGTCGAGCGACGGGACCACGATGGACGCGTCGCCGGGCGTCGGCGGATTGCTGGGGCATGTGTCGCCGAAGTTCAAACTGCCCGGCATGCGCGATACCGACAACGTCAAAGTCTTCTTCGAAGAACTCGACGCGTATGAGAAGAACTTTGCTTCGAAGGATGCGAACAAGCGGCTTCCCAATCTGGTGATCATGAGCCTGCCGGAGGATCACACCGCGGGTACCCGGCCGGGCGCCTACACGCCGCGGGCGATGGTCGCAAATGCGGACTGGGCGATCGGGCAGCTGGTGGAGCGGATGTCGAAGAGTCCGTACTGGCCGGAGACGGCGATCTTCATGATCGAGGACGATGC
>CAZVKC010000093.1:1467-23577 GCA_964627455.1 uncultured Solibacteraceae bacterium | reverse complement strand
CGTGCTTGAAGGCGTTGCAGGCGGAGATGGCCTTGCCGGCTTCAGTTTTGGGTCCGCCAGCTTTGGTTTTGGCCTTGTTGCGGGCGGCTTCGAGGGCTTCGGCGCGCTCGAGTTGTTCCTCGTCGAGGCGATCGATGGGGTTCTGAAAAATGTCAGACATGGGAATCAACAGCTCCTTGTGATGTGTGTGCAGAGAGATCCACTCTCTGAGCCCGTTTTTGCAGGAGCCTCTCGCAAGCCCGAGCGGACGAGGGCTGCAGGCTATTGAAAATACAAAGAAAAGAAAGTTCGACCGGGCGTGAACGGCCGGTCCCGAAATGGGAGGTTTATGGGGCGGGTGGCAGAAGTAGTTGTATTTGCAATTGGATACGAGGGGTAAACGGATTTCCCGGGAAGTGGCAGGAGGGCGTTCACAAGCCGGCCAAAAAAATGTTTCTCCCTTTTTTTGTGTGAGTTGCAAGCGATTCCGGTTGCCGGCGGGTGATTCGGTGCGGGTTGCGACGTGTACGATGTGGGCGGAGGTAGGAAAGACACGATGTCGCAACGAATCACTTGGGTCAAGAGAGCGGCGGCCGCGAAACCAGATGGGCGGCGATGGAAGAGGGAGTCGCAGTTGCTGAACCTGGTGTGCCGGACGCTGCAGGAGTATCCGGAGGCGTACCGGGCGGTGCAGGAGACGATCCGGCGGGTCTATGGAAACGACGACGAGGGGGTGGGCGGCCATGGAAAGACGACGGCGCGATAGCGACTGGCTGCGGCTGCGGTATCTGTTCGACCTGCCGGGATTCGCTACGGAGTTGCTGGGCTGGACGCCGGACGAGCGGCAGCGGGAGGCGCTGGAGTATCCGGGGAGGCGCGTGGCGTTGAACTGGGCGCGGCAATGCGGGAAGTCCACGGTGTTTGCGATCAAGGCGGTGCATGTGGCGTTTACGCAGCCGGGGTCGATGGTGCTGATCCTGGGAGGGGATGGGAACCACCTGGCGGAGTCGTTCGCGAAGATCGACGACTTTCTGCTGGAGGCGGACGGTGCGGCGCGGCGGGGTTATGTGGAGGGGGCGTGGTGGGTTGGCGGTCCGGTGAAGATGCACTGGACGGGGAAGCGGATTGCGCGGATCCTGCCGAACGGGTCGCGGATTGTGGGTGCGACGAGCGACAACGGGGTGCGGGGTCCGACGACGGCGCTGGTGATTCTGGATGAAGCGGGGAAGGTGGGGGACCAGGTATTTGCCGGGGTGTTGCCGACGTTGTCGGTGACGCAGGGGTCGATTTGGCTGGGTGGGACTCCGAGCGGGGCGAAGGGTTTTTATTACGACGTATGGAGGTCGAAGCCGGAGGCGGGGGTAGAGGGGTGGTTGAAGAGCACGTACCGGGCGACGGAGAATCCGCGGATACCGGAGAGTTTTCTGGCGGAGGTGAAGGCGCGGGTGGGGGTGCGGCAGGCGGCGCAGGAGTTGGAGTGTGAGTTCGTGCGGGATGGGCAGACGTTGTTGGATCCGGAGGATATCGACAAGCTGTTCGTGTCGCGTCCGCCGAGACCGCGCTGACGGGTTGACTAAGCAATAAACTAAGCCATACTATTTAGTCATGTCTGTCGAAGTGAACGTCCACGAGGCGAAGACGCATTTGTCGAGGCTTCTCGAGCAGGCCCTGGCCGGGGAGGACGTGGTGATCATGAAGGCCGGGCGGCCACTGGTGCGTCTGACGGTGGTGGAGGGAGCGCGGCAGCGGCGGAGGCTGGGGACGGCGAAGGGGGATTTTGTCACGCCGGCGGACTTCGATTCGGCCTTGCCGCAAGATGTCGTTGCGGAGTTCGAGAAGTAAGGACAGCAGGGGATGCGTGTCATTCTGGACAGTCATATTTTCCTGTGGGCGATTACAGATGATGAGCGCCTGGCACAGGCCCATCGGGAGGTATTTCTTGCCGAGGGAGCGGAGTTGTATCTGAGCGTCGCGAGCGTTTGGGAGATCCTGATCAAGTGTGGAATTGGCAAGTTGGCGCTGCCGAAGCCGGCAGCGAAGTACTTGAGCACGCAGTTGGAGAAGAACCGGATCGGGGTGCTGGGGATCCAGATGCATCACTTGGCGAAGTTGGAGGATTTGCCTCCGCTGCACCGGGATCCGTTTGACCGGATGATTGCAGCGCAGGCGATTGCGGAGAAGATGCCGGTGCTATCGGTTGACCCGCAACTGGCGGCGTACGGCGTGCGGGTCATTTGATAGTTGCGGCGGGTGGGGCATGGGCTCTGGGGAAGATGCCCGTTACTACCCTGCGATACGGTCGTACTCCGCATGTGTCCCGATCCAGAACCTCAGGAACCCGCCCGGGACTTCGGCCGCGAGAGCACGATGATGCAATCCAACGCGCGCCTACCAAACCTCATCGAGTTTCTTGAACTGCAGCGAAGGATGCCGAGGGTCGCCCTTGAGGAGTTCGAATGCCTTTTCTGCTGTCCGCTGCACCTCAGCAGGGAGGCGTTCGTAGCACGCCCAGAAGCCCGGTGAGGCGCGATGGTTCACAAATCCGTCGAACGGCCGGCGCGATCATCGGAGAGTGCTTGCTCCACCAGCCGACGCAACTTGCCGTTCTTAGAATCGCTTTCAATCTGGCGGTCCCAGACCCCGGCGTCATAGCGCTCGAACCATGCGCGAAGTTCTCTCAATTCAGAGGCGTTTAATTCGGTGATCCGCTGCTCGAGTTGCTCAACGCGACTCATGGGTGGATTCTTCTCTAAAATAGCGCCCTCACGGGGCTGTTGTGGGAACGTGGACGCCATGCCACAGGGGGCCTTTGTAAACCCGGTCGCAAAGCGTCAGCCGAGGCCTCTGAACCAGGTAGCCATTCCCACGAGGTTGGATGGCGAAGCCGGAGGCGGGGTTGAGGGGCGGTTGAAGAGGAGGTACGGGTGAGGAGATTTGTTTTTGGCGGAGCTGTTGCGTCAGAGTGATGATGTATGCCTCACTCAGTCAAGGATCGCAAGTCTGGCCGGGGCTCGCGCCGCACGACCTCGAAGAGCAATACTTCCGCCAGCAGCGCTCGTTATACCGTTGGGCTGACGCCGAATTTGGCGCATGAGGTGGAGCGATATGCGAAGGCAAACGACAGCAGCATGAGCAAAGCCATCGCGGCGCTCGTGCGGATTGGTCTGGAAGGCCAGGAGCACCGAAAGCGGGAGTTTTTCAAGAAATTGAAGGCAAATCTTGCGGACGCGGACCCTAGCCGGGAAGACGAGTTGGTAGATGAGTTCCGGTCGTTGATTCTCGGTCGCTGAAGCGATACCTAAGATCCATGTTGAGGCGGAGGCGGGGTGGAGGGGTGATTGAAGAGCATGTAGCAGGCGACGGAGAATGCGGGGTTTCCGGAGAGTTTTCTGGCGGAGGTGAAGGCGCGGGTAGGGGTGCGGCAGGCGGCGCAGGAGTTGGAGTGTGAGTTCGTGCGGGATGGGCAGACGTTGTTGGATCCGGAGGATATCGACAAGCTGTTCGTGTCGCGTCCGCCGAGGTAGGGGCTGCGGCTTCCGGCCTACAGGTGAACTACTCTCAAGCCGGGTATACGACCGAAGTCACGGACGTTGCTTGTACCAACCGCGTAACCTAACTCCAGTGCGCAGGCGCCGATGATGAGATCTCCCAGCGGAAGATTCACGCCGTGGGACGCCTGCTCACCGCCAATTTTCGCCACGATTTCTGCGGTTGCTTCTGTCATCGGATGGATCGGAATAGTCAACTTCAGTTCGTCGAGGTATGCGCGGCGCCTTGCTCGGATCTCTTCGGTATTGCCACGATAGATCCCGTGGCCGATTTCGGCTACGGTCAAGGCAGAGAGCACTACTGCGACTTCGCCGACAGTCTTCCTTACGGCTTCGATTGTCTGTTCCGAAGTTAGCTTCCGCCGTTCGGCTGCGATCAGGACGCTGGAGTCGAGGACTAGTCCCAGGAGGGCGGATTCCATGGTTGCCGCTGCGCGTTGACCCCTTCCTCGATGTCGCGGGCAA
Organism: uncultured Solibacteraceae bacterium; assembly: GCA_964627455.1. Taxonomy (GTDB): domain Bacteria; phylum Acidobacteriota; class Terriglobia; order Bryobacterales; family Bryobacteraceae; genus F-183. Next base: position 19,585 of record CAZVKC010000093.1, on the reverse strand, counting down.
AGTCATCGTCGATCAAGGCAGTGGATCCTCGTTCTTTCAAATCGGCGATCACGTCCGAGATCATGCGGCCGACCGGTCTTGACGGTTTGATTACGGCGACGGGGTGATTCTCTTGCTCGATGAGAATCTCGCTGCCCAGGCGAACCTGTTTGAGGACATTGGTGATATTCTTCACCAGTTCAGCCTCGGTCATACGGAGGATCGCCATATGTCGATAATAGCCGATACTGTGCTGGGTGTCGCGTCCGCCGAGGTATAGGGCGCGTGAGATGTGGCGCGGCTATGATTTAGACGTGCCTATCGAAGTCGATGTGCGGGAGGCTAAGGTTCAGTTATCTTGGCTTCTTGAGCGGGCCCTGGCCGGGGAGGACGTGGTCATCCTGAAGGCTGGACGGCCACTGGCTCGTTTGACGGTGGTTGAGGGTGCGCGGCAACGGCGGAGGTTGGGGGCGGCGAAGGGAGACTTTGTCACCCCCGCAGATTTCGATTCGGCCTTGCCACAGGATGTAGTTGCGGAATTCGAATAACATAGCGAGGGTCGCCGGGCGGTGGTCCGTAAATACCGGCGGCTACTTACGCCGCGACAATTTCCAGCGTGCCCGCCGAACTCGCGGGCGGCGGCACGGCCAGGCCTTCGGCCTTCAAGCCTTCGATATGAAACTCGACCGCTTCACGGATCAGAGATTCCACTTCCTCTCGTGAATCGCCGGCGGCGATCACGCCCGGCAGGTCGGGAACGTAAGCACCCCAGGACAAGGCGCCCTTCTCGTAGATGACTGTGTACTTCATCGCTGCTCGTCTCCTTCCAGACCCGCTGCCTTCAGAATAGCCCGAAGTGTGCCGATCGGTACATCCTTTCCGGGATGCCCTGCTACCGTCACCACAAATGGCTTTTGCGGATGCTTGAATTGACGGTGGCTTCCCCTAGTTGCCCGGAGTACCCACCCGGTGGATTCCAATTTGCGAATCAGGTCCCGAACTTCACGACTAGGATCGTAGCGCAGACAGATGGAGAACGAGTAGTTGCGCTCGTGCCGGCCAGGCTTGGCGGTATTCTGGAGGTTCGTGACTGCTGAACGACGCATCGTGGTGGCCCACCTGATCTATGGAACACGCGGGCAACGGAAGTCGCGGCGAACGTTCCTCTTGTCCCTGGCGGAGCACGTCGCCCCCTGCCGGTTTTTGAAAGAGTGTTAGGCGGAGTAGAATGAAGACGATGGCACGGCAATACGATGTGGTAATCGAGCGGGACGAAGAAGGCATGTACGTGGCTTCAGTGCCCCAATTGCCGGGCTGCCATACGGACGCGGCGTCGCTGGACGAACTGATGGTAGAGATCCGGGAAGCAGTCGAGTTGTGTCTCGAGGTGCAGGGCCGGGAGCCGGAACCTCTGGAATTCATCGGCATTCAGCGAGTGACCGTCGCCGCATGAGCACGCTCCCCCGTCCGACAGGCAAGGAGCTGGTGCGGGCTTTGGAGCGTGAGGGGGTTCACGATCGTGCGAGTGTGTGGGAGTCATCACTTCTTACGGCACGAAGACGGACGCGCAACCGTAATCCCGCTTCGCACGCGTGCGCTTGGACTCGGCCTTCTGCGAAAGATTCTTACCGATTGTGCTATCAAGCCCGAACGGCTAAAGGACCTTCTGTGAAGCTGGCGCCGCGCTTCAACTCCAACCACCAGGACCATTAGCATACATGGAGTCAGAAAGCTCTGAACGACGCATCGTGGTGGCCCACTTGATCTATGCGTTGCGGACCGGGGGGTTGGAGAACATCCTGGTGACGCTGATCAATGAGTTGCCGGCGGAGCGGTTCCGGCATGTGGTGTTTTGTCTGACGACTTACGATGAGGAGTATCGGAGGACGCAGATCCGGCGGACGGATTGTGAGGTGATTGCGCTGCACAAGCGGCCGGGGACGGATTTGGGGATGTTGTGGCGGCTGGCCGGGCATTTGCGGCGGCTGAAGCCGGACGTGTTTCACTCGCATAATCTGGGACCGATGGAGGGGCAGTGGGCGGCGGCGCTGGCGGGCGTGCCGAGGCGGGTCCACACGGAGCATGGGCGGGACACGTATGACCTGGATGGGACGAACTGGAAGTACAACCTGTTCCGGCGGGCGACGCGGCCGCTGATTCATCAGTACACGGCAGTGAGTAAGGATCTGGCGAAGTGGCTGGTGGAGACGGTGGGGGCGCGGCCCGAGCGGGTCCGGCAGATTTATACGGGGATCGATACGGAACGGTTTTGTCCGGGTCCGAAGTTGCGGGAGATCGAGGGCGCGCCGGCGGGGTTCTTTAGCGACGAAGGGACGTTCGTGATCGGGACAGTGGGGCGCCTGGCGGAGGTGAAGGACCAGGGTACGCTTATCGAGGCGTTTGCGCTTTTGCGGCCCCAGGAGAACCCGAGGCTTCGCTTGATGATCGTGGGCGAGGGTCCGATGCGGGGAAAGCTGGAAGGGCTGATCGCGCAGCACCGGCTAGAGGGTAGGGTGTGGCTGGCGGGGAACCGGACGGATATCCCGCAGTTATTGCGGCAGATGGATTTGTATGCGCTGCCGTCGACGGTGGAGGGGATTTCGATCTCGATCCTGGAGGCGATGGCGACGGGTTTGCCTGTGGTGGCGACGGCGGTGGGTGGGAATCCGGAGATTGTGACGGCGGGGAAGACTGGGGTTCTGGTCCCGGTGGGGGATGCGGGGCGATTGGCGGAGGCGATAGGGGGTTTGGTCGCGGATCCGATGCGGTTGCGCGGGATGGGGGCTGCGGGTCGTGAGTACGTGGTGCGGGAGTGCGAGTTGGAGTCCTATTATGGGGCTTACAAGAGTGCCTACCTGGGTGTAGAGTCGTAGAGGGGAAGTGATCGGGTGTTGCGAGGGGCGGCAGTGGCCTGAACATTGACTGGAAATAGGTGCGGATGGGCGGTCTATCAATGTTAGGTTATTCGAGGGGGACAGTTTGCCTATTCCGCGCGGCGTTCGGCAAAAAGCCGGGGCCTTGACTCGAAACTCTCCAGCCGTTCGAGCGCAATTCCTTGCGATTGAATCAATTCTGAAATGTGCCTTACATTCCGCAGCGGCGGTCCTGCCTGGAATTATCCGACCCGCGCCACACCGGATGATGATTGCGATTACGGGTTCCTGCAACGCCAGGTGTCTCGGTTGCCGGTACGAGCGAGATTTCATGGTAGGCGAACAGCTTTCCTATGAAACGGTAGAGGGCGTTCTGGAAGATGCGGCGGAGGCGGGCGTGCGGATGGTGCGGTTCTATGGTGGCGAACCGCTGTTGCATCGAGATCTGCCGGCCATGATAGAGCGGACCATCGCGCTGGGCATGAGTCCCTATGTGACGACGAATGCGGCTCTATTGGACAAGCGAATCGACAGTCTTGTGGCCGCAGGGTTGCGTGATGTCACGATTGGTTTTTATGGCATCGGCGCCGAATATGACCGGTATACGCAAAGGAGCGGTCTTTTTGAAGCCGTGCAGCGGGGGATCGAAAGAACTCGTCAACGCTACGGTGACACCGTGCAATTGCAGATGAACTGGCTACTCATGCGGTCGACAGCGAACGTGGAGAGCTTTCGCGCGGCTGTAGAATTCGCGTTGCGACACGGTATGACGATGCAGGTCGATTTGATTCATTACTCGCTTCCGTACTTTCAGGAAGGCCCGGATCGATGCTTACAGTTTCGTCCTGAGGAAGATCGACCGATGCTGGAGCGGGTGGTTCGAGAGATCATTGCGGTCAAACAGGAGAGGCCGGAACTGATCCGGCACACTTTACAGGGATTGCGATCGCTGCCGGATTGGGCGCTGTTGGGGCCGGAAATGAAGGTTCCTTGTTCGGCTCGCGAGATGTTGTGGGTTGGGCCGGATGGAACGGTGCAAATGTGTTACGTGACGTTCGGGTTGGGGAACCTGAAAGAGAAGCGGTTGAGAGAGATGCTATTCGGAGCGGCTCATCAGCAAGCGGCAATCGATGCGTTCCAGCTGAACTGCCCGAATTGCCACTGCAATGCGACAGATCGAGTTATGCGTCATCTACCCAGCCGCGTGCGGTATTCCGAGGCGTTAATTTATGGAGGATCCCGGGGTACGGATGGGGCGGATGGAGCAGTCGCTGCGGAGACTTGAACAGGCTCTCTAATTTGACGCGACCCGGGATAGCGAAGGCCCGACGGGTGACAAACCGGGTTTGCGCCTCGAGATATAGCATTTGAAGGAAGTTGCCGAAGATCAAAGAGATGGCAGGGTCACAGATCAGATTCCGTGCGGATATTGAAGGCTTGCGAGGAATCGCCATTTTAGCTGTGGTGGCGTTCCACTGCGGGTTTGGTGGTGTGCGCGGCGGGTTTGTCGGTGTGGACGTGTTCTTCGCCCTCTCGGGCTATCTCATTACGGGCCTTCTGGTTCAAGAACTGGAGTCAACATCGACCGTAGATCTGATGCAGTTTTACGGCCGCAGAGTGCGGCGGCTCTTGCCTGCTTCAGCCTTCGCCCTGCTTGTGACGCTGGGGCTCGGAGCGGTTTTCTTTTCACCAAACGAGTTGACGTCCACCGGCAGGGCAGCGAGAGCGAGCGCGCTCTATATGAGCAACGTTTTCTTCTCCCTGAATGCTGCTGATTACTTTGGTGCGAACGTTGAGACCAATCCAATTTTGCACACGTGGTCGCTCGCGGTCGAGGAGCAGTTCTATTTCGTTTGGCCGGTTTTGATATGGGCTTGTGGGAAGCTGACCGGGGTTTCGCGGCGGTCCGTCGCGCTGGCGCTTGGGCTGATTACGGTGACGTCATTTGGGGCCAGCGTTGTTTTGACGTCGAAGGATCCAACCTTCGCTTTCTATCAGTTGCCGGCGCGCGCCTGGGAGTTTGGAGTGGGAGGATTGGCGGCGATAGCAGGGTTCAGGAGCAGCTGGAGCAGGAAGTTCTGGCAGGGGCTAGGAATTGCGGGGCTCTTGGCAATCCTGACGTCGATCCACTTTGTCAGGAGCGCTGATTTCCCCGGCCTTGTCGCAGCAGTGCCGGTTGGCGGGACGGTTGCGGCCCTGGTCGCGGGGCGGGCGCTGCCGACGAATGCAGCGAGCCGACTCCTGCAAATCCAGCCGCTTCAGTTCCTGGGGAGACTGTCCTATTCGTGGTATTTGTGGCATTGGCCATTCCTGGTGTTGGCTCTGGCACTCTATCCTTCACTCGGGCCCGGTGGAAAGATTCTGGCTGTCTTAGCCGCGTTGTTGACGGCATACGCCGGGTACTGCTGGATCGAAAACCCGATTCGCTTCCACCCGTGGTTGGTGGATCATCCTGTGCGCTGCCTTTGCGGTGCGGCAGTGATAACTGTTCTGACTTTCGGATTGTCGACAGCGAGCCTTCGATTTGCCGACATTTTGGCGATGCGGCCGGAGATCAGACAATTCAACGAGGTAGCCTCCGACATCAGCAGGCTGCCGAGGCAAGCCTGTGTGACGATGGGCGACTCAAGGGAGGTTAAGACCTGCGAGTTCGGGGCGGCCGGGGCGGCCGGGGCTGTCGTCTTGTTCGGGGATTCCCATGCGATCCAATGGTTCGGGGCGGTTGAGAAGATCGCGAACCGGCGTGGATGGAAGTTACACACTTTCGTGAAGTCCGGTTGTCCCGCTACCGATGTATTCCTCGAATCTGCAGGGCGGACTTTCGCGACGACCTGTCAGGAGTGGAGACGGGAGGCGGTGCGCCGAATCATCGCGCTTCGTCCGGCACTAGTGGTGATCGCGAATTCCCACAAGTATATTGCGGATATTGAGCGTGAGAGCACGGCGCCATTGTCGTCCGTTTACAGCGAATGGGAGCAAGGGATCGGCCGGACGTTCGCCTGGTTCAGCACAGCAAAGATCAAGGCCGTGTTGGTACGAGACAACCCCGTACCCGGATTTGATGTCCCTGCGTGTCTGGTGAGGAGCACCCGAATCGGGGGCGGCACATCTTCTCACAACTGCGACATGGATCGGGAACATGCGATCGACAGCCGGGCGTTTGCGGCCGAGACGGCTGGAATTCGGGGTCTTGAGGGAGTCTGGAGCGCAGATCTTTCCTCGCAGTTTTGCGATGAGGGCCGTTGTTTTGCGGTCCGGATGGGCGAGGTCGTCTACCGGGACGACAATCACTTGACTGGGCGGTTTGCCGAGAAGTTGAGCGACGTTCTGGAGGTTGAATTGGTGAAGGGCCTCAAGACGCGAGATGATGTTGCTTGCCGATGACAGGTGCAAAACCCGCGAAGCCCGCTCAGGTGTCACGGCTATCGGCGTTCGTGTGATGAGGGGGATTCGGAGAGCGCGTCAAGCGCTATTTTTGCGAGGGCCGGAGTGAAGAGCCTGCTGCCTTTTTCATTCAAGTGGAATCCGTCAGAGTAATGGCTTGCGTCCAAAGCGCCGGGAGCGATGGGGAGAAGGACGGGCACGCCGCGTTGGCTCGCCAGGGACTTCATTTGGTCCATCAGTTCGTTCGCTCGCGTCTGGGGCGGAATCACGAGAATTACTGGGATGCCGTAGCGCCGGCTGAGACCGGTAAGCCGGTCGAGGTGGCGTTCGAGCATCTCTGTTTGCGCCCGGGATGCCTGCGGGGTGGGAGGGGCGGCAGGATTCGCGCGGTTGACGAGCGCGAATAGCTTGTCGAGGCCCGGCAAAAGGCCGAGAAGCAGAACCTTCCGGAGTTCTCCACGAAGGCCGTAGAAGGCGCTGCGATTGGCGAGGAACATGCCGGTTATAGCCGTTGGGTGCAGGTCCAGTTCGGAGGCGACCTCCGGGAGGTCCCCGGGGGCCATGAGCTGACGGGCGAAGTAATCGCCGAGCACGGAGTGTTGGGCGAACTGGGTTGGCGAGAGGACGAGGAACACGGCCGAGGGGCGGGACCCGTGTTCGAAGAGATTGGCTAATCCGAAGGCCCAATCCTCAAAAGTAGTTGCCTCAACGATGAAGCGATGGGCGCGCCAGGCGGGCAGCATGGCCTTGCGCAAGACTGGCACGTCGGCGCCCCAGAGCAGCAAGGAGTTTCCCGCGAAGAGGACGTCGCCAGCCCGAAGATTGCGGGCTGCGGCGGATTCCGTGGCGATGCGGCGCTGGATAGCGCTACGAGGCGCGATGACAAAGCGGGTCGCCAGTTCCGTACCGATTAGAAGGCATACGATCAGGGCGAGCAAGGCCCAGGTGGCCGTGGTGAGGCCGCGCCGTTGGGTATGTTCAGAACTGGAAGTAGATGAACGCATTGACCTGATTCGCAGTAAAGAGGAGAAGGATGACGCAGACGCCGACGGCCGCGGCGACGCGGGTCCACTCGGATTGCTTTTCGAAGAGGTACTCTTCGTTCCGGGCTTCGAGCAGATGGTCGAGCAGGAACAATAGGGACGCGAATGCGGCGACCAGGATGGTCGCGGTGGTGAATTCCGGACGCCAGGACCACGTGGCTGCGCCTGCCAGCATCGATAGGGCTGCCGTGAAGCTCTGGGCGCGGAAGAAGATCCAGGCAAAGCAGACGAGGTGGAAGATGGAGACGCGGCGGAAGGTGCGGGCCAGGCCACCGGCCGGGGATTGACCCGGGCGTTCGCCGCGGCCGATGAAAAAGCGTTCGATGGCGAGGACGCCGCCATGGATGGCTCCCCAGATGACGAAGGTCCAGTTGGCGCCGTGCCAGAGGCCGCCGATCAACATGGTGAGGAGGAGATTGCGGTAGGTGCCGAGTTCCCCGCCCCGGTTGCCTCCGAGTGGGATGTAGAGGTAGTCGCGCAACCAGGTGGAGAGACTGATGTGCCAGCGGCGCCAGAAGTCCTGGAGGCTTTCGGCGAGGTAGGGCTGCTTGAAGTTGACCATGAACTCAAAGCCCATGAGTTTGGCGGAGCCGCGAGCGATGTCGGAGTAGCCGCTGAAGTCGCCGTAGATTTGCCAGGCGAAGGCGTAGGTTCCGAGGAGGAGGACCGGGAGGCTGGGAGGACCGAGTTTGCCGTCGAAGGCGGCGTTGGCGATGAGGGCGCAGTTGTCGGCGACGATGCATTTTCGGAGGAGTCCCCAGCAGATGAGCTGGATGCCGTCGAAGAACTGGTTTTGATTGAAGGTGCGGGGTTTTTGAGTTTGGGGGAGGAGGTGGCCGGGGCGTTGGATGGGTCCGGCGATGAGGTGGGGGAAGAAAGAGATGAAGAGGGCGTAGTCGATGAAGTTTTCGGCGGCTTCAAGTTTCCTGAAGTAAACGTCGACTATATAGGCTAGGGCCTGGAACGTATAGAACGAGATGCCGGGCGGGAGGATGAGATTGAGCGTCGTGACGGAGACGGAGACTCCGACGGACGCTAATGCGGCTTGGAGTGAAGTAGCGAAGAAGTCGTAGTATTTGAAGAAGCCGAGGAAGCCGGCGTTGAGGAGTATGGAGACGGTCAGGAGCAGCTTTCGGTGGGTGGGGTTATCGGAGCGGGCGACTGCGCGGGCACAGAAGTAGTCCACAACGGTGGAGATCCAGATGAGGCCGAGGAAGCGCCAGTCCCACCAGCCGTAGAAGAAGTAGCTAAGGACAAGAAGTACTGCGTTCTGACGGCGCCAAGATAGCGACCAGTACAACGCGACCGCAATCGTCAGGAAGCAGAGGAATACTGGCGTGTCGAAGAGCATCTAGGACGACGAGCAAGAAACTAGAATCGGACAGTAACGAAGCCGGTTGATTCAGGGTAGCAGACCATTCTTGACCGGGGTGCAGTTTTCGCGAAGAGCGCGGGAGCCAGCATATGGGACAATGGGACAGCAACCTCTTGTGGCATTCTTTGGCATAGCTGGGGCAGTTGAAAGGCGGCAATATCGGCATCCTGAACGGGTTGTCAGCCCACCGCAACCGGGCCGTCTCCTCATTGACATCCGGGCGGGCATGACCAATGCGTGAAGTGGTTCTGATCCTGATCGTAGCCTCGATCGTGATCGTTTCAATATTCAAACCAAAGATAGGGCTGTTGGGTTACATCTGGTTTGCCTTGTTGAGGCCCGATTACCTTTCGTGGACGGCCGGGGAATATCCATTTTCGTTTGTGCTCGCGGTGTGCACATTGTTGAGCGCAGCGCCCCGTTACCTGGTCAGGTTTGGAGTTCTCCTGGCGAGTGGGGTGAGTATGTTGCTCCTGCTGCAAAGTGCGGTGATGGGTCTCTCGGTGGTCGCGGCAAACTCTCTGGTGGATGCTTGGGAACCATATTCTCTGTATCTAAGAGTGATCGTTATGGCGTTGTTGATTCCTGTGATGACAGAGACTCTGACCGATATGAAGCACCTCATGCTCACGCTGGCGTTTTCGATGGGTTTCCTGGGGTTTCGATTCGGGTTTTACGGGTTGATTCGTGGCGGTGCGAGGTTTGACGCGGGTTACGGCGGTTTCCTGGCGGACAACAACTGCGTGGCCCTTGCTTTCGTGATGGTTGTACCGCTCTGCTTTTATGCGTACCGGAATTTTGCATCAAGCCGGTGGGTGCGTTGGAGCTTCCTCGTGATGATGTTCGGCAGTTGCGCAGGAGTCGTGTGGACACACTCGCGCGGTGGCGCTCTAGCACTGGGTTGCGTTTTGCTGATTTTGGTTATGAGGAGCAAACATAGGCTATTGGCGCTGGCCGGAATGTCGTTGTTAGCTCTGCCTGCCATTTGGATGGTTCGGGAGTCGTATCTTGACCGGCTGGCCACGATTTCTGAATACGAAGCCGAGGCCTCAGCACAGAGCAGGCTTGAATTGGCGCGCGCCGCGCTCCAGGTATGGTCAGATCATCCTGTGTTTGGCGTCGGCTTTGGTTCGATCAATTTTCAGAAGGTTATCGGATCGTATCTAGGTAAAGAAGACAATCACGTCGCGCACAACACATACCTCCAGGTTGCAGCTGATTCGGGTACTCCGGCCTTGATCATATACACTGGTCTCCTATTTGGCACGATCCTGTGGCTGAGGGGGTCCGCGGCCCGCATGCACAGCGCCGGACGGGCCGATTTAGCCGCATACCCAGAGGCCTTGCAGACGGGATTGATTGGTTTTGCAGTCGGCAGCACATTCCTCTCCCGGGTAACCTTTGATTTCTACTACATCCTTCTGACTACTGCCGCGGCATGGTTCCTGCTGGAGAAGCAATTCCGTGTCGCACAGGAAGATGGTTTGCCGGCCATATCCCTCTCTGGAGAGGTAATGCCGTCCGCGCCGGTATAGCCCGTGTCTCAATCCGATTCACATCCGTCCACAGCACCCGTTCGCAGATCCGGTCCGAAGAAATGAGCCAGTTCAAAAACGTCTACCGGCCGATGCTGATGAGCACAGGGATTTACTCTGTGGCGGTTGTTGCCGGGAGAATGAGCAGTTTCCTGTTGATGCCCATCTACACGCGCTTCCTCACTATAAGTGATTGGGGAGTGCTGGAGCTGCTCGAATTGACCATGTATGTTTTCGGGACGCTGGTCGGAATGCGACTGGGCGACGCGCTGTTGTTCTACGCGTCGAAGGAACCGGCCGGGTCAGCGGAGCAGAAGGCGCTGGTCCAGACGGGTTTTTGGGGATCTCTCCTTGTCTCGTCCGGTTTCTTCGTAGTTGGGTACTGGGCGGCTCCTTTTCTGAGTGAACTGGTCTTTGGTTCCGGTGGATATGGATTCGCCTTCCGGCTGATGTTCGGGGCATTCCTGTTTTCACTTCCGCAAGAGATCGGACTGGCGTACATGCGCAGTGAGAACAGAGCTGATCATTACGTCCTAGCCTCAATCGTGCGGTTGCTGTTGTCGGGAGCGATTAACATTACCCTCCTGGCGGGTTTCCGGATGGGGCTCGAGGGGATGCTGTACGGTGGGGTTTTGACGTCGGTTCTGATGGCCGCAGGCTTCGCAGTCTATTGTTTGCGGAATTCCGGACCCCCAGCCTTCCGTCCCGAGCTTTTCAAGAGACTGATCGCGTTTGGCGCCCCTTTGGGAATTGGGGGGCTTGGGCTGCTGGTTATTCATTACGGCGATCGAGCCTTTCTCAAGCATTACGGTCTCGGCGTCGTGGGCCTGTACTCTTTTGCGTACAAGATCGGGATGCTTGTCGCCAACGTGCAAACTCCCTTCGATATCTACTGGCGGTCTCAAATGTTCACGATCATGAAAAGGCCGGAGGGGGATCGAATCTACGTAAGAGTCTGTACTTATCTGACACTTGTGCTAACAACCCTCGCTGTACTCTTAGCAGTGCTTTCCACGCCAGCCCTCGAACTCTTGTTCCAAAAGAGCTTCGCCGACGCCGGCGTCTACGTGCCATGGGTGGCGTTGGCGTATGTGATCCGGGCGATTGGCTCCCATCTCCGGAGCGCGTTTCTGCTGGAAGGCAAGCCTGCCCAGGAAAGCCGCGTTGTTTGGGCTGGAACTGTTGGATGTCTGATTCTCTATTGGGTATTGATTCCAAAGTACGCCATGTGGGGTGCGATAGCCGCGACGGTGGCGGCATTCAGCATCATGCTGATTGTCGGCTACTATCAGGCTCAGCGCGTTCGCAGGTTTGAGTTCGAATACGGCCGTATCGCAGTGATCATGGCAAGTGGTGCGGTTGCGTGGAGTCTCAGTTACTTCTGCCCATTTGGAAGCCTTGGGGGACGGTTCTTTTGGGGACTTTTCCTGGCAGTCCTGTATGGCTCATTGATTTGGGTGAGTGGATTTCTGACGGCCGAAGAGAGAAAGTTCCTCTCCGAGGTGAGCGTTCGGGTTCGGCAATCGATACATCCTGGGCCTGCTTAGTTAGCGCGCCGGTTGGAGCACACGACTGAGAGTTGCCGTTTGGCGGCGCCCATCAAATTGGGACAAGAACCAGTCGCTGGGCTCGCGCCACCAATCAAAGGGAGTCTTGAAGTAGTCCAGGATCTTCTGATCCAACGCGTCGTCCGGATCGTCGTTGTACAGGAATACATGCTGCAGGCCAGAGCGGCCGAGGATCTGCTCGACCGCTGAACCTCTAGCGGTAAAGGCCAAGATCGGCTTCCCCGCCCGTACGTAATCAAACAGTTTTGCAGGAACCTGGACACCAGTGCCGCTGGCGTTCAGGTCAAGGAGCAGCAGGCTATCCGCGCTGGCGATCTCAAGGTTTGCCGCCGATCGGGGTACTTGAGTGAAGTTGGTTTCCATGATTCCCCGGGTTCGCAGTTCGTCGAGGATCGATTGAAAGCCCCCTTCAAGGACGTTTTCTACGGGACCTGTGAGGTGAATGGAGATCTCGTCATTGCGGACTTTGTTTGCTTGAAGGAGACGCCGCAAAGAGTAAAGCAAGCGCGATGGGTGACGGTGTCCATAGAGGGCACCGACGTGGGTGAGGAGGTGCGGTTTGCGGGGGGGGCGGGTTGCGATCACCGGAAGCTGCTCGGCTGGATCGAAGCCGTTCCAGATTGTAGAGATTTTGTCGCGGTGCTGCGGATACCGAGCCGCCCACTGATCAGCGAGATGATCGGTGTTGGCGATGACGGCGTCTGCATGGCGAACAATGATTGCTTCGATCCATGGATCGTATTTTCTGGCTCTGCGGCTAGTCCGGAAGGGATTCCCGACTAACGGATCGCGGAAATCCGCGACCCAACGCAAGCCCAGACGCTGCTTCAGGCGCCAAGCTACGAGGTGGTTCGCGATCGGAGGGGACGTAGAGAAAACAACTTTCGCACCAGACTGAGCGGCCACGCGCATGCCCGCAGCGACAGCAGCCGGAATCCATGGAACGTGCTCCTCATAGGGAAGGAGGAAGCGCTGGAATCCAGAGGCAACTCCCGTTTGAAAGCGACATGAGATGGAGTTCTCCAGAGCGGAAGACACACGAACCACATCCGGTCCGTTGGCGTGAGGAGAAGCGTACCGGGCCCGATCGCCATCGGCTCCAGCCAGCACAACCGGGGAAAAGCCGAAGTCAGGGAGGAAACGAGCAAACCTGGACGGTCGAGCAGCCCCGGAAGTGTTCTCAGGAGGATAGTAATAGGCAACTAGGATTGCGGTCGTCACGCTGCGGTCAAAAGAGGCGGCGGCAATCAGAAACCCGATTCCGCGATGATACTTCCCGCCTGAGCTTTCTTCTTTGTCTTCTTTCCAGCCACGCCGACAGGCCTGCGTTTTGGAACAATTGCCGGAGCCGGCCCTTGCGCACGGGGGAGCAGAGCCCACTTCGGGTTGTTGTTAAAAGCGTTTTGGTTCACGACATTACTCTTGACCCAATTCCAAGCGTCGTCGCCCGAACCCAGATCATCTACTATGCCTGAAAGAAAACTAGCCGCGGCCATAGCGATCGGTGGATAGCCAAACTCAGGATCTGCTGCACCCTGTTTCCATCGGGTCATTGCGCCGACCTGCTCGGTATCTGCGACGTTTGCGGCAATATCGGCCCACGAGGCGAACGGCGGCGGGTCGACGCAGTTGGTTGATAATCCCCGGGTCGGTATGTAGGCAGCGGCCAAAAGTTCCTTCGGGTATTGGGGATCCAAGATTTGCTGGAGTAAGTTCCTGGCTGCTTCTCTTCTGAGGCCACTGATCACGGTGAAGCCGAGTTCTTCCAAGTGTCCCCAAGTAATGTGGTTCAGGTTATACATCCATACGGATTCAGCGGTACAGGCTTTGCCACCGGACGAGGGAGGCGGAGATGCAGCGGTGCCGAGTGCACGGTGGGGAAACTTCATCGGATTCCGAACGCCCTCAGCGGCCGTATTCCTACCCCAGCTCCACATGGAATTCGGGTCTGGATCGAAGTATGTTCCGTTTGTGACGTTCATCACGCCTTCGCGGATTGCGATGTTGTTCTCGAGCTTCTCGATGAAGTAGCTTTTCTCGGGCGTACCATCCGGGGAGAAGTAAGCCGCATGCCCGACGCTACGTAGTCCCCAGGCCAAGCCGCGGGTTTCAGCGTTGGATTCGCTGATGAAAGCCCAGTCATCATGTCTGCAGTAGGGACAGTTGCCGTTGGTGCTCTCAAGGAGATTTCGCGTAGCCCAAAACTGTAACTCTTCGAGATAGTACCAGTCGCCTGTGATGAGATACGGGACAAAGACAAGATTGGGCTGGTGAGCGATGTCGACATTCCAATTGTCGAGTCGACGCGCCAAATTGCGACCGGGATAATGGCTCGTCAAGCCGACAGGGTTAACAGCTTCCGGTCCAAAATCGAGCCAGTGGCTTACAAATGCCGGGCGGGCATCTGCGGAGAGCGGTTTGCCGAAGGCTGGGACTGACCGGCCGGAATCGAAGGTGCGCGCCGGGTCGCTTTCGCGAAAGTGCACGGGGATGTAGCCGCTGACGTTGCCAGCGTCGAGAACGACGTCCAGTAGCCGCGAATCAAAGGTATACAGGTATCTGACATCCCAGGCAGTAAACAGCCCGAGGTCGGCCCGGCCACCAGCGACAGGCATGGCAGGGTATACGACCCCAGTGGCGTTGATATCCCCCATACCCGCTGCCTTCGCGCGGTTTACGTCCGCAACGACCATATTCTGTGGCACTGAGTAGCTTCGGTCGAAATTCGGAACAACTTTGGATTGAATCAAATAGTCGAAGTTGAGATCGATGTTGACTGCTGGCGGCTCAGTTCCATCCCAGAAGACTTTACGCCATCGAGTAAGGGCACGGTGGTGGACGGTTTGGGCCAGGCGCTTTTGCGACGAGTTGGGGCCGGAGTAAAGAGTGAGACCGTACTGTTGATCCTGCTGCTTTTCAACCCATACATTTTCGAGGATGTATTCGATTTTGACGCCAGCCCAGTCTTTGTAAAAGGTTGCTACGAAGATGGGGTGCAACGACTTGAATCTATTCGAGGGAGCGTCCACCCAGGAACTGCGCCAGTTTGGAGAAGAAATCGGGGCATTGTCGGGATGAGCTTGAGCCTTGGTCCCGTTTATCCCGCGCCCGTCGATATTTGGGCACTTATCGAGGCTGCTACCAAAGGAGAGAGTACCCGGCTGGCCTGGCGCGAGTTTGCAGACGCTGATTTGCTCGAGACCGATCTGAATCGTGAAAGGCAATGGCAGCGATTGCAGTAGATCGGTAGAATACACGGGCATGGTGGTTGCGTTAGCGGCAAGCCCACGCTGGAAGTTAAACGGAGTGTAAGCGATGACTCTGTTGGTCCAACCGGCGTTATCTCCAGCATTCGCGTCCGCAAGAATTCGGCCGACTGCGCCCTGCTGATGGACAGCGGCTCTAGTCCCGTTTTGTGCTCTTCCAGCGATCGATGGGCACGTGTTCGGGATTCCGATCGTGACGGACCGATCATTTCTGGCACATACTTGCAGTTCCTCGCTATCCACTCGTATGGTTGCGCCCACTTGGACGGCTGAAGTATCCGAAAGCGAGAGCGTGGTGGCAGTTGGAGAGAGGGCCCCTGCAAGAACCACGATGGTTTGGTCCCTATAGCCCCAATCGAAGTTCAGATCGGGTGAACGGTCCTCAATGATGGCTTGCGTAACAACCGGGCCACGGAGCCAGTAGCGCAAGGCGCCAGCGGCAAGCATTTCGCGGGCATCGGCGCGGTGAGAGATCCCATTGATTTCCGTGTTGATCGAGGCGCCCCAGTTGCCGTCGTTGAATCCTGCCATCGCCTCACCAGTCAGGGCGGCGGCGTCACAGGCGTCATTGTCATTGAGGCTACATTTGGCCGGGCTGTCGATGAAGTCCACGTTCAGCTTTGTGTTTCCAGCGGGAATGTCCGCCTGGAACGAGACAATAGCGTGTTGGAGACTCCCGTCATCCCAACGCGTCATCACATCGCACTGGCTAAAGAGGGCGTTACCGTCGATGGACGCCAAAGCAAACTGCTTGATCTCACCGCGAGCAAAGACCCGTGAGATGGAAAATGGGCGTTTGTCAGCACCGCGCCCGGTGGAACTCAAGGTAACCCGGTTCGTTGCTCCGTAGGCAGCCACAACGACCATTGCCGAAGTCAGCGCAAACCGGATTCGTCTTTCGTTCACTTGCATTCTCCTCCACCGACTTCACCTGTACCTGCGCGTGCCGGTTCTACTGAGAGCCTTGCACTACGACTTTTGGCGACGGCTTCGTCTTAGATTCCTGTGACCGAGTTACGGCGATCCAGACCGAATCGCCTTCTCCCACAGCCCCTCTTCTTTTTTCGGCTGCTTGGAGGCTGAAACGTTAGCCTTCTATCATGGTATTCGAGATTGAGCCGCGAATGCTCCGGTACTTGTAGTACTTCTTCCGCCGGAGGAATCGGGAATGGAGCCTGAGCCTGTCGCAAATTCTGGTTACCGTCACCGCACCGGAGGCAATGAGCAGCCTCGGGCGGGAGTGGCATGGGCGCGGCGTGCGGGCGCTCGAGCGATTGACGGGGCTGCGGGCTGTGGCTTCTTCGGAGACGTCGTTTGCGGATCCGCCGGGCGCCGGTGGGGTGCAGATCACGTTGTTTCCGGGATTGTTGTCTGGGAGCAGCAGCAGCGGCAGCGGCGGTGGTGGCGGCGGGGTCGTACGACTGGCGGAGGACGGCTGTTACTGGGCGGCTGGAGCCGGGGCGTGGATGGTGGACGGGAAAACCGGGTCCGCGGGATTGCGGCGGCTTCTGGAGGTTGCGGCGGAGGCGGATGACCCGGAAGCGGCGCTCCTGCGTGCGGATGGAGCATTTGGATTTGTCCTGAATCCGATGCCGCGGTCGGGGGCGGCGGCGCGCCGGGGTGGTGGCGGTGGCGGGTGCATGGTTGCCACGGATGCGCTGGGGGCGCTGCATTTGTACGGCACACAGTGCGCGCCGGGATGTTATCAGGTGTCGACCTCGTCGCTGGGGCTGGCGGCGGCTGCGGCCGCGGCCGGCGGCGGTTCGCCGCAGTGGGACCAGCGTTCGCTGCAACACTTCTTTTCGTACGGGAACGTGTTCGGCGCGCGGAGCCTGTTCCGGGGCATCGAGAAGCTGCCGGCGGCGAGCCTGGTGGAGATCGGGCCGGACGGCATCCGGTCCTCGCGGGAGTATTGGAAGATCGCGGATTGCTGTTATGACCGGACGCCGCCGCGCGGGGATGCGGGGGAACTGGCGGCGATCCTGGAGCGGATTTTGCGGCAGATCGCCGGCGCATCGTCCACAACGACGGCTGGGGACGGCGGGAACAGCAAGCCGATCCTCGACCTGACGGGCGGCTTCGATTCGCGTGCGGTGTTTGGGGCGATGCTGCAGGCCGGCCAGCGATTCCAGACGGTGACGGTTGGGGACGCGGCGGATCCGGATGTGGTGACGGCGCAGCGGATCGCGCAGGAGTTCGGGTGTCCGCACGAGAGACGGGACCGGTTCGATTCGAACAGCGCCGAGTTGTGGTCGCTTTGCCGGAAGGCGCTGCCGTTGCTGGATGGGGAGGCGAACGTGATCCTTTACACCGGAGCGCTGCGGACGCACCTGGCGTCGGCGGAGCGGGGGTTCGGCGCGAGCGTGAACGGATCGGTCGGGGAGATCTGCAAGGGGCAATGGTGGGAGGCCCTTCTTCCGTTCGTGGGGCGGAAGGGGCGGTGGGAAGAGGATACGCGCAAGATCGCGGTGACGCGGTTCGCGGTGCACGATGTGCCGGGAGGGTTGCTGGCGGCGGCCTCCGGAGGGGCGCGGCGCGACCTGGCGGAGGAGTTCACGGAGCTGGTTCGGGAGGCGACGAGCGGGGTGCGGGATTTGCCGAATACGGCGATGGTGGACGTGGCGTATTTGCGGCTGCGGATGCAGCACTGGCAGGGGCGGTTTACGAGCGCGACGCAGCGGGTGTGGCAGTGCTGGTCGCCATTCGGTTTCCGGGAGGTGCTGGAGCTGGCGTTGTCGAGTCCACCGGAGCGGCGGGTGCGGCACCGGCTGATGCGGCGGCTGATTGAGGCGCAGAGTCCACGGCTGGCGGCGATGCCGCTGGCGGCGGGGTATCCGGCGATGCCGCTGCGATGGGATACGGTCCACCGGTTCTGGCCGCTGGCGCGGGAGGTGGGGGGGAAGGTGTGGCGGCGGGTGGCTGGGGGTGGTGGTGGTGATGGTGGTGTTTCCGCGATGGGCCGGCTGTGGGAGGTCGAGGAGGTGCGGGAGATGCTGCTGGATCCGGGAAGGATGCGGAGCTTGGAGTTGTATGAGCGGGGGGAGTTGGGGCGGATGCTGGAGAGGTCCAGGAAAGGTGGTGGTGATGATGCAGAG
>CAZVKC010000093.1:0-1367 GCA_964627455.1 uncultured Solibacteraceae bacterium | reverse complement strand
GTTTTGGGCGGGACTGAAGTCCCGCGCGGACTGAAGTCCGCCCCACAGGGCTTGGAGCGGCATTTGGGCGATGTGTTGGGCGGGACTGAAGTCCGGGGAGGTCAGGGATGGACTGCGGCACGGGTCCAGACGGCGACTAGTTCGGCGGCGACGTTGGACCAGGAACGGGCGTGAGCGGAGGCCGAGATCGCGGCGCGATCCCAGAAGGATTCGAGGAGGGCTGAGCGGATTGCGTCCTGCAAGGCGGCGGGGTTGGGAACGATGCGGCCGAGGTGGGGGGATGCAATGAGGTCCGGGACTGCGCCGACATCGGTGGCCACTACCGGGGTTCCACAGGCCAAGGCTTCGTGGACGACGTTGGGCCAGCCTTCACGCTCACTGGCGAGGACGAAGAGGTCCGCGGCGCCGAATAAGGAGGCGAGATCGGCCTGGTCGAGGCGGCCGCAGAAGCGGACGAAGGGTTCGATGTTGCGCTGGGCTGGGAGAGCCTTGAGTTCCGCTTCATAGGCCGGTTCGAAACCGCCGGGTCCGGCGATGATCAGTTCGAGGGGAATGCCTTCCTGGACGAGGGCGTGGACGGCCTCGATCACGTGGTGAAAGCCTTTGCCCCGGATGAGGTTTCCGGCGGCGACCAAGAGTTTGCGGTCCCGCGCGGCTTGACGGTCTGCCGGCGGAGCGAAGACGTTGGAGTCCACGCCATTGGGGATACAGACGGTGGTGGCGGGGCTGGCGCCGAGGGAGAGGGCAAGATCGCGGAGGCGGTTGCTGACGGCGATGACAGCGGCGGCGTGCTGGAAGGCGGATTGGAGGGCCTTGCGGCGAGAGGGGTAGTGTCCGGCGTGGACGACTTCGGAGCCGCGGAGGGTGATGGTGTATGGCAGGTTGTGGCGGCGGGCGAAGGCGGCGATGACGGGTCCGTCGGGGTAGCCGAACTGGGCGTCGAGGAGGGCGGGGCGGTGATCGCGGATGGCTTTGGCGACCGTGGCGCCGATCTGGTGGCGGATCAGGCGCGGGGCGACGGAGCCGAGTCCGGGGAGGGTGTTCCAGGGGGCGTAGGTGACCGGGAAGGAGGGCGCGGGGGGCGGTGATGCTGCTTTGTGGGATTGCTTGCGGTTTTCGGTGGAGGATACGGGGACGATGACGCGGAGGTCCACGGCGCCGGTGGCGGCGACGGCCTGGAGGCGGTGGTGGACAAAAAGGCCGCGGCCGGGGTGTTGGGGTGACGGGTAGAGCGTCGATAGAGTGAGGACGGGGAGTGGATGGGGAGATCGGCTCACGGCTGGTTGATACTATTGTTTGTGTTGGCTAAAGCCTACACCACCGGGTGCTGCGGTGTACAGGCTACCAGACGGTGGTATGGGTCAGGA
>CAZVKC010000092.1:0-24771 GCA_964627455.1 uncultured Solibacteraceae bacterium | reverse complement strand
ATCTGGCGGCGGATCGGATGCCGAACGCGAGCAAGAAGGAATTGCGGGATCCCGGGTTGCGGCGCCAGATCTCGATCCCGCGTTCGTCGTTCGAGTCCAGCTTGAAGAAGATGGTGGCGGGGATCCGGTAGCACACTCTTTGTGCCATCATGAGGACAGGTTCGACCGAAACGATGACCATTCAGCTCAAGCCAGAACTCGAAGCGTTGATCCATGAAGATCTCCGGCGCGGCAGCTACCGGTCCGTCGACGAGTATGTCGAACGTGCGGTGGAGATGTTGCACCAGGAAGAGGCACTGCTTGCGGGTGAGCGCCTCTTGATCGACGAGAAGATCGATCGCGCGATTGCACAGTTTGAACGGGGAGAGGGCCTTTCTCCCGAGCAATCCCGACTTCTGCTGGCCGAGCAGAAAAGGGCTTGGTTGGCCGGAAGGAACCGGTCCGACCACGAAAGCCGATAGCTGTCTGTGGACTACATCGTCTCGCCGGAAGCGAACAGCGATTTGTTCGACATCTGGCGGTGGATTGCACACGATAGCCTCGACTTGGCGGACCGAATCGAGTCCGAATTGTATGATGCCTTCGGCGCGATCGGGCGTATGCCTTCCATCGGCCACAAACGGCGTGATTTGACTTCACACCCGGTCCTGTTCTTTCCCGTTTATTCGTACCTGATCATTTACGATCCCGAAGCGAAGCCCGTTCGAATCGTTGCGGTCATGCGAGGAGCGCGCAACATTAAGAAATCGCTCCTGGCTCGAATACAGAATCCCTGATCGAATTCTCACGCACACGTTCAACGTCCCGGACGAATCCGGCGATGCAGGCCGTAGCGACAGCGCCAAGATATCTTTCCCGGGAATCAACCCAGGCAGGACCTGGATTTCCGACGCCGAAACTATCCCGAAGCCTGCTTGCGGAGCACAAACGGGCATGGTTAGCGTTGAACCTGAAGAGGCCTCTCCCGGCGCGGATGCAGAAGCCCTGATCGATTCGCTCTCACGCACGTTCGACGCCCCAGACGAAGGCGGCGATGCGGGCCACGAGTTCTGGACGCACCCCAGGCGGCAGGCCGTGACCCAGGCCTTCGATGAGAACCAGTTCGGCGCCGGGGATCGCCGCCGCCGTGGCGCGGCCTCCGCTGACATCGCACATGCGATCCGCCAGGCCGTGGATGACCAGCGCCGGAATATTGAGGCCCTGCAGCCGTGCGGTGCGATCTCCCGAGGCGACCGTCGCGACCGCCTGACGCGCGGTCCCCAGCGCGTCGTAACCACGGTCGTACGCAAGCGCGGCACGCTCGGCGACCTCCTGCTCGTCGCTCGCATACCCCGGGGATCCGACGACGCGCGCAGCCTGGACCATCCGCTGAATCATGTCTTCGCGAGTGACCGGCGGCGGACCGCTGAAGAGTTCCCGCAATGCTTCTGGCGCCGCCTGCCCAACCTCCGGATTACCTGTGGTCGACATCATCGAGATCAGTGAACGCACACGCTGCGGATGCTCGATGGCAAGCGTCTGCGCGATCTGCCCTCCCATCGAGGCTCCGGCGACATGGGCTTCGCGGATGCCGAGAAAATCCAGCAATGCGACGGCGTCAGCGGCCATGTCCGATAGCGTGTAGGAGGCGGACGACAAGTCCCCGGCCAGCGCCGCAGGGAGGTTCGGCGGCGGCGCATCGTGCAGATGCGTGGACCTGCCGGCATCCCGATTATCGAAGCGAATGACATGCAGTCCCGCATCGACGAGCGCCTGGCAGAACCCATCCGGCCAGTGGATCATCTGCGCGGCGAGCCCCATGATCAAGAGCACCGCGGGCGCTTCGGGATCCCCGAGCCGCTCATACGCGATATCGATCTTTGCCGGCCCGATCTGCGCTGCAATTTGGTCTATTGAACTCATGCCTCGCACCCCCTTCAGGAACGATACTCGCAGATCCTGAGCGGCGAAATCCAGGATTTTCGTTCGATTGTTTCAAGGTAGATGTGTAATGATTTCAACTGGTTAGCGTTTTAGTTGGCCGTTCTGCTATGCTCCTGATGGGGTTGCATCGGCCTTGCGAGCCCCATTGCCGAGCCTTTTCCGCCAATCGTGATAGGATGATCCGGTCGTCATGCGTATCACGCGAAGACATGCGATCGGGAAGACGGTGGCAACCGCAGCGACTGCTGTTGTCTACGCTCAAGTCGATGAGGGGCAGCAGTTCTTCCTGCGCCTCTTGAAGTCCAACGACGAAGCGGTGGCGCGCATGCTGGGTGGCGGCGCCGCCATTCGAGGAGTCGGCGGCCGGCTGGGACGAGGCGAGAACATCGCCGCGATGATCGCGGCATACTGCTCCCCCGAATCCGCGCATCATCAATCGGCGGACCTGATTCCGTTACTGGAGCGCGCCGCGCAGGCGTTTATCGACGCGCAGAATCCCGATGGCTTGCTCGATGCGGGGAACCTCGATTCGCCGCCCGATACGGCATTCGTCGTGGAAGCGATGGGTGCGGCACTGCTGGTCGCGCGCCGGCGTAACGATGCGCGTCTGACGCGTGTACAGGAGATCCTCAGCAAGTTCCTGCTCCGTGTCGGCGAAGGACTCGTGACCGGCGGGATCCACACGCCGAATCATCGCTGGGTCGTGTGCGCCGCGCTGGCTCGCTTGAACGCGCTGTTCCCGTCGGCGAAATATGTCGACCGCATCGATGCTTGGTTGGGTGAAGGCATTTATCAGGACGCCGACGGGCTGTTCCCCGAGCGAAGCCCGAACTACGCGCGCGTGGAAGTTGACGCGTTCGTCACACTCGCGCGCCTGCTGAACCGTCCCGCGCTGCTCGATCCCGTACGCAAGCATCTGAACGCGAACCTGTACCTGCTGCAGCCTCCCGACGGCGAGATCGAATGCGTGAACTCGCGCCGCCAGGATCAGGATCGCGCCATCCACGTCGCCAACTTCTACCTGCAATACCGCTACATGGCGATCCGCGACAACAACCCGACCTTCGCGGCCGTCGCGCGCCTCATCGCGGCGCGTCCCGGCGAAGGTCTGGTGGAAGGCGTCAACCCGGTCATCTACTTCCTCGAAGATCCGGCGGTGCTGCGCAAACCGCTGCCCGAAGGCGGCGAGATTCCGTCCGATTATTCGAAGGTTTTTGCCAACAGCCAGATGGTGCGGATCCGCAGGGGTGACCGCGCGGCCACCATCTTCGGTGGCGAGGACCAGCCAACCGGCATGGCGTCCGGCCTCGCGCACAACCCTACATTCTTCAGCTTTCGCAAGGGCAAGGCGATTCTCGATTCGGTGCGCATGGGCGGGCAGTTTTTCAATTTGGGTGTGTTCCGCGCCGAGGGGCTGCAAGCGGCGGGGCAGGGATTTGTGTTGCGCCAGCGCCTCGAAGCGCCCTATTACCAGCCGCTGCCGAAAGAGCATCGCAAGGCGAACGGCGATTATCCACTTACGCCCGCGCAGGACGGCCGGTTCTGGAGTAAGCTCGATTTTCCGCACCGGCAGGTGAGCAACGTGCAGGTGCTCGATCAAAAGGTCACGATGATCGAGAAGGCGGCGGGCGTGTTCGAACTCCAGGTCGAAATCACCGGGCACGACCGCGTGCCGTATGCCATCGAACTCGCGTTCCGCCCGGGCGGCCAGTTCAGCGGTGGCATCGAGGAGTCCACGCTGCCGGCCCGGTTTGGCGCGCCTGAATCCAATGCGGTGTTTCTGAAGTCCGGCATGGCGACATACCGGGTCGGCGACGACGCGATCGAGTTCGGTCCGGGCCAGGCGGATCACACCTTCATCAACCTCGGCGGACATACGTATCAGGCGCACGGCGCGACGTTGCGCACGTCCGGCAATCGCGTCTACATCACCGGGTTCACGCCGTTTCGCAAGGTACTCACGATCCGCGGCGTGTAAACCCCCGGTTCGTTAGTGCTCGTGCTTCTCGGCGGCTCCAGCCGACGTCTCCGGATGATGGCCGCCGGACCGGTGGACGGCATCATGCAGTCCTTCGACATAGTGCATGAACTCGACATAGGCGCTCACGTACTTGCGTCCCGCGGCGACATCCAGGTCTTTGCTCTTCTGAGCGGCGACGACCTGGTGAAAGCGCTCGATCATGCCTTTTCCGGCGGCTTCCACGATCATTCTCGATAACTGGTCGACGGATCCTGTTTCGATGGCCTTGTCGGCGGCCGGAATCGCTGGACCGAGGTCGCGTCCGGCCGGCTGCAAGCCACGGTATGGCGCTCCTTCGCCGGCCCGGTGCAGGCGCACGAGGGTTTCGAAGAAGTAGCGATCCGCGAGATCACGCGCTTCCGGATTCAGCATCCGAACCGACCTCGTTTTCGCGAAGGCCTGCCGGATTTCCTGCTCGTCTCCCGGCTGGACCCAGATCAGGACGAGATCGACATTCCCGGTGGCAAGCGCTTTGCGAGCGGCATTCACCACGGGGCCATCCAGCCCGTCGCAATGCGCGAACGCCGGAATGGGCGCCAGCATCGCGCAAGCGAGGATTCCCGCTGCGAGCATGGCGAGCTTGGTGTTTGGTCGTGACATAAGCGTAGTCCTCGTTCTGGTCCGATGATGAAGGATCGCGGCGGATGTCACAGTGACAAAAGTCACCTTCGCCTTCGGATTTCAGCTTCGCTTGCCGGTTTCGCGATGGTAGACCGCCGGCAGGAACTCTTCGAACGCGCCGGCCTCTTCGATGTTGTGGCGGAACCATTTCTCGCCGTGATGTTCGGGGATGAAGAAGCGCGAGGCGATGGGTCCCCACCACGCATCGCTGCCGAGGATGAGGCAGTTCTCGTACAGCGTCCCCGAGGGGGTCGCGCGAAAACGGTATTCCATGCGCGCGAGGCCGCGAATCGCGGGCATGCCGGGGATCGCGTGCACGGCAGGCGTGTGCACGAAGCCGTCTTCATCCAACTCTTCGATGGTCGATGTGATATCGACGACGTGACGCAGGTCGCGTCCGAGGACCTCCTGGATGCGAAGTCCCGCGCCGGGTCCGATGGAACCGTCCGGCCTGCGCCAGGCATAGCCGGCCTGGATGTGATCGCGCGGATGCCAGACGCGATAGCGATTGTAGCGGCGGCCCCCGACGGTCACGTCGCCTTCGAGGTTCGAGAACCACCACTGCAGCATGCGCGGCGTGACGCCCTTCAGCTCTTCGTGGCGGATCCAGTATTTCTTGCGGCCGCCAGAAAGGGATTCAACGCCGTAATCCACGGAAGTGACGGGCTTCAACTGCCACGGCAGGTGCAGAGGCTCCGGCAGGTACAGGTTCGACATGTTTTTCGAGGACATGGCTACACCGGGACCTGTTGCTTTTCGCTTGCGAGGATGACGGGCAGCGGCGGTCCGACGAAGGTGACGCCGCGATCTCCGAAGACGGCTTCGGCCTGCGCCGGTACGATTGGCGCGGGTTCGGGACAACTGAGGGATTCGAAAGCCGACTCGAGTCCGCCGGGTGTGTAGATGTGCAGGATGCGCGCGGCCGGCGTTTGCACCGCGAAGCCATGCGGGATGCCGCGGGGCAGCACGATCGACTCGCCGGGTCCGCGGGTGATCCGCTCCATGCCGCGCTGGAACAGCACCGTGCCTTCGAGGATGTACCAGGTTTCGTCTTCGCGCGCGTGGATGTGGAGTGGCGGTTCGCTACCCGGCCGGACCCACGCTTCGCCAACCGTCAGCGCTCCGCCGGTTTCGTCTGCGGCGACATGCCAGAGCATCGGCGTGTCGCCATGAAATTGTTGGTTCCGTGTGTTCATGTCCCGATCGTAGGGCCGGATGGGGGTGCAAGTGAAACAGTACTTTTTTGTGGGATCTACAATGGATCATTGTGAATGTCGAATTGCGCCATTTACGGTCCTTTCTGGTGCTCGCCGAGGAACTGAATTTCACGCGCGCGGCGGCGCGATTGCACCTGGCGCAGCAGGCGCTCAGCACGCAGATCCGGCAGTTGGAAGAGCAGCTTGGCGTCGAACTGTTTGTGCGCACGACCCGCAAGGTGGAACTCACGCCGGGCGGACGCGCGTTGCTCGAGAAGGTTCCGGACGCGTTGAAGCAGGTGGAATCCGTGCTGCTCGACATCCGGCAGAGCGCCGGCGAAGCGGGCTCTCTGACGCTGGGTCTACTCGCGACCTCGCCTCTGGACTTCACACCGAAACTGCTGCGCGCGTTCGCCGTAGAGCGTCCGAATGTGAGCGTCTCGATCCGCAACGTCGCGTTCGATGATCCGACCGGCGGCGTGTTGAGCCGCAAATGTGACGTGTCACTGGTGTGGGAGCCGTTCCTCACGCAGGGGCTGACCTGTGAGCCGCTGTTTTCGGACGAACGCGTCGCGGTGCTGGCCGCGGATCATCCGCTGCTCATCGAAGGCGGCGCCGTAACGGCGGAGGCGCTGGCGCAGGAACCCTTCGTGTGGGTCGACGACATGGATCCCGTAGCGCGCGACTTCTGGACTCTGGCCGATCAGCGAGGCGGGCGTCCGCCGCGCATTGGGGCGCGCATCACTGGATTCGAAGACCTGTTTGCCGCCGTGCGCGCAGGCCAGGCTGTGGCGGCTTGTCCGTCGTCCATCGCCGCGTCGCTGCCGTGGCAGGATCTCACCACGCGTCCGGTCCCCGGACTCCCGCCCGTGCAGGTCGCGCTCTGTTGGCGGCCGGAGGATCGCAACCCCGCAACGGAGGCCTTCGTCGCCTGCGCCCGGCGGCTGGCGAATGAATTGATGCGTTAGTCCCCTTTAGGACCCAGATACGCGGGACCATAGATCGCCGCGCGGATATCGCGATGCAGCGTTGCATCGAAGGGCATCGTTTGCACGAAGAAGACGGCCGCCATGTGATTCGCAGGATCCACCCAGAACAGCGTCGACGCGGCGCCGTCCCAGAAGAATTCGCCAACGGCGCCGCGGCTTTCAGTCGCCTTCTGCGGCTGCATGTTGCGCACCGCGAAATCGAAGCCGAAGCCCACGGATCCCTTGCCTGGCAGGAACTGGCGTTCGGTGATTTTCGAGTCCAGATGATCGGTGGCCATCAGGCGCACGGTCGACGGCTTCAGAATCCGCTTGCCGTCCAGTTCGCCGCGATTCAGCAGCATCCGCGCAAAGCGCATGTAATCGTCGATGGTGGACGCGAGTCCGAAACCACCGGCGGTCATCTTGTTGTCGCGGAAGTTCAAGCGGCGATTCGCGTCATCCGCGTTGCGCGCCAGCTTGCCTTCGGACTTCCGATACAACGCGGCCAGGCGCGGCAACTTTTCGTCCGGTTGACGCCAGGCGGTGTCGCGCATGCCGAGTGGTTCGAGGACATGCTCTTTCACGTACGCGGCAAACGGCTGGCCCGAAACCTTCTCGACCAGCAGCGCCTGCACGTCCACCGCGATGCTGTAGCTCCACTGCGACCCGGGATCGAACAGCAGCGGGACCTTCGCCAGCCGCCGTCCCATCTCCGCGAGGTCGATGTCCAGCGCCAGCGGATCCGCCTTGACGTACGCCTGATGTGCGGGCGTGGGGCCGGCTCCGTAGGCGAAACCCGCGGTGTGCCGCAGGATGTCGCGCACCGTGATCGGGCGTGACGCCGGGCGATAGATCGGGTTGCCCGAAGCATCCTTGCCCGCGTACACCTGCATCGATTCGAATTCCGGCAGATAGCGATACAGCGGATCGTCGAGCCCGAATTTGCCCTGTTCCCAAAGCTGCATCAACGCGACGCCCGTAACCGGCTTCGTCATCGAGTAAATCTGCGCGATCGCGTCACGCGGCATGGCCTTCTGCGCCTCGCGATCGGCGAACCCGGCGGATCCGTAGAAGGCCTCGCGCCCGTCCTTCCAGATCAACAGCGACGCGCCGGCCGCGCGCTGATCCTTGACCATCGCATCGAGCGCTTCCTGCATGCGCCTGGCGTCCAGCGTCAGCGGAGGCGCATGGCCCGCGCTGCCACCTTGCGCGGCGGCGGGAAGCGTGCAGCAGATCAGGAGGCTGGCATGAAGAGCCAGGGCAGCGGTTCGGAGATGCACTGGGAATCCTTTCCTTGTCGAAGAAACAGCCCTCAGCCTATCACGCCAGCCCCTTGCCGTTGCGTCAGTTCAATCGGAACTCGGGAATCGTCACCACTTCCGGCAGTGCGCGCTTATACCCGTTCGCGATCATCCACATCTTGGTGGTGAAGTGATGCCGCCGGTTGCCGGGATCCATGACCTTCACCAGTTCCTCGTGTGTTCCGACGGAGATGTCGAGATCGGGATACCAGTTGTCGATCATGTCGTAGTAATTGCGGATGCTCACGATGTTCTTCGCGGACATGGCCGCGCTCACATTTCGCGGATCGGCGATCGAGCGGTTGAAGTTGGCGAAAATGTAATCGCATCCGGCGCGGCTGATGCCTTCGGGCTCGATGTTGGTGACGAGCAATTCCGTCAGGCCCAACTCGAACGGGTTGCTCTGACGATGCATCTTCAGCCGTACGAAACGGAAGACGCACAGTCGAACCAGAACATAGGTGAAGATATACCGGATCTCTTTTGATTTGTCGCCGACGAATGCGGGCGGATTGTTCCAATCGATGGACTGAAAGAACGGTTCGGCTGCTTTCTTTCCCTGCAGCGACTCGAACAGCTCCCACAATCGGGTGTTCAGGGCTTTCTGGTGATGGAGTCGGTCCGAAATGGCGTTGATCGTCGAAATCATGCCCATCGCGCCGTTGTGATACGCCTCGGATACTTCGGCCGCCGCGCTTCGAGTGTAGTGCTGCAACGCCTGGTCGACGAGTTGCTGGTACCGGTTCATTTCCGCAACTTTTTCCTTCATTTTCTTCGCTCCTTCGATAATGTTGTTGACGAAGGAGAAGAAGGCTTTGCCCTCCGGTAGCGCCACGCCAAGAGCGGCCTCCAAAACCGACCCCGCAAGAGATTCGCCGGTTGGGATCGGTTTGTCCGTCGAGGCAAAGATCGTGTTGAGATCCGTTTTCGCTTCTCCGAGCAACGTGATGAGATCTTCGTAGTTTTCATTCAAACGCCTGAAATGTCGAGTGACCTGCTGTGGGGTCGGCATCATATACTCTTTCTCCTCACTTTCAGAAATCGGGACGCTCGTGTTTGCGCCCTTCAAACTTCTTAGCGAGAAGCGGAAGAAGATGGAGCACGCGGAGCCCAGCAGAACTCGGCTGATATTCCGGCCCCTGATGTGCACATGATGGAGGTATGGACGCGTCCGCCATTCGTGGACTCACCAGTAGCGAAGCCTCGGAACGGCTCGCCTCGTTCGGGGCAAACGATCCGGCTCCACGCACCCGGCGCAATGTCTTTCTCCAGTTCCTCGGACTCTTTCTCAACCCACTCGTCCTGATCCTGCTCGCCAGCGCGGGACTCTCGATCTTCCTCGGCGAGGCCGTCAACGCCTACATCATCATCGCGATGGTGCTGCTCAGCCTGGTGATCAACTTTGCCCAGACCTTCCGTTCGGACCAGGCAGTCGAACGGCTCCGCGGACAGGTCGCGCCGACCGCGACGGTGCTGCGCGACGGCGAATGGCGCGAGATCCACCGGCACGATGTCGTACCCGGCGATGTGATCCGCCTGGCGGCTGGGGACCTCGTTCCTGCCGACGCCGAACTGATCGAATCCCGCGACCTCTACGTGCAGCAGGCCGCGTTGACCGGCGAATCGATGCCTGTCGAAAAAGAAGCGCAAGTCTCCACTCCCGGCACGATGAACCTCACGCCCGAGTCGCTGGGATCCGTCTTTCTCGGAACTTCAGTCGTCAGCGGAACCGGCGTCTGCCGCGTCATCAGCACGGGCAGCCGCACCATCTTCGGATCCATCGCGCAGAGGCTCACCGCGCGGCCTCCCGAATCGGAGTTCGAGCGCGGGTTGCGGCAGTTCGGGATGCTGATTCTGCGCGCGGTGGTCTTTCTGGTGCTGTTCATATTGGTCGTCAGCCTGGCGCTGCATCGGGATCCCTTCCAGTCGCTGCTGTTCGCCGTCGCGCTCGCCGTCGGACTTACACCCGAGTTCCTGCCGATGATCACGTCGGTGACGCTGGCGCGGGGCGCGATGAAGATGGCGCGCCGCAAAGTGATCGTCAAGCAACTGGCGGCGATCCAGAACTTCGGCAGCATCAACGTGCTGTGCAGCGACAAGACGGGAACGCTCACCACCGGAAAGATGACGCTCGATCAATCGCTCGATCCTTTCGGCGCCCCGAGTGGCCGGCCGCTCGATCTTGCCTGGGTCAATAGCCGGCACGAGACGGGCATCCGCAGTCCGCTCGACGAGGCGATCCTGCTGCAGGACCGGCCAGCGATGGCGGACTATCACAAGCGCGACGAAATCCCGTTCGACTTCGACCGCCGCCGTCTCAGCGTCGTAGTCGAGAAGCCCGGCGCAGGCGATACGCTGCTGTTCGTCACTAAGGGCGCGCCCGAAAGCGTGATCAGCCAGTGCGTCGCGTACGAGCAGGGCGGCGCCACGACCCCGCTCGACGCCGGTTTGCGCGCAAAGATTCTCGAGACGTACGCGCAACTGAGTAGCGAAGGCTTCCGCGTGCTGGCCGTCGCGTATCGCGAAACGGCCCCGAGAGAGAGTGGCTTCACCGTGGCCGACGAACGGGATCTCGTGCTGGCCGGGTTTCTCGCCTTCGCCGATCCGCTCATTGAAGACGCGGCCGAAGTGATCGAGAACCTGCGCCGCGACGGCATCCAGTTCAAGATCGTGACCGGCGACAGTGCGCTCGTGACCGCGCACGTGTGCAAGCAGGTCGGCCTCATCGACAGCGGCGAAGTCATCACGGGCGACGACATCGCCGGCATGACGGATACAGCGCTGCAGCACGTGGTCGAGAACTCTCACGCCTTCGCGCGCGTCTCGCCGTCGCAAAAGACGCGGATCCTGCTGGCGTTGCGCCGCCGCGGCCACGTTGTCGGATTCATGGGCGACGGCATCAACGACGCGCCTTCGCTACATGCCGCGGATGTCGGCATTTCCGTATCCACCGCCGTCGACGTCGCGCGCGACGCCGCGGAAATCATCCTCGTCGAACCCGGCTTGCGCGTCCTGCACGAAGGCGTGATCGAAGGACGCAAGGCGTTCGGCAACGTTACGAAGTATCTGCTGATGGGCACCAGCTCGAACTTCGGCAACATGTTCAGCATGGCCTTTGCGACGCTGTTCCTGCCGTTCCTGCCGATGCTGCCGACGCAGATCCTGCTCAACAATTTCCTCTACGATCTTGCGCAGATCACCATCCCGTCGGACAACGTCGACGAAGAGTACCTGCGCCAGCCGCAACGCTGGGACATCCGCCTGATCCGCAATTTCATGGTGCTGATCGGCCCCATCAGTTCGCTCTACGATTTCCTGACCTTCTGGGTCCTGCTGCAGGTCTTTCATGCCAGCGAGGAACTCTTTCATACCGGCTGGTTCATGGAATCGCTCGCGACCCAGACGCTCGTACTCTTCATCATCCGCACGCGCCGGAACCCGCTGCAGAGCCGTCCCAGCGGCGCACTCGTGGCCACGACGCTCGCGATCGTGGCCGTCGGCATGCTGATTCCGTTTACCCGCGCCGGTTCGATCCTCGGATTCGTGCCGCCGGCCTTCGGATATTTCGCGTTCCTCGCTGCGGCGACCGTCACCTACCTGGTGCTGGTCGAATTCGTCAAGCGGGAGGTCTTCCGGCGCTGGCATCTCGCGTGCAGGACATCGCTACCATGACACACCCTGGACTGAACCGGCGCGCATGGCTCGGACTCGTGAGCGCCGCGCCGTTCGCGCTTGCCTGGCAGCAGCGCAACGATGTCCCCGAACGGCGCCGTCTGAGCGCCCCATGGCCCACGTCAAAGTTGGGGGCTGCGTTGAAATCCCGCAATTCGTGGTGTCCCTTCCCCCAAGCCTCCAACCGCGAAGGGTGGATGGCGCTGCCGGAAAACGTCCGCGCGCAAGCCCTCGAACTCGGCGCCAGGGCGCTGCCGGGCGAATGGCCGTCGCTGCGGGCGACCCAGTTCCTGGAGTACAAGCGGGAAGGGAACCGGTCCCGCTTTGAAGCGTCGCGCAGCGCCCGCCGCGATCGCCTCACCGCACTGGTCGTGGCCGAGTGTGTGGAAGGCAAAGGGCGATTCCTCGATGAGATCGCCAACGGTTTGTGGCTCACCTGCGAAGAGACCTGGTGGGGATTGCCTGCGCATCTCAACGCGCAGAAGCGCGGACCCGGCTTGCCCGACGTCACCGAGCAGATCATCGACCTCTTCGCCGCGGAAACCGGCGCGCAACTGGCGTGGATCGATCACCTGCTGGGCGCGGAACTCGCGAAGGTGTCCCCGGTGCTGCGCGACCGCATCGGCATCGAGATCGAACGGCGGATCCTGCAGCCCTACGAGTCGCGCGACGATTTCGGCTGGATGGGCCTGCGCTCGAAGGCGGCGGTCAACAACTGGAATCCGTGGATCAATTCCAACTGCCTGACCTGCGCACTGCTGATGGTGCAGGACCCGGGTCGCAAGGCTGCGTTCACGAGCAAAGTGCTGCGCACCGTGGACCGGTTCCTCGACGGCTATCACGAGGACGGCGGCTGCGACGAGGGTCCGGGATACTGGGGTCGCGCGGGTGCTTCCTTATTCGATTGCCTCGAATTGCTCGACATGGCGAGCGGCGGTGCGGTCCGTTATTGGGACATGCCGCTGGTGCAGGAAATCGGCCGCTACATTTACCGCGTACATATCGCGGGCGACTGGTTCGTGAACTTCGCCGATGCATCGGCCAAAGCAGGCATCGCCGCGGACCTCACCTGCCGCTACGGCGAGCGGATCGGCGACGAGAAGATGCAGTCCTTCGGTGCGTGGGCCGCGACGGCGCATGGCGCAGCCCGCTTACGCGTCGACAGCCTCGGACGCATGCTGCCCGCGATGTTCCATGCGGCAACGCTGGCCAAGGTCACGCCGCGCCAACCGTTTGTCGCCGATGCGTGGTTCCCGGGGATCCAGGTGATGACGGCGCGCCTGCGCGAGGGCAGCGCGGATGGCATGTACGTCGCGGCGCAAGGCGGCCACAACGCCGAAAGCCACAATCACAACGACGTGGGCAACTTCATCGCCTTCCGCAACGGCGAACCTGTTTTGATCGACGCAGGAGTCGAAACGTATTCGGCCAAAACGTTCTCATCGAAGCGCTACGACATTTGGACCATGCAGTCCGGCTATCACAACTGCCCGACGGTGAACGGCGTGATGCAGTCGCCGGGACGCACGTTCGAAGCGCGCAACGTCGATCATCGCAAAGGCGCGGGGGACGTCGAACTCAGCATGGACCTCGCGGGCGCATATCCGCCGGAAGCCCGCATCGAGAACTGGCGCCGGTCGATTCTTCTCGACCGCAACGCCAACGAAGTCGTGGTCCGCGATGTCGCGCGACTGCAGGGGGCATCGAAAGGCGAAGTCGTCCTCAACCTGATGACGAGTTCGCTCGACGCGTTCGATCGCTGCGTGAAGTGGGAGGGGCAGGGAATTGAGCGCAAAGTGGACGAGATCCCGCTCGCGGATCCGCGTCTGGGACACGTCTGGGGCAAACAGATCTACCGCGTGCGGCTGATTTCCGCGAATGTGCCTGCAGGTACGCTCGTGACATGGGCGGTTCGCATCAAGGGCTGACTGGAGGTCCAGGACTCGCGTCCCATGGCCGGGTCTGGCGCCATTCAGTAGAATCATGGAATAGTGGCGCGGACCCTCACGTTCATCTGGTTGACGTTCCGTTTGACGGCTGCTGCGGCTTCTGACAGCCCTGCGACCGAAATGCAGGCGCGCGTCGATGGGCGCATCCAGACCGTGCGGCAGGTCAACGGCCGCTGGTGGACTGCCGAGAATCGCGAGGTCAGGAAAACAGGCGCGACGCGCTGGGTCCCGGCCGCGAACATCGGCGGCAATTTACGGCAGTTTCTGCGCTTTGATCATCATCAGCCGGTGGATCCCGATCGCGTGGAATTGCTGGATCGCACGATGGGGCCGGACCAGGTACGCGCGCTGCTGGGTCCGCCGAACGTCGTGTTCCCCAGCAACCGGCCGGAAACACGGCAAGCCTGGTTCTACTATGGCCCGGGCGGATTCAAGCTGACGATCCAGTTTTCCTGGAAAGGGCTGGGGATCCATCAGGCCACGGTCGAGGCCAACGCGCAGTCACCGGCGCATGAGGTCCAGCACTTGGCGTTTCGGATTCTCGGCAACGGGAACGATGATATCGACGAGGAGTCCCCGAGGAATCGCGCACTGGGGATGGCGGCGGAATCCTACTCGGACGCGGTGGCCGTCGAACAAGGGCTTTCGCTCTTGAGCGACTACATGGCGTCGCGGCATGGTGGTGCGCTGCTGGCGCGGGCAAAGCCGTCTGGGACCGCGAACGATGCGGCGCCGGCGAAGGATCCGGCGATGCGGTCGCTGAGCGCGGGGATGCCTCGCACACGGGTGATCGAACTTCTGGGCGAACCCAGCACGCGCTACACGATCCACAGCGTGGAGGGTTCGCGCGAAACTCTGGTCTACGTGCAGAACGGCGGACAGGCGGTGACCCGTGTGATCGTCGTCGAAGGCAAGCTTTCCGAGGTGCAGTTTCCCGAGCCCGCGGCGCGGACCACCCACTAAAGATGCATTGACACGTCCGCTGGATCGGGCGTAATCTGGAGCCGAAGCCGGGGAGGCGGGGTTCGCAGTCAGGAGATTGCTGACATGCGTTCCTGTTTCACAGTTCTTTTCTTTCTCCCGATCCTTGCGTTGGCCCAAAAAGCGGAAATTGGAGCCACCATTGGCGGCGGAGCCTTTGGCGCGGAGGACACCGGTTCTCCGGCATATGTCCTATTCGGCGTCGAAGGCTGCGGTTTCTGTTCCCGGTCTGTGGCGTTGTTCGGAGAATACAACCATTGGCAAAAAGCAGGCACGGATTCCCGATACCTGCGGATCAATTCAGTCGACATGGTGGCGGGCGGCGCCCGATTCCAGTTCGGGAAAAGCTTCCGTCCATTTGTCGATCTCGGTGTTGCCGGTGGATGGGACCGCTATGAATATTTGAATGGCAAAGGTTCCCATGGCAACCCCGGTATGGTCTTCGGCGTGGGCGTAGCCAAGGTCTTTCAGAGTGGATGGTACGTCCGCCCGCAACTCCGGGTTTACGTACTGCGCGGCATCCATGCGGGCTTGGTGGGTTCGGTC
Source organism: uncultured Solibacteraceae bacterium (assembly GCA_964627455.1). Classification (GTDB taxonomy): domain Bacteria; phylum Acidobacteriota; class Terriglobia; order Bryobacterales; family Bryobacteraceae; genus F-183. Next base: position 9,594 of record CAZVKC010000092.1, on the reverse strand, counting down.
GGGATCGGCTACCGGTTCTGAAGATTTGACGAGGCGGACTGGTGTGATACCAATGTCCAATGTCCTCGTTGCATACCCGCCTGGCATTTGCCGCAGGCTTGCTGCTTTCGTTCACCGCATGGTCCGCGGCCCGGACGGAGTATCGCGGATTCTGGGTTGATACATTCAACACGGCGCTCAATAACCACGACGATGTCGAACTGCTGGTGTCGCGCGCCAGGGCTTCGAAGGCCAACGTGCTGTTCGTGCAGGTGCGCCGTCGCGGCGATTCCTGGTATCTGAATTCACTCGAACCGCAGCCGGACTTTGTCCCGTTCGCCGCCGCGTTCGACCCCCTGCGGGACCTCATCGAGACCGCGCATGCGAATCGCATCGAAGTCCACGCCTTCGTCATCATGGGCGCGATCTGGAACAAGAATCCAACGTTTGCGCCCACTGCCACGCTGGGACCTCCGCTGTCGCCCACGCATGCCTTCAACCTGCATGGCGGTTTCGATGCGTCGACAGGGCGGATCGAGCCGGGTCCCAACAACTGGCTGACGCGGTCGCTGCTGCCGGACGGCACTGCGGGGATCAGTTTTCAAGGCCATCGTTTCGGATCCGATTTCTGGCTGGATTTCGGGCATCCCGACGCCGCGTCGAACAGCGTCGATGTGGTGATGCACCTGGTGCGGAACTACGACATCGACGGACTGCACCTCGATCGCATCCGGTATCCCGACCTCAGCGCTACAGGGCAGACGCCGGCGACGGGCGCCAACATCGGATACAACGCGGTGAATGTGTGGCGGTTCCAGGAACGCTACGGGATCGCGCATGACGAGGCTCCGCCGGCGCCCGGGGATCCGCTGTGGGCGCAGTGGCGGCGCGATCAGGTGACAAATGTCGTGCGGCGGATTTACCTGAACGCGATCGCCGTGCGTCCGCGGTTGGTGGTGTCGGCGGCGCTGATCGCCTTTGGCGGAGGCCCCACGACCGATGCTTCGTGGGTGTCGGCGGAGGCGTACTGGCGCGTGTACCAGGATTGGCGGGCGTGGCTCGAAGAGGGGATCCTCGATGTCGCGATTCCGATGAATTACAAACGTGAGGACATCGCGCAGCAGGCGGGTTGGTACGACCAGTGGAATGCGTGGACAGCGGGCCATCTGTACAACCGCGCTGCGATGGCTGGGCTGGGCGTGTACTTGAACGCGATCGAAGGGTCGCTGCGGCAGACGCGCCGGGCGCTCGATTTACCGGGCCTGTCCGGCGTGAACTTCTATGCGATTGCCAATCCGGATGCAGCGATTGCGGCGAATCCATGGGCGGTCGCGCAGCCGGGGGCGAGTACGCCGGTACGGGGGATCGCGGAGTTTGCGGCGGCGGTGACGAGCGGGAAGTCCGCCGATGGCGAGACTGCATACGAGGTTTCGCCGGGCGGAGTGTTCAGAGAGGAAGCTTTCGTTCCGCAGTTCCCGTGGAAGTCGGGATCTCGCGGCGGGCATTTGATGGGATACGCGCGCCGTGCCTCGGACGGGCGGCCGCTCGATACCGGGTCCGTGTGGGTGTTCGACGCGGAAGGAAAACTCGTGCGGACCACGGCGGCGGATGGGAGCGGATTCTTCGGCGCGATTGATTTGTCCCCCGGTGACTACACGATTATCGCGGCGCTGGGCGAGGAACGGCAGGTGTCCAACCCAGTCCGTGTGACACCGGGGAGCGTCGCAGAAGTCTCGTTTCCATGACAAGCGTCATTGTGGGATGAAGTTTGTCAGCGTCGAGCGGACCTTGGTGCGCTCCGGCCTTCTCTTTTGTATTTGTCGAGGAGCGCAGTCAGCCGGGCGACCATCTCCGGCTTCTTCTCCCAGAGGTCGTTCTGCTCCCTGGGATCCTCGGCCAGGTTGTAGAGTTGGCCCGGCGTTCCCGGCGCCGGCGGCGTGCCGGCGGGGACCATCCACCCTCCTGACGTCTTGTTATCGAGGATGAGCTTCCAGGAGCCCTGTCGGACGGCGAAGGTCCCGTTCTCCGAGTGCGACACGAGGGCTTCGCGGATGGGCTGCGGCGACCCTGTCTTCATCTGAGGACGGCGGCCAAACAAGGCGGGTGAGATGTCGTAGCTGTCGGGACCCGCTTCGTCCGGCAATCCACCTCCGGTCAGGGCGGCGAACGTCGCCAGGAAATCGACCAGGCAGACCGGTTCATCGCTCACGAGTCCGGCGGGGATGCGCTTGGGCCACTGTGCCACGAGCGGAATACGGTGGCCGCCTTCCCAGATCTGGGATTTGAGTCCACGCAGCGGACCCTCGGAAAGATGGCCGTTCGTCCCGGGGTGCGGACCGTTGTCGCTGGTGAAGATGAAGAGCGTGTCTCCGGTCACGCCCATGCGGTCGAGGGCCTTGGCGATTTCTCCCGTGCAGCAGTCCGCCAGCATGACCAGGTCGCCGCGTGGCCCGTCCGCGCTCTTTCCCTTCACGAGTGCCGGTGGCAGCCAAGGCGTGTGGGGCGAGGAAAGGCAGAGCGAGACGAAGAAGGGTTTGCCGGGCGATTCGCGCCGCGTGCGCTCCATGAACGCGATCGACTTCTCCGTGAAATGCAAGTCGACGTCCTCGAGCTTGTAGCCCGGGGCGATCCAGCCCTTGCGTGGACTCCCCTCTTCGCCCTTGGTCATGTCGTAGAACTCCGAGACCTGACGCGTTGGAATGTCGGCGGTCTGCCGGTCGGCGATGAAGACGAAGGGGCCGTCGATGGTGGAGCAGGCCGCGGTGAAAAAGGCGGTGTCGAAGCCATGATCCACGGGGCCGCCTCCGACAGGCTTGGTGAAGTCGACGTTGAGGCCGGTCTTGGGATCAGGGTCCTGCCAGGAGCCCGGGAAGTGTTTCTGCGCCTCGGACCAGCCGGGCGCGGTTCCGTTCTTGCGTGTCCACTGCAGGCCGAGATGCCACTTGCCGAAGAACCCGGTGGCGTAGCCGCGGCTGCGGAGGAGGGAGGCGGTGGTCACGCGGCCGGGCTCGATGAGGGGCGGGGTGTAGCCTCCGACGACGCCGCGCTTGAGCCACGTCCGCCAGGCGTAGCGGCCGGTCAGGAGGGAGTAGCGCGTCGGCGTGCAGACCGCGGATGGCGAGTGCGCGTCGGTGAAACGCACGCCTCGTGTGGCCATCGCGTCGACCGCGGGCATGGGGATTTTCGAGTTGGGGTTGTAACAGCCAGGATCGCCGTAACCCAGATCGTCCGCGAGGACCAGGACGATGTTCGGGAGCTTCTCTGCGGCGGGCGGCGCTGCTGCTCCGGCCGATGATGACGTGCCGCAAACCGCAGTTGCAGCCGTAGTCCCCAGGAATCCACGGCGTGTGATCGTTGCCCTCATCGCTTCCTATTTTGGACTATCGTTGCCCAGGGGCGCTTGATGATGACGCGAATCACCTGCGGACAAATATTCAGCGGCGCCGGCGCCGGTTGGAGAAGCCTCTTGGCGGTGGTGTCGGTTGTTTCGGCGGCTGGTTGACGGGCGGAAGGTTAGCGGACTGCATCGAAGCCACGAACGCATCCATATCGGCGTCGGAGATGAGTCCGATGGGCCGCGGAAGCGGCGGGAGTTCGCGGAACTGCACCTGAATCCCAAGGGTCCGCTCATACTTGCGCACGTCTGAAATTTCGAGGGGCGTGACGAAAGTCCAGGAGGCGCCGCGTGCGCCGGCGCGGCCTGTGCGTCCGATCCGGTGCACGAAGTTTTCCGGCTCTTGCGGCAGATCGTAGTTCACGACGTGGGCGATGTCATCGACATGAATCCCGCGCGCGGCCACGTCGGTGGCCACCAGCACACGGTAGACACCGTCTTTGAATCCCTGCAACGCTTCATTGCGCTGGCTCTGCGAGCGGTCGCCGTGGATCGCGGCCACCTTGAAGTTTTCGCGCTCCAGAAATTTCGTCAACCGGTCGGCGCCCTCTTTGGTGGCCACGAAGACGAGGAACGAACCCTGCTCATTTCGCAGCAGGTACTCGAGGAGATCGAACTTGGAGCCGCGCGGGACCTGGTAGCAGAAGAGGTCGATCCGGCCGGCCGTTTCCGCACACGCTTCCACCGCGACCCGCACGGGATCGTTCACGTAACTTGCGACCAGTCCCGCCACGGATGGATCCATCGTTGCGGAAAAAAGCATCGTCTGGCGTTTCGCCGGAAGCTTACTCAGGATGATGCGCAGATCGGGCAGGAAGCCCATATCGAGCATCCGGTCGGCCTCGTCCAGCACTACAGTGGAGGCGCGGGAAAGATCGATCAACCGCCGGTCCAGATAGTCACAGAGCCGGCCCGGCGTCGCGATCACCACTTCGGCCCCGGCCTGGATATCGTGCAACTGAGCTTTCTCGCTCATGCCGCCGACGACAACGGCCGTGCGGATGTGCATGCCGTGTGCGAGTTGCCGGAACGCTTCATCGATCTGAATGGCGAGTTCGCGCGTGGGGCTGAGGATCAGGACTTTGACGGTCTTGGTGCGGGGCCCTGCGGCGAGAGCTTCGATCAGGGGGATGGAGAATGCGAGCGTCTTGCCGGTGCCGGTCTGCGCCGTGGCGACAACGTCGCGGCCTTCCATCAGCGGCGGGATGGCCTGCGCCTGGACAGGCGTCGGCGTGACGAATTTGTTCTTATCGAGATTGTTCCGTAACGCGGAACAGAGGTTGAGGTCGGAGAAATGCTGTATCAATTGTGCGCGGATCCTACTACGGCGATCCGGAACCCTTTTGTTTTCAGGATAGCAGCGTCAGGAAAGAACGCGAGGCTGGGGGCGGTGCGATAGCTGCGCCGCTGGCATCCGGTGCGGATCGCACGCCGCGGAAATCGCCCATGTCACCTGCAGCGTGGTGACCGCGGGACTGATCGAGGTCGGCGCGCGAGCTATTGCCGAATCATTCGGTACTCTGTTCTCTGGAATGGAAACCACACGCGCGGCATGCGATGAGGTCTACGTGTACGCGATGGGGCGGCCCGGCTTTATCCTCCAATACGTCGCCGATGCCGTTGTGGTGCAGACCGCGACCGTTGATACGAAACCGATCGCCATTGTGTTCGGCCTGGTGGGTCTCTACCTCCATATTGAAAAACAGTTTTCCGGCAGGCAGATACAAAAGGCACATATGGATTTGGCGAGGACGAAACGGGAGTGGCCGAATCTGTCTCTGCCCGATAACCGCGGCAGCATCACTGCCGCTGATGTACTGGCAGTAAATGCCGGACCTGAGCGCGACCGTGCGATCGAGGACTGGTGCAAATCCGTGTGGGCGGCCTGCTCCGCGGTTCGCGAAACGATCGTTGAGCTTTCCCGGGAACACCAGTTGGTTGAATCACCCGCCTTCGACTGATCTCATAGCACTGGTGAGCGGGCGAAGCGCCGGCCAACCCGTAACGATTGGACCGCGCTTACGCCTTCAGTTCCTCGATTTGCTTGGTCGCGATGCCCACTGGCCGGTCAATCGGGACTCCCGCGCAGGCAAGCAGCGTGGTGAGCAAATCACCCTGATTCCCCTTGGTATCCGCGAAGAACCGCCCCGTCCTGATCGAACCGCCACCTTTGCCCGCAATCACGAAGGGGAGGTTCTCCCGAGTGTGCTGGTTGCCGTCCTCGAGCCCCGAACCCCACATCATGATGCAGTTGTCCAGCAGCGTGCCCTCCGCCTCCCGCAAGCCCGCCATCTTCTTCACCATGTAGGCAAACTGCGCAATGTTGAATTCGGTGATCCTGGCGATCTTGCGGACCTTTTCCGGATCGTTGTTGTGATGAGTGTTCGAATGATGTTGGTCGTTGAATCCCAGTTCCGGATACGAGGCCCCGTTGGGCGTGGATCCGATGTAGGTGCTGACACGAGTCGTGTCCGTCTGAAACGCGAGGATATTCAGGTCGCACATCACCTGCATGTACTCGCTGCGTTTCTCACCCTCCGGAATCCGGATCTCGATGGGCGGCGAATCGGAGGCGTGACGCTTGCTCGCGCGGACGCCCGCCTTCTCCATCGCGGCGTCTTTCTGGCGAGCCTCGATGGCTGCGATGCGGCGCTCCACCGAGCGCACGCTGTCCAGGTACTCATCAAGCTTGCGCTGGTCCGAAACGGGCAGCGTTCGCCGGAGATCCCGGGCGCCTCCCAGCACGATATCCAGCAAACTGCGGTCGAGTGCACGCATCGGCGACGACTCCCGCGCGCCCGCGCCTGGAGTCTGCTCTGGTTTGTTGAACAACCGGTAGAGCACGTTCCGCGGATTGACCTCAGCGGGGACCGCCTGCGTCGGCGAACGAAAACTGCAGTGCGAATAGTAGCCCTCGTTCAAGCCTTCCTGGTTTTCCTTCCAGGTCTGTGGCATCGTCGCCAACTCCAGAGAGGGCAGGGCAGTGAAGGCCCCCACGTGGTTGGCGGCAATCTGATCCGCGGAAATGGCGATGTCAATCTCGTTCCGCTTTGCTGCGTTCGGCAACCTCGCCGTGAGCCAGGTCGACAGTTCCAGTGCGTGCGGCGCGCCATTGAAAGGCGCGATGGGGACGCCGGAAATCCCCTTCATCACGACACACTGATTGAGCACCGGACGCAACGACTCCAGCGCCGGCGGCGGCGACGACAGAAAACTCTCGGGGCTCCGCGGCCAGAACTGATCCATGATCACGCCGTGCGGCATATACATGAATCCCAGGCGCACGGGCGGCTTGTATCCCTTGCCGGTCGGGGCGCCGGCCCAGCCCAGGGAATCGAACAGCGGCAGGGCGAGCGAAACGCCAAACCCCTTCAGGCAAGTCCGCCGGTTCATTCTGCTCATGGAGCCTCCTTCTGTACTTCGATTCGCCGGTGTGTAAAAGGATAACTGGTGACGACCCCGTTGAGGATCGTCCGCATGCGGTACCCATCTGTGGCGGCCTCGCGCATCAGGTCATCCACCACGATTTCGTCGTAGCCTTCCAGCTTGCGGCCCAAAGCATAGGCCAGAAGTCTCTCGACCAGATTGCGCGCCACCTCGTCGCTTCGTCCCGCGAGAATTGCCTTCAGATCCGCCGGACCCGAAAAACGTTTCGCCCCGGGCAACTCACCAGCGGAGTCGATGGGCAGGCCGTTCGTATCCCGCTCGCGCCACCGCCCGATGGCGTCGAACTTCTCCAATCCGAATCCGATCGGGTCGAGGATCTGATGACAATTGGCGCAGACGGGATTGGTGCGATGGAGTTCGGTCCGCTGCCGCAGGGTGAGCTTGGCCACCGCCGCCGGATCCTGCTTGTCGAGCGCCGGCACGTCCGGCGGGGCGGCCGGCGTGTGTTGGCCGAGCACTTGTTCGAGCACCCATACGCCGCGCTTCACCGGACTGGTGCGATTGGGGAAAGAGGTAGCGGCGAGAATCCCCGGCATGCCCAGCACGCCTCCTCGATTGGGATCGCTCAGCCGGACCTTCCGCATCTCGGGTCCCGTGACCGTTTTCTCCAGGCCGTAAATCGACGCCAAGGCGCCATTCAGATACGTGGAATCGCTATCGACAAACCGAATGACTGGTTCGTTGTCGCGGACGATGCTCGCAAAGAACAGCCGGACTTCGTCATACATCGCCTGGCGCATGGCGGGCGTCATCTGCGGAAACAGCGCCGGATCGAAGACCTGACGCTGCAGGCCGCCGACGTTCAGCCACTGTGCGCCGAAGCCGTCAAACAGAGCCCCCGAACGCGGATCGTCGAGCAAACGTTTGGTCTGCGCCTGCAGAACCGCCGGCTCATGCAGTCTCCCGCGGTCGGCGAGTGCCATCAGTTCCTCGTCCGGCATCGTAGCCCAGAGCAGATAGGACAAACGCGAGGCGAGTTGGTAGTCGTCGAGCGGAACAATCCCGGTGCTCGGCCCTGCGGCTTCCCGCGCCGCCGAGGGCGTGATGAAAAGGAACTGAGGCGAAACGAGGACGGCCTTGAGCATCAACTGCAGCGCCTGCGGATAGGCTAATTTATTCTGCCTGCCCAGGTCGAACGCGGCCACCAGGACATCGAGTTCCGACTCCGCCGGAGGCCGGCGATAGGCTTTCCTGGCTAAAGACCGTGCGACTTCGCGCGCCGCCTGCCGGGGATCCCCCGCAGGCTTGGTGGAAGCGCCGAACAGCCGCTTTTCGATCTCGGTGCGCCGGCCGCCCGGCGGCGCGGCAATCTGGCGCAACACCTTTTCGGCGATGGCGAGGTACTGCTCGAGTTGGAGCGGCGAGAGCGAATTGAGGTACCCCTGGCCGCTGACGTCCTCCGGCAGCCCATCGGCGATGGACGGGTCGACACCGAAGAGATCCCGGAGAGTGTTCGCGTACTCGGTTTTGGTCAGCCGCCGGATGACGAATGTCCCCGGATCCTTCTCGCTGAGGTACTTGAGCTTGGGCAGCCAGTCGGCAAACATCCGGCGGTCGGCCTCGCTCGGCTGGGGCGCGCCTTTCGGCGGCATATCATGCGCCTTCACGCGGGCGTCCGCCTTCTTCCACTGTTCCGTGAACGCCGCGTGTCCGGGAGCCTTGAGGGCAGGGGAGAAATTCACGCCCGCCCGCGTGGGACGCCGGTTCTGATGGCAGGGGATGCAGTAGGTGTTGACGAAGGGCGTCACGCGGTCACGAAAGTACTGCTCGGCATCCGCCTTGAGGGCGTCGTGATTTCCAGCCAGCAAGCCGCCGCCGCCGGGCGACGCTAACAACAGGATCAGCCAGAGGCCCTGCGAGACCCGCATCTTCGAACTGGGACGGGCCGCAACGGAGCCGCGCATGTGGCAGGACATTCTCCGTGGCAGTCTATCACGCCATGCCGGTTGCTCGCGGGCGCAGCCTTGGCGGCAGGCATTTTGCGATGGCGAGTGACGTCGCGGCGGTCGCGTTTCTATTCAGAAGCCGCTCATTCACGCACCCGGCTACTGGTCGCTATAATGCAACTCCTACGATTTGGAAAAGCGGCGGAGGCAGTCATCGTAATTTTACGCTTCCCGTGTGCTCCGGCCCGTCATTCTGTCCGGTCAGGCCCGAAATGAGAGAAAGCGCGCGCTACGTCAAGATTGTCGAATGGTCCGATGAAGACCAGTGTTTCGTCGGCAGTTGCCCAGGGCTTCTCTACGGTGGTTGCCACGGCGACGAGGAACTGGCTGCGTTCGAGCAGTTGTGCGTTGCGGTCGAGGAAGCGATCGATCTTTACAAGCGGGATGGCAAACCTTTGCCTCCACCCACCAGTGGCCCGTCGGGCAGCTGATTCGCAGGAAAGCCGCTGAACTCCCAACTCGCTGACGAACTCCTCGTCCAGGACATCGCCGAACCAATCGCCGTTCTCGGCTCTCTTTCCCAAAGGCTCTGGGTGGAGAGAGCCACCCTCATTTTCAACGATTATCCGGACATCCTCCCCTGCCGGCGCCGCCGGTTAGAATTATTTTTGCCTTAGATTGAGCATGTTGCAGGGAATCATTTCGGAAACCGGCAGGCCGGTTGATATCGTGAGACTGGAAAGAGACGTCTGCGCCGATTCCACGATTCCGGAATCGACCCGCAGGCGTTTTTCGTTTCTGGAGACCGACGAAAACCGAAAGGAAACACCACGATCATGCCGACCTTCTTCGAGGACCCCACCAAGTCCATGGACTCCGCCGCCATCC
>CAZVKC010000091.1:0-25260 GCA_964627455.1 uncultured Solibacteraceae bacterium | reverse complement strand
AGGAACCGTCGGTGATCAACTGTACTTGCTTCACGCTGCCGCCAATTCGTTGGAAAAGAATGCGTCGACCAGATCGAGGATCCGCGCCGCGTCGTGCATCTTGTAAATCTCGGTTCGCAACTTCGCCCCGTTGCGGACCCCGTGCGTGAAGTAGGTGGCGAACTGCTTCATCTTGCCAACCGCCTCGCGCTGGTCCTCTTCGTGCAACATCGAATAATACGTGCGCATCATCTCGTAGCGGTCGCGCTCGTTGGGATGCCAGTATTTGCCCGTCGCCAGGTATTCCGCAATCTGCCGGAAGATCCATGGATTCGACGCTGCGGTGCGTCCGATCATGACGGCGTCGCAACCCGTTTCCTGGTGCATGCGCACGGCGTCTTCGGGCGTCACGATGTCGCCGTTGCCGATCACCGGAATTTTCACGTGCGCCTTCAATGCCGCGATGCGGGTCCAGTCGGCCTTGCCGCTGTAGCCCTGCTCGCGCGTGCGCGGATGCAGCGCGATGGCGGCGAGTCCGCAATCTTCGGCGAGCTTGCCCATCTGCAGGTACACGAGTTCGTGGTCGTTCCACCCGGCGCGGAACTTCATCGTCAGCGGGATCTGAATCGCGGCCCGCACGGTTTTGAGAATCTCCTCGACCAGCGGCAGGTCCCGCAGCAGGCCGGATCCGCCGTTGCACTTCACGACCTTGTTCACCGGACAGCCGAAGTTGATGTCGATCGCATCGAAGCCCTGGTCCTGGCAGACCTTCGCCGCTTCCGCCATGATGACGGGGTCGGATCCGAACAGTTGCGCCGTGATCGGATGCTCTTCCGGTTCGAACAAAAGATACCGGAACTGTTTGGTAATGTGCGGCTTCTTCGCCTTGAACATGTTCACCACGCCGTGCGACGAAGTGAATTCCGTCATCAGCAGTCCGCAGTCGCCCTGCGCCCGGATCAGGCGGCGAAATACCGTGTCCGTCACGCCCGCCATGGGCGCGAGAACGGTCGCAGGAGCAATGGAATGGGGGCCGATGCGGAAGCCGGCGGGAAAAGACGCCATCGCATACTATTGTAACGGCTGCTGTTTTTAGAAACGAGCGTCTCGCCGCATACGTTTTCTAAATTTGGAGGATCTTTTCGCCACATGAACCCAAAAACTTTCATTGCTTTCGCGCTGGGCGTCTTTGTGGCGGGCGGCGCAGCGTATTTCATTGGCCAGTCTGCCAACAAGCCAGCCGAACCCGCGACAAAACCCGTGGTGGCCAGCCAGGAAACGCCGGCCGCGCCAACCGAGACTCCAGTAGCCAGCAATGTGCCGCCTGAACCGGCAGCGGTTCCGGAACCCGTTGTTCAAAAGACAGCGAAAAAACCGAAACCCGCGCCGTATGAGCGTCCCGTCACGGTTGCGAAGTCCACGCCGCCTGCCTCAGCCCCTGCCCCCACACCGGCGCCCGTGCAGCAGCAAACTCCGCCTGCGCCACCCGTGAATCAGCCGCTGATCGTGCAGGACCCGCCGGCACCGCCTCCCCCCTCGACTCCGCAGCATGCGTCAACCACCGCGACGCCCGCGCCGAAGCCGGCGCCCCCGGAACCGCCCAAGGCGAACACGGTCACGATCCCTTCTGGAACCACGCTCATGGTCCGCCTCCAGGAAAAGCTCTCGTCTGAAAAGAACCAGCCCGGCGACACCTTCCAGGCCACGCTCGATCAGGCCGTAGTGGTCGATGGCTTCATCATCGCGGAACGAGGCGCACGCGTCCAGGGACGGATCACGGAACTCGACCGCGCCGGCAAGGTGAAGGGCCGCGCGAAGCTCGTCCTGGAACTCACGCAGTTGAACACGTCGGACGGCCAGCGCGTCCGCGTGCAGACGTCGCCGTTCGAGCGCGTCGCGCAATCGACCGTCAAGAAGGATGCGATGAAAGTCGGCATCGGCGCCGCCATCGGAGCCGCCATCGGCGGCATTGCCGGAGGCGGCAAGGGTGCTGCAACCGGAGCGGGCGTCGGCGGCGCGGCAGGCGCGGGTCAGGTCCTGCTGACGCGCGGCGAAGCAGCGGAACTCGGCGTCGAGACACGCCTCTCCTTCCGGCTGCAGGAAGCCGTCACACTAACCGAAAAACTGAATAACTAGTCGTTAGTGTTCCCAGGCCTTGGGGGCCCGGCCGGCATCGCGCTGTTCGACGCGATCGTACAGATGCGATTCGCAGGTGGTGCCGAGCGACTGGTTGTACAGGCTGTCTTCGCCGATCGCCTCGCGGAGGTCTTCAGTGAAAGCATGCAGCGCCTTCAACTGTTCCGCGCGCGCGGGACGCATGACACCGGCATCCGTGCGGAAGAACATCTGGAACCCGCCATGGGTCAGCACGCCGATTTCATCGCCGATCAGCAGGCCCGGTTTGCCGGCGATCACGCTGTCGCCGTCGGATGAAAGAAGCACTGCGCAGCCGGCGCGGCTCACGCGGGTCTTTCCGCTCTTCGGCTCGGTCTGGAAACCCAGTTCCCGAAGCGTTTGCAGGCGGTCTTCAAACGTAATCTGACGAGGTTTTTCGCGGCGAAAGAACATTCCTTACAAAGTATACCAGCCTACTTCATGAGCCGGTATCGAGGCATGCCGTCACCGGCAAGAAGCCGCACTGCGGGACTCACATTCTGACTTTCGAAGGTGCACGTACGAGCCCCTTCGCGAGCCGTCACTTTCACGCCATGCTCCCCGTGCGACACGTGGTACGCCATCCACGCGCCATGCTCGGCTTGCAGCGCTTCGAGCGGCCAGTCCGAACCTTGCACGATCCGGATCCCGCCGCTGTGGTTGATCAGCACCGTCAGTTCGCCGGCTTGCTCCCCCGCACGTTCGGCTGCTTCCAGGATGCGTGTGGCGTGTTCGTAAAAGCGGCTCATGCCCCCCTTATCGCCGCAAAGCCCCGGGGACACGATAGTGGTTTCACCTTAGTCCGCGAAGTGTCACACCCGATGCGTGTCGGCGCGCCAGTTCTTGACCGCCTTCTTGATATCGACCGGCGCGGTTCCCTCAGAGGCAGCCTTCGCGGCCAAAGCCGGGAACTCGTCGTCCGAGGCAAAACGCAGCGCGATGATCTGCTGGATCGTCAAACGCGAATCGAGCAACTTGCCCGTGAGCACGTAATGCCGCAAATTCTCTTCCGCCCGAATCGCGCGATCCTGCGCCTTGAGCGGGAACGTCCGCGAGAGGAACAGCGCGATGTTCATGGTGAAGGTCAGCACGAACAGCAGCGACGCGGAATAGAGCCGCTGATGATCGCCGAACGACTGGAACAGGTTCACACCTGCGCCGATGAGCGTCAGGAACAGGACGAGAGCAGCAAAGAGGAAAAGCGGAACCCGCTGCGCGTGGTTCTCGAAATTCTGAGCCGGAGTGGACATGAGATCGATGATCGCATGTTCGTCAAACCTGGCTCAATCCTCCATCGACCGCGATCAACTGTCCGGTCACAAAGCGCCCGGCTCGCAGGAAGTACAGGACAGCCTTCGCGATTTCGTCAGCTGTCCCAGCGCGGCCGGCCGGGGTTTGCTCGATCAGGGACCTCACCGAAGGCGTCGATTCCTCGCCGAACGGGATCACGCCCGGCGCCACGGAGTTCACGGAAATGCCGCGCGGGGCAAACGCCTTCGCGAGCGCGCGGGTCATATGGATCACGCCCGCTTTCGACGCGCAGTAATGCGCATGTTCCGCCCACGGCCGGATGCCTCCCAGCGAACTGATGTTCACGATGCTGCCGCCGCCTTCATTGCCGAGCATCGCCTTCGCGCCCTGCTGGCAGCAGAAGAAGACGGCTTTCAGGTTGACGGAATGAATGAAGTCCCAGTCGCGTTCGGTGACGTCGAGCGGATCGAAGCGCGTGAAGCGCGCCGCGTTGTTGACGAGTCCGTCAAGGCGACCGAAGGTGGCTCGCACTTCGCCGAACAAACGCTCGATTTCCGCGACGCTTTCGAGGTTCGCGCGAAAGATCGGGGCGCCGCCGCACAACGCGGAAACCTCGCGCGCCGCCTCTTCGCTTTCCCTATAATGGATCGCAACCTGCGCGCCTTCCTTCGCGAGACGCAGCGCGATTCCGCGTCCGATGCGCTTTGCCGCGCCCGTGACGAGTACGACCTTTCCCGTCACTGCGAGACCACCGCGGCTCGGATCGCCTTACCCGGATGGACGCCTTCCACGATCTTGCCGTCAGCGAGCGTGACCACCCCGTTCACGATCGCGACCTTCACGCCTTCCGAAAACGCGTCCGGCTTCTCATACGTCGAGCGATCTCGGACCGTCGCGGGATCGAAGAGCACGAGGTCCGCATCGGCGCCGACCTTGATACGTCCCTTATTCTTCATCGACGGGACCCGCTTTTCGAGCCTGCGAGCCGGCAGGATCGTCATCTTCGCAATCGCGTCCATGAGAGGGATCGCCTTCTCGTCGCGAACATACTGCCGCAGGATTTTCGTAAACGTCCCGGCCGAGCGCGGATGGCCTCCCGACGTGACGTCGAAACCGTCCGACGCGATCATCACCAGCGGATGCGTGATGGCCTTGCGAACGTTCTCTTCCGTATTCGAATGCGTGATGACAAGTCCGCGTTCTTTGCGATATTTCAGGAACGTCTCGCGAGTCAGGCGTTCACCCGTCTTGACCCACTGCATATTCGAGAAATAGGAATCCGGACGGCTCTCGACGCCGTCGAACACAGCCGATTCAATACGAGTCGCGCCAGCAGTGTACGGATAGGCTTCCGTCGTCACGTCGATGCCGGCCTTGCGGGCGCCTTCGATCATCTCCATCATGCGCGTGATCGAAGCCTGGCTCGACGAGTTGATATGCACGACATGCAGGCTCGCGCCTGTCACAGCCGCGGCCGCGATCACTTCGCTCAATCCCTGGATGCGACCGTTTTCCGCACTGACGGCGCTCGAGGCGCCTCGCAGATGGACATGACACACGGCATTGAAGCGAGCCGCAAGCTTGAACATCTCGATGATTTCCCAATACGACGCGCCTTGCGTATAGACGATGCCGAGTCCCAGGGCGACAGCGCCTTGTTTGAACTCCTGTTCGAGGCGCATCTTCATCTTCGCGACGTCTTCCTCCGTCGCGCGTCCGAACGAAGCCTTGTCGGCAGGCAGAAAGTCGCCGCTGTCGCCAAGCACCTCCATGCGAACCGGAGCATGTCCCGCCGCGGCGCCGTGATGGATGAGAGACTTCCCTTCCCTCGACTTGTAGTAAGCATCGACGTCCTTGACGCCGATCTCGAGTTCGAGCGAGGTCGTCACGCCGTCATGCAACTCATACGCGTCCGAAGCCGGGTCGACGCCATGCCAGTGGAGGTCGATGAAGCCGGGAGCCAGAACCAGTCCCCGGCCGTCGATCACCCGCTTTCCGGATAGTGGTTTCGCTGAAAGGCCCGTTATTCTTGATCCTGTGATTCCGACATCACGCACAGAATCGGTCTTCGACTCCGGATCCACAACGCGGGCGCGGGAAATCACAAGGTCGTACGACTGGCCATAAACGGACATGGCCCAAAACGCCAGCAAAATGGCGGGTCGGCTGAGGAGCGGCAACTGCATCGTGCCGCTATTATGGCATGAACGGGTAGTATCCCTTGCGGGCGCGGACTACGGCGTTCGGCAACTGCACCTTCACTTCGATGTTGCGGAACACCTTGGCCGAAGTTCTCTCGGTGACGTCCGGGATGTAGCGGATGATGTACTGCGTCGTGACCTCGCCGGTGACGGCGGCAATCGACTTGAAGATGCCGTTGGCGATCGCGGCGGCATATCCGCCGGTGCCGACCTTCAGCGCGTAGTTGCCTTCGTCGGACGGGGTCGACAGGTAGCCGGAGACGTCCTTATAGGCGCCTTGCAACGGATATTCGACGCGTCCGCCGGTCTCTTCGGTGAGGCGTTTGAGGATCGCGTCGCCTTCACTGACGAATCCAAAGCCCGTGGTCGAAACCGCGTAGATCGTAACGAGGTTGCGCTGCGCCAACTCGATCACCTGATCGAGCGTGTGCTTGCTGGCATTGTCGTGTCCATCGCCGACGATCACGATGACGCGGCGGGGTTCGATCGGTTCACCCTTGACGAGGTCGCGCGACGTGCAAGCCATGTAAATGGCGTCGAACAGCGCAGCGCCTCCGCCGGGCTTCATCTTGCGGATCTTCGCCAGCAGCTTTTCAGGATCCGCCGTCGTATTCTGCTTCAATTCCGCTTCGTTGCCGTAGGAAACCAGGTAGCCGGAGAACTTCTTGTCGCCCGGCATCAGGGTCGTGACGAGGTCGAGAGCGGCTTCCTGATAAGTCTTCCACTGCAGCGAAACCGAGTTGCTCTGGTCGAGCAGGAATCCGACAACGACAGGCTGGCTGCGTTCGGCGGAAAAGAACCGGATCTTCTGCGGGCGTCCTTCGTCGAAGATTTCGAAGTCGTGCTGCGCGAGGTTGTCGACGAATTTGCCCTTCGAGTCCGTCACCGTGACGGGCACGATGACTTCCTGCACCTGGACGCGGATCGGAGACGGCTGTTGTTGCTGTTGCGGTTCCTGCGATTGCGGCTGCTGTGCAACGAGGAACGAAACCGGCAACAGAGCAAGTAATGGCCAAATCCTGATCATGAAGCGAAACCTTTATCGATGATACCAACACTCACTTGGTCGGAAGTTCGATCTCCAGCGAGTATTCGGCCTTGCCCTTGGGATTTTCCGCCCGCAGCAGGAACGTACCGCTCTTGTCCATCTGCACGCGCGTCGTTCCGGATTCCTCGACTTTGCCGACGAGAGGCTCGATCGTCACGGTGTCGGCATTCTGTGTCGTCCAAACCAGATCGATTCCCCAGCGTTTGTTTGCCTTGTCCTCATGCTGCCCTCCGATGCGGAACTCGACGATCTTCGGAGCAGGCTTCGTGGTGGCGGGTTTCGAGGTGAAGGCAACATACAGGAACACGAGCAAAAGCGGGATCCCGATCGCAACCGAGATCTGATTCATCGTGTATTTCTTCTTCATAGCAGGCGGAAGTCTCCCAACTCCTATTGTTTCGCCTTCTTCAACGCGGCGGTATCGAGGACCCACTGGCGCAGCACCTGATACGCCGCATCGCCCGGACGGTACCGCACGCCGCCCTGGTGTCCGTCTTCCTTTCCGCTTTGCACGTTGAGAGGCTTTCGAAGCAGCTTACTGTTTTCGACGTCCGACTCGTTCACGCGTTCCATCAACTTCTGGTAATTCGAGTACAGTCCCGCAGCCTTCACGTAGCCGCGCGAATCCGCGTTGGTCAACTCGAGCGACGGCACGCGCCCGGGGACCCCGTGGCATCCGAGACAGGCCATCTGATCGTCGCGGTTCGGCCGGACCAGTTCCGGCGCGACCTTGTCGCGGAAGAATTCCCAGTTCTTTTTCCATTCCGGTGACGCCGACGTGACCTGCGGCGGATCGGGCTCGAAGTACTCCGGCACGGCTTTCTGCAAGGCCGGCGCGATCTTCGGATGCTTGCGGATGTTGACGTCTCCGGCAAGATCGAGCGCGCGGCTCCGCAGGCGGCCGTCCACCTTTTCGGTGATGGCTTTCACGTAGAGGTCGACGAGTTTCGTGTCGGACTTGCCCTGTTCGAGGGTCCACTTGATGCCGGGGAGCCAATACATCTCCTCCATCGGCGTCTTGAAGCGATCCGGAATGAGTCCGATCGCGAACGGCGTCTGCAAATCGGGGTTGCCGTGCAGGACCCCACTGAGCGCCCGCGCCACATACCAATCCCTGCTGTCCTTATCCATCTGCTTCAGCGGGCGCGTGTTCTCTTCAAGCTTGCCGCGCTCTTCGGGGAATTCCGGCATGATCAGCTTGTAGAAGATTTTGAGCTGCTCTTCGGACTTCGGCATGTTCCAGCGCGAGCGGCTGAACAGCTTCACCAGTGGACCCGCGAGTTCCGCACGACGTTCCTCTTCCGAGGCGCCGCGATAGAACTGTTCCATCAGCGGCTCGACGAATTCCTGCGCGGCATTGAGCGTGATGATGCGGGGATCCGAAATCGAGGTCGCGGCGATGGTGCGCAGTTCCTCTGGACCCGACGCCGAATAATCGAGCAGCTTCTTCTGCAGCGGATCGAAGATGATGTTCGCCGAGCTTTCGACGGCGAGGCGCAGCTTGTCGTTGCTTTGTTTTGCTGCCTCGACCTGCTTCCAGTACGTGAGCACGGCCTTGCCCATCATGTCGGACGCGCCGGGCGTGATGTAGCCCATTTGCCCGGGTCCGCCGTCGCCGCCCGCCTGGCTGTAGTAGGTAGCGGCGATGCCGACCAGGCGCTCGATGAGCCGCTGGCTTGGCTCCGCAGATTCGACGCGCTTCTCGATCGCCTTGAAAAGCTTGGTGAGTTCAGGATACTGATGTTCCGCCGACGGGTTCGCCTTCTGCCCGTTGGCGATGAACAGCGCTTCGGCCTGATACCGCATGGCGTTTTCTGTGAGTGCGTTCGGCTCCTCGCGTTCCAGCATGCGGATCATCGCCGCGTTGATCTTCTCGCGCACCGGCGGATTCCAGATCCACCAGTTCCATGCCGCGCGAGCCGCCCAGGCGCGAACCGCCGGACTCTTGTCCGTGTTCATCATCTGGTCGAGCATGTCGGCGAGCCGCGACAGGTTCACGGCCGAACGCGGCATCACCGCGTCGACGCGCATCACCAGCGCGGCGGCGAGTTGTTCGCGAGCCAGATCGTCGGCCGTCGCGTAGAACGGGATCACGTGATCCCAACCCTTGTCGTCGATGAGCGTCTGCCGCAGAGCCCAGCGCGCGGATTCGCGAACCATTTTCACGGGATCACTCAAGCCCGCGAGCAGTGCAGGTACGCCGCGCTCATTGTGGAAGGCGCCAAGCGCGATGAAAGCCCAGTAACGAACCTGCGCGTTCGCATGCTTCGCGCCCGGCAGCACGTGCTCGATGTATTCGTTCGAGTCTTCGAGCAATCCCAGGTGCGCCAAAGCGCGGAAGCGCGCGATCGTATCTGCCGTGCTTTCTGCAGCGGGCGCGGCGTAATCCGAAGGCTTCACGACAGGAGGCGTCACCGGATACAAGCGCGCCAAGGCGTGTTCGACATATGCCGTGGTGACAAAGCCGGTGAGCGCGGCCTTGTTCCAGCGCCCATAAGAATCCTGCATCTTGAGCAGCGCCTGCACGCCGCGCTTCACCGCGGGATCGCGATCGTCGTGTCCCAGCGCAGCGAGCGCCGTCAATGCGAGCGCGGTCGGCGCGGGATCCGTATCCTTCGCGTCCGCGGAACCCTTGGGATCAAAGCCCCAGGCGCCATCGGCTTTCTGAATCCGGCGCAATTCCTTCTCATCTTCCGCGATGCGATCTTGTATCTTCTTCCAGAACGCCTTCGCCTCATCGGTGTCGCCCCGCAGCGCGACCCAGTTCTTCGGGAAGGAACTCACCAGAAACTCGATGCGGTTCGAATAATCGTCGCTATAGCGCGGCTTCACGTCGAGCAGCTTCTGGACCTTCTCCTCGACGGCTTTCAGGTACTTGTCGTTGCCCGTATCGCGCCAGCCTCGCAGCAGGATCTCTCCCGCAAAGCGATAGACAACCGACTGCCCGACATTCGATCCGGGACCCGCGGCGTTGATGCCGCTCGGATCCGCCGACAGCAGCATGTAGTTCGCCGTGCGGATCTGCTGCGTCGAATGCAGGCGGCGCGGACGCACCAGCTTTTCGATGGTCGCGACATTGAAGCCCGCGGCTCGTGTGCCGGCGGGTCCGTCGCCGAGGTCGAGGGGCGAGAGCGAAGTATTGTTGGCGGCCTCGGGAAGTTCGTTGGTGGGACGCAAACATTCGTACATCACGTTCATCAGGTGACGCAGATTGAGAATGTTCTCGACGCGATAGCCGTTGAGCATGGCGCCTGCGGGTCCCCAGATGCCGGACTGCGTGTGGCAACTCATGCAGTGCGTGCCGAGCAGAGATCCGGTGTCGCGGATGCGGCGGTCAACCGCAGCGCCGCGGGGACGGTTCAACAGCCACGCATCGACCTGATTGATGTGGTCGTACATGGCGGCGCGCACGGCTTCACGCGGATCCGTATGGGGCGCGAGTTCGCGCAGGCGGAGTTCGAGATCGTAGCCGGGGGAGTTCGCCTCCACGCGGATGAAGTACACGCCGCCGGGCTGCAGCGTACGGGTGAGTCCCGTGCGATGGCCTTCAAGTTGTTGGTGCACGCGTTCGTTGGCGTTCGCGCCTTCGCGGTATTCCTTGCCGTCGGCGGTGAAGCATTGCACCTGCGCCACAACGAAAGGATCCGTGACGTTGAGGTTCGCGGTGAAGAGCTTGGGTTTCGAACCCTTGTATTCGATGCGGAACCAGTCGTCGCCGGCCTTGCCGATGAGTCCATTGTCGAAGTACTCGATGTCGTCGGCGCTGCCCGTCACGCGGATCGTCTCGTTGCCGTTCGAGGCTCCCATTGCGATCGTTTGCGCGTTTGCGATCGAATCGTTCGGCTCGGCTTCAACGACGATGCCCTTGCGCGCGACGCCGAATGAGACAGGCGTGACGCCCATGCGGAAGGCGACGCGCTTGCCGGCCGGCCACGGCGTCTGTTTCGGGAACCGCGAGACCTTTTGGATCCAGCCGGACTCGCGCCAGCGCGGCAGGTTGAAGATCGGCTCTTCGTCTTCGACGACCGAGGCTTTCAGCGTGTACAGGCCGGCCTTGGGCGCACGGAACACCATGTAAAAATCGGGGTCCAGCGCATGCACGACCTTTCGGTAGCCGCCCCATTCGACGGCGATGCGGCCGTTCACCGGCAACTGCGACGGACTGACGACGCCGGCGGAGATTTCGACCATGTCTCCGGCGCGGAGCGTGATGTTTTTCGTAGATTGACGATCGAGTTGGACTTCATTGCGGGCCGAGGTTTGGGCAAATCCCGCAATGGTCACGGCAAGGAGCAGAGAAAACCGCATTGTGTCGCATT
This sequence comes from uncultured Solibacteraceae bacterium, assembly GCA_964627455.1. Taxonomy (GTDB): domain Bacteria; phylum Acidobacteriota; class Terriglobia; order Bryobacterales; family Bryobacteraceae; genus F-183. The sequence continues at coordinate 14,308 of CAZVKC010000091.1, read as the reverse complement.
CTATCGCAGCGGCAAGAAAATTCTTGACGTTCTCCTTTTATTCGCCTATAAGTAGAAGAGGAGTGTATTCAAAGCAGTGCCCGTAACAAAACGACAAAAAGAGGTGCTCGACTTCATCGGCGCGTTCGTGCAGGAGCATGGCTACAGCCCGAGTTATGAGGAGATGGCCGAGGGTCTGCAGTTGGCTTCGGTGGCGACGGTCCACAAGCATGTGTCGGCGCTCGAGGCGAAGGCCTATTTGCGGCGCGCCGCGAACATGAGCCGTTCGCTGGAAGTGACGCCGAAGTGGACGCGCGAGCAGGATACACGGGCCGGCAAGCCGATGCCTCCGCCGGTGGAGGTCCCGCTGCGTGGCCGCATTGCGGCCGGCACTCCGGTGGAAGCGATTCAAGGCGATGAATCGTTGAACTTCAGCGACTTTGCCGGGGATCCCGGGACGTACGCGTTGCAGGTCCGCGGGGATTCGATGATTGAGGATCACATCTGCGACGGCGACTTTGTGCTGATCCAGAAGACGGACCGGGTCCGCAATTCGGACATTGTGGTCGCGTTGGTGGACGGCGCGGAGGCGACGTTGAAGCGCTATTACGATGAAGGCGACCGGGTCCGCCTGCAGCCGGCGAATTCGTCCATGCAGCCGATCTTCGTCGACAAAGGCAAGCTGGATATCCAAGGCCGCTTGCTGGCAGTCCTGCGCAAGTACCGATAATCTGCGGTATCACCCGTGGTATAACTCAAGGTATGAAAACTGCGATCTCCGTCGACGATGAGTTGATGAGGGAAGCTGACGAGGCCGCCCGGGACCTTGGACTGAGCCGAAGCGGCTTGGTTGCAGTGGCCCTGCGCGGATTTCTCCAGCAGCGGCGACAATCGCACATCACCGAGCAACTCAACAAAGTGTACACCGGCGAAACCCGCCCGGAAGAGCGCGAACTCGTCCGCAAATTCCGCACGAAAATGACGATTCGGGATCGCTGGTGACGGGGATCCGGCAAGGCGACGTATTCTGGTTGGACTTTGGCCCGGCGACGGGTTCCGGGCCGGCCGAACTCCATCCGTGCGTCGTCGTTCAGGGCGACGCGTTTAACCAGTCCGCCATTGCAACGACGGTCGTCTGTCTCATTACTTCCAACCTGCGCCTGGCGTCCGCGCCGGGCAACGTACAACTGAAACGGGGTGAAGCCCACCTCCCGAAAGCCAGCGTCGTAAATGTCTCCCAGCTTTTCACGGTGGACAAATTCGACTTGCATGAGCGGATTGGCCGGCTCCCGGACGCATCCATCCAAGCGGTGCTATACGGACTTGGCCTGGTGTTCGAGAGGAGCCTGTCTCCTGATGTGCCGCGGCCGAACTGACTTACGAGGTATGGTCGAGGATGATCTTCCACTGCTTGCCGGACTTCCGCAGCAACAGCGTGAAGATGCCGCCGATGTTGCCTCCGGCCTGCTGCGAACGCTCAAGCTTCCAGTTCCCGATCACGGAAGCGTGGCCGTTGCCGAGTAGTTTGATTTCGAGGTTCGAAAACGTGGTCTTGCCCATCGCCTCTTTGTTGGGATACCGCTTCAGGTACCGTTCGAGAACCTGCTTCTGCCCGCGCTGGATCTCCGCGCCGACAAACACGGAATCTTCCGTATATACCGAGACAAACTTGTGGATGTCGCCGCGGTTCCAGTCCGCGACCTGGTCTTCCAGCGTTTTGCGGATGTCCGCCGCGTCATCGGCAAAAACAGCCGGCGCGATCCAAACGAAAGTGATAGCGAAAATCAACGATTTCCAGTTCATGAGCGTCGTTTCGATATTATGACAGGTATGGGCCGTCCCGCCGCATTGCTGGCGAACCGACTTGGAGACCTCGAAGCCTCCCTCACCGGCGTCATTCGAGGCAAGGGCGAGGCCGTTCGACTGTCGCTGATCTGTCTTTTGGCTCGTGGACACCTGCTGATCGAGGACGTCCCCGGCGTCGGCAAGACCACTCTCGCGCACGCGCTGGCGCGATCGACACACACAGACTTCCAACGCATCCAGTTCACGGCCGACATGCTGCCGGGCGATGTGCTGGGCGTCACGATCTACAACGCGCAGACGCAGGAATTCGAATTCAAGCCCGGCCCGGTCTTCACGCATTTCCTGCTCGCCGACGAGATCAACCGCGCGACGCCCAAGACGCAGTCCGCTCTGCTCGAGGCGATGAACGAACAGCAGATCACGATCGACGGCGAGTCGCATCCGCTGCGGCGTCCGTTCATGGTGATCGCCACGCAGAATCCGGTCGAACACCATGGCACGTATCCGCTGCCGGAATCGCAACTGGATCGCTTCATGATGCGGATTCGCATGGGATATCCCGATGCGGCGGCCGAACGCGAGATCCTGCGGGCGAGCGCGCGCGGCGGAGGCGTCGAAGCCTTGCAGCCTGTGATCGCGGAAGAAGATGTGTTGTCGGTGCAGGATTCCGTGCAGGACGTCACGGTCGATGACGCGATCGTCGACTACATGCTGGCGATCGTCGAGAAGACGCGCTCGCACGATTCGCTTTCGCTCGGGGTCAGTCCCCGGGGTTCGCAGGCGTTGTATCGCGCGGCACAGGCTTCGGCGATCCTCGACGGGCGCGGCTACGTGATTCCGGACGATGTGAAGCGGCTGGTGATTCCGGTGTTCGCGCACCGGCTGATGTTGAACTCGCGCTCCGCGTTATCCCGCGGCGCAGACGCCGCCGAACGCATCCTGCAGGACATCCTGACGCAGACGCAGGTCCCGCTGTAGTCCAAAAAACAAACTGAGTTGTGGAATCGTGGTGGGCCCTGTAGGATTCGAACCTACGACCAAGGGATTATGAGTCCCCTGCACTAACCGCTGTGCTAAGGGCCCAAGCGGCAGGAAGTTACCTTCTCAGGATAACGCGAACCCGCGATACACTAACGCAGTATGCCACTCCAGCCAGGCGCGCGACTCGGACCTTACGAAATCATTTCCCTGCTCGGCGCAGGGGGCATGGGCGAGGTCTACCGCGCGATGGATCCACGGCTGCACCGGCAGGTCGCGGTGAAAGTCCTGAGTCCGGAGATGGCCAATGATCCGACGGTGCGGCAGCGGTTCGAGATCGAAGCGCGCGCCGCGAGCAACATCAGCCATCCCAACATCGTGGCGGTCTACGACTTCGGCAACCAGGACGGCATGCTGTATATCGTCTGGGAACTGGTGGAAGGCAAGTCGCTCGCCGGGCAGTCGTTCCCCGTCAAGAAGGCTCTCGACATCGGCGCACAGCTAGCCGAGGGTATATCGGCAGCCCACGCGGCGCATATCGTGCACCGGGATCTGAAGCCCGAGAACGTGATCGTCACCAACGACGGACGCGCCAAGATCCTCGACTTTGGTCTGGCCAAGCGCACGACGCGGGGACTCGGGGAACCGCGTGACCGGACCTCAAGCCTGAGCGCCACCCAATCCCAACCCGGCATGCTGATGGGGACCATCGGCTACATGTCTCCGGAACAGGTGAAGGGACTCGAAGTCGATCATCGAACCGACATCTTCAGCTTCGGTCTCGTGCTGTACGAGATGCTCGCCGGAAGGAAGCCCTTTGCTGGCGACACCGCCATCGCGATGCTCCATGGCATCGTCAACGCCGAGCCGCAGCCGCTGCCTGAAACGATCCCGATGGCGGTGCGCCAGGTCGTCCTGCACTGCCTGGAAAAGTCGCCGGATCAGCGTTTCCAATCAGCCAGCGACCTCAGTTTCGCATTGCGTGCGCTATCCGGCGCGGACACACGCACCGGCATTCAGACGGCGGCCTTCGAACGTCCACAGCACGGCAGCCGCCTGGCGATCATCCTCGCGGCCGTGCTGGGGATCGGCGCGGTGGGCGCCTTCTTCGCCGGGCGTACGCTGGGCGGAGGAGGCGGGTTCGCCGCTTCGGACTTCAAGCAGCTGACGTTCCGCCGCGGCTTCGTCTCCGGCGCCCGGTTCGCACCCGGCGGAAAGGCCGTGGCGTACAGCGCGGCTTGGTCGGGCGAACCGATGGGGATCTATTCCACGTCAGTCGTCGAATCCGGCGAACCGCAATCGGCCGGAGTATCGAAGGCGCATGTCTTCGCTGTGTCGAAACAGGGCGAGATGGCCGTCGCTCTGAACGCCAGCATCGGGCCTTATCAGCAGTTCGGCAAACTCGCACGTGTGCCGCTCACGGGCGGATCTCCTCGCGAGGTGGCGAACAATGTCGCGGAAGCCGACTGGGATTCGAGCGGCGGCAATCTTGCCATCGTGGTCCTGTCGGGCGCGATGAGCCGGCTCGAGTATCCGCCGGGCAAGTCGCTGTATGAAACTTCCGGCGCGATCCGTTCGATCCGCTTCTCGCCGCAGGGCGACAAGATCGCGTTCTTCGATCATCCGCTCGCGCCCGAGCATGGAGGCAACGTCGCGATCATCGACTTGAACGGCAAGAAGACGGCGCTCGTGTCCAACCGCCTGGCGCTGGAAGGACTCGCCTGGTCGCAGGACGGCAAAGAGATCTGGTTCGGATCCGGGCCCGCGACTGAAGCCACGCAGATCGAAGCCACCGACCTCGAAGGCAAGACTCGCAAAGTCTTCGCCACGCCGGGCGGCTTGCGGGTCCTCGACATTGCCCCTGACGGAAGCGTGCTGTTCGCCCGCCGCGACGATCACATCGAGATGATCGCGGTGCGGGGCGAGGATACGATGCATCCGGCGCGGCTGAGCTGGCTCAACGAATCGACGCCGAGGCAGATTTCGAATGACGGTTCGAAGGTGCTGTTCACGGAGTTCAGCGCCTCGGCGGGCCACGATCACGCGATTGCGCTGCGCAGCCTCGATGGATCCGCGCTGTTGCGCCTGGGCGAAGGCGCGGCGATGGCCCTGGCCCCGGACAGCAGCCAGGCGCTGGCGCTGTTGCACGGCACGCCTCCGCAGTTCGTGCTGTATCCCTCGAGCGGATCCGGCGCATCGCGCAAGCTGCCTCCGAGCGGCGTCATCTTCCAGACCGCGGCGCAATTCCATCCCGATGGCCAGAGCATCATTTTCGAGGGCGGCACCGGCAAGGTGGACCGGTTATGGCAGCAGAATCTCGCCAGCGGCCAGTCGCGCGCGTTCTCGCCGGAGGGCGTGACGATGACCGGGCAATCCGTGTCTCCGAGCGGCGAGTTCGTTTGCGCAAAAGGCGCCGACAACAAGCTGGCACTGTATCCGGTGGCGGGCGGCGCGACACGGCCTGTTGCGGGTTCGAACCCGGGCGACCGGTTCATCCGCTGGAACGGCGACGGCAAGCTGATTTATGTGTACGACCCGCACAGCGTGCCGGTGCACATCGAGTCGATTGAAGTCGCGACCGGCAAGCGCGGGATCTTCACCGAGTACGTGCCGCTCGATCCCACGGGGATCCACTATGTCGACGCGGTGTTGAGCGCAGACGGCAAACGCGCGGTCTACGGACTGCACCGCGCGCTGTCGACCCTGCAGGTTGTCAAAGGCTTGAAATAAGTTATTACTGCCGCAACTCGTGGCAGTATCCGCAATCGTTGCTGGCTTTGTATTCGCGATGGCAGTTCATGCAGCCGCCCATGGTGATGTCGCCTTCGCGAAATAGTACATCGCGCTGGGCAACCTGGCCGTGGCACTTCTCGCACTTCGCTCCGGCGTCGAGATGCGTCTTGTGGCTGAACGCCACGTAGCTCGGGATCTGATAGACGCGGACCCAGGGCAGGTCCTTCTTCGCCTTCGCGGCTTCGGTGAGTTTCTGAATGGCCGGTTTGTCCCTGGCGATCGACATGTGGCAAGCCATGCACCTGGTTGCCGCCGGGATCCCCATGCTTTCGCCGGGATCCGGATTCGTATGGCATTCCGAGCACTTCAATCCCAGGGCGACATGCTGCTTGTGGCTATAGGGCACGGGCTGCTGCGGACCCTGTTTCGGATCCGCGCCGCCGCCTGCAGCCTGTGCGAAATACAACGAGACGATCGCAAGATAGACCTGCGCCAGCATCGTTTTAGATGGAGCCCTTCTTCATTTGATCGGCCAGATGCTCACTGGCGCGCATCGAGAGTGCGAGAATCGTGAGCGTCGGATTCTGCGAGCCGCCGGAGACGAAGGCGGATCCGTCGGTGACGTAGAGGTTCTTCACGTCGTGCGACTGGTTGAAGCCGTTCAACACCGAAGTCTTGGGATTCGCGCCCATGCGGCAGCCGCCGAGTTCGTGGATGCTTTCGCCGGGGGGCACCATTTCCCAGTGCTTCGACAGGACCTCGAAGCCCGCGCCGCGGCACAGCGAATCGGCGACTTCCATCGAATCCTTCGCCATCTCGAACTCGTTGTCGGTGTACTTGTGCGAGATGTGGAGGTTCGGGATGCCCCAGGCGTCCTTGACGTTGGGGTTGATGACGCAGTGGTTTTCGTAGCGCGGCAGGACTTCGCCCATCGTGGTCATGCTGAAGGCGGTGTTCTGGAGTTCGTTCATCTCCTTGAGCAGCGCCTCGCCGTAATGCGGGAGCAGGCGTGCGGGCGGAGTTCCGCCGCTGCCGAAGTCGTAGGCGTAGCCGCGGAGGAACTTCTTCTCGCGCTTGTCGAGGTTGCGGAAACGGGGGATGTAGCCGCCGCCACCCATGAGTCCGCGAGGACCTTTGCCGCCGCGGGCTTCGGGCACGATCGCCGTCACGACGTTCTTCACGTAGAACTGGTCGAAGAGGTAACGGCCGAGGGTCCCGCTGGAGTTGGCGAGTCCGGAATTGAGCAGCAGGCGCACGCTTTCGAGCGCGGAGGCGCCGACGATCACCGCGCGGGCGCCGACGTGATAGTCGCGCTTCGACACGCGGTCGACGAAATGGGCGCCGTTGACGAGTCCGGTCTTCGGATCCCGTGTGATCTCGCGGACCACGGCGTTGGCGACAATTTTGAGGTTGCCCGTGGCGAGGGCGTCGGGCAGCAGCAGGTTCACCGAGGAAGCGAGCGTTCCGGTGGAACGGCGCTGCTTGGTGGTGGGCACGTTCTGCTGCTTGCAGGCGCCGAGGAACCGCTGGACGCTCGTCGAATCCGTCGACTCATCCGGCAGGAAGACGCCGTCCGGAATCTGCTTGAACCCTTCCTTGCGGCCGGAGACGCGGAAGAGCGGTTCGACTTTGTCGTAGTAGGGCGCGAGGTCCTGGTAGGAGACCGGCCAGTTGTCGCCGAAGCCGTCGTGGTCCTTGCACTTGAATTCGTAGTCGGACAGGCGCCAGGAGGCGCGTCCCCAGCGCAAGGTCTTGCCGCCGATGGCGCGGATGCGCACCCAGTAATACGGCTCGTCGGGCGCGTACGAGTAGGGATTCTGCTGCTCGTCGGCCCAGATGTTGGCGTCGAATTCGGAGGCTTGGGTGACGTGCGGGAAGCGGCCGGGGCGGCCGAAGCCGCGATAGGGGAGTTCGTGAACGGCCTTGAGGGTCCGGTGCCGCTCGAAGTCCAGCATCGGGCCGGCGTCGAGCATGAGGCACTTTACGCCAAGTTTGGTGAGGGTGTAGGCGGCCATGCCGCCGGCAGCGCCGGAGCCAATAATGAGAACGTCGTGATCGGAGGAGGGCATCTCTATCGTGTCTGGAAGTTATTCGATCGGGAAATAGTAGTAGGACGTGCCGCCAGCGGTGCGAGAGCGGCCGGAGGAGGCCCATTCGCGGGAATTGATGGTGGCTTGCAGGATGTCGTCTTTGGCGGCGCGCAGAAAGCGGGCGAGGGGATCCGACGGACCGGAGTAGGTCCACGGGCGCTGGAGTTCCGCGAGCGCCTGTTTGGCCTGACCGGCGTCGAGCTTCGCAAATGCCTGTAAGCCATTGCGATACAGGGCCTGGCGGTCGGCGGGCGATTGCGAGAGCAGGAAGTCGAGGAAGTGGGGCACGCCGGCTTCGATCGCGCCGGGGCGTCCGTTGAAAGCCGGCATGAGGGTTTTGGCCAGCGCCTCGAGGGTCGCGAACTCACCCGTGGTGAAGAAGGCCGGGGTCCCGGCGGCAACCGCGTCGGCGGGCGAAAACTGGAGTTTCGGAGTGTCCTGGTTGGTCGGCGGCGGGGTCTGCGCCAGGGCGGCGGCAGGGGCGGCGGCCGCCGCGAGGGCCGGGGTCGTGAGGGCGCCTCGCAGCCAATCTCTGCGTTTCATCTCTCAACACGCTATCACATTGGGCGGCATGGATATACATGATTTCCCGGATCATGGAAACTCGTTGGTCAGCGATATGACAGGTGTGAAGGTTCTGGCTGGAGAATTCGTTCGTATTGTCGAAGAGCATCGCCAGTGGCTCGCCGGACTCGGGGGCCGGCGGGCGGCCTTCACCGGGCAAACGCTGAACGACCTGACCCTGCCGGACCTGAGCTTGCGGAAAGCCGATTTCGCCGCCGCGACGATGATCGAGGCGAACCTGGCAGGGTGCGACTTGTCCGAGGCGGACTTTACCCGGGCGGATCTCCGCAATGCGATGCTCACTTCGGCGAATCTCGCCGGCGCCCGCTTCCGTGAAACCGACTTGCGCGATGCCTGGATGACCGGATGTGATCTCGCGGAAGCCTACTTCGAAGGATCCAACCTGAAGGTCGCCCACCTCGAATCCGCGCGGCTGATCGAGGTCCGGCTCGACGAGACGAGTTTCGCCGGAGCCGACATGCAGGGCGCGGTGCTGCTGCAATCGCGTGGGACGATCGTCGACTTCAGCGGCGCGCAGATGGACAGTTGTGACCTGCGCAGCGTCCGCTTTCGCATGGCAAAGTTCTGCGGCACGTCGATGGTCGGCGTGCGCATGAGCGACGCGCGCATCGAAGCCGGCGAGTTTCGCCGCGCGGACCTCGCCTTCGCGCTGCTGGCGCGCACCGATCTCAACATGGCCGCCTGCACGGAAGCGAACCTTCGCGGCAGCGACCTCCGCAACGCGAACCTTTACGGCTGCGACTTCCGCGGGGCTACGCTGGCCGAGGCCCGGCTGCAGGGAGCGCGGATCCAGTCTGCCGATTTTCGCGGCGCGAACCTGCTCAATGCACGCGGGCTGTCGAGCCAGACGCTGGCCTCGACACGAACGGACGACAAAACGATCCTGCCGTCCGGCCGCCGGGGTCCCTATGCGCGGAATTCCGGCGCGGAACGCCCGCAGAGCGTGGACTGAACATTTCGGATCGAAAATGTTGCGAACTGATGTACACTGGCGTTGAGTGGCACAGCTTATCAGCTTTGAGGAGTTCCGGATCTCGACCCTGACCAAGCTGGACGGCGTGGAATGTCCGCGGCACGGACAGCGCCCGCAAGTTCAGTTTCTGGGATCCACGCTGCGGGACGTCGCGATCAACGTCCGGTGCTGTTGCGATGACCTGAGTTCGATGGCCAATCGCGCCCTGGCAGCAGCAGCCGCCGCTGAAGCCAGCGCGGCGAGTTAGTTAGAAACCTTCCCAGATTGCGGCAGTAAACGTGCGTTTGCGCGTGAATCCGACACGCGTATACAACCGGATCGCCTCGCGGTTCGAACTGGTGACGCTGAGACTGACTCGTCCGCACCCGGCGCGCCGCAGGCTCGAAAGCGAATTCATCAGCAGCCGGTATCCGAGCCGCTGCCCGCGCGCTTCCGGGCTCACGCAGATCTGCGTAATATGTCCGCCGCCGGGGCCCACGATGCTCGCAAGAGACATGCCTTCCGCCCGCTTCGAATCGGCGCCATAAGCCACGTAGGACGCATGCGGGGCAAAGGTCCCGCAGCCGGGATGTTCGATGATCGTCTGCAGGAAACGCCTGGCGACGGCAGCATTGCGGTACTGATCGTTGATGCGGCTGTCGATGTGCCCTGCATAGGCGCGCGCCATCAGGGCGCCGGCGTCGTCGAGCATCCGGTCGTACCATGGCAGGATCTTCGCATCAAACCCGCCTTCGTCCACCTCGATCTCACGCCATGCCGCCGGGACGTCCATCTCCAGAACTTCGCGCTGAAAATTCTGGTTGTATTCCGCGCGCGGGTACACGCGCTGGAACGGCATGGTCAAGCTGAGCAACTGCGCTTCGACACGCCGCACGCCGGGCATCCGCATCAGTTCCACCAGCGCGGCTTCGAGCAACAGATTCTCGTTGTCCACCGTGCGGTGGGACTGCAGCAGATGCAGATCCCCGATGATGCCCTTGCGATCCTCGAGGATGAGGTAGCAGTACCCCACCACCAGGCCTTGGAAGCGCAGCGCGAAACCGGCGAGTTCGTGCTGGTCGACCAGGCTGACGATCGCGGACATCGACGGCGTAAAGTCCCAGCCGAGTTCGGTCCACCAGAACTGTTTCTGATCCTCGAGGACGGGTCCCAGGCTCAACGAAGAGACACGCCGCAGGTCCAAAACCTGCGGTGCGAGAAACGATGTGGCTGGGGAGGCCATAAGGAGTGTCTGGTTAGTCCACCTTGCCAGTCAGAAAACGCTTGATGCCGGCCGTCGCCTGGCGCAGGCGATGGTTATTCTCGATCAGGCTGAATCGGACAAAGCCTTCACCCATGGGTCCGAAGCCGATGCCCGGGGACACGGCCACCTGCGCCTTGGTCATGAGCAGCTTTGCGAACTCCAGCGAGCCGATGGTCTGATACTGATCGGGCACCTGCGCCCACACGAACATCGAGCCGCGCGGGGGCGCGACATGCCAGTTGGCGCGCTTCAAGCCCTGGATCAGGATGTCGCGGCGCTTCTGGTAGGTGTGCGCGATCTTGATGGTTTCCGCGCCGCAGTCGCGAAGCGCAATGATCGAGGCAATCTGGATCGGCTGGAAGTTGCCGTAGTCGAGATAGCTCTTGATGCGCGCGAGTGCGCTGATGAGCCGCTTGTTGCCGACGCAGAATCCGACGCGCCATCCCGCCATATTGAAACTCTTCGACAGCGAATAGATTTCGCAGGCGATTTCTTTTGCGCCATCGACCTGCAGGATGCTCGGCGCCTTGTAGCCGTCGAAGCAGATGTCCGCGTAGGCGAAGTCGTGCACCACCATCGTTCCGTGATGCGCCGCCATGCGGATGATCTCTTTGAAGAAGTCGAGATCCACCGTCTGCGTGGTCGGGTTGTGCGGGAACGAGATGAGAATCATTTTGATCGGCTTGGTCGCCTTCTTGTAGGCGTCCTCGAGGCCGTTCAAAAATGCCGACGGATTCGGCATGGGGAGCATGTGCGCGTCGCCTTCGGCCATCGTCACGCCCCACTGGTGGATCGGGTAGGCGGGGTTCGGCGAGACCACGGTGTCGCCGGGTCCGATGACGGCAAAGAGCAGGTGGGCGAGCGCGTCCTTGGCGCCGATGGTGACGATCGCTTCAGACGTCGAGTCGAGTTCGACTCCGTAATTCTTCGCGTAGTGCTTGCAGATTTCCTCGCGCAGGTTCGGGATGCCCTTGGACATCGAGTAGCGGTGATTCTTGGGGTTGCGCGCCGCTTCGATCAGCTTGTTCACCACCGGGCGCGGCGTCGCGCCGTCGGGGTTGCCCATGCCGAGATCGACCACATCCTGGCCTGCTGCCCGCAGCTTTGCCTTCATCTCGTTGATCACGGCAAAGACATAGGGCGGCAGTTTCGCGATGCGGTAAAACTCTTCAGAGACCATATCATTCCATGATCGCAGGGAACTTTCGCCCGAGTCTACTTGTCTATGAGGTCATGGCGATGCAATTGGGCGGATCGGGAGCGCGGAGGGCGGAAATCAACGTCACGCCGATGATCGATGTGTTGCTGGTGCTGCTGATCATTTTCATGGTGGTCCTGCCGCATCGCAGCACGGGTTTGCATGCGAAGATCCCGCAGCCGTCGTCGTCGGCGGCGGATGCGACTCCGAGCACCGACATCGTCATTCACATCGGGGCGGATGGGTTGATTGAAGTCAACTCGCAGAAGGTCGCGCTGGCGGATCTGGCGGCGAAGTTACGGCCCGCGATCCGCCCCGGCGCGCCGGTCTTCATCGAAGGCGCCAGGGGCATCAGTTATCGCGAAGTCGCTGAAGTGATCGACGTCGCGCGAGGCGCCGGAGCCACCGAATTCGCCCTTATGCCCGCCCGGTAGACCAGGGACACTCCGGAATGTCCCAACCATTGCCCCTTCTGCTCCTCAGGGATTTCCGGGGGTGATGCCCGCGAATGTGGCGGGGGATTAAGCTAACGGACCCGCTCCACTTCGTACCCCGCCGCATCCAGCGCTGCGAACAACTCGCGTGCATGTTCGGGACCTCGAGTTTCGATCGTGAAATCCATCACCGTGTTCCCCAGCCGGACCCCGAAGTGCGCGCGCTCATGCTCCACATCCACGATATTCGCGCGGACCTTCGCAATCACGCCCGTCACCGCATGCAGCGCGCCGGGGTTATCGAGCGCCTGCACGCGGAACCGCACGATGCGCCCATCCTTCACCAGCCCACGCTCGATGATGTTCGACAGCACGATCGAATCGATGTTGCCGCCGCACACCAGCGAAATCGTGCGCTTGCCCACGAGCGACGTCTTCTTCTGCACCAGCGCCGCAGTCGACACCGCGCCCGCGCCTTCCGCCACCGTCTTCTCGCGCTCGAGCAGCAGCAGGATCGCGTTCGCAATCTCTTCCTCATCCACCGTCACGAACTCATCGACGTACTTCTGCGACAGCGGCAGCGTGTGATCCCCGACGCGACGCACACCGATGCCGTCGGCAAGCGTCCGCGCGGGAGGCAACGTCACAGGCGCGCCGCCGCTCACCGCAGCCTGCATCGAAGGAACCACCGCCAGCTCCACCCCGACAACCCGCACCGACGGGCGCGTTTCTTTGATCGCACACGCGATCCCGCCGATGAGTCCACCGCCGCCGATCGGGACCACCACAGCCTCGACGTCCGGAACCTGTTCCAGCATCTCGAGCCCGATGGTTCCCTGCCCTGCGATCACAGCCTCATCATCGAACGCGTGGATGAACGTCATCCCCTCGGCGTCGCGGATCCGCAGCGCTTCCGCGTACGCTTCGTCGTAGTTGTTGCCATACTGCACGACCTCGCCGCCGTACCCCTGCGTCGCCGAAACCTTCACCAGCGGCGCCGACAGCGGCATCACGATCTTCGCGCGGATCCCCAGGCGCGTCGCGTGATACGAGACACCCTGCGCATGGTTGCCCGCCGACGCGCAAATCACGCCTCGCCGTTTCTCGTCGTCGCGCAACAACAGCATCTTGTTCAGCGCGCCGCGTTCTTTGAACGATCCAGTCATCTGCAGGTTCTCGAGCTTGAAGTAGATCGAGTTCCCCGTCATCGCGGAAAAGGTCTGCGACCGGTCGCATGGCGTGCGATCAATGAGGCTGCCCATGCGGGCGCGGGCAGCCTGGATATCAGCGAGCGTGACTCCCACTAGTTCGACGCCGTCCCCGCGATGCGGATCACCGCGTCGTAGTGGAACTTCACGAAGGTCTGCAGCGATTCGACCAGAATGCGCTCCTGATCGGAGTGCGCGCCGTAGCCCTTGGGTCCATCTTCGACATCCGTCATCGGACCCACGCCGTAACACTGCATGCCTTTGCCGCGCAGGTACGCCATATCGGTCGCGCCCGTGGACATCTGCGGCAGCGTGATCACGCCGGGATAATACTTCCGCTGCGCCGCTTCGAGCGCCGCAAACGCAGGACTCGTCAAGCTCGATGGCGCCGCGCCCGGCCGCGTATCACGCAACTCGCGCACGACCTCCACCTGCGGATCGTTGATGATCTTCTTCAGTTCTTCGGTGAAATTGCGCATGTTTTCATCCGGCAATCCGCGGATGTCGAGCGTCGCTTCGGCCTCCGACGGAATCACGTTCACGCGATAACCGGCCTTGATGATCGTCGGCGAAATCGAGGTCCGCAGCATGGAGTAATGGCCCGGCTCATTTTCAGCAAAATACTCCTGGATCGCCTGCGTCTTGTCGGGATGCACGAGGTTGTTGTACCGCGCGGCCTCTTCCGGCGAACTGATCGTCGCGAGACGCTCGAAATACGCGCGCGTCGTATCGTTCAAACGCATCGGCGTCTGCCACGCCGCGACCTTCGCGATCGCCTGCGACAGGTGCACGACTGCATTATTCTTCAGCGGCCGCGAACCATGCCCCGCGGGTCCACGCGAAACCAGCTTCAACGCATACGGGATCTTCTCCGTCGTCTGAATCGACACGTACCGCAGCTTGCCGTCTTTGCGAACCGCACCGCCGCCCTCGGCCAGGCAGAATTCCGCGTCGATCTCCTCGTAATACTTCTGCACCATGTACAGAATGCCGTGCCGCACGCTGCCCTCTTCGCCGGCCTCGGCGAGGAAGATCACGTCGCGATCGAGCGGGATGTTCAGCCGCTTGATCAGCAGCATCG
>CAZVKC010000090.1:10340-25317 GCA_964627455.1 uncultured Solibacteraceae bacterium | reverse complement strand
ATGGATTACCTCAAGTAAAAAGGCGTCAAACGCCCTGCTCGAAGAGCAACCGCCGGGGCCGCCGCCGGACCACGTACTTCAGGCCGAGTTTGCTGATTGCCTTCTTGCGGATGAAGTCGGCGGCTTCCTCAGGTGAATCCGTCACCAGGATCTCATCGAGGTCCTTCGCGTCGATTGCGGCGTTACGCAGCAGCGATGCGCGGATGAACTCGAGCAGAGGATTCCAATAGTCGACGCCCATGAGGACCACGGGAAAGTCGTGGATCTTGCCGGTCTGAATCAGCGTCACGACTTCGAACAATTCGTCGAGCGTTCCATATCCGCCCGGCACGGCGACGAACCCATACGAATACTTCACAAGCATCAGTTTGCGGACGAAGAAGTATCGGAAGTCCACCCAACGGTCGAGATACGGATTCGGAGCCTGCTCTTTCGGCAGTACGATGTTGCACCCGATCGAGACGCCCCCTGCCTCTTTGGCTCCGCGATTGGCGGCCTCCATCAATCCGGGACCTCCACCTGTCATCACCGTGAACTTAGCCTCTGCGAGTTTGGCGCCGAGTGCGCGCGTCACCTCGTAGTACGGATGTCCCGCGGCAAAGCGCGCCGATCCGAAAACGGTCACGCAAGGTCCGACGAAGTGCAGTGCCCGGAATCCCTGAATCAATTCGCGAAAGATTCGCAAAGCGCGTAGAAGTTCGAATCCGCGCCCCTTGGGGCCTTCGAGAAAAATCTGTTCCTCGACACTGCCGGGCGCCTTGCCCCAATCTGCTGCCGTTGCCATGATGCCTCAACAATATCGCGATCGCGAAGCGTTAGAACAGGTACTTTACGCCGAACTGAATCAGGCGCGGCGCCACGGCCGTTTGCGTGATCACTCCGAATGCCGCGGTACGGAATGTCGTGCCGGGGTTCGAGAACTGCGAGTGATTCATCGCGTTGTAGAACTCCACACGAAATGTGAGTTCGCCGTTCTCGCGCAGTCCGCCGACCCGCGTGCGCTTGCCGATCGAGAAGTCCGAATTCACCTGGCTCGGGCCATTGAGGATGTTCTGCCCGGCCGTCCCGTACCCGGCCGCTGTCCCGTCGCTGCCCAGGATCGCAGGAGAGCAGATCGCGCTCGTATCGAACCATCTTCCCAGCCGCTCGTTCACGCTGCCGGAAGTAGCGAGTGAGCCATACGTCGCGCCTGGACACATACTGACCGTCGACGTCGCGGCGCGGCCAAACACCGTTCCACCGTTCGGATCCGTCAGTGTCACCGGCATGCCGGTTTGCAGCAATACGATGCCGGTTACGGACCATCCCTGCGTCACGGCGCGACCGAATCCCGATGATCCCAGCGCTGGCAACGGAAGCTGGTAGTCGAAGTTCGTGATCAGCCGGTGTGTACGGTCGAACGCTGCGCGCGCTTTGCTCAGGTCGAGGTTGAACTGATCATTGAATACGTTGAGATTGTTCAGCGCCTTCGAGTACGTGTAGGCGGCCTGGAAGGTGAGCCCGCGAGAAACCTGCTTGCGAAGGGTCGCCTGCGCACTGTGATACCAGGATCCGCCGGTGAACTCGCTTGTCGCGAGCGCCGTCGGAGTCTCTCCGAGGATCGGCACGCGTTGACGCGCGTTCGCCGCGGTGTTCGTGGTCATGCAGTGCGACGGATCCCCGTCGTACCCGCAATTCAAGGGCGTCGCCGCCGATGCAAGCGACGGCTGATTCAGCACACGGGACAACAGCAGATGGTCGCCGCGCGAACCGATATAGCCGAGGTCCAGTGACAGGTTTTGCGCGATCTTCCACTTTGCGGTGAAGCTCCACTGCTGCAGCCGCGGGATGCGATACTCCGGCCCCGCCACGCGATCCGACAGTTGTGACGTGAGCGTCCGCGGCACATAGCCCAAAGTCGTCAAGGGAAACGGCGCGGCGAAGTGCGATGCGCCGTTGCTGGATTCCGCATTCGTGAATCCCTGTGCAAAGGGCGCCTGCGTGAACAACGGCGCAGTCGCCGCATTGGCGCTGAACAGCGGACTCTGCAGGAACCAAGAATACGCGCCGCCCAACACCAGCCGGTTCGACGACCGCAATGGTTGCCACGCGAAACCAACGCGCGGTGCGAACTTGTCCAGCGGCGTCCCGTTCTCATAGAAGCTCTTCGACGCGCGCGTCACCACACCCGCTGGCGGAGGTCCAAAAGGCTTGCCCGTGTAGGGATTGATCAGTTGCGGGTCATAGTTCGCCGCCACGGTGTTTCCTGCGAGCGTGCCGCCGGCCGGAGGAATCGGCGACTTCCGCAACAGGTCCAGCGATACGTTTCCAATTGCGCCCGCCTCGTCGAACGAAGGTCCAATGTATTCCCATCGCACGCCGAGATTCAGCGTGAATCGTGGACTGAACTTGATGTCGTCCTGCACGAACGCCGCGCCGTAGTAGCGGCGATACCGGTACTCGACCTCGCCATTCGGGCCGATCCCCTCGTTCGCCTGTACAGATTGAATGTTGCTGCGGCCCGCCGGACTCAGGTTGTCCGCGGCGTTCAGTCCCAGAAGGAAATCTTCGAACGTCTGGAACGAGACCCTGCCGCGCGCCCCGCCCGTGTCCGCGCGCCCGTTGTATTGATTGAGAAAGTACCCGCCGACGCGCAGGCGCTGGCTGCCGTGGATCCACGACACATTGTCGGACCACGAAAACGTCCGTGTCTCGAAATGATTGTCGTTGGGATTCGTGCCGAACAAACGAAACGAGCCCATCGGTCCCAGCACGGTGATTTCCGGCGCGACCGGAAATAGTGGATCCACCGCCGTCACGCCGAAGGTCGACGCAGCTGGTATGCCCACGCCAACTGCATCCGTGCGATTCCGAGTGTAGGTCATCGAGCCTTCGTTTACGAGATTCGCAGTGAGCTGCGAGGTCATGCGAAGACTCGTTGCGACGTCTGTTGCCTTCAATTTCTGCGGAGCGCCGAACCCGGGCACGACCGGCGCACCGGGATATCCGCCGGGCGATCCGAAGGTGCGCAACTGATCCACCGTCGATGCAAACATCCTTCCGGAAACCGTGTGCTTCGTCGCGAAAACCCCGTCGATATTGCCCAGCCCGTGATGTTCGTTATAAGTCGACGGCAGGCTATACGAAGAGAATCCCAATCCGGCGTTCGGCCCCGAAGTCAGCATCGTCTGCGGCGTCGGAATGAGATAGCGTCCGTCGCTGCCCTTCATCTGCAGCAAGCGGAGAGCGACGGGGTTGATCGGCGCTGTCGTCGAGGTGCTCTGATTGTGGCAGTCCAGCTGCCTGCCGCCCGCGTAACTCTGATAGCGCGAACCATTCCCGTTTCCTGCTGGACAGAACTGCGCGGCAAGCGTCGAAGCCGAACGGTCGTCCGTCAAACCCGGCAGGATCAGGTTCGACACCGATGTCGGATCCAACCCGTTCACCTGGCGGGTCCCCTGGTACGACGTAAAGAAGAACAGCTTGTTGCGCCGCACCGGACCTCCCAGAGTCGCGCCGAACTGATTCTGTTTCAGGTTCGGCTTCGACTGTCCTGTCGCGTTGCGGAAGAACGCGTTCGCGTTGAAAACATCGTTGCGCAGGAACTCCCACAGGTTGCCGTGCACGGTGTTCTCGCCGCGCTTGGTCATGAGGTTCGTCGTCGGGACCATCGCACCGAACATCGCGTCGTTCTGCGACACCGGGATTTTGAATTCCGAAATCGTATCCGGATTCGGGACGGTTGACGGGGCGTATGCGCCATCCACGGTGTACCCACCCGCCGTCGTATTACCGTTGACGTTCACGCTCGGGGTGCCGCGCCCCAGCGTACCTGCGTTGTTCACCGTCGCCACCGAGCCCGATGTCATCGACAGTACCTGCGTGAAGTTGCGCGTATTCAGCGGCACTGAGGTAATCGTCTTCTCGTCGACGAGAGTCCCGGTGGATGGCGCACTCGCGCGCAGCACGCACGCGCATTCAGACGGCGCTGCCGCCGAATCGCCTGGCTCCAGCTTCGCGTCCAGCAGTGGGACCTCGGATGAGTTCAGCGTCAGACCCGCCATCCGCGAAGTCTTGAAGCCGTCCCGCGCAAACGTCACGTCATAGGTCCCGGCGGGAACGAGTGAAAAGCGAAAGGCTCCGTCCGGACCGCTTCGAACAGTCAGAGATTCGCCAGTAGCGCCATTGTGCAATTGGACCGCAACGTCCGCCACTTGCATACCGGCGAGGTCGGTGATGGAGCCTTCCAGGGCTCCGGCTGCGGCGGATTGCCCGAAAACAGGGGCCACGACGCAGCAAAGCGCGAGAAACAATAAAGACCGGATGGAAAAGAACACGGCTGCAGACTCCAACGGGGGAGATCGAAACCGGATTCTATCACCGCGCCGGAAGCTCCGGGCAGCAAACACATGTACCCGGGTATCCTCGTAAGGACGGTGGCCTCTATCCTTCAGGTCTCGAACCTCTCCAAACGCTTCGGCAGGAACCACGCCCTTTCGGACGTCAGCTTCCGCGTGCAGGAAGGCGAAGTCCTCGGGCTCATTGGTCCCAACGGCGCGGGCAAAACGACCCTCTTTGAGTGCCTCGCCGGACTTCTTCCGTACGACTCCGGCGTCATCACCGGCAACCGCGAGATGTTCTACGTCCCTGATGGCATTGCCCCGTGGCCCGCGCAGCGTCTGCGCTGGGCGCTCGATTTCGCGGTTGGCTACTTCGGCGGCAAGGCCGGTCTCAAAGAAACCGTCATCGAACAACTCGGTCTTCGCGACTTTCTCGACCAGCCCATTGGCTCGCTCTCCAAAGGCCAGCGCAAGCGTGGACTCATCGCTGTTGGACTTCTCACGCCGCAACCGCTGCTGCTGATCGACGAGCCGCTCGACGGGCTCGACCTTCGCCAGATGCGGGACACGGCACAAGTGCTGCGCGCCCACGCCGCCGCGCTTGGCAAGACGCTTTTTCTCTCGATCCATCACATCAGCGATGCGGCCCGCTTCTGTGATCGCTTCGTTCTGCTGAGCGGAGGATCCGTGCGCGGCGAAGGGACCATCGCGGAACTCGCCGGGCGCGCGGGCAGGCCGCTCGACGGGCTCGAAGAGGTGTTCCTTGCGCTTACGTAGCTTCGCCTGGCTGGCGCGCAAAGAGTGGCGCGAACTGCTCGTTTCCCGCGCCTGGTGGATGCTGCTCGTCCTCATGGGTCCGCTGGTGGGTGTCTCGTTTCTCAGCGCAGTGCGCACGTACGCGGAAGTCTCCGGCCTAAATGGCGCGGCGACGGATGCAGGTGAAGTCCTGTCGCCATTGATTGGCGTGTGGGCCCCGACGTTCAGCGCCTGTGAACTTGCCGCGGTTTTCCTGCTTCCGTTCGTGGCGATCCGCATCGCCGGCGCCGATCGCCAAAGCGGAGCCGCGAAACTCGAACTCCAAGCGACAGGCATATCGCCGCTCGCGCGGATCCTCGCCAAGGCTGCGATTGCCCTCACGGGATGGCTCTTCGCGATGTTGCCCGCTGTGCTTGCCATCGTGGTCTGGGCGCTCCACGGCGGCGCCATCTACACGCCGGAACTCGCCACGCTCTTCTCCGGCCACATCCTCAACGCCGGTCTCACCATCGGCATCGGGTTCGCTGCTGCTTCGGTCACCACGCATCCTTCCACCGCGGCGATCCTCACGTTGAGCGTCACGGTCGGAACCTGGATCATCCACTTCTTCGCCGCCATCCAAGGCGGATTCTGGGAGCGCATCGCAGCCTTCACTCCCGCGGCCGTGGTCGCGGATTTCCAGCACGGCCTATTGCGCCTCGACGCTCTCCTAGCCGCCGCCGGCATCGTTCTCACGGGACTCGCGATCGCCGCGGTTTGGCAGCGACTCGGTGTGCATCCCTCGCGCCGCTTGATCGAAACCGCGATCCTGCTGGCCGCCTCGGGCGCCGCCCTCTTTGCCGCCGCGCACGCGAAGCCGAGTTGGGATCTTTCCGAGAATCGCGCCAACTCCTTTCCGATCGCCGATGAACAGGTGTTGCGCAGGCTGCCTCATCCGCTCCGGATTGAAGCGCACCTCGCTCCCGAGGATCCCCGCCGCGCGGATCTCGAGCGCAACGTCTTCTCGAAGCTCCGCCGGGCCGTGACGGCGGATCTCGACGTCCGCTACATCGCTGCGACATCGACGGGATTGTTCGAGCAGAACCAGCCCGGCTATGGCGAGATCTGGTACGAATACAACGGCCGCCGCGAGATGAGCCGCCTCACGACGGTCGAGGGCGTCCTCGAAACGATCTACACGTTGGCTGCGATCAAACTTCCCGCGGACGTCAAAGAAACGGCTTATCGTGGACGACCATTCACAGCCTCGCCCGACGGAGCCGCCACGTTATTCTATGGTTTATGGCCTGCTTTGACGCTGTTTGCGGGCCTGCTGGCGCATCGCCGGCTTCAGTAGCCGATTGGAAATCATGAAACTGACTCTGCTTTTGAATGCTTTCTTTTTACTTGCGGTCCACATGCAAGCCGCGGAAAAGAAGGTCGATCTTTCCAAAGAGAAACCCGGCAAACCTCCCGTCACATTCCAGTCCATTGTCGGGACCTGGGTGGTTGCGGAAGACAGCGGCGAAAAAGTCATTATGGTCGATGGCCGTCCCTGGGTGGCCAGCAAAGACAATCCCACCAAACTGCTGCTGCAAAGCGCCCGCAAGCTGTATGGCACGCGTAACGAGGAGTTGATGGACAACGCGAAGCAGTTCGCGTACTTCCCCGTCGCCGTGCTCAACGGCGTCGAAAACTTCTCAAACGGTACGATCACGGTCAAGTTCAAGACCATCGCGGGAGAAGCCGACCGCGCTTCCGGCATCCTCTTCAACGTCAAGCCCAATGGGGACTGGCTCTCGGTCCGCTTCAACGACACCGAAAACAATGTCGCGTTGTGGGAGTTCCACAACGGCATCCGCCGCAACGTCAAATTCAGCGACCGTTCGAAGCCATTCCCGCTCGACCGCGCTTCCTGGCACGAACTGAAACTCGTTGTCGACGGCGCCAACCTGCAGACGTTCCTGGACGGTAAACTCGCGCTCGAGTATACGCTCGGCAGCGATCCGGTCCCCGGCCGCCGCGGACCTCCACACGAAGACCTGTACCCGAAGAACAACCCTGTGCTGCGTCCGCCGGTGCTCGGCAAAATCGGACTCTGGTCCAAGACCGACAGCACCAGCTACTTCAAAGACTTCACCTACGAGGCGAAGAAATGATCCGCCTCCTCCTGCGCCGCCGCAACAACGGCGAACCCGCGCCGCTGTCGAGTCTCGGGCCTCTCGAACTGCAGGTTCTCGAAACACTGTGGACCCTGCCGTCGCTGCAGGGCGGAATTCTCGCACGGCAAGTGCAGGAAGCGATGGCCCAGCCGCTGGCCTATACGACCATCACCACGACCCTCGACCGTCTCTGCAAGAAGAATCTGCTACAGCGGGAAAAGCGCGATCGCGCGTTCGCCTATCAGCCGCGCTACACACGCCGCGAACTCAATGAACTCGAAGCCCGGCGCGCCATCCAGAGCCTGCAAGGGAGTGGTGGTCAACTGGTCTCGCACCTCATCGACGCCGTGACCCTGCAGGATGCAGCGCTGCTCGACGAACTCGAAGAGAAGATTCGCCGCAAGAGGGAAGCCCTCAGCAAGGGAGTGCGTCCATGACCCTGGATTATCTTTCCCGCGCCGTCGTGCTGGGCTTCGCATCGTTCTTCACGGTCCACGCCGTGCTCGGCCTTGTTGCCGTAGCCATCGCGTGCGCCCTCGATTTTGAGAGCATGCCGCCCGCCGTCGCCGTGCGCCGCCTGCTCAGTCTGCGCCTGTTTCCTCTGCTCGCAGCCTTGGCCGTGACGAGCTTCGGCGTAATCCCCGCTTACCTTCTGTGGGAACAGCAATCCGGCCCTGAAAAGGTGGCTGTGTCGGGCATCCTCGTGGCGCTCGCCGGTTTTGCGATTTGTTCTGAGGCGCTCGTGCGGGCTGCCGTCGCGCTCTATCGCTCGCAACGGGTGCAGGCGAAGATCGTCGAATCCGCGGATCTCTTCCTGGCCGTTGCGGGAATTCGCAAGCCTCGCATCATCGTGTCTCGTGGATTTCTGGACTCCGTTCCGGCCACGCATCGCGAGATCGCCATGCAGCATGAGTTCGCTCACTTTGCTGCCGCCGATAATCTGAAACGCCTGCTGCTGATCCTCGCTCCGTCGCTGGCGCCGTTCAGCCGCAACGCCGGATTTCGCGAGTTGGAAGATGCCTGGGCTCGCTTCGCAGAACGTGCTGCGGATGATCGCGCCGTTGGCGGGGATCCCGAACGCGCGGCGATGCTCGCCGAAGTTCTGGTGATGGTCGCGCGCAGCGAATGCGCCTCTGCTCGACTGCTCGCGAGTTCCCTGGTCGGTTCGGCCGGCGAGGTACACCGTCGCGTCGAGCGGTTACTTCAGGATCCTGCCGTTCCCCTCGAAAACTCCAGCCGGCATTACGCCGCCGTGACGCTCGCTGTGCTCAGCCTGGTTCTGCTGTCATGGACTGCGATGCAATGGCAGGCGCCGGGCTTTTTCCGCCTGATGGAGCGGATCCTGCTGCATCACTAGGCAGGAAGCCGTCTAAAACAGGAACCGCACCTGCAACTGGAACATCCGGGGCGGATCGATGTTTGCGAAGGCGGGAATCGCCGTTGCCGCATTCCCCACCGCCACGAACTGGCCGAACGTCGGCGCCGGCGATGCGCCGTCCCCGTAGATCGTCTGCCCGCGTCCGAGAAAATTCCCGTGGTTGAACAGGTTGAATCCTTCGAATCGCAGCAACACCGTGGTGCGCTCCGAAGGCTTGATGCGGCTTTCGACAAAGAGTCCGACCTCTGATGTCGGCGTACCCCGGAACGTCGAACGTCCGAGGATCCTGCCGTTCACCACTGGCCGGTCGTTGTTGATGCCGTCGCCATTATTGTCGACGCCGGTCGTTGCGTTGAACGGGCGCGCGGACGCAAACTGCGACACCGTGCCGATCGAGAAATTCAGTGGCAGCTTGTAGCTCGCCGTAACGACCGCGCGATGCCGCTGATCCAACACGCTCGGCGCCCGCTCCACTTCGCCCAGTTGCGTGATGATGCTCTCGTTGGGACCAATTCCATTGCCGTCCGGTTCGCTCGTGTTGGTCGCCTTCGATAGGGTGTAACTGACAGAGGCGTACAGTTTCGAGTTGCCGCGATATCGGATCTGCGTCTGCAAGCCGTCGTAATCGGCCACACCCAGGTTGGTCAGCACATTCACCTGCCGGATTCCGCCATTCACCGGAAGAATCGGCCGTGTCGCATTCGCAGCCGCTACGCTGCGCACCTGCCCCGGCGCCGTGCGGTCGAAAGCGGTCGGCGCGTTCAGATCCACCGTACGCTCAATGCCGCTCAAATGCTGGTGCACGTAGTCCGCGCCCGCGAAGAAGCCTCTGAAAAACTCACGCTCGGCGCCGATCGTCACCACCTGGCTTCGGGGATTCACCAATGCATCCGGATAATTGGGCAGTTTCGAGAAGTCGAGCCCGTAGCGCGTGAACTGCGCCTGATAGAAGGCCCGCTGTCCTGCCTGGATCGTGATGTCGCGCGCCGGCAGTTGCGATGGCGCGAGCACTTTCGGATCGAATGCCAAAGGCAGGCACGAACCCGTCAAACAGGTTGGAAATCCGAACTGCCCGGGAACTGCGGTGTAGGTCGTCAAACCATCCAGGCCATTCACCAGATAGGCCCCAGCGAGGTTCGAACGGATCTGCGTGTAGTACATGCCGTAACCGCCCCGCACCGTCAGCCGCGAACTCCCGCCGGGATGCCAGCCGAAGCCGGCGCGCGGTGCGAGATTCTTCATCGCGTTGGTGAGGGTCTGCCGGTCGTAGCGCAGGCCGAGATCGAGGGTGAAATCCGAACGCAGGCGGATGCTGTCCTGCACGAAGGCGGTGAACAGCCACTGCGTCAACTCGTAGCTGCTGATGCCGAAATTGATCGGCTGCGTGTACTGTTGCACGTCTGCGAGCGTCAGTTGATCGAATGGCGCGGTGCTCGTGTTGCGGAACGTGAACGTGCCCAACACCGGTGTCCCCGGTTCGTTGCCCGTGCCGCCGGAAAGATGCCGCATCAGGCTGCCGCCTGTGCGCAGGTAGTGACGTCCACGAGTCCACGAGAGCGTGTCCGAAAACTGGACCTGCCGTCCATACAAATCCGACAGCCGCGACTGCCCGATCGTAAACGGTACAGCGCCGGCGCGCGTGTATGTGGTCGACAGCGTCTGCGCCTCCCACTTGGTTACGGGATCCCCGTTCAGGAATGAGAACCGGGCCTCGTTGAGCAGGTTCGGCGACAGCACCGCCGAATGGTTGATCTGGCCGGTTACGGCATGCCGCGAGTACTTGCGCGCGACGCTGGGCGCGTTGGTTCCGCTCACGGCATCCTGCGGGTTGTCGTCGTAAAACGTGTCGGTGTTCACACGCACCATGAGCGTCTGGTTCGCAGTCAGCTTGTGGTCGAACCGGCCGTTGAATAGGCCCTGCCGGTAATGGCCCGTGTAATCGAGCCGCCCGTTCGCAGGCAGCAGGAACGAAGGGAGCGTGCTTGCGAGATACGTGGTCCGATCCTGCCGCGTGTAATCGCCGGCCACGAAGAAGAACGTGCGGTTCTTCACGAGCGCGCCACCGGCGGAACCGGAAATCTGGGCCAGCGAATCCGGAATGTCCACAGGGCTGATCGACGCCAGCGTCGAAGGCGTCACGCAACTGGCAACGGAAGGCGGGCAGAATCCCTTGGTTCCGAACGAACCCGTTTGCATCCCGCCAGGGCGCCCCATAAACAGGCCTTCGCCGTGCAGGACATTGCCGCCGCCTTTGGTCACGATGTTCAGCGCCGGACCCGCCGTCCAGCCGAACTCCGCCGAGAACGCATTGGACAGCGCTGTCATCTCCTGGATCGCGCCCACGGGAACCTGCGCAATCATCGTCTGCCGTCCCCAGGCTTCATCGTTGTTTGCTCCGTCAAGCGTCACGGTGGTCTGCCGCCGCCCGCCCACGCCCGTCACGAAATATGTGACATTGACGAAGAGATCGCCGGTGCCTTTCGCTTGGCGAAAAGCTGCGTTGAACAACGGCAGCGTGCTGACCTTGCGGCCGAGGATCGGTGTCTGGTCAATCTGCGCGCTATCCATCCGCCGGCCAATCTGCGGATCCGCGCGTAAACCCTCAGCGGTGCCGAACACCGTCACTTCCGCTTTCTGCGCACCTGCAGCGAGCCTGATCTTCAAGGTCGCGATCTCGCTGGCCCGCAATGCGATGTCTTTCAATTCTTCGTTCTCAAAACCGGGCTTGGATACCGTGATCCGGTAGGTCCCCGTGAGTGGAAGCGCCGCCATGGCAGCCCGGCCGTCCGCGCCGGACGTTCCTTCGCGCGTCGCGCCTGTCGCCTGGTTCAAAACGGTCACAATCGCATCCCGGACCGCCGCTCCCGATGGATCCGTAACCTCGACGATCAGGGCTCCGGTATTTGGTGACTGTGCTGCGACGCGCCCGGCAAATGGCGCCAGACTCAGCAACGCAAGAAGCAGAAACAAAGGATGATATCGACGCATGCCTGCCCAGATTCCAGGCTACGCGAGGGGCCTTGTGTACTACCAGCGCTCGTAGCAGAGGTGTGGAATGTCCCTCAAAGAACCGTTATTCTATCCCCTATCGCCCCGATTCACTTTCAGCCGGATTTCATTTAAACTAACCCTCATATCGACTGAGTCGATGGGCCGCCTGCGCTCGATGCGCGGGCGGAATATCGGCTTCTCGACCAGTAAAAAGGGGGTTTGCCTATGAAGCGTATGTTGCTTCTTTCTGCCGTCCTGCTCATGATTCTGATGAGCGCCGGCACGATCTTCTCTCAAACATTCCGCGGCGGAATCGCCGGTGTGGTGCAGGACGCCAGTGGTGGAGCCATTGCCGGCGCGACTATCCAGGCTGCCAATCCGGCCACCGGTCTCAAGCGTGAAACCCAGACGACGGCGTCCGGAGAATACAATTTCCAGGACCTGCCGCCCGGGCTCTACGATGTGACTGTGAGTCAGACCGGCTTCGACCGCATGCGGTTTGAAAAGGTCACCGTCGAAGTCGGCAAGGTCAGCTCGCTTCGAATCACGATGAAGGTCGCCTCGCAGCAGCAGACCGTCGAAGTGGCGGCCGCGGCCGTCACCATCGACAGTGAAACATCGACAATCAATCAGGTCATTCCGAACAAAGCTGTTCAGGACATGCCTCTCAATGGCCGTGACTTCACCCAGCTCGTGAAGCTTGCCCCCGGCGTAAACGGCGCGGGATCAGTCAACGGCGCACGCACCATGCAGAACAACTGGCAAATCGACGGCGCGGACAACAACGACGCCTGGCACAATGCGGCCGCGGTCAATCAGGGCGGCGTGTCCGGTGTTGCCGGTACGCTTCTTCCCATCGACGCCATCGATCAGTTCTCCGTCCAGAGCAACGCCAACGCCGAAGCCGGCCGCAACGGCGGTGGATCCATCAACATGGTGATCAAGTCGGGAACCAACGGATTGCATGGCACGTTGTACTACTTCAATCGCAATGACGCGCTGGCTGCCAATACGCCTTTCGCCCCGGCCGGATCGCCGAAACCCAAGCTGAAGAACAACCAGTTCGGCGGATCAGTCGGCGGCCCGATCATCAAAGACAAGCTCTTCTACTTCGCCACCTACGAACGCCAGAAGTTCATCGTGGGCAACGGATCCAGCGCCACGGAACCTTCGGATGCCTGGGTTCAACAGGCCACGGCTGTCATGTCCCGCTATGGCGTGCCGGTCAACCCTGTCTCCACCGCGCTGCTCAGCTTCTGGCCCCAGCGTGGACGCACGGGACCCGCAACCACCAACAACTTCTTCAGCTCCGATAACAGCAACAACTACAGCGACAACGGCATCGCCAAGGTTGACTACATCATCAATACGAAGAACAACCTTGCGGTCCGCTGGTTCGCCGGCACCGGAGCCCAGACTGCTCCCGTCGGCTCGCCCTACCTCGACTACTATCAGGTCGCGCCCAGCCGGATGCAGAATTACTCGGTCGTGTTGAATAGCGTCTACACGTCGAAGTTCGTTGGACAGACGCTGCTCGGCGTCAACTACTTCAAGCAGACGTTCAACGACTTCAACACCGGCTTCAATCCTGTAGCCGTGGGTCTCAATACCGGTGTGACGAACCCCGGCCTCACCGGTTCCCCCGACATCGCGATCAACGGATTCGATGAAATCGGGCTCACGCCGCCGCTCGGCCGCATCGACACCACGGGACACGTGACCGAAACCCTGTCCTACACGAGCGGCAAACATCAGCTGCGTTTCGGCGGCGAGTACCGCCGCGCGGTGCTCGATGTCTTCTATCAGCGCAATGCGCGCGGCGCCTTCTCGTTCGACGGCACCCAGGGACCCTGGGCCTCCGACGCCAGCGTCTCAAACAACCTGAAGAGTCTCTCTGACTTCCTCGCCGGACGCGTCTCGTCTTCGTCGATTCAGGTCGGCCAGATGCAGGACGTCTACTACATGAACTCCTTCTCGTGGTTCCTGCAGGACACCTACAAGGTCACGCCCAAGCTGACGCTCAACTACGGCGTCCGCTATGAGTACTTTGGACCCTTCTACGACCACGACAACCGGTTCAGTATCTTCCAGCCGGATAAAGGCATCACCTTTATCCCGCAGCAACTCGGTTCGCTCTATCCGGCCCGTAAGAACAACTTCGCGCCTCGCTTTGGCTTCGCGTATTCACCTCAGCGCAACGGCAAATTCGTGGTGCGCGGAAGCTACGGCATCTACTATGATTCGCCGAGCCTCAATGGCTTCGGCGACAACCGGCCGCCGAACTCCGGCGCAACCGGCATCATCTACAACCCCGCGGGTCCCAGCCCCATCTTCTCCACCACGCGCAGCAACTACACGATCGTCGCGGGCCAGCCGGTCTTCGGCAATCCGCAGTTGCCGCCCCCGCCCTACGGCGTCTTCTCCGTGGACCAGGGCTTCAAGATCGCCTCGGTGCAGAACTTCTCGCTCAACACGCAGTACCAGTTGAGCAACGGCATGGTCGCGGAAATCGGCTACTCCGGCGCGGTTGGCCATCACCTGCTGACGGTGTTGGACATCAATCAGCCGGCGAACTCCCCACTCGGCACCGCTGCGACGCGCGCCGCGCAGAACCAGACCCGCCCGTTTTATTCGCAGTTCCCCAACTTCGCCACCATCAATCAGGTGTCGACCGGAGCGAACTCGCACTATAACGGCATGGTCGCCAGCCTGCGCACGCAGGCGTGGCGCGGGGTCACGGCGAAGTTCAACTACACGGTCGGCCACTCCCGCGATGACGCTTCTTCGATTCGCGGAGCCAATCCGACCAACAGCCGCGACCTCCGCTTCGATTACGGCGACTCCGCATTCGACATCCGCCAAACCTTCACCAGCTATGTCACGTATGAAGTCCCCTCGATGAAGTCGGGACCCAAGTGGCTTTCTACCGGCTGGCAGTTGAACTCGCTGATGTCGTTCTATACCGGCTTCCCGCTCACCGTGTACGCCGGCCGCAACTACAGTGGGACCTTTGAAGGCCGCGACCGCGTCGACATGGCCGGCGATCCGTATGCCGGAACGAGCAGCACGATTACGCCCGGCGGATTCGTGCAGTGGTTGAGTCCGGCGGGTTTCGCATTCCCGGCCAACGGAACCTTCGGCAACGAAGTCCGCAACTCGATTCGTGGACCCCGCTTTGGTGATGTCGACCTTTCGGTTTTCAAGACCACGTCGATCACCGAGCGCCTGAAGGCTCAGTTGCGGCTCGAGATGTTCAACATCTTCAACCGCACCAACCTTGCCAATCCGAATACGACGCTTTCTTCGGGAAGCTTCGGCCGGATCAGTACGACGATCGGCGACGCCAACGGCGCTCGCGGCATCGGCGCCGGCGAACCCTTCAACATCCAACT
>CAZVKC010000090.1:0-10240 GCA_964627455.1 uncultured Solibacteraceae bacterium | reverse complement strand
CATCGGATCGAAGACCGAAACAACAAGGCGTGAGAGGCCGTGTGCCGCTCACGCCATTGTTGTTTGGAAAGCCTCGGGAACAGATCAACCCTTGACCACTCAATCATCCTGCTCCTCGGAGTCTGGCTCGCCGAGGGCGCGACGACTGGCATGGCGCACATCATGAACCCACACGGTATGGGCGACTCGATCCACCGGGAAAACGATACGGTACGGGATGAAGACCAATTGCCTCAAATCCTCTCCCAGGTATCTTCGTTCTCGTGCCCATCCGCAACGCTCGGGAAACGTCTCGAGCGTCTCAATCTTTGTGTAGAGTCTTCTGAGCCACCGGGCCGCTTCGTCAGGTGAATGTGCCAGGAGGCATTGGAGTGACTCCCGGATGCTGAGTTCGGCTTCGGGAGTGACCACTACCTCATATCGCCTCACTTCAAGGAGATCCCGTGCTCGCTCGCCAGTGCCTCGATGGCCTTGCGCATGCTGCGCCCCTTGCCTCGTTTGGCCTGCTCGACGCTTCGTGAGATGGCGCGCATGCTGTGTAGTAGTTCCTGATCATCGAGGAGCTTCTGGTATGCCTCAGCGCTCTGCACGACTACTTCGGCTTGGCCATTCACCGTCAGTACCGCTGGGTTTCCTGTCTGTTTGAGTTCGGCGATGTGGTCTCGCGTGTTCCTCTGAAACTCACTGAGCGAATAGATGTTTGACAGGTGGATGGCCATGACTATGAATTAACATGATATTTCATGGTCGGCAACGCTTGGCGTGCCTTAGTAGATCAACACTATTGAGTGTCTACGACCTCCCCGGTTAGTCTGCAGAGCATGCGCTTTGCTCAGGCCGTCTCCGTTTTCGCTTTGCTTCTCCCTCTCTTCGCCCAGGATCCCACCGCTACTCTCGAAGGCATCGTCCAGGATCCTTCGGGCCGCCCGGTTTCACAGGCCAAAGTCACAGCGCGCGACCTTCGCCAGGGTGCGACCCGCACGGCGCTTACGTCCCCGGAAGGCCTTTTTCGCATTCCTTTTCTCGCAGTCGGCGACTACACGGTCAGCGCCGAAGCCAACGGCTTCGCCCGTTATGAACAGCCGCAGGCCGTCTCCCTCAACGTCAGTCAGGTCGCGAAGTTGAATATCGCCCTCTCCATTCAGGGGACCGCCGAACAGGTCACCGTCACGGGCGATGCGACCGCCGTCGAAACATCCAGCAATGTGGTGGGCAAGACCGTGACCACGCGCGAGATTCTGGACCTCCCGCTCAACGGCCGTAACTTCACCCAGCTCGGACTCCTGCAGGCAGGCGTCGCGCCGCTCACCAGCGGTGTCGCCACCGGCGGCGGATCTCTGCGTTCCGGCCAGGCTTATGCCGTCAACGGCCAGCGTCCCGAATCGAACAACTTCCTTCTCGATGGCGCGCGCAACATCAATCGCATGGATGGCGGTTTCGCTCTTCGCATCCCGGTGGACGCAATCGCTGAGTTCCGCATCCTCAGCCACTCCGCTCCAGCTGAGTACGGCGGCACGTCCGGATCCACCACCAGCGTCGTCACCAAATCCGGCGGCAACGAACTCCACGGATCTCTCTACGAATTCTTTCGCAACGACATCTTCGACGCGCGCAACTTCTTTTCGAAGAGCGTCGAACCCCTCAAACAAAACCAGTTCGGAGCCACACTCGGTGGACCCGTCCAGCGCGATCGGCTCTTCCTCTTCGGCTACTACGAAGGCTTTCGGAACCGGCAGGGCGTCACGCGTTCCGGCAATGTACCCACGCCGGCGCAGCGCAGCGGCGACTTTTCCGCGCAATCCACGCCGCTGCTGAACTTCGCGGGCGGAGGCGCCCCGTTCCCAGGCAACCAGATCCCGGCCAGCCTGCTCAATTCACTCGGCGTCAAAGCCTCGCAGTTGTACCCTCTCGGCAACACGGCCCCGACCATCTACACGGCGACCGTCATCACGCAGAACGATACGAACCAGACCGGCCTCCGCGCCGATTTCCAGCCTTCCGAACGCAGCCGCTGGAACGCTCGCTACTCTTTCTCCGATGGATCGAACGTCAACCCGATTTCGATCCGCGGCTCCGATCTCCCAGGCTTCCCGGTGCGCGACGACATTACGACGCACTCGGCCTCGGTCAGCGAAACTCACGTCTTTTCACCAGCGCTTATCGGATCCTTCCGCGCCGCGCTCTTCCGCCACACGTTTCTGTTCGACCAACGTCTCAATCAGGCCTCGCCGCGTGAGTTCGGCTTCAACTACGATTCCGCATCAAAGGCCGGTCAAAGCCTGCCGTTCTTCAACGTCAACGGATATTCACCCGTCGGCGGCGCCATCACCGGACCCCGTACCTCAGGCCAAACGTCCGGCGAAATCTACGGTGCTCTCAGTTGGAACCTCGGCTCGCATGCCCTCAAGTTCGGAGGCGAGGTCCGCCGCACGCACCTCAATATGTTCCAGGCCATCGCGCCCAACGCCTTCTTCGTCTTCGCGCCCTCGTTCCCCTCGAACGACGCGTTCGCGAACCTGCTCATGGGCCGGCCCGTCGTCTTCTATCAGGGCCTCGGCGATCTCTCACGCGGACTGCGGGGGTGGGAAAGCGCACTCTTTGCGCAGGACGAGTGGCGCATCAACTCGAGGCTGGTCCTCAACCTCGGGCTCCGATGGGAAGTCAATACGCCGTTCACCGAAGTTCGCGACCGGCTCAACGCGTTTGTCCCCGGCGTGCAGTCCGTGAAAATGCCCGATGCGCCCCGCGGACTCCTCTTCCCCGGGGATCCCGGTGTCGCGCCGGGCATCTCTCCAATCTTCTACGGCGCTGCGATGCCGCGTATTGGAATCGCCTGGAATCCGGACGGCCGTGGCGTCACCAGCATTCGCGCCAGCTACGGCATCTTCTTCGATCCCTTCGCCAACGGATCCGGCGTTGCGTCGCAGGCGCCGGTGAGCGCGCTGCCATGGACCCAACTCGTGCAATTCAGCGGACCCGGCGTCAACTTCGTGGACCCCTACGGTTCACAAGGCCGCCCCGCGCCCGGCACGTTTTCGAAGCCGCTCACTCTCGTCGTGATGGACAACGATGCGCGTCCGCCCTACGCGCAGAACTGGAACTTCGTCATCCAGCGCGCGCTGCCCGGCCATCTCGTACTCGATGCCCGCTACATCGGATCCAAAGGCACGAACCTGCCGCGCAACATCGAGGCCAATCCTGCGCTCTTCGGCCCCGGCGCTACATCGAGCAATGCCGATCGCCGGCGCATCTACGCGAACTGTCCGGCCGCCGGCGCCTGCGATTTCACGCACGTCGCCGAGCTGATGTTCGGCACGAACTCCACGTATCACGCCGCGCAACTCAGCCTCAGCCGCCGCTTTGACCGTGGATTCGCGTTCAACATCTCGTACTGGTTCTCGAAGACGCTCGACTATCTCTCGGCCATGAATCTCGGCGGCGCCGCTGCCCGCCCGATGACCGGTGAAAATGACATCGCGCAGAATCCGTTCGACCTCCGCGCCGAGCACGGACCCTCGCTTTTCGACGCGCGGCACCGCTTCGTCGCCAGCGGCAGCTATCAATTGCCCGCGCTCAAACAGGCGAAACCCGCCGTGCGCTCGATCTTCGGCAACTGGCAGGCGAACGTGATCGCGGTGCTCAGTTCGGCGACGCCCTTCACCGTGTTCGACACAACGAACGTGTCGATGCAGGCGTCGCACCCGCCGATCTCCGGCTACAGCGGCAGCCGTCCCGACGTGATCGCGGATCCCAATGCGAACGCTCCGCGCACGCCCAGTCAGTGGCTCTTGCGCTCGTCCTTCCGCCGCCTCGATCCGGTCGCCGATGCCGGACGCTTCGGCAACGCGGGACGGAACATCGCCCGTGGCCCCGGCGCCGCCACCGCGGACTTTTCGCTTCTCAAGAGCATCCCGTTGCGCGAACGCGTGAGCCTGCAGTTCCGCGCCGAATGTTTCAATGCGCTCAATCGCGCAAACTTCGCCGTGCCGGTCAGCGACCTCAATTCGGCGAACTTCGGCCGCGTCCTCGAAGCCGATCCGGCCCGCAGGTTCCAACTCGCTCTCAAGGTGACTTTCTGAGGTCGAAACATTCCCAAGCTACAATGTTTGACGACTGGGAACCGTCCGTACGTGCAACATTCCACCCTGGTAGCGATGGGAGTCCGCTGGCTGAGCCGCCAATGCTCCGTCGTGTTGTACGAGTTCGCCACCGCCGCCGATGAGAATCCCGATGTCATCGGCTGGGCTCCGGAAGCGGGATCCGTCCTCATTGAATGCAAACTCACCCGTGCGGACTTTCTGCGTGATGCCGCGAAACCAGTGCGCAAGAATCCCGGCGCCGGCATGGGCCAGCGCCGCTACTATCTCTCGCCGCCCGATGTGATCCAGGTGAAGGATCTCCCGCCGAAGTGGGGACTCCTCTGGGCCAGCAATCGCCAGGTTGTCGTGAAACGGCAGGCGCGAGGCCACCCGGAGCGAAACCTCCTGGCCGAAGTCCGCTTCCTCAGCGCGATGCTCCGCCGCGCACAGATCCGCATCGGCACGCGTCCGCTCTCGGAATGGCTGCGCGGCGAAAACCGCTTCGAAGCCAAGCGCGGCATCCCGCCGAATCAGTCTTCGGCGCTTCGCAAAGCTGACTAGTTCTTCAGAAACGCCACCAGCCAGGCCTCGACTTCCGCGACCTGTTCAGGAACGTTGTTGTGTCCCGTCTCGAGCGCGAGCATCAGCTTCTTTTGCCCCGGAATCACGTTGTAGGCCGAATACATAGATGTTGGTGGGCACGTCTCGTCGTTGAATCCCCACGAATACAACCCGGGGACCTTCACCCGCCGCGCGAAATTCACCACATCGTAGTACCGCGTGGTCTCGATCTTGTCCTGCGAGCGATGCGCCAGGGGACCTTCCGCCGCGCGGAACATATGCGGCCAGCCGCCGGCGCGTCCATGCAGATACCCGGTCACATCCGACAGCGCCGGATAATACGCAGCCAACCCCTTCACTCGCGGATCCAGCGCCGCCGTCACAATCGACAGTGCGCCACCCTGGCTGCCTCCAGTTACCGCCAGGTGCACGCCGTCCCACTTCGGGTGACTGACCAGAAAGTCGTTCGCCCGCACACAGCCGAGATAGACTCGCCGGTAGTAGTAGCGATCGCGGTTGTCGAGTCCGAACGTGTTGTAACCCGCCAGCGCGCCCGCGCCGAGCGAATCGTACACCGACTGTTCCATCGTCACCGGGATCCCGTGGATGCCGACCTGCAGCGTAATGATCCCCTTTGCGGCCAATGCAGCGAGACCGCGATACGGCCGTACGCCGGCTCCCGGCACGCTTAATAGCGCCGGATACTTGCCCGGCGCCTTTGGCTCGCACAGCACACCGTAGAACCGCGACGTACCTGCCGTGCCGCTCATTCCCACATTCTGCAGATTGACGTGGAAACAATCTGCGCCCGAATTCCCGTACTCGGGCAGCGGCGTGACCTTCGCGTCGACCGGCAGTTTCGCCAGCGCCGCCTTGCCTGCCGCCCAGAACGCGTCGAAATCGGCGGGATCCTGCTGTGTCGGCTGGATGGCTTCCGGCCGGAATGCCGCTGTGGCAAGCCCGCGATAGGTCCTGCCTTTCACTTCCACCGTCGCGATGCAGCGCAGAAAGCCGGACTCCTGCATCGTGCCGCCGTCGACCACCAGTCCCTCGGCCGGCAGCGCTACCGTTTGATCGATCTTCGGCGCCAGCATCTCGGGCCCGATCTTGTACGAAACCTGCAGGCCGCTCACCGGATGTCCATCCTGAACGGCGGTGATCCGGAATCGTACCGGTTGTCCAGGTTCATATCGCCAATCCGGGTGGTCTGTGGATACGCGCACTTGCAGGGTCCCGACGCGATCCTGCGCGAGCACGTGCACGCAGGCAAGAAGGCAGGGAATGACGAGTCGAAGACGAAGAGACATTAGACCTAACACGATATCGCGACCGCATGACGCCACGCACCAAAGTCTTTTCTGCCCACAAAACCTTTACAACTCCCCCAACGATCTCCATCCCTGTGTAGCGCAGGATGGCGCCCTCGGAAGGCGTTCCGGTATCTACTGCAGCGCCTGCAGAAGATCCGCCGCCCGCTTGCGGATCTCCGCGTCTGGTCCTGCGGCGGCCTTCCGCAGCGATTCGATTCCCCCGCCCCGGTCGCCCGTCGAAACGAGTGCAACCCCCAGCCCGAAAGCAGCGCGCATCGACGCCGGACGTAGCCGCACTGCCTCCCGGAAATGCGGAACGGCCTCGCCCGGCCGCCTGCGCCCCAGCAACAAATCTCCCAGCAACTCGTGCGCGTCGGCAAACGCAGGATTCCCGCGCAAGGCAGCCTCGAGTTCCTGCTGCGCTTCGTCGTACCGTTCCGACTTTCCCAGCAGCATCGCAAAGTTGAACCGCGCGTCGGCGTAGTTCGGTTTGATCCGGATCGCTTCCCGGAAGGCCACTTCTGCCCACGCGACGTCCCCCGTAGACGCCCGCAGGATCCCAAAATTGTTGTGGGCCTCCGGCATTTCGGGATCCCTCCCGATCGCCTTGGTCATCGCTTGGAGAGCTTCGGCCGTTCGTCCCAAGGCCTGATAGGTCAACCCCAGTTCGTGCCACGTCAATGCCCGTTCCGGGGCCAGCGCCAGCGAGCGCTGCAGCGCGGTTACCGCCTCGGCGCCCCGGGACGCTTTGCGCAGCGACGTGCCCAGCTTCTGCCAGGCGATCTCCGATGCCGGATCCCTGGCCGCAGCCTCCCGGTATCGCTCCAGGGCTTTTGCGGATTGGCCATCGTTCTCGAGTGCGTCGCCGAGTTCCAGATACCATTCCCCCCGTTTCGGAGCGTGCTTCGCGATCGCCGCCG
Source organism: uncultured Solibacteraceae bacterium (assembly GCA_964627455.1). GTDB lineage: Bacteria > Acidobacteriota > Terriglobia > Bryobacterales > Bryobacteraceae > F-183. The sequence goes on along the minus strand of CAZVKC010000090.1, from coordinate 3,370 downwards.
TCAACTGCGTGATCCCGGCTTTCAGGTTGCTCTTATCGCGAACCTGCGCCGCCGCCCGGTACAGTTCATCTGCCGATTCCAGCTTCGCCGGATAATACGGCACGACCCCGCCCCGATAGGAATCGCGCCGCTCGGCCCGCGCTGCCAGCAACACCCGCGCAGGCGGAGGGCGGCGTGGAATCGCGTGATCCGTCGCCAGCGCGTGGACCACATCCTCAGTCCGGCGCTTCGGCATGTGGCACGCGACGCAATTGCGGGATGGCTCCTGATGGGCGGCCTCGCTCAACGTTTCGCCGCGATGGCACGATCCACACACCTTGTTGTAATGCTGCGTCGCCGCGTCGCCGCGGGGTGCATTGTGGGGATTGTGGCAGGTGACGCACTGCATCCGTCCCGCACTCCTGGTGAAACATGCCGAGCGCCTCAGCCGGTACACCGAACTCACGATTTCGAACTTTTCCCCGCGCCCGGCATCCGGGGCATGATCGAAGTTCAATAGGAAATTCGCCAAAGGCTCGCCGGGACGAAACGAAAACGGACCACGCTCGAACCGCTGCAGCGCATTCGGCAGTGGAAAACTGGTCGTCTCCAGATGACAGGCCATGCAGATCTCCATTTGGCGGTCACCGTTCAGCCTGGCCGGATTCACGATCGCCTTCCGGATCTGTTCCGGCGTCGCGCCGGGCCGCCCCGCCAGCGTTGCGTGCTGCGTTCCTGCACCGTGGCACCTCGTGCAGTCGATCCCTTCGGGCATCGCCGCCGGATAGACGGACACTGCTCCGTATTTTTCGCTCTTCGCCGCGATCCGCGGATACGCGTTGTGGCAGAACATGCAGTCGTAGTTGACCGGGCGCCGGAAACCGTCGTGATCGGGGCGGTCGTAGCCGGGATTCATTGCCCACAGTCCGCCGTTTTCCGCATACCAGCCCAGGGGGAGTTCGATGAGTGTATTGGCGGGCGTGCGGTGGAGGTACGTCCGCGCATGATTGCCGGATCCCAGTACGTAGTCGATCCGCTTTTCGAGGGCGTTGATTTCACGGCCGTTTGAATCCAACTGATGCCGCTTTTGGAAATACTCGTTTCCGCGGCGAATGATGGAGAAGAAACTCTCGGACGGGTCGTGGTAAAAGGCCCCGGCGGGCATCGGGATGTTCTCCGCCGCAGGCAGTGAAAACGAGCGTCCCATGCCGGTGTGGCGATAGGACTCCCAGATCTCCTTGTGGCAGCCGGCGCAGACTCGCGACGCGTCGGGTGGTTGTTGCGGGAACGCAAGCACGGCGCCCACGGCCGCCAATCGGAGCACGCGCACGATCATCCGTCGCATCGTATCAACAACGCCCCGGCGCCTGCAGCCGGAAATCCTTGACGCTCCGTATTTGTGCTAATCCGCTCCTTTATGGTTGTCTATATAACTGATTTAAAAAGAAGTATGTAACAAATGAAAGCCTCGGTTTTCCTGTGATATGCTCATCAGAGTTTTTTCTCAGGGAGGCCCCTCAATCTTGACATCGTTCGATCGACTTACTTGTGCGGGAATGAAATTCCGCATTGCAGTCTTGTTCCTGGCGGCGGCCGCCATCCTGCCGGCCCAGAGCGGCGCCGGCACGATTCAGGGAACCGTGCAGGACGCCACGTCCGCCGCAATCCCAGGCAGTTCCGTCAAGGTAGCGAACCAGGCTACCGGCGTCGTCATCGAGACGACCGCCAACGCCGACGGCTTCTACGCCGTCAAAGGACTCTTCGCCGGGTCCTACAAGGTCACCTTCGGCGCACCGGGTATGAAGAAGTCCGAAGCCTCCATCACCCTTCAGAATGGCCAGGTTCTGGTCTACAACGCGCAACTGACGGTCGGTGAAGTCTCGGAAAAGGTCACCGTGAGCGGCGAAACCATCCAGCTTGCGACCTACGATAGCGGCACCGTCAATACCCAGCTCGACGCCGCCCGAATCAGCCAGCTCCCGCAGAACGGACGCAACGTTCTGGGGCTCGCGCAGAATACGGTGCCCGGCCTCGAAGGCGGCGGCACGCGCGCCAACGGCCTGAATGCAGGAAGGCATGGAATACTCACAGGACGGCGCACCGATGACCAACCGCAATTTCGGCGGTGAGTCCAACTCCGCGCAGGCCACCCTCCCCGATCCGGACTCGGTGCAGGAGGCGCGCTTTGAAACGCTCAATTCCAGCGCCCAGTTCGCCACGCCCGCGACGGTGATCCTCACCACCAAGTCGGGCACCAACGGCTTCCACGGTACGCTGTTCGAAACCGCACGCAACAACTATTTCGGCATCGCGCGCGCCCGGCAGGATCCAGCCGACTTCTCCGCGCCGCCGCTCATCCGCAACGAATTCGGCCTCTCTGTCGGCGGCCCCATCTGGATTCCCAAACTCTACAACGGCCGCAACCGCTCGTTCTTCTTCGTCGCCTTTGAACGTTTCTCGCTGCGCCAGAAGCGTCAGCAGTTGATGCGCGTGCCGACCATGGCGATGCGCAACGGAGACTTCAGCGGCCTTGTGAACGGGGCCGGCCTCCTGCAGCAGTTGTATGATCCCAATTCCACCCAGGGCCGCGACAATAACTACTTCCGCAATCCGTTCCCGAATAACCAGATCCCGTTGACCCGCATCAGTCCGCTGGCCAGGACGCTCTACGCGGCCACGCCGGCGCCCACTTCCGCCGACAACCCGCTGGTGAACTTCAACCTGAACGGCCAGAACGCGATCATGCAGACCGTGCCGAACTACACCGTTCGTCTCGATCACGTCTTCAACGACAAGAACCGCGCCTACTTCCGTTTCACCGAAGTCGACCAGCAACAGCAGGCGCTGCGCAACTATCCGTCGAATTCTCCCGCCAACATCGCCACCAGCGAACTGCCGGAAGGCGCCACTGGCTACCAGCGGATCCCGATTCAGACCATCAGCGGCGCGATCGGCTACTCGAAAACCTTCTCGCCCACGTTGTTCTCCGAAACGATCCTCAGCATGCAGTGGCAGCGGATGTATGTCGAAGGCAACGAAGCGTCGCAGAAGAACTACGAACAGCAATTCGGCTTACCCAACAATTTCGGCCAGATCGGCTTCCCCTCCATCGGCTCGAACCTGCTCATGCCCTACGGCGGTTCGCAGTGGGACTACGGCATGAGCCAGCGGATCACGACGCTCGACGAGAACTTCAACAAGATCTGGGGCAAGCATCAGTTGGCCTTCGGCGGACGCATCCGCCACGAGAAGTTCGGCTATATGTCGGACCATTCGCCGGATCAGATCTCCTACTCCAATCAGGCGACCGCGATCTACGATCCCAACACGGGAACCAACTTCGGCGCGAAGCCCAACACCGGATACGCCGATGCCGATTTCTTCCTCGGCG
>CAZVKC010000089.1:5175-25962 GCA_964627455.1 uncultured Solibacteraceae bacterium | reverse complement strand
ACACGATTGTTCTCCTCATGTAGTGAGTGAGAGCAAAGGAGCGGTTATCTCAGGGAAGGGGGAAAAACGCAAACATTCTTTGATCTGACGGCGGCACTTCGCGACACGGGTGTGAAGGAGTCATTAGGCGCGGTCGATCGCGAAGGCTTGTTACCCTTGATCCCATGCGTGGGATTGTCATCATCTCCGGGTTACTGACACTGGCGGCGGTTGCGCAGACGGTAACGTACGAGCAGTTGAAAGAGGCGGGCAAGGATACGGCTGCTTGGCTGAGTTACGGCCGTGACCTGATGGGACAGCGGTATGTCGAACTGAATCAGATTACGCCGAAGAACGTGAGCAGGCTGCAGCCGGCGTGGGTGTTCGCGACGGGCGGCGAGAATCGCGGTTTGCAGGCGACGCCGCTGATCCACAACGGCGTGATGTATCTGTCGGCTGACGGCTCGCGCGTGTTTGCGATCGACGCGCGCACAGGCGCCAAGAAGTGGCTGTGGGATCCGAAGATCCCGCGCGATGTCGAGCGCGTGTACTGCTGCGGCGCGATCAACCGCGGACTCGCGATGCTCGGCGATTATGTCTTCATCGGCACGCTTGATTCGCGCCTGGTGGCCTTGAAGAAAGATACCGGCGAGGTCGCCTGGGACACCAAGGTCGTCGACTGACAGCAGGGGTACAGCATCACCGGCGCGCCGCTCGCGCTAAAGGACCTGGTGTTGACGGGTGTGGCCGGCGGCGAGTTCGGCATTCGCGGGTTCGTGAAGGCGTACGACGCGAAGACCGGCAAGCTGCGCTGGACCGCGTACACGATTCCGGGTCCCGGCGAACCGGGCAACGAAACGTGGCCGGGCGATACGTGGAAGAACGGCGGCGGTCCGACGTGGGCGACGGGATCCTATGATCCCGAACTGAACCTGGTTTATTGGAACACCGGCAACGCCGCGCCGTGGAACTGCAATGTGCGCAAAGGCGACAACCAGTGGACCGCATCGACGATCGCGATTGACGCGGATACGGGCAAGATCAAGTGGGGCTTTCAGTACACCCCGTGGGATTGCTGGGATTATGACGCGGTCAGCACGCCGCTGCTTGCGGATGTGAACCTGGGCGGCAAGATCGGCAAGGTGAAGGCGCTGTTCCATCACGACAAGAACGGCTATTTCTATGCGCTCGATCGCACGAACGGCAAGTTCCTGTACGGCGACGCGATCGTGCCAGGCATCAACTGGTCTTTTGGACTCGACCCGGTGACCGGACGTCCCAAGGTGAATCCGGCGATGATCGCGAAGTCGGGTGGCCCGGAAGTCGGGCCGATCATCCCGAGTCTCGAAGGCGGCAACGACTGGCAACCTCTGTCGTTCAATCCGAAGCTGAATTACCTGTACTTCCTGTCGAACCAGTGGGCGATGGGCATGAAGTTCTGGGAAGAGGACAAGTTCCCGCGGCCGACGAACGGCGAGTGGTTCCTGGGCGCGGATTATCAGCAGTACCTGACGAGCAAGAAGCCCGGGAACTTTGTTGCGTACGACATCGTGAATCGCAAGGTGGCGTGGCGAACGGTAAGTCCCGCGCCGTTCTGGGCGGGTTCGGTGGCGACGTCGTCGGGACTCGTGTTCACCGGCGATATGCGCGGGTACATGATGGCGCTCGACGCGAAGAGCGGGCAGAAGTTGTGGCAGTTCCAAACCGGGTCGGGCATCATCGGGAGTCCGATCACGTACATGCTCGACGGCGTGCAGTATCTGGCGGTGCCGTCGGGCGGCATCGGCGGCGACATGATCTTCTACTACAAGGAACCGAAGGCCGGAAACCTGTGGGTGTTCGCGCTGGATGGTGGTCCGAAGAAGGAACAGCCGGATACGAATCTTGTAACGCGCGTCGGCGCGCTGCCGCATGTGGGACAACCTGGACAGACGCTCGGCGGCCGCGTGTTGGCGGGTTATGGATTCCCGGCGACCGAGGGCGGCAAGCCGATCGAAGGCGAGGCTCCGCCGCAACCGACGAGTGCGACGACGCCGAGCGCTTCGGGTGGCGCGACGCCACCTCCGGATGAGAAGAATCCCCTCGAAGGCAACGCGGCTGCGATCGCCAAGGGCAACGAGTTGTATCGCACGCGCTGCTTCGGATGCCACATGGCGTCGGGTGGCAGCGGTCCAAAGATTTTCCGCTCGCGGCTGGCGCCGAAGCGGTATTACGAGATCGTAGAGAAGGGCGTCGAGGGTACACTCATGCCGGGGTTCAAGGCGCTGTTGAAGCCTGAGGAGATCTGGGCGATCCAAGCGTTCACAGCTGCGCACGACCGGTTGCCGTAGTTAGTTTTTTCGGACCTTCCAGCGAATCTGTGGAGGATTGCCGCCGGTGGAGATCGAGTAGGCTTCGTCGTTATCGAAGCCGAACCACTCGATGCGCTTCTGCCGGCGGCTTTGTTGTATCCAGCGCTCGTACCAGTCGAGGAAGTTCGCGTCGGTGACGAAGTAGGGCAGGCATCCCGGCTTGTCGTTGTCGGAATAGAAGACGCGGCCCGCGGCTTCGCCGGTGATGACGAGGAAGGCGTAACGGCCGAGTCCCAGGTGCGCGAGGGTGAGCGTGCCGGGCGGGGCTTGCTGGCCGTCTTTGAGGTGGATCCCCTTGCAGTTCTTTGTCAGGACCTTTTCCGGTGTGTATGGAAAGGGCTGCGCGAGTTCGGACGGTTCGTCTTCGGCGGGAAACGCGTACTCGGCAGGCGTGAGTCCGTAGTAGGGGCCGTCGCCGCCGGCTTGTACAAATTGGAGGAACGCGCGGAAGTCCGCGGGCAGGGTTATGCTGTTGCGCTGTTCCATCGCGTCGAGGGCTTGCGCGGAGAGGGGCGGCCGGTAGGCGGAATGAGCGGAACTACTGGTCCCCAGGGCTTCGCGGATGCGGGTGAGTTGGTCCTGAAACGGTCCGGCCGGGATGACCGGCGCTTCGGCCATGGCCTCCGGCTTCTTCGACTCCTCCGGCTGCATGTCCGGGTTATCGAAGCCAAACCAGGGATCGAGTTCGCTGTAGAGCAGGTCGTTGAGCCAGCGTTCGTACCAGTCGAGGAAGGTTTGATCGCGGACGAAGTAGGGATTGGCCGAGCCATCGGTGGAGATGTAGACGACGCGGCCACTTGCGGGTCCGAGGACGATGAGCCGGGCCTGATACGCGCAGCCCTGATGGCAGATGAGCAGGGATCCTTTTTGCAGGTCCGCGAACGGGAGGTTCGTGGGGTCCGGGTAAGCGAGCGGGAACTCTTCCTGCGGGTTTGCGCCTTCGAGGGCTCGTTGCAGTTGCGGGATGCCGTAGTAGGGTCCCGCGCCGCCATCGCCGAGTTGCAGCAGAAAGGCCCGGTAATCTTCGGGCAGGTAGAGTCCATGGCGCGCCTCGACCTCGTTCAGTTGTTTCTGGCTCAGGGGCGGGTTGAGCTGAAACCAGTGGCGGTCGACACCGAAGCACTGCAGGCGCCGCGTGCGGGCTTCGGCCAGTTTTTCAGAGACTCGTTCGAGACGATTTGCGATCGTATCCATCCATTTCTGATAAGCGGATTCGGCACAGCGATCCCGCCACCATACGTTACAATTGCGGGCACTGGCATTGGGAATGAGAGGCCGATACGACGACGTCCACCGAACAGTATTTCCATGCCGCGCTCGACGAACTGGTTTCTCAGATCCGCGAGGATCGGTCCATTCTCGCCGTCATCCTTTGCGGCAGCCTCTCGCATGACACGGTCTGGGCGAAGTCGGACATCGACCTTGCGCTCGTGACGATTGACGACAAGAAAGCCGACCGGTCGCATCTGTCGCTGCATGCAGGCGGCATCAATGTCCACGCGTTTTTGATGCCTCGCGCGGAGTTCCGCAAGACTGTCGAAGGGTCCATGCGGAACTCGTTCGCGCATTCGATGCTTGCCAAGGGACGCCTGCTGTACACGCATGACGACACGATCGCCGACCTGTGCGCGCGTCTGCAGGAGATCGGTGAACGCGACACGCAAGTGCAGTTGCTGGCTGCCGGAACCCACGCGCTCGCGCCGATCGACAAAGCGCACAAATGGTTCGTCACCCGCGGGGACCTCGACTATGCCGCGCTGTGGATCCTGTATGCAGCCACGCCGCTGGCCCGCATCGAGATCCTGAGTGCACGTCAACTCGCGGACCGCGAGGTGATTCCGCAGGCGATGCAGTTGAACCCGGCGTTCTTCCGCAGAATCTACACGAACCTGCTCAATACGAAGAAGACGAAGAAGGCGATCGAAGAGGCGCTGGCGCTCATCGACGGGTACATCGCGGAGCGCACGCAGGCGTTGTTTCATCTGGTGCTGGAACATCTGCAGGAAGCCGGCGAGGCGCGGTCGGCAACGGAGATCGAGGCCTATTTCGCACGCAACTACAACATCGAGGGCGTGACGTCGGCCTGCGAGTATCTCGCGGATCGGGGATTGATCAACAAGGTCTCGATCCCCGTGCAGTTGACGAAGCGAAGCAACGTGATGGTGCAGGAACAGGCGTTCGTATTGCTGGGGGAGGCGCCCGATGAAATCTAAGCCACCGGCTGCACGCACCGCGATCAGCGTGCATGGCGCACGCGTGCACAATCTCAAAAACATCTCCGTGGACATCCCTCGCGACAAGTTGATCGTGGTGACTGGCTTGTCGGGATCAGGCAAGTCGAGCCTGGCGTTCGACACGATTTACGCGGAAGGGCAGCGGCGATACATGGAATCGCTATCGACCTACGCCAAGCGCTTCGTGTCGCAGGTGGCGAAGCCGGATGTCGATTTCGTGTACGGGCTGTCGCCGGTGATTTCGATCGAGCAGAAGACGACGGCGAGCAATCCGCGATCGACGGTCGGCACGATGACGGATGTCGCGAGTTACCTGAATCTGTTGTTTGCGACGATCGGCGAGCCGCACTGCCCGCGCACCGGCGAAGCGACGCCCAGCCGGACTTCAACGCAGATCCTGGAATCGATTCTGTCGTTGCCCGAAGGCACGGAGATCGAACTGCGCGCTCCGGTGTTCCGCCAATACGGTGAGGAACTGGACTTCGTATTGACCGAGGTCCGAAAGAAGGGCTGCCGGTATCTGATCGTCGACGGGAAAGTGGTGGACATCTCGGCCGAGGTCGAGTGGGACGAGTCCAGCATCGTTCACATGGACGCCGTCGTCGACCGCTTCGTCGTGCATCGCAAGCACGAGAAGGCGATCAAAGCGGGCATCGCCGCGACCCTGCTGGTGGGCGATGGGCTCATGCAGATCCAGATCACGAAGGGCGCGAACAAGCCGGATGCCGAGCGGTTCTATCGCGCGATGTGCAGCAAGACACATCACTTCGTGTACGGCGACATCCAGCCCGAGTTCTTCATGTTCAACAATCCCGAGAGCGCCTGCCGGACCTGCGGCGGACTCGGGGTCCACAAGTTGACGCATCCCGACCTGCTGGTGCCGGATCCGCAACGCAGCATTGCCGGTGGATGCTTCGTGCGCGAAGCGTTCCGGTACAACCCCGACACGTGGGATGGGCGCATCATGTACAGCCTGGCGAAGGCTCTCGGATTCTCGCTCGATACGCCATGGGAAAAGCTGCCGGACAAGGTTCGGCACGCAATTCTCGAAGGGCTCGACGGCAGGAAGATCGTGATCCACATGCCGCCCGACGCGAAGGTGAAACGTGAGGATTCGGCCGGCAAAGAGGTTGGTTTCGGCGGCATCGCGCGGCGCATCGAGAGGCACTACCGGCGGTATCGCCAGCGCGGCGAGGCAAGTTCCGGCATGGAAGCCTGGCTCGACAAGGTGATGGTGGAACACACCTGTCCCGACTGCAACGGCGCGCGCGTGCGTGCGACTCGCCTGCTGTTCACCGTGTCGGGAAAGAGCATCTACGAGATCGGGCAGATGCACTTCAGCGAGTTGCATGAGTTTCTGAAGAAGAAGATCGTGCTGCCGGTGCGTGGCGCGGATGCGGGACGCCGCGTGCTCGACGAGATTCAGCGGCGCCTGGAGCTGCTGCTGGGGATCGGCCTCGATTACCTGAGCTTCAACCGGCGTGCGAGTACGCTGTCAGGCGGCGAGTCGCAGCGGATCCGGTTGTCGACACAGATCGGTTCAGGACTGATGGGCATGCTGTACGTGCTCGATGAACCGAGCATTGGGCTGCATCCGAAGGACAACGTGAAAATGATCGCCACGCTCGAGCGATTGCGGGACATCGGCAACACGGTGATCGTGGTGGAGCACGACGAGGACACGATTCGCATGGCGGATCACATCGTCGAGATGGGGCCGGGTCCTGGCGTGCATGGCGGCGAGGTCGTCGTGGATGGTCCGATCGCGAAGGTGCTGGCGTGCAAGGCTTCGCCGACCGGGCAGTTTCTTTCGGGTGCGCGACGCATCGAGGTCCCGAAGAAGCGCCGCAAGGGCAACGGCAAGACACTCACCGTACGCGGCGCGAGAGAGAACAATTTGCGCAATGTCGACGTGACGTTTCCTTTGGGGATGATGGTCGCGATTACGGGCGCTTCGGGATCCGGCAAAAGCACGCTCATTAACGAAATCCTGTACAAGGCGCTGTGGAAGAAGCTGGTCGACACGCGGACGATTCCCGGCGAACATGCAGGCATCGACGGTCTTGCTCATGTGCACAAGGTCGTGAACATCGACCAGTCGGCGATCGGGCGTAGCAGCCGTTCGAATCCCGCGACGTACATCGGCTTCTACGACAACATCCGCGATCTCTTCACGCAGGCCCCGATTTCGGTGGAACGCGGGTACAAGGCCGGGCGCTTCAGCTTCAACGTCAAGGGTGGACGCTGCGAGGAGTGCCAGGGCGAAGGCGTGATCACGACGCAGTTGTACTTCATGCCCGACGTGGAGGTTACCTGCGCTGCCTGCAAAGGCGCACGCTTCAACACGGAAACGCTCGACGTGACGGTGCGGGGCAAGACGATCTCGGACATTCTCAATATGTCGGTGGAAGAGGGCGTCGGCTTCTTTGCTACTGATCCGGTGATCCGCAAGAAAGTCGAGGTGCTCAACGACCTCGGCCTCGGATACCTGACCCTGGGGCAGTCGTCGACCACGTTGTCCGGCGGCGAAGCGCAGCGCATCAAGATCGCGATGGAGTTGAGCAAGCTGCAGCGTTCGACGCACACCGTGTACATCCTCGACGAACCGACGACGGGCCTGCATCTGGCGGATGTCGAGCGGCTGCTGTCATCGCTGAACCGGCTGGTGGACGCGGGTCACACGGTGCTGATGATCGAGCATCATCTCGACGTGATCAAGACGGCGGATCATGTGATCGATCTGGGTCCGGAAGGCGGACATGCGGGCGGCGAGGTCATTGTGACCGGTACGCCGGAAGTGGTCGCAGCCTGCAAGACATCGCACACCGGGCGATTCCTGAAGTCACACCTGCGGCAGTAACTCTGGTAGGATTCTCGGCGATGGACCTTTCCCGCCGGGCTTTCCTGGGCGGCGCGGCTCTGGCGACCGCGGCGACCAAAGTACGAAAACAACCAAACATTCTGCTGCTACTGGGCGATAACTGGGCGGCGCCCCACGCGTCCGCACTCGGGGATCCGGTAGTTCGTACGCCAACATTCGACCGGCTCGCCAAAGAAGGCGTGCTGTTCCTGAACGCCTGCGCGCCGAATCCATCCTGTTCGCCTTCGCGTGCGAGTTTGTTGACCGGGCAGGAGACGCACCGCCTGCGCGATGCGGCGAGCTTGTACGGGACGCTGTCCGGCGAGTATCCGCAGTATCCGGCGTTGCTGGAAAACGCCGGGTATCACATCGGTTTTGCCGAGAAGGGCTGGGGTCCGGGAATGGCGGGGCCTCGAAATCCGGCGGGTGACAGCTACGCATCGTTCGATGCGTTTTTGCAGGCGCGGCGGCCGGGGAAGCCTTTCTGTTTCTGGTTCGGAAGCCATGATCCGCATGTGCCGTGGAACCGCGGGCAGGAACGCAAGGCGAGGATGGATGCGAACAAGGTCCGCGTACCCGCGCATTTGCCCGATCATCCGACGGTTCGCGAGGACATCCTCAGTTATTACGCGGAAGTCGAGCAATTCGACTTCGAGTGCGGTCAGATCATCGAGACGCTGCGCAAGACCGGCGAACTCCACAACACGCTCATCGTGATGACCAGCGACAACGGCTGGCAGATGCCGCGTGGACTCGCAAATTGCTACACGCTCGGCGTCAAAGTTCCGATGGCGATGCGGTTTCCCGATCGTGTGCAACCGGGGCAGACGCGCGAGGACTTCGCAACGCTGGCCGATCTCGCACCGACGTTTCTCGACGCGGCGGGCCTCAAGATCCCCAAGCAGATGACGGCACACAGCCTGTTTTCGAGCCACCGGCGCAAGCAGGTGCTGCTCGAACGCGAGCGCCACGCCAACGTACGCCGCGGAGACCTCGGCTATCCGGTGCGCGGGATTCTCACTCCCCGGTATCTGTACCTGCGAAACCTCGAGCCGGACCGCTGGCCCGCGGGTGATCCGGAGTTTTATTGGGCGGTTGGTCCGTATGGCGATGTCGATGATTCGCCCACGAAGCAGTTGCTGATGCGCGATAAGCCGGCGCCGTTCTTCAACTACTGTTTCGGCAAGCGTCCGGCAGAGGAGTTGTACGATCTCACGGCGGATCCCGACCAGGTGAACAATGTCGCCGCGGATCCTTCGCTGGCGCAGACCAAGCGTCAACTGGCCGCAGAGATGGACCGGATGATGCACGAGACGCAGGATCCGCGCGCGAAGGGTCCAACGGATTTCTGGGACAAGGTTCCGTACACGGGTCCGAAGTTCAAAGGCAAGCCGATCGATTAGTAGAGACAGAGTGTAACGAACGCGCCGCTCGTTCCACATACAATACGTGGTGATGGAAATCACGCAGCAGAGCGACGCGGATCTCGTCCGGGAGATCTCGGAAGCAGCCGGCGTTCCCGCGCGCGAAGCTGAGAGTGAGTTGTGCCGCCGCATGGCTCCGCGCATCCGGCTGTATGGGCTGCGGCACTTGCGGGATGCTCACGCCGCCGATGATCTCGTGCAGCAGGTCCTGATCACGATGATTGAAGCACTTCGCGGGGGACGCCTGCGGGATCCCGACAAACTGGCGTCGTTCGTATTGGGGACCTGCCGCATGACGGTGCTCGATCAGCGGCGCAACACCCAGCGCAAGGGCCGGTTGCTGGAGGAGTTCGGGATTCACCTGCTGACGCCTGCGCCGGAATCCGCTCCGGTTTTGGACCTGCAGCAACTCACACGCTGCCTGCAGGGATTGAAGGAACGCGAGCGCGCGGTGGTCGTAATGACGTTCTATGACGAGCAGACCGGCGCTGATGTGGCGGGATTCCTGGGAGTATCGGAAGCGAATGTCCGGGTGATCCGCCATCGCGCGATCCATCAGTTGCGCAGTTGCATGGGAGTTGCGGCATGAAGCCATGCGCGAATCCCATCGATGCAGCAATCCTTGCGGATTATTGGCTCGGCGTGTTGCCAGCGGCTGAGGAAGAGTCCGTCGAGGAGCATTTGCTGCAGTGCGACGCGTGCGGCGACCGTTTGCGGGAGATCATGGCGCTTGCCGATGCCGTGCGGCAGATTGCCCGCGAGGGTTCCCTGCAGATGGTGGTGAGTGAAGCCTTCCTGCGGCAGGCCGCTCTCGACGGACTGCAGATCCGCGAGTATGCGCCACCGGCGGGGGGCAGCGTACAGTGCACGATCACCACGGAAGATGATCTATTGATCGGGCGTCTCGCGGCGGATCTCAGCGCAACAAAACGAGTGGATGTCGAACTGTGCCGTCAGGATGGCAGTCTGCTGGCGAGAGCAGAAGATATTCCGTTTCGCGCGACACAAGGTTCCGTATTCATGCAGCAATCTTCGGCGTACGCCAAGGCGGCGCCAACCGAAACGCTTGTCGTGAAGATGATCGCAGTGGACGAGAAGGAAGGCGACCGGCTGTTGGGCGAGTACACCTTCCATCACACGCGAACGATCCCGGATCCTGCGGCTTGGTGAGAACCCGCTCAATGGAAGAGGCTCATGTTCGTGAGCTTCGCTTCCCTGCGGCTGGCGACCCACCCGGTGATGAGAGGCGAGAGTCCGCGGACGCGCTGCAGACGCCACGAGCCGCGTACGTCCTCGGCAACCGGCGTCCCCCACCCGACTGTCAGCAGTGAGGGATCAAGAGACAGACCGGTCCCCATCTCTTTGAGGATCGCTTCTTTGCGCGACCAACAGGAAAAGAACGCCACCTGCCGGCGCGAATCGTGAATCTCCGCAAACTGCGCGAGTTCGCGGCTACTGAAGACTCGCGCTGCAAGTGACCGCAGGTCAGCTACAGGCCGGATCTGCTCGATGTCGACACCAACCGGCTCTGCGGATACCGCCAGAACAGCAGAATCCCCCGTGTGACTGAGATTGAAATGCACCTCGCCGGATGCAAGCGCCGGCTTCGCGCCGGGTTCGGACTTTCGATACTCGATCCGCTCGGGCGGGACGCCCGTGTACAGCGAAAGGACCAGGCGCGTCGCAGCATGAAAGCGAACGTACCGTTCGGAGTGCAACTGTTGAACGAAACGGGCGGCGCGAGTGCGCTCTTCCGCGTCCAGCCAGCGCTCATCCAACATCGAGAGCCGGCCGGAAGCGAAACGCCAGAGATGGATGCCGTCTAGAAGCGTAGTCCCGCTCCGATCAGGAACTGAAACGAATTGCGGCGCAAGTCATCAACGCTCTTATAGTTGAAATTCCGGCCTTCGGCGCGGAGGAATAGAGGACCGGCGACCTTGAAGTCGAGTCCCACGCCGACCGACACCGCGAACGAGGAGGCGGTGGCAGACTGCAGCAGGTTCGACGCACTCGAGGCGGAGGCGCGATCGAAGCGTCCCAGGCCGACGCCGACGGACGCCCAGGGACTCAAGCGCGAGATCGGAGCAATGCGAACGCGCGCGCCGGGAACGAGCATGAAGTCCATCTTTTCGGTGTTGATCCTGCCGTTGGAAATCAAAGCGCGCGCTGGACCGCCGAACGCGACCGGAACTTCCCAACCAATCGCCACCACGCCAACGTTGACGATGTCCCCGCCCGGCGTGATCATCACCGAGGTCGTGGACTTTGCTTCCACCGTTTGTCCGTTGTTGCTGACTTTGGACGTGCCGTTGCCGACACCGAAGGTCAATGCCACATCCGCGCCGAATGCACTGAGAGCCGCGCTCATGGCGAGCGTCAAAAAGAGCTTCATACTTTCAGAGTACGAGGCTTGGCGCTGTTGCGTTACAAACCGGCGGGAAGTTTGCGGCGGAAGATCAGCACGGCCTTGCCGGTGGAGTCCTTGGGGACCGGAAATGCGGCCGCCTTCTCGTAGGGGAGTTTCGCGACGGCCTTAGCGAGGGCGCTGTCCGAGAAGGTGATCACCCACTTCTCTTTCAGGAACAGATCGGGACGCGCTTCGGTGCGGATCCAGTTCAGTTCGTTGCCGTCGTGCAGGGTCTCGCGCAAGCGGATACCGGCGTGACGCAGGATCGCGGTGAGGTCGCCGAAGTCGTACCAGATGCCGTCGCGCTGGCTGTATTGCGTACGCATGAATTCGCCAGCAGCGATGGTCCACTCGCGACGCGCTTCCGAGTTCCGCTCGGATTCTTTCCAGCACGCCCACTCGTTCATGCCGGCGTGGATCGAGATCCACGGCAGCACGCAGATGACAATGGATCCGATGGCGGATTGCACCCGATAGTGGCGAGGGACTGCGCGGACCAGCGCGGCGATCCCGAAGGCAGCCAGCGGCAGGAACGCCAGCGAGTAGCGGGTGTTGTAGTAAGACTGCGGCCAGAGGGTCGGGACGAAGATCGGGGTCCCCGAGGCGTGCAGGCTCCACAAGTAGAATGCGGGAGGCAGCGCCAGCAGCGTTACCGGCCACCAGGCGTGGCGGCGGACGGCCGCGTATAGTGCGCCGATGAGGCCGAAGCCGAGCAGGGTTTCACCGAGCGTGAGGCGGCCCGCTTCGAAGAAGTAACGGAACGACTCGATCCAGTTGCCGTCGGCGGGAAATCGCGGCATGCCGGCCGCGAGTTGCCGCGCATAGATCGCTTTTGCGGACCACGGCCCGTCGTAGAAATACAGCGCGCTGCCGAACAGATACCAGTTGTGCGCGAGCCAGTACACAGGACCAATCGACGAGATCGCGCCGTAGAGCACCGCGTCGACCCACGACTTACGCACCAGCAGGAAGTACAGACACACCGCCGGGATCAGGAACCAGCCTTCATAGCGCGTGAGCGTGGCGGCGAGCGTACACAGGCCGGCGATCGCCGGTTGGTCCTTCAGCGTCGCGAGCAAAAGACCGGCGAGGCAGACGAGGAACAGAGCCTCGGTCATCGGGATCGATTGCAGGTAAACAAGGTTGGGGTTCCACGCCAGAACCGTCACGCCCGCGAACGCCGCGCTGCTGGATTCCAGCGAAGAGCGCAGCGAGCGGAAGAAGAGATAGCAGGCGAGGACGAAACACAGCGCCGAAGGAATCGCCCCGGCGAGTCCGCTCCGCCAGAGAAAGTCGTTGAGGCTGAAGACGAGCGTGAGCAGGTGCGGCAGCGGGAGCCATACCGTGCCGATCTCGCGATAAGCAGGTTCGCGATTGTCCCAGATGCGGCGGGCGATGTTGAGATGCGCCTCTGCATCGCCGTAGTACAGCGTGTAACCGCCCGAGTAAAACCACCACACTGCGGAGGCGCTGAGGACGGCGGCGAAGAGCAACACCACGCCGCCGCCTACGGGCAGACGTTTCGGTTTCGACTTAGAATTCCGTGAATTCGCGGAATTCGTTGAATCGTGCATCGATGTCAGCGCGAGTGAGGGTGCGGAAGCGTTCCGTTCCGAACCGTTCGCAGCAGTAGCTCCCCATCACCGACCCGTAGATCACGGCGCGCCGCAGTTCCTTGCTGTCGATGTGGCCGGTGGCAAGGTCGAAGCCGCTTTCGGCGAGATAACCGACGAAGCCGCCGGCGAAGCAGTCGCCCGCGCCGGTCGGATCGAAGACCTGATGCAGCAGGTAGCCGGGAACCATGAAGTGCGTGTCGCCCAGTTTGGGATCGCGGCGGAAGAGGATCGCGCCGTATTCGCCGCGCTTGATCACCAGCGTGTGCGGACCCATGTCGTGGATTTTTTCCGCGGCGCGGCGCAGGTTGTATTCACCCGACAACAACCGGGCCTCGCTGTCGTTGATGAGCAGGAAGTCCCACTCGCGGATCGTCGCCAGCAGTTCGTCGCGCTGGCCCTGGATCCAGAAGTTCATCGTGTCGCCGCCGACAAAGCGCACGCCATTCATCTGCGCGCGGACATCACGCTGCAACGCGGGCAGGATGTTGCCCAGCATCAGGTAGGGCTGCTTCTTGTAGTTATCCGGCAGTTTGGGGTTGAATTCGGCGAAGACGTTGAGGTCGGTGACCAGCGTTTCGCGGTCGTTCATGTCTTTCGAATAGACGCCGGACCAGAAGAAGGTCTTGCCGCCCGGGACCTCTTCGAGGCCTTCGAGATCGATGCCGCGGTCCGCGAGGAACGTTTTATCGGCGGGGTCGAAGTCGTCGCCGATGACGCCGACGATGCGGGACGGAGTGAAATAGCTCGCCGACAGGGCGATATAGGTACAGGCTCCGCCGAGCATCCGGTCGACTTTGCCATGCGGCGTTTCGACGGCGTCGTATGCAACGGAACCAACGACAACAAGGGACATAAGCCTTTATTGTAGCGACCCCATGCTCGCGCTACACTGAAGCTACATTCATCATGGCGATCAGCAAAGATCTGCTCGACATCCTGGTCTGCCCCGTTTGCAAGGCCAAAGTCGTACCCAAGGCCGACGAAAACGGGCTGAAGTGCGTGCAGTGCTCGCGGGTCTATCCCGTGCGCGACGACATCCCCGTGATGCTCGTCGACGAAGCCCGCATCGAGAACTAGCCACCGCATCATGAAGTTACTGCTCGATCAACTCGAGCAGGGCGCTCGCGTCCTGATCGTCCGCATCCGGTCGATGGGCGATTGTGTCCTCACCACTCCTGCTTTACAGTTGCTTGCCGCACACCGGCCTGATCTGCGGATCGGCGTGGTGGTGGGAGAGCGTTTCGCGGAGATCTATACGGGGCTCCCGTTCGTGCATGAGATCCTGCCGCCGCAGGCCGCCGCGGCGCGCCGCTTTGGACCTCAGTTGTGTGTGAACCTGCATGGCGGGTCGCGAAGCACGGTGATCTCGGCAACTTGCGGCGCGCGCTATCGCGCCGGGTTCGGGCACTATCGCAATCAGTTCGTGTACAACGTGAAGCTTCCGCGTGCGCAAGAGGTTTTGGGCGAAGAACGAACGGTGCATACGGCGGAACATGTTGCCTCCGCAATGTTTTATCTGGGAGTTCCGCGACAACCCATTCCGCGCGCGATGTTGTCCGCCGCCCCGCAGCCGCCGCGAAGCGGATATTATGCTGTGGTGCATCCCTTCGCCTCGTCGACCGACAAAACGTGGCCCGCTGCGAACTTCGTAGCGGCGGCGCGGGCGATCTGGGAACAGCAGGGTTTGGATCCCGTAATTCTCGCGGGTCCCGGCGATGATGTGTCGCCGTTCGAGGGCTTCGAGGTGTGGGCCGCGAAGCCGCTCGCAGACGTGAAGACGCTCATCCGGCACGCGTCGTATTTCCTCGGCAACGATTCGGGACCCGCCCATATCGCGGCGGCGTTCGACATTCCACTCACGGTCGTCTTTGGACCTTCGAACCCGGATATCTGGGGGCCCTGGCGGGTGTCGAAGTCGCGAGTATTGAAGGCATCGGAATCGATCGCGCCGGAACTGGCGGTGGCCGCGCTATGAGCCGCGAAGTCCTTCGGCTGATCCGGTACGCGCGTCCCTATGCGGGGCGTTTGGCGCTCGCCGTCGTGCTGATGTCGATGGTCGGCGCGTCGCAGGCCTTGATGGCGCGGCTGATCAAGCCGCTGTTCGACCGCGTGCTGCAGCCGGACTCAACGAAAGATCCGGTTCTGCTGTTCGCGATCGGCAGTTGGAAGTTGCACCTGTCCGACTTGTTGCCCGATTCGATTCAGGATGTCTGGCTCGCCGTTGCGGTGGGCATCGTCGCGACCTTCCTCATCAAGGGCCTCGCCGATTACGTCGCGAACTACATCATCAACGACGTCGGATTCGGTGCGGTGACCGATATCCGGCAGCAGGTTTACGACAAGGTCCTGCGGCAGGACGCCGCGTTCTTCCAGGAAAACTCGACAGGCGCGGTGATGTCGTCGATCATGAGCGACATCGAAAAGATTCAGGTTGCGACCTCGCATTTGCTGGCGGACTGGTTCCGGCAGATCTTCTCGGTTCTCGGCCTGCTCGCGGTCGTGATCCAGACCAACGCGAAGTTCGCGCTCGTTGCCTTGACGGTGCTGCCGTTCGTGCTGGTGCCGACTGTGCGATTGGGACGCCGCATCCGCCGGACCACGCGCAAGGCGCAGGATTACGCCGCGGAACTCAACCAGATCCTGCAGGAAACGATCACCGGGCATCAGGTGGTGAAGACGTTCGGCGCGGAAGAGATCGAGTCGAATCGTTTTCGCGAGACCTCGCGCCGGTTGCGCCGCAGCAACCTGCGGTACGTCGCGCAGCAGGCGATCTCGTCGCCGTTGATCGAATTCTTTGCCGCGCTGACCATCGTCGGACTGTTGACCGTCGCGCGGACCGAGATCCAGGCGGGCAAGATGACCGCCGGCGATTTCACCAGTTTTCTCGCCGCGCTGCTGCTGCTGTATGAACCGGTGAAGCGGCTGACGGGGATCCACAATATCTTCCAGCAGGCGCTCGGCGCCTCGCAGCGTGTGTTCGAATACCTCGACCGCAAGCAGACGATCCAGGACCGCCCGGACGCCAAGCCGCTCACGAAGTTCGCGCGCGAGATCCACTTCGACAACGTGACGTTCCGGTATCCGACGGATCCCGAGCGGTTCGCGCTGGACCACCTCAATCTAAAGGTGGAAGCCGGCAAGGTCGTCGCGCTGGTGGGGCCGAGCGGTGCGGGCAAAACCTCGCTCGCGAACCTGGTGCCGCGCTTTTACGATGTGGCCGAGGGCGCGGTCCGGATCGATGGGCGGGATGTCCGCGATATCCAACTGGAGTCGCTGCGCGCCCACATCGGCATTGTGCCGCAGGAAACGTTCCTGTTCAACGACACGGTGGCGAATAACATCGGCTACGGCAAGCCCGGCGTGACGATGGAAGAGATCCAGGCGGCGGCTCGCATGTCGATGGCCGAAGAGTTCATCGAGAAGATGCCGGACGGCTATCAGACGGTGATCGGCGAGCGCGGGCAGAAGTTGTCCGGCGGGCAGCGGCAGCGGATCGCGATCGCGCGGGCGCTGCTGAAGAACGCGCCGATCCTCATTCTGGACGAGGCGACCTCGCATCTGGACACGGAATCCGAAGCGCTGGTGCAGGGCGCGCTGGCGAACCTGATGGCCAACCGCACGGTGATCGTGATCGCACACCGCTTATCCACGATCCGCAGTGCGGACCTGATCGTCGTGCTCGATTCCGGCCGAATCACCGAGACCGGCACGCACGAGGAACTCGTCAACGGCGGCGGCATTTACCAGCGGCTGCACGAACTCCAATATCTGGAAGCGTAAATTGTCCCCCAGGAAATGAAAAGCCCGCCGTGCGACCGGCGGGTTTTCCCTGGATTTCTGTAGGTTCGTTTACGCGGGTTCGTAGGGCCACTTGGCCGTCGTCGAGTATCCGCCGTCGACCGCGATCACCTGCCCGGTCACATAGTCGGAGCCGTGCGAAGCGAGGAACACCGCCAGCGGAGCCACGTCATCCGGCGTACCCATCTTCGGGTTCGGCTGCGCGCCCATCAACCAGTTATGCATCACCGGATCCTGCCACATGGCGCGGTTCAGATCCGTCAAAATGAAGCCCGGCGCAATGCAGTTGACCTGGATGTTGTAGCGTCCCCATTCGGCGGCGAGCGTACGGGTCAATCCCGCCAGAGCGCTCTTCGTCATGGCGTATACCGTCAGGTACGGCAGCCCCAAAAGCGACATCATGCTGCCGATGTTGATGATCTTGCCGCCCGCGCCGCGCGCGATCATCTTGGCGCCCACCGCTTTGGTGAGGTCCACGATGCCGTGCAGGTTGGTCTGCATGATGCTGTTGTACTCTTCCGGCGTGTAGTCGCCGAAGGCCTTGCGGATGTTGGTGCCCGACACGTTGACCAGGATGTCCACGTGCGACAGCGAATCCGCGCAGGCTTTGATCGAGGCAGGATCCATCAGGTCCAGCCGGACCGGCGCAGCCGAATACCCCTGGCTCCGGAACTCTTCCGCGATCTTCTCGAGTTTGTCGACCGAACGGGCGGCGAGCAGCACCCGGGCGCCCGCTTGCGCCATGTGGCGAGCGATCGAGAGTCCGATGCCACGGCTCGCGCCAACGACTAATGCGGTCTTGTTAGAAAGGGAAAAAGGCTGGGCCACGTTGATACATCCTACCACGCACCGGGAGGTCCGTCAGGAGCGCTTGGCGGCGACCTTTTCCAGCAACTCGACCTCCAGCGCGTAGCTCATCCGCCGCGCCGCTTCCGCAAACGGCAGCCACACGAGTTCGCTGACCTCTTCGCGATCCTCGATCTCGTGCTGCGGCCCCGGCGACATCTCCCAGAACAGCACCGTCTTCGGGATTCCCTTCACTTCGTATCCCACGGCGCCGGCGAATCCGCGGACCTCGACTTCATACCCCGTCTCCTCGCGAACCTCGCGCAGAGCGGTCTCGAGCGGCGATTCGCCGGAGTCCAATTTGCCTTTGGGGAAGCTCCAGTCGCCGTAGCGCGGCCGGTGCACCAACAGGACCTCGCCGCTATCCCGGGTCACAATGCCGCCCGCTGCAATTATGAGGTCCTTCACCTTCACCATATACTGAACTTACAACGGCCCGTGCGTTATGCGACGGATATCAGGTCTTCTTTTCATCATTCTCATGGCTAGCCGAACCGCCTTTCCGGACGATCGCGAACTGGCGCGGATGACCGCGCGCTTCGCCCCCACCAAAATCACCGCCGACACCTCGAAGCTGTCCGCCGGCGACCAGACCGCGCTGCAGAAACTGATCGCTGCAGCGCGCGTGATGGACGAGATTTACCTCGAGCAACTCTGGAAGGGCAACCCGGCGCTGCGCGACAAGCTGTACGCGAACCGCAAGGCGTCGAAACTCGCTGCCGCGCGCTGGGAATACTTCTGGCTGAACAAGGGTCCCTGGTCGGACCTCGACGAGCACAAGTCGTTCCTGCCCGGCGTGCCGGCGCGCAAGCCTGAGGGTGCGAACTTCTATCCCGAAGACATGACGCGCGAGGAGTTCGAGGCCTGGAAGGGGAAGTCCACGGGATTCTTTTCGGTGGTCCGCCGGGATCCGAAGACCAAGTCGCTGGTGGAGATCCCTTACAGCGTCGCGTACAAAACGCAATTGACCCGCGCCGCGAAACTGTTGCGCGAGGCCGCCGCCGCGACCACCAACAAGTCGCTCAAGAAGTTCTGCGAATTGCGCGCCCAGGCGTTCCTCGATGACGACTACTACGCGAGCGACGTCGCCTGGCTCGAGTTGAAGTCGCCGGTCGACGTCACCATCGGCCCCTACGAAACCTACACCGACGAATTGTTCGGCTACAAAGCCGCCTTCGAAGCCTACGTCAGCATCCTCGACGAGAAGGAATCGAAGAAGCTGAAGTTCTTCGCAGACCATCTGCAGGAAATCGAAAACAACCTGCCGATGGACGACAAGTTCAAGAATCCCAAGCTCGGCGCGACCGTGCCGATCACGGTTGTCAACCTCGTTACCGCCAACGGCGACGGCGCGCACGGCGTCATGACCGCCGCCTACAACCTGCCCAACGACGAGCGGATCGTTAAGGAAAAGGGTACGAAACAGGTGATGATGAAGAACGTGCAGGAGGCGAAGTTCAACTCCGTCCTCGTGCCCATCGCCGGACGCCTGCTGAGCGAAGCCGACCGCAAGGACATCAGCTTTGACTCGTTCTTCACGCACATTCTGGCACATGAACTGTCGCACGGCATCGGTCCCCACGACAACGTCCGGACCTCGCTCAAGGAACTGTACAGTTCGCTCGAAGAAGCCAAGGCGGACATCTGCGGCCTGTTCCTGCTGCAGTACATGTACGACCGCAAGCTGCTGCCCGCCGCCGAGAAATCGCTATACACGACGTTCCTCGCCTCGGCGTTCCGCTCGCTGCGGTTCGGGATTCAGGAAGCGCACGGTCGCGGCATGGCGATCCAGTTCAACTACCTGATGGATCGCGGCGCATTCACCGTCGACAAAGACAGCCGCTTCTCGGTCGATTACTCGAAGATCGCCGGCGCGGTTCGCGACCTGGGCCGTGAGATTCTCACCATCGAGGCAACCGGCGACTATGCAGCGGCCAAGCGAATGATCGAGAAGTACGCGGTGGTGCGGCCGGAACTGCAGACCGCGCTCAACCGGTTGACGGATATCCCCGTCGACATCAAACCGGAGTTCAAACTCAAATGACCGGCAAAGTCGTGATCGTGACTGGCGCGGGGAACGGAATCGGACGCGCTTGCGTGGAAGTCCTGCAACACCAGGGAGCCATTCCCTTCGGCATCGACATCCAGACCGGACGCAGCGACGCCCAGGCGGACATCTCGTCGGATGAGCAGGTGAAGGCCGCGGTCGCGGAATGCGTCGCGCGACATGGCAAGATCGACGGACTGGTGAACAATGCGGGCATCCAGACCTACGGCGGTCCGGTCGACACCACCGAAGCGATCTGGGATCGCACCATGGACGTCAACCTCAAGGGCCAGTGGCTGATGTCGCGCGCGGTGATCCCGCACCTCGGCCGGCGGGGCGCGATCGTCAACGTGTCGAGCGTCCAGGGACTCGCGTCACAGAAGAATGTCCTGGCCTATGCGACCAGCAAACACGCGCTCATCGGACTCACGCGGTCCATGGCCGTGGACCTCGCCACTTCCGGCGTCCGCGTCAACTGCGTGTGCCCGGGCGCGGTCGACACTCCGCTGATCCATGCGCAGTATCCGCTGGTGCCTGACGTCGAGAAGTTCCGGTCCGGACTCGCCGCCGCGCATCCCCTGGGACGCATCGGGGATCCGCACGAGATCGCCGAAGTGATCGCGTTCCTGTTATCGGACCGGGCGAGTTTTATGACGGGTTCGATCGTGACCGTGGATGGCGGGTTGATGGTTCCGCTGCCGGGGTCACCGGCCGCCGAGTAGTAAACGCCAACCGGTCTCGACATCCGCATCGCGCTGGATCTCGCCGCGCCGTTCCATATAAACGAGGTGTGCGAGGATCTCCGAAACCGCGAACTGATAGTGGAACGGGCTCAGCTTGCGGGTCCAGATGCGGCTCACGATGTCGTGGGCGGAACAGGCCGGATTCCCGCCGATGATCCCGCGGATCTCAGCGCAGCGGTCTTCATGATGCAGCGCGGTTTCGCGAAGCCAGCTGCGATGGTCTTCGAAGCCGCGGCCGTGGGCAGGCATCACCGTGCGGACCTCGAACGGTTCCACCTTCCGCAGCGATCCCAGGTAATCCGCCAGCGTATCCTCGCCGGGCAGCCAGCCGATATTGGGCGTGATGCCGGGCAGCATGTGGTCACCGGACAGCAAGAATCCAGCGGGGCGGTCGAACAAACAGATGTGCCCGGGCGAATGTCCCGGTGTGTGGACGACTTCGAATCGCCCGTCGAGCATCTCGCCGTCGCGATAGAGTTCGT
>CAZVKC010000089.1:0-5075 GCA_964627455.1 uncultured Solibacteraceae bacterium | reverse complement strand
GTGTGGACGACTTCGAATCGCCCGTCGAGCATCTCGCCGTCGCGATAGAGTTCGTCGGGTTGCAGCGCACGCGTGTGATCACGGATGTTGGCGAATGCCGCCAGCACCTCGTCGCGCAGATCCAGCGGCGCGCCGGCGGCCGACAGCATGGCGTCGAACCACGGCGGGCGTCCCGCATCGGCGATGCTCTTCAGGTGCGCTGCTTCATCCCCGTGCATCGACAGGCGTGCGCCGCCGGTCAATTCCAGGATCCGGTGGGCGTTGCCCATGTGATCCGGGTGCATGTGCGTGAGCACGATGTGGCGGATGTCCGTCCACGCGACGCGCAATTCGCGCAACGAGGCTTCGAGCGTATCGAAGCAGTCCGCCGCGTGATAGCCGGTGTCGATCAGGACGTACCCGTCGTCACGGCCGCGCAGCAGATAGACGTTCACCTCGCGAAGCTCGAACGGCAGCGGCAGTTTGATCTGCGTAAGCCCCGGGGCGACGTCGAGGATGCGCAGGGTCACGCGCCGTGATCCGCCGCGTGATAGGAACTGCGGACCAGCGGCCCGGATTCGACGTGCTTGAATCCCATCTCGAAGCCGAGTTTCTTCAGTTCCTGGAACTCCGACACGGGCACATAGCGGTGGATCGGCAGGTGCATCGGCGACGGCCGCAGATACTGGCCAAGGGTCAGGATGTCGACGTTGTGGGCACGCAGGGCGCGCATCACCTCGATCACTTCATCGTTCGTTTCACCAAGGCCGAGCATCAGCCCGCTCTTCGTATTGATGTGCGGCTTGCACTCTTTGGCGTAGGCCAGCATTTCGAGCGAGCGTTCGAAACGCGCGCCCAGGCGGACCTGCCGGTACAAGCGCGGGACCGTCTCCGTATTGTGATTGAGAACTTCCGGCTCCGCGTCCATCACCATCCTCATGGCTTCGCGCGAACCCTGAAAATCGGGGACCAGCACTTCCACGCCGCATCCCGGAACCTGTTGGTGGATCGCGCGGATGGTCATGGCGAAGAGTTCCGCGCCGCCGTCCTTGCGGTCGTCCCGGTTGACGCTGGTGATGACGGCGAATCGTAACCCGAGCGCCTTTACAGCGGCGGCCACTCGTGCTGGTTCGTCGTAGTCGACGTCGAGGGGCACGCCTTTTTGCACCGCACAGAATCCGCAGCGGCGCGTACAGACGTTGCCGAGGATCATGAACGTGGCAGTGCGGTGGTTCCAGCACTCGCCGATGTTGGGGCAGGCGGCGGATTCGCAGACCGTATGAAGTTTCAGGTCGGCCACCAGGGATTTGAGGTCACGGTAGCTTTCGCCCACGGGAGCGGGCGCCCGCAGCCAGTCCGGACGGCGCTGGGACTTGGTTTCTAGCTGTACAAGCACGGCTCCTTCATGGTAGCAATCAGGACGCCGAGGGGACCCCGAGTTTCTTGAGAATGGTCATCAGCGGGCACCAGTTCGAGAAGGCCGACTGGAACAGGTTGAGTCCGACGAAGGCGGTGAACAGGAAGAAGCCCGGGTTGACCCAGTAGCCCAGTGCGACCGAGAGCATCACGAAGAGTCCGGCAACGAGCCGGAGGTAGCGTTCAACGTTCATGTTGCGAAAGATGCAGGAGCCGGCTAAGGGTGACATCCCCTCGAATCTAATAGTAGATTCCCTTTATTCAGGACGCCACTCTGCATCAGAAAAGGTTATACTTTACAAAGTTGACCATTTCCTGACGCAGGAAGTGGGGTCTTGTCTCGTCGTTCGCCGCAAGGGCGGACCAACATATCTAGAAGAAGGAGTAAACTGCATGAAAACTGTGCGCTTCAGCGCGCTTGTGTTGACCATGCTACTGGCGCTGACTCCTGTCGCAAATGCACAGGTGTTGTACGGCTCCATTGTCGGACTTGTCGAAGATCCGACCGGGGGAACCATCCCCGATGCGAAAGTAACCGCTACCAACCCCGCAACCGGCCAAGTTTTTGAGGCGTCCACGGATGCCACCGGAAACTACGCGATTCTCAATGTTCTGCCTGGCTCGTACGATATCAAAATCACCAAGCAAGGTTTCAAAACGCAAGCCCGCACCGGCGTCGTGGTTTCGGCCAACGTCGTAACCCGCACCAACGTGCGCATGGATGTCGGCGCCTTGACCGAACAGGTTACGGTTACCGCTGACGCGACCGTCCTGCAGACGGACAAGGCGGACACGCACACCGAATTGAACTCGAAGCAGGTGGCGAACATGCCTCTGCCGGGTTACCGCAACTACCAGAGCCTCATCAACCTGGTTCCGGGCGCGACGCCCGCGGGGTTCCAGAATTCCGCGACCGACACGCCGGGCCGTTCGCTCGCAACAAACATCAACGGTACGAATAAGAACAACAACACGACGCGCATCGATGGCGCAGCCAGCGTGAACCTGTGGCTGCCTCACCACGCCGGTTACGTGACCCCCGCCGAAATGGTGGACACGGTGAACATCACCACCACGGCGCCGGACGCGGAACAGGGCATGGCGGGCGGCGCAGCCGTCACGGTTGTGACCAAATCGGGCACCAACCAGTTCCACGGCAGCGCGTTCGAGTTCCACGACAACCAGCACCTGAAAGCTCGCAACTTCTTCCAGCCGGTGGGTGTGGCGCAGCCTCTGAGCATCTACAACAACTACGGCGGCACGATCGGCGGTCCGATCGTCAAGAACAAGCTGTTCTTCTTCTACAGCTTTGACGGCACCCGCCAGCGCCAGGGCAGCACGACGTTCGCGTCGGTTCCGACGGCGGACATCCGCACCGGCGACTTCAGCAAGGCGTTCAACGCGAACGGCACGCTGCAGACGATCTACGATCCGAATTCGAATGCGACTCCGTCGCTGCGCACCCCGTTTGCCGGCAACATCATTCCGGCGGCGCGTATTTCGCCCCAGGGCGCGAAGCTGATCGGCTACTACCCGAACCCGAACACGCCGGGCATCGCGAATAACTTCTTCGCGGCGGCGGTTCCGAAGTTCGATCGCGACTATAACGACTTCAAGGTCAACTACAACCGTACGTCAAATCACTCGCTGTTCTTCCGCTGGGGCCGCATGGATGCGCTCGTCGGCGGCAAGGGCGTCTTCGGCGATGCGATTGGACCTGCTCCGGGTTCCGACCCGGGCCTCGGCGACACCAAAGTCAAGAACATGTCGCTCGGCCACACCTGGACCCTTTCGCCGACCCTCATCCTGGACGGCGTGATCGGTTACCAGCGCCAGGACCAGACGGTTCGCGGCACCGACTTCGGCAAGGACTTCAGCCAGACGCTCGGCATTCCGGGCATTGGTGGTCCTGACCAGCGCCAGTTGGGCTTCCCGAACGTGGACGTGAACGGCTACAGCAGCTTCGGCGTCCCCGGCTGGATGCCGCTCGAGCGCATCGAGCAGAACTACACGATGAGCCACAACCTGACCGTGTTGAAGGGCAAGCACGAACTGCGCTTCGGCTTCGACGGCACCAACTACCGGATGTCGCACTGGCAGCCGGAACTGGGCGCTGGTCCGCGCGGCTACATCAACTTCAACGGCGGCACGACGGCCATCGGCGCGACCAACAACTACAACGGCGTTGCTTCGACGCTGCTCGGCCAGCCCTACCAGTATCAGAAGAGCATCCAGTACATTCTGATGACTCCGCGTGAGTATCAGTTCGGCTGGTATGCGCGCGACCGCTGGCAGGTGACCAAGAAGCTGACGGTCAACCTCGGCTTGCGCTACGAATACTATCCGCTGATGACCCGCGCCAACGGCAAGGGCATCGAGCGTTTGGATGCGGAAACCAACCAGGTCTTCATGGGCGGCCGCGGCAACGTGCCCGTCAGCAATGGCATGACCACGAGCAAGAAGCTGTTTGCGCCTCGCCTCGGCATCGCCTATCGTATTGATGACAAGACCGTCCTCCGCACCGGCTACGGAATCAGCTTCGATCCGCTTCCGTTCTCGCGTCCGTTGCGCGGTTTCTACCCGCTGACGGTGAACTTCAACTTCGAAGCGTTGAACGCGCTTTCGTCGTATGGTCCGCTGTCCACGGGCATTCCGCCGGTCAACGGACCGGACATCAGCTCCGGCGTGGTGAACCTGCCGGCGGTGGCCGACATGCGCACCCCTTACAAGGGCCAGATCAACCGCGGTTACACGCAGAGCTGGAACTTCACCCTCGAACGCAACCTGCCGCAGAACATTATCGGCACGCTGGCGTATGTGGGAACGCAGTCCAGCAACCTGCTGGCTGACCTCGACATCAACGCTTCGCAGACGATCGGCGCCGGCGCCGCGGGCCGTCCGTACTTCTCGCGCTTTGGCCGCAACACCGCGACCAATCTGTGGGATGGTTACCTCAGCTCGAACTACCACTCGCTGCAGACGAGCCTCCGCAAGAGCTTCTCGAAGGGGCTGATGCTGCAGGGCGCCTACACCTGGTCGCACGCGTTCAACATGACGGACGAAGACGGCTGGGCCTCGGTGGGCTGGAACTATCTGCCTGCTTTCCGCCGCAATTACGCTTCGGCCGGCTACGACCGCCGCCATGTGTTCCAAATGGGCTGGGTCTATGACCTCCCGATGGGCAAGGGCAAGCAGTTCCTGTCGAACGGCATTCCGGCCCATATCCTGGGCGGCTGGAACGTGTCGGGCGTCTTCATGGCAGTCACGGGCACTCCGTTCACCATCGGTGGATCGGGCGGCACGCTGAACACGCCGGGCTCGACGCAGACGGCAGATCAGGTGAACACCGTGGTGACCAAGCTCGGCCAGGTTGGCCCGGGCACCCGTTACTACGACATCTCGGCCTTCTCTGACGTGGTCGTGCCAGCCGGCACGTATCGCTTCGGTTCGACCGGCCGCAACACGATTCGCAACCCCGGCCGCTGGAACGCGGACGTCTCGATCGCACGCAGCTTCGCGATCAAGGAAAAGATGTCTCTGTCCTTCCGTGGAGAAATGTTCAATTTCTTCAATCACGGACAGTTCACCGGCTTCGCTAGCACCTCCGTTACCAACGCGAACTTCCTCCGTGTCCTGAGCGCGACGAACGAACGTCAAGTCCGCTTTGGCCTGCGGTTCGG
>CAZVKC010000088.1:14634-29169 GCA_964627455.1 uncultured Solibacteraceae bacterium | reverse complement strand
GCCGGACAAGGGCGAGGACGAGGAGCAGCAAAAGCAGCCGCAACCCAAGCAAAACAAGCCCCAGCCAAACGAACTCCTCAAAACCCGGCCCGCTCACCTCGTACGCAGCCTCATCACCCCCTATACGCCCACTCGCAAGCCCTCCCAAACCGCCGCAACCCGCTCCGACAACCGCAAAAAGGGCCCCAAAGTCGCCTGACCGCCGGCCCCCGCGATGCCCATCGCCCAGGACCTTGCCCGTAGTGTGTCCCGACACACAACACGCACAGCACCAAAGGAAGGAACAGGAGGAATTCACACCATGATCAAAACAGCGAAGCCCAGAAAAACCCTCTGGTGGACCCGCCATTTCGGCACCCCGGCCGCCCCGCCGAAACCGCACCAGGTGCCGCAGCAGCAACAGCAGCAACAACAGCAACAGCAGCACTACGACAACCAGGTCATCCCACCCGAGTTCCCGGGAGTCGTCTACGACGCCCTCAGAGCCTTCCCCGACGCCATGGACGCCGTCGACAAGGCCGCGCAGGAGTTCTACGCCCGCCGCGCCCCTCGCCGCGGCTACTAACCGCCCACCCCCGCGCGGACTCGCGCCATGGGTACAATACGCAGTACGTGTGGACGCGGCGAGAACGCGGCGTCGTCAGGAGGCTAAACATGTGCGATCAGGATCATTTTGAAGATGACGGACTAAAATACGAGTCCCTCGGCTTGGTAACCCGCAAGCAATTCGGCGTGCTGTTGAGCGCCGGTGTTGCCATGATGTTGCCCCAAGTCGCCAACGCGGTTTCGGTCACCGATTCCGATGTCACCATCACCACGCCCGACGGAACCGCCGACGCGTATCTCGTGCACCCCGCAACAGGAACCGCCCCGGGCGTCCTGTTCTGGCCCGATATCTTCGGACTCCGGCCCGCCATGAAGCAGATGGCCAAGCGGCTCGCCGAATCCGGATACTCGGTGCTCGTCGTGAATCCGTTCTACCGGACCAAGAAAGCGCCCACCGCCGAAGCCGGTTCGACCACGCCCATCCAACAGTTGATGCCGCTCGCACAGAGCCTCAACGAGACGACCCACATGACCGACGCCAAGGCGTTCGTCGCGTGGCTCGACAAGCAACCCTCGGTCGCCAAGAACCACAAGATCGGCACGCAGGGATACTGCATGGGCGGACCCATGGCCTTCCGCACCGCCGCAGCAGCGCCCGATCGCGTCGGCGCCGTTGCCTCGTTCCACGGCGGCGGACTCGTGCGCGGCGACGCAGCCAACAGCCCGCACATGCAGGCGGGGAAAACCAAGGCCGCCTTCCTCGTCGCCATCGCGGAAAACGACGACCAGCGCGCGCCGAAGGATAAGGACGTCCTCAAGGAGACCTTCGCGCAAGCGAAACTGTCCGCTGAAATCGAGGTCTACGCAGGCTCCGCCCACGGCTGGTGTCCGCCCGACTCCCGCGTCTACAACGAGCCCATGGCCGAAAAAGCCTGGACTCGTCTGTTGGATCTCTACAAGAAGCTGTAAACCGATCCCGGAATTACGATCGCGAAGGCCGCGGCCAGCGGAGGTGATGTTCGACCTCCCGCCGCGGCCTTCCCGCATTTTGCGCCGGAACTCGCACCCGGCGGCTTGCGTTCTTAGATCATCGAGGAGGAGACACAATGCGCAACGATGACGGATCCGGCGTCTGCACGGATGCGGACAGGTGGATCTATCGGGCCGGCGGGATCGCAGGACTCGGCATTGCGGCCGGGTATGTCGCCATCATTGCCGTATACGCGCCGATGGGCGCGCCGCCACACGATGCCCGGCCCCTGCTGGACTATATGGCAGCGCATCCGGGCGCCTGGTGGGCGATCCTCGCGCTGTCGGTGCTGACGGACCTGCTCTTTCTGCCCGTGGCCATGGCGCTCTACCTGGCGCTGCAGCGGCAGCATCGCGGCGCCATGCTGGTGGCGGCGGCTTGCCTGGCGCTCTTCGCTATCCTCGACCTGGCCATCACATGGACGAACTACGCGGCGCTGCTCCAGTTGAGCGTGCGGTACGCGGACGCGGGAGCCGGCGCGGCGCAAAGGAGCGCGATCGTAGCCATCGCGGAATATCCGGCGATGATCGCATTCTCGAAGCTGCTCTTCTGCTACAACACGCTCGTGCCGGCCATTGGGGTCTTGACTGCAGGATGGGTCATGCGACGGGGAGTTTTCGCAAAGAGTACGGCATGGACCGGCATTGCAACGGGCGTCCTGGGCGTCTGGTCGGTGGTGGGGGCGTTCGCCCCGCAACTTCCTCAAACCGTCGTGCTGGCCTCGCTCGGAACAACAATTTGGATGGGACTTTCGGGCTTCCGGCTCTGGCAACTCGGTACGAGTCGTGGCCAGGAGCCGTAATTGGAAAGCCATTTGCACAGAAATCAGTGGATTGGTCCCAGCGACCGTTTCGTATGGGGCATAAACCCCAATTCGGACGCCTCGTGGCGGCAACACTCGTCCTGCTGGCCTTCGCGCCTGCCGTCGGACGGGGCCAGGACAAACCCGAAACGCCTGAATCGCCCGAGCCCGTACGTTGGAAGAAACTCATCAAGCAGTCCCTGTACTTTCTGACCATCGAAAACGGGTTCCGCTACGCCACCGAAGAAGCGACCCGCCATCCGGGCCTGCCGTTCTTCAAGGGCTACGTCGATTCCGTCACCAACCTGCATGGCTGGAAGGACGGCAATCCCTTCCTCGACAACTATGTCGGGCATCCGATGCAAGGGGCGGTGTCAGGATACATTTGGCTGCAAAACGACCTGCGCTTCCGAAACGTCGAGTTCGGCAAGGATCCGGAATATTGGAAAAGCCGCCTGCGCGCTGCGCTCTACGCCTGGGTGTACAGCACCCAGGAAGAGATCGGCCCGTTCAGCGAGGCGTCCATCGGCAACATCCAGGCCAAGCCGCCGGAACAGGGCCTCGTCGATCACGTCGTCACGCCGATGTTCGGCATCGGTTGGCTGATCGGCGAGGATGCGCTGGACCGTTATGTGATCCGCCGTCTCGAACGGCGTTCGAACAGCCGCGTGTACCGCGCCATCATCCGTGGGACGCTGAATCCAACGCGGTCGTTTGCGAACGTCCTCGACGGCAGGCTGCCCTGGCGAAGGCTGGCCGATGAACGGGAACGCTTCCTGGAACCGGCGGCGCGGCAGCGGCTCGCAAGTCAGCGCCGCAGGATCGTGACGCCGCCCCCGGGCGTCGCGCCCTTCGAGTTGTCGCTCAACACGCTGGTGCTCAACAACGGCAACCGGCCCTGTATCGGCGGCGGCGCATCGGTCGCGATCCGCATGCGTTCGCAACTGCAGTTGGTGGGCGATTGGAACGGCTGTATGCTCCGCGGCTTGGGCGCGCACCACGACGGCGACTTCATGACGTACATGACGGGTCCACGGTGGACGCCGCCCCTCAAAGGACGCTGGCATCCCTACCTGCAGGTGCTCGGCGGAGGCAACAAGATCACGCAGCAGTCGTCGCTGCCGGGCCGTGCGGTGGAGGACGTCGACACGCACGGGTTCGCCTTCGCGGCGGGCGCGGGCCTCGATTACCGGTTGAACGAGGCGGTCACGTTCCGTCTCGGCGGCGTCGAATACACGCGGGCCTGGGTCCACAGCCTGCCCGGCTTCCCTGCCCCGAATGGACTCCAGTTCCGGGCCGGGGTCGTGTTGCGCATGGGGACCTGGTGAGAAATCAGGAAGCGGGCTCGAGGCCGTGGCGCCGCATGATCTCGACAAGCTTGGCGCGATCCGGCGGAAATCCGGCGTTCAGCACGGCGGAGACTTCGCGGAAGTATTGAGGTCCGATCACGGCCGGCGTGATCACGCACAGCGCTTTCGCGTCGCCGGTTCCGGCATTGCGGAATTGATGAACCGCGCCCCGCGGGATGCAAAGCGCCTCGCCGGGACCGACCTCGATCGCCTGCCCCTCGACGGTCCAGGTGATGGATCCAACGAGGCCATAAATGGTCTCCTCGTACGCCTCGTGGCGGTGCGGCGGCGCCGGCAGGCCTTCCGACGCGGGGACGGTCAATTCGAAGGCGGCGACCGAACCGTTCGAGTTCTCGCCGGTGAGCAGGAACCGGATGGTGAGAGGCCCGGTGGCGATGGTTTCGTCAGCCGGATTGATGGGAAAGGCGGTGGGGGTCATGAGCATGGATAGTAAATTCCGTTTACCGTGCTAAGATCGTACACGGAATTTACTATTTCTGTCAATGGCTTCTCACGACGTAATGATTGGAGCGCTCCTGCGCGTGCCGGCTCAAGCCATCCACCGGCGCTTGATCCGCGATCTGAATGAGGCGGGCTTCGAAGGCTTGCGGCTGCCGCATATCGCCGTGCTCCAGTACCCGGGGCCGGACGGCGTGCGTCCCACGGTGCTCGCCGAACGCGCCGGCATCAGCAAACAGGCGATGAACCAGTTGCTCGGGAGCCTGGAAGAACTGGGCTACATCGTTCGCGACGGCGATCCGGACGAGGGACGCCAGCGGATCGTCCGCTTCACCCGGCGCGGCCACGCGGTCTACGCCAGGATCCTGGAGATCATGAAGCAGATCGAGAAGGAGTGGCGCGCGGAGTTAGGCTCGCGCGACTTCGCTCAGTTGAAAGTGATGCTGCAGCGGGTGCTGGACAGCCCGCTCGTGCAGTAAGCGGATCCTAAAAATAGACGGTCGCCTGGGCGCCCGCGCAGACGTCCACCGCATGGATTACGTCCCCAAAGGTCGCCGACGCCGCACGTGGCGGCGCCGCGGCCGGAGCCATACGCGAAAGGCGAATCGCGAGTCCCTTGGGAGGGACGTAGGTGGACGAATCCGTGGCGTCGCGTTGTGCTGACAGCAGCACGACGGATTCGACGCCGGCGCTCCGGAGCGCCGCGAAGACCTGTGCGACCACCGCGTAAGCCGTGCGCGCGTCCGCTTTGAGGAACACCGGCTTCGTCGCCCCCTTCGCCCGTTCAGTGACTTGTGCGGGCGTCACCGGAGTGACCTCCCAGAAGATCTTGCCCTGGGCGGTGATGGCGACAATGAGCGAATCCGCGGCATCCGCGGCCGGCATCGCAACAGCGTTGGTGGTAACGGGCATCTGTACGCTCACGCCCTGCCGCATTGGCGGCGGATTCTGAGCAGTCAGGGCAGTCGCGAAAACGAGTAGGAGGTGAAGCATGGCGCTGCAGCCAGCGTACTACGGCTGAATGCGCTGCCCCGTAAACGTCGCCTGAATCGGCGCCCGAAGGGGCTTGCCATCGAGATCGGAGAAGACGGCAGTAGCAGGTCCACTGAACCGGTCGCCCGCGACTTGAAGACGGAACGAGATCTCGCCGCGGCTCACGAACTGGTGCGTTTCGCGATCGGCAGTAACTTCGACGAACTTGCCCCGCACTCCGTTTTCGCCATCGCGCGTCCAGACGCCGAGTCCGCTGCTGTCGCTGGTGTGGGCGTTGCCGGCGTCGGGATTCGATTGCTGCATCGTGCCGTCTGAGTGGAACGCGAACATGTGATAGCGGAACGGAGCCTCGGGCGTGGTCACGAACCATGTGCCGACAACGGGATGCGGCGCCCGTTCCGCCGTGCGGCACGAACAAAGGCAGAGTCCAATCCCTGCCAGAACAAAGAAGCTGCGCATGCTGGTTCCGACAGAGTAGCGTGTCCCCGGGCGGCATGTGCATTTGATAGCGTAAGGATGGCCGTTTCGATGAACCTCCAGGCGTTCCATGTGATGGCGAAGCCAACCGGCGCCATCTGCAACCTCGATTGCTCGTACTGCTTCTTTTTGTCGAAAGAAGAGCTGTATCCCGGAAGCAAGTTCCGCATGCCGGACGACGTGATGGAAAGCTACATCCGGCAGACGATCGAAGCCCACACGACACCGGAAATCACCATCGCGTGGCAGGGCGGCGAGCCGACCCTCATGGGACTCGACTTCTTCCGCCGAACCGTCGAAGTCGCCGAGAAATACCGGAAGCCGGGCACGACGATCCAGCACACGATGCAGACCAACGGCGTGCTCCTCAACGACGCCTGGTGCGAGTTCCTGCGCGAACACAAGTTCCTGGTGGGCATCAGCATCGATGGTCCGCGCGAGATGCACGACGCGTACCGGCGAGACAAGGGCGGAGGTCCGACGTTCGAAAAGGTCATGCGCGGCCTGCGGCTGCTGCAGAAACACCAGGTCGAATTCAACATCCTGTGCACGGTGCACGCCGCGAACAGCCGACATCCGCTCGAGGTCTACCGGTTCTTCCGCGATGAGTTGGACGCGCGGTTCCTGCAATTCATTCCGATCGTCGTGCGCGAAGGCGAATCCGTCAGCGCGCACTCCGTGCAGCCGGAACAATACGGGCAGTTCCTGATCGGGATCTTCGACGAGTGGGTCCATCGCGACGTCGGGCGCGTGTTCGTGCAAGTGTTCGACGGCACGCTGGTGTCCTGGCTGCAGGGGAGTTCCTCGCTCTGCATCTTTCGCCCGACGTGCGGCGAAGGAGTCGCGCTGGAACACAACGGCGACCTGTACGCCTGCGACCATTTCGTCGAACCCGAATACCTGCTGGGGAACATCCTCGAGAAGCCGCTGGCGGAGATGGTCAACAGCGAACAGCAGCGCCGCTTCGGACAGGACAAGAAGGACACGCTTCCGCAGTATTGCCGCGACTGCAAGTATCTGTTCGCCTGCTACGGAGAATGCCCGAGGAGCCGTTTCCTGAAGACGCCCGCCGGCGAGGACGGGTTGAATTACTTGTGCGCCGGACTGAAGGCCTATTTCGCGCACGTGGATCCCTATATGCGGACCCTCGCGAATCTGCTGCGGCAGGGACGGCCTCCCGCAGACATCATGGCGATGCTCGCGGTGCGGGAGGAACAGGCGCGGCAGGTGTACGCGCGCACAGGCCGCAACGATCCATGTCCATGCGGCAGCGGCGCCAAGTTCAAACGCTGCCATGGGGCTCCGGCGGCACACTCGCACAACTGAAAGAACGGGACAACATGAAGACGGTTTGTTTGGGAATGGCGTGGTGGTGCGCCGCCTCGATCGCGATGGCGGAAGGCGGAGTTGGAAAATCCTGGGGCGTGGAACGCCGCGCGTACACGGATCCGGTCACGGGTATCCGGGTGCAGGAGATCACGGCGGAAGGCGTCCACGCGGACAACCTGTACTATCACGTGTCGAACTTCACCGCGGACAACCGGTATCTGGTTTTCCAGTCCCGGCGAACGGGTTCGATGCAGTTGTATCGATATGCGCCGGATACCGGCGAGATCGTGCAGATGACCGATGATCCGATGCTGGCCGCTGCGACGGCGTATCCCGATCCGAAGGATGGTTCGCGTGTGTACTTCATGCGCGGCGCCGAACTTCGCGCGCTAAACGTGAACACGTTCACCCAAAAGACGGTCGGCGTCGTTCCGGGTCCGAGCGTGGGCGGACATCAGCAGCCGAGCGTCAGCGGCGACGGCAAGTGGATCACGGTGACAAAGCAGCGCGATGACTCGAACTGGGAAATCGGCGTCATTCACGCCGAGACCGGTGAATACAAGACTGTCCTCACGCAAGGATTCCGCATCGGGCACGTGCAGCACAGTCCGAAGAGCGACCTCATCTTTTATGTCTGGGAGACCGGCGGCTATGCGCCGCAACGCTCGTGGGTGGTGAAGCGCGACGGCACAGGAAACTGTCCGCTGTATGCTCCGACCGATCCGAAGGCGTGGATCACGCAACAGAAAGAATGGCTCACGCACGAGGCTTGGGTTACCAACACCGGCGACATGACGATGGTGAACGACAAGGTCGGCGTGATGGTGGTGAGTCCCGATGGAAAGTCGCGCATCGCGCGCGAGGGACGTTACTGGCACGCGTCAGCGCGAGCCGACGGCAAGTACATCGCAATCGACGACGCCGAAGGACGCATCTGGCTGGCCGAGACGGCGACAGGCAACATCCGCTTGCTCGCGACCGGGTATCGAGACAAGGTCCGCGCGGTGCACGCCCATCTATCGTTCGACCGGACGGGACGGTACATCCAGTTCCATACCGGGCGCATGCACGAAACCGTCGCGCTGATCGACCTCGTGCAAGAACTGCCCAAGAGCGCATACGACATGGGTGGCAGATGAGGCCTTCCGCGCCTCTGGTACTTTTTTCTCATGCTTCCGATTCAGGTCCGGACGATCTAAGGCAACTCTGAGCCGGTCTCAGGGGGGAATCGCGTATTCACCCGTCCGGAATCGTCGACCTACACTGAGGATGACCCGGTGTCTGGCAAGACCTGAAGAGAAAGCAGGCGGTCAATGTCGCTAATCATTCGCTTCACCATTTTCCTGGACGACCTTCGTGAGAGGACCCGCGGCCAGGACCTGATTGAGTACGCATTGCTCTCGGCGTTCGTCGCCACGGCGGCAGCCGCTATCATGCCGGACATTGCGACCTCGGTGTATACAACTATGCGCCGAGCACGAACTGTCCTGCGCTGCGCAGGCGGACGCACGCGATCTTGTGAGTACATCGCTTCGTGGGGAAACGACGACGACTAAGCGGCGGTAGTTCCCAATACAGCCAGGACGCCTGCATCCGGCGAACTCTCATACAACCTTTCGACTTGCGACGAACGACACCGAAGTACGGCTGCGCTGTTAAGCGAACCTTTGTCCGTAATCTCGCCGGCGTCGAGTGATGGCGGATCCCGCATCACGAGCGCGCGTGCGACACGGTTCGAACTCCCCGTGCTTTGGCGGGCGAACGACGTCAGCAATTCCTGAAAGACGGCCTGCGGATCCGCGAGTTTCGAGTAATGCTCCGGGTCCGGGAACAGCAGCGCCGTAACATCGTCGCGATCGTGCCCCGCAATGACAGCGTCGCGCAGATAGGGCGCGAAGTGCAGAATCAGTGCGGTTTTCAGCGGGCCGACGCTGACCCAGGTTCCGGTGGCGAGTTTGAAATCTTCGGCGATGCGGCCGTCGAATACGAGTCCGAGATTCGGATCTGCAGGATCGACAAAGCGAGCGGCGTCGCCCATGCAGTAATACCCGTGCTCGTCGAACGCAGCCGCGGTGGCTTCGGGGTTCCGCCAGAATCCGGGCGTGACGTTCGGACCCTTGACACGCACCTCGAGCTTTCCATTCACCGGCCACAGTTTCAGCTTCACGCCGGGAACCGGGAGTCCGATGAATCCAGCGCCGGCATTGTGAGGCGGCGTCGCGCAGATGGCCATTGGAGCGGTCTCGGTGGCGCCGAGTCCGGTGACCATCGGAACATGCGATCCGGTCGTCTCGACGGCCAGGCGGTCGAGTTCATCCCACACATGCTGCGAGAGTCCCGCGCCGGCGTAGAACATCATGCGCAGCCGCGAGAAGAAGCGCTCACGCAGTTCGCTATCTTCGCGCATCCGGGCGGCGAGCATCTCGAATCCCTTGGGAACGTTGAAGCATACGGCGGGCGCGATCTCCCGGATGTTTCGAACCGTTTCCTCAAATAGCGCACCCGCGACCGGCTTGCCGTTGTCGATGTACAGCGAGCCTCCGTTGTAGAGTGCGATGCCGAAGTTGTGGCTGCCTCCGAACGTATGATTCCACGGCAGCCAGTCGCACAGAACAAGATCCGCACCGTCGTTGTCGCGGAAGAACGGGAACAGGCTGCGGAGCATCTCCTGGTTGCTCGCGAGCATGCGGTGCGTTGTGATGACGCCCTTCGGAACGCCGGTGGATCCGGACGTAAAGAGGATCTTCGCAATCGCATCGGGACCTGGGGGCGGCGGGACTTCGTCGGATTCCAGATCCGGCAGTTCGGTGAGGATCGAGTGATCCGGCAGCGCGCGGCGAAACGCGTCCGTGCTTCCGTGGGCGAAGATGAGCCCCGGGGTCAACTGCGCGATCACCTGATGGAGCTTGCGATAGTCGCGGCTCTGCAATGCGTAGGCGGGCGCAACGGGCGCATACGGGATACCTGCGTACATCGCGCCGACCGCAAGGATCGCGTGCGGGATGCTGTTGGCCGACAGAATCGCGACGGGGCGTTCCGTCGAAACGCGTGATTGCTCCAGCAGCCAATGAGCAACACCAAGTGCCCGGCGGCGGAACTGCGCATAGGAGACGCGGATCCACTCGCCTTGCCCGGAGCGTTCCGCCAGCAATGTGCGATGCGGCGCGCGCGCGGCCCAATCATCGAGCGCCCCGGTGATGCGCTCGGGATACGGACCGAGTTCGAGATCCGGTTCGAGAAAAGGACCATCGGCGCGGACGTTCCAGCGAAGAAGATCGAGATGTACGTTCGCCCGTTGCACGGTTGCTTGTACGATAATCGGTCCATTATGCCAGATGGTGACGTTGTTCTTTACGAGGTCCGCGACCAGATCGCCTGGGTGCGCTTCAACCGGCCGGAGAAGCGGAATGCGATGAGTCCGCAATTGAACCGCCGGATGCTCGAGGTGCTCGACGAGTTGGAGTTCCGCGAGGATGTCGGGGTGCTCGTGCTGACGGGCGAAGGAACGGCGTGGTCGGCAGGCATGGACTTGAAGGAGTATTTTCGCGAGACCGAAGCCAGGGGATTGGGCGCGATCCGGCAGTCGCAGCGTGAGGCGTATGGCTGGTGGCGGCGCCTGCGCTGGTATCAGAAGACAACGATCGCGATGGTGAACGGCTGGTGTTTCGGCGGCGGCTACGGTCCGCTGTTTGCCTGCGATCTCGCGTTCTGCGCGGACGAAGCGCAGTTCGGATTGTCGGAGATCAACTGGGGGATCCTGCCGGGCGGCGGCGCCACGAAGGTCGCGACCACGCTGATGCCGATGCGCGCGGCGATGTACCACGCGCTCACTGGCGAAAACATGGACGGGCAGACGGCGGCGCGCGTGGGGCTCGTCAACGAATCGGTCCCGCTGGCGCAGTTGGAGGCGCGAGTAACTGAGGTCGCAAAGAAGCTGCTCGAGAAGAACTGGGTGACGTTGAAGGCCACCAAAGACGCGGTGCGGCGCTCGATGGAGATGACGTACGATAACGCGGAGGATTATCTGGTGCGCGCGCAGGAAGCCGCGAACTTCCACGACAACGCGGGGCGCAAGGAAGGGATCCGGCAGTTTATCGACGAGAAGTCCTTCAAGCCGGGCCTTGGGGCGTATCGCAAAGGCGAGTAAACAGGAGGCGCGATGTTGTTTCGAACTCTGTTGTTGGTGATGACTGCGGTGGCATGTTCGGGCGCGGAGAACTGGCCGCAGTGGCGGGGGCCGGCGGCGACGGGCGTATCGACCGAAAAAGGCTTTCCGGCCGAGTGGGCCAACAACCGCAACATCGCGTGGCGCGCGGAACTCGGCGGCTTGGGCGTGTCCTCGCCCGTGGTGTGGGGCGACCGCGTCTTCGTGACGTACCAGACCGGATCCGGAGGTTTGCGGCAGGGCCGGCATCCCACGTTCGTGACCGAAGGCAACCCCGCGGATCTCGGTGAAACTCCGCTGGGTGGATCGCGCCTCGAGAAGAAGGACGACCGCATTCAGTTCGCCGTGGCGGCACATAGCACGACGGATGGACGGCGCTTGTGGCAGTTCACGCTGGATGCCGAGGGCGAGATGCCGGAGGTCCACGAGAAGCGCAACCTCGCGACGTCGAGTCCGGTGACGGATGGTTCGCATGTGTACGCGTGGTTCAGCAACGGGCAGTTCGTGGCGCTGGACCTCGACGGAAAACTCGCGTGGAAGCGGCATCTGGGCAAGGAATACGCGGCGTTCGATCTCGACTGGGGACATGCGAGTTCGCCGGTGGTGTACAAGGACTCGCTGTTCCTGCTCTGCTATCACAAGACCTCGTCGTATCTGCTGGCGCTCGACAAGAAGACCGGCAAGGAACTGTGGAAGGTCGATCGCGGCAAGGATCTGAAGTCGTACAGCACGCCGCTGGTGATCGAGGTCCCGGGCAAAGGTCCCGAGGTGATCGTCAACTCGACGGAGACGGTGGAAGCGTTCGATCCCGGGTCCGGCAAGTCGTTGTGGAAGTATGTCGAGTCCGCGCGGTTCGCGGTGCCGATGCCGGTGTATCACGACGGCACGCTGTACATGAGCCGTGGGTACCGCAGTGGTCCTTATATGGCGTTGCGGGCGGGCCAGCGCGGCGATGTCACGAAAGACAAGCTGCTGTGGCATGTCGAGACTGGCGCGCCATACACCTCGTCGCTGGTCTACGACAACGGGATGCTGTACATGGCGACAGAGATGGGTATTGTGTCGTGCCTCCACGCGAAGACGGGCGAGCGCGTGTGGCGCGAACGCCTGGGCGGGATTTACAGTGCGTCCCCAGTGGCGGCGGATGGCAAGATTTACTTATTCGGCGAATCCGGCGAGACGCTGGTCTTGCGTGCCGGGGCGCGTAAGCCGGAGATCATCGCAAAGAACAAGCTGAACGTTCGCGTGATTGCGTCGCCGGCCTTTGCGGGCGGGCGGATCTTCGTTCGCGGCGACCGTCAACTCGTGGCGATCGGCAAGTAGATCTTCTATTCCTTCTCTGTCATGAGCGTTTTGCCAGGGACAACCGGGCATGCGTTTGAGAGCAACGTCAGCGTGATTTCGTTCCGTTCGTCTTTGGCTCCAAGGTCAACGGGAACGGTTTGCAGTTTTTCGCCTGGCCCCATGCCGCTGGCGTGCGAGTAGTAGCAAACCAGTTCGGCGCGAATCCGGTACGGCTCGTCCGGCATGAGAGACAACTCAAAAATGCTGTTCCTTCTGTCTGTCCATCGAACCTGCGCCTCCGTCTCGGGAACGCGCAGTCCCTTAGCTTCGACGTGAACATAATCGCGAATCAGGCGGCCATCGGCCCAGGTGACGCGCACTGCCAGTGT
Source organism: uncultured Solibacteraceae bacterium (assembly GCA_964627455.1). Taxonomy (GTDB): domain Bacteria; phylum Acidobacteriota; class Terriglobia; order Bryobacterales; family Bryobacteraceae; genus F-183. The sequence continues at coordinate 16,346 of CAZVKC010000088.1, read as the reverse complement.
GCGGGGTCGAAACAATGGTTGCAGGCGGATGTCAGCATCCTTCACCTGTTCGCCCGGGCCAACCGTAATGACACCAGCGGCGGCAGCCTCGCGCACGCCGGGATAGAACGTCCGCGGGTACGGAAACGCGGGATTCCGCACGTCTTCGGGATTCACGAGGATCTGATATTGCCCGGGATCCAGATGCACGAACCTGAAGAAGCCGTCCTTCTCGTTCTGACTTGCCGAATACGAGTCTTGTTTGTTGGCGAGCGAGACGGAGGTTCCAACCGGGATCAAGTAGACGGTTGCGTCGGGCAACGGCCGGTTGGAAGAGTCCAGGACTCGTCCTTGTATGGAGCCGCTCGAGAAGACATCGATGTCGTGGGTCCAACAGGCCGACGCCATGACGTCTACAGCCCGCGGAGGCTCGTCGCTTCCGATGTACCAGGATAGCCGTGTCCCCGGCGGAAGGACCGGGTCCAACTGGTATTTTCCGGCCGGCAGCCCGTAGAATGCGTAGACTCCTTCGGCATCCGACAGCGTTTCCCAGGTCCGGCCTCCAGCGGTCACGCGGACCTTGGTGCTCGCAAGAGGGCGCGGGGCGGCAGTCCCAAGGTGACCTTCGAAATTGCGATTTTGAAGGGCAATACGGCCCGTCAGGGAAGGCGATGGTCTCCCGGCCCGCAATTGCTTGAGGAGTTGGAGACTCGATACTGCCTCACTCACCGGCATCGTAAAGCTGCAGATCCCCGTGCGTAGGAGCCCGTCTTTTCCCAGATGGGGCGTGACCAGGTAACGTTCGCCGGGTGTGAAGCGGATACCGCAATCCCCACCGCCTGAACCCGTGTAGATATCGATCTCACGGGTTTCCGCAGCAATCCCGCCGAAGGAATCGTCTATCTGGAACCTGGCCCGTCTGGTCGACAGGAATGGCGCCTCCCCGGGGGCGTACGGCACGTCGCTTACAGAGAGCACGGTCCCGACAAACACAGGGCTCTGTTTCTCACCAAGCCCCGGACATCCGCCGTGGAAACAGCTGCACGGCAAGGCGCAGGCGGCGAAGCCTACCGCAAGCACGCACGCCGCTAGAAGATTGCGCATGACGCTTTAGACTCCGCGGCCGGAACTCAGGTTCCCTGATCGTGCATCACCGATTCGAAAGGGATAGAGTGTCATGTATGCGAACAACAGGCAGACGGGATATTTTGCGTGGCGTGCTGGCGGCTACGGCGGCGGGCGCGGCGGGCGAAGCGGCGAATACGGATCGTGTGGCGGCTTCATCAAGTGGACCGCTCATCGTCGCCGGGGGCGGCAAAGCCGTGGTCGAAACGACCGCAGGCAAGGTGCGCGGTTATGTCAGCCGGGGCATCGTGACCTTTAAAGGGATCCCGTACGGAGCGCCTGTGGGAGGAGAAGCGAGGTTCCTGCCCGCGACCAAACCGCAGCCTTGGACGGGCGTTCGCAGTTCGATGGCCTATGGCTGGGTTTGTCCGCAAGGCCAGCGCGCGGGCTGGAAGAACGACGAAGAGGCCTTCCTGTTCGAATGGGAAGACGGCCAACCAAACGAAGACTGCCTGCGCATCAACGTGTGGACCCCGGGAACCGATGCCCGCAAGCGTCCGGTGATGGTGTGGCTGCATGGCGGGGGCTTTGCGGCTGGTTCGTCGCAGGAGTTGAAAGCATACGACGGCGAAAGCCTCGCGCGGCGCGGCGATGTCGTGATGGTGTCG
>CAZVKC010000088.1:5455-14534 GCA_964627455.1 uncultured Solibacteraceae bacterium | reverse complement strand
CTGTTCCACAAAGCGATCGTGCAGTCGGCGACGGGCGTTCTGGTGGCGAGCGCGGAAACCACGGCGCGGGTCGCGGCCGAGACGCTGTCGATTCTTGGCGTGCCAGCCGGCCAGTTGCACGACGTGCCGTACCAGAAGTTGCTGGGCGCGGCGGAGGCGGCGTATCGCAAAGTGCAGCCGGCGCGGAATCCGGGGATGATCCGCACGATCGCGCGCGGTGAGCGGCCGGGCTTTGCGCCGGTGGTGGACGGCAGGATCCTGCCGCATCATCCTTTCGAACCCAAAGCGCCTGCAGCATCGGCGTCCGTGCCGCTGCTGGTCGGCACGGTGCTGAACGAGATGATGACGGCGACCAGTCATCCGGAATATGAAGGGATGACCGAACGGGAGGTCCGCGCGAAGGTGGAGGCTGCGTATCCCGGCAAAGGGGACCGCGTGGTGGATGCATTCCGCAAGGTGTATCCGAATGCGAAGTGGTTCGACGTGTTGTCGGTGATCGGCGCGCAGGCGCAGCGAAACGACTCGGTGCTGCAGGCGGCGCGGAAGGCGGCGCAGGGTGCGGCTCCGGCCTTTATGTACCTCTTTGCGTGGCAGACGCCGGTGCTCGAGGGGCGACCGCGCGCCTTCCATTGCGCGGAGCTTCCGTTCTGCTTCAACAACACGGATCGCGCGGCGGCGATGACGGGCGGAGGTCCGGAAGCGCGGGACCTCGGCGGCCGGATGAGCGATGCGTGGGTCCACTTCGCACGCAAGGGGGATCCCAATCATGCGGGGCTGCCGAAGTGGACGGCGTACACGGCGGACCGGCCGTCGGTGATGTACTTCGACAACAAGTGCGAATTGAGATCCGACCCGGAGAGGGACGCGCGGAAGGTGATTACCGAAGGCTAGGCCAGGGGCCAACGAGCGGGACATCGCCCTGCTCCGTTACGATCGTCGCCGGCGGCGGGCGATCTGCGGGACATCCGTTGTCGTGATCGCCTGGATACTCCTTTGCGTAAAGGCGACAGAATTCTTCCCGCCGTCGACGATTACTGATTGCCGTGAGCAAGCGGCGGGAGTCCAGATCGTTGTAGATCCGCCATTGCCGCTCCGCCGGCAGTTCCTGAGCTTTACGGCGATTGGTCGCGATCTCCTCGGGAGTACAATCAGACCACCCGCCATCGCGAAGGCGCGCGCGATCCGCATCCAATAAAGTCTCCCAGCACTCGTCCTGGCCCCAGGAACCTAACTGGAGCAGTTCACGACAGGCAGGAATCCGCACATTCGGACTCGGATGCCGCACGAGGCCACGTTGCAGTTTGACGGTCCGCCACATGCTGAGGACGCGACCAGGATCGTTGTCGAAAGAATAGGGATAGCCGATTCTGGCGTCCGGGCGGGCGGCGGGTCCGATCCACCAGTTCATGAGCGCGATGCGCTCCCAGAATGGGCGCGACGCGTCCAAGGGAAGCTTGGCGTGTACGCCGGCGGCCACCGGAAAGATGCTACGCCACCAGTCACGAACAACGTGGTAGCGGCCACCACCCTCCTTGCGGACCAGAAACAACGCCCGCTCGCCATTTTGCGTGGCGTTCCAGGGTCCGGTGGCGCCGCCGGTCCACGCGATCTCGTACACGTTGACCACGGGCTGCGTTTCTACGCCCCGCAATACGGTTTCCACGCGGACAACACGCGTGACGATCTTCCAATACTTCGGATCGCCGAGGCTTTCACCGGGCGGGGGGTCCACGCGGAAGAAGGGCCAGGAGTCGACACGATGCTGCTCAATCACGCCAATGAACACGAGGCTCGCGCGGTCCAGCATCTGCTGCGGGGTCATCTCCTGCGGCGAGTGAAATTCCAGGCCGTAGTTGCTGCAGCCGGACAGCGACAGAATCAGGACCAACGCGAGAAGAAGCCGCATCCTGACACATGGACACCGGGTGGGTTCGAAATGTTCCGCAGGTGCGTGGTATCTTCATCGGGATGAGCCGATGGGTCTCTTCTCCGGCAATTCTCGCGCTGTTTGCCCTCCTGGGACTGTTCGCCGGATTCACGTTGGATCGCTATGCGCCGGTGCGTTATTCCAGCTACATGGACCTGCTGGCGGCGGAGCCGGCGAAACTGGAGACGCAGATCCGAACGATTCTCGACCGGAAGACGCTGATGCACATCATGGAAGCGCGACATTTGTACTCCGAAGAGTTGAAGAGCAAGCCGCCCAACGAAGTGATCGAGCAGTTTCAAAAGGACGTAGCCGTCACCATAATCGACCAGTCGCAGATCCGGCTGGCCTATGCCTCAGACCAGCCCAGCACAGCCGTGGGAGTCCTGCACGACCTGGTGCAGGCGCTCGAAGCTGCAGGCGCGCCCCTCACAGTTTCCGGAGACGCCGGGATGAAGACCGAGCGTCCTTGGAACCACCGGTTGCCGGCGCTGGGCCTGTTCTGCGGGTTCGCCGTGGGCTGGGTGATCCGGCGCGCCGCGCAACGTCGGTGAACTCAGTCCCGGAACAAAAGCTGCACGTACTTCGAGAGGTAGACCTGCCAGTTGGGCCAGCTGTGGCCGGCTCCGGAGGGGTTCCAGACGTGCTTCACCTTCTTTTGCGTGAGGAGGTCTTCGAGGGACTTTACGCCGTTGTAGGCGAAGTCCGCGGTCCCACAGCCGAGCCAGAGGACCTTCAGTTTCTGGTTCAGAAGGGCGGCGTCCGCTTTTTCCCATTCGGCGCGGTTGCCGGCGCCGCTGAAGGCTGCGATGTGGGAGAACTGGTCCAGGTTGTGGAGCCCGATGGAGAGCGATTGCGCGGCTCCCATGGATAGGCCTCCGATCGCGCGATGGTTGCGATCCGTGAGGACGCGGTACTTGGATTCCACCAGCGGCTTGACGCCGGTGAGAAGTTCCTTTTCGATGGCGGCGGGGTCCTTCTGCGGGGATCCGGGGGTTTTGATTTCGCGCGGGACGTGGCCGTAGGGCATGACGACGATCATCGGTTTGATCTTGCCCTCGGCGAGAAGGTTGTCGAGGATCACGTTCGCACGGCCGGTCCAGGTCCAGGAGGCTTCGATTTGCCCGTTGCCGTGGAGGAGGTAGAGGACCGGGTACTTCTGCTGCTTGCCTGCTGTTTCGTAGCCCGGCGGGGTGTAGACATAGAACATCCGCTGCGTGTTCAGATTTGGTGAGTCGTAGAAGTTCACGTGGATGGTCCCGTGAGGGATGCCGGAGCGCTCTTCGAATACGGCCTTCTCAGGACCCGGCACCGTGAAGAGACTGGTGGCTCCCCAGCGGCGGACTTCGAGGTTCGGGTTGGCCGGGTCGGGCATGCGGAGGCCTCCGTCGATGGCGTAGCCGTAGGTGTAGAAGCCGGGAGGCAGGGGGCCGATGGTGAGGCTCCAGACACCGGTGTTGTCGCCACGCTCAAGCGGCAGGGGCTTGCCGGTGAATTCGAGGATCCCCGGGGAACCCATGAGTACGACTTCGCTGGCTTTGGGGGCGAAGAGGCGGAAGGTGACCTTGCGGTCGGGGTGGATCTCAGGCGAGACGGGGACGTTATTGGTGTCCTCATAGTAAGGGGATGGCGGGCGCTGCGGCTGGCCGAGGGCAGCAGTCGCGGCAAGGATCAGGAGCGCTGGCAGCAGAGTTTTGTTTTGCATGGTTGTGGTTTTGGATTGGGGATGCCACCAGAAGGTCGTCATTTTACGGGGGTTCCCAAGTTGATGGTGAGGGTCTTGAGGGGTTGGTCATTGGCGTCGAGGAAGCGGGCGCAGAAGTCGGTGGCGCCTCCGCCGTTGACGATGGCGGCGCGGATGATGTTGGGGCCTTTCTTGAGGGTCAGGCGCTTGGAGACTCCATCGTCAATGACCGCTTGACGGTCGCCGTAGATGCCGATGACTTCCTGACCATTGACCCACCAGACCGAGGCGGCGTTCGAACCGATGGCCAGACGGACGTTCTGCATTTCCCGGGGACTGATGACGACTGTCACGGCCCAGAAGAGGACGTCCGAGGTCTTCTTCCCATTGGCTCGGGCATGGTGGAACAGGTTCACGTTGTAGTTCTTCGTATCCACGGCGCGCCAGGTGAGTTCGGCCGCGTCACCAACCTTTACCTGATCGCCATCCCGCGGAACTACGGTGAACTGGTTGGGGAACAGGTCCTTTTTGACGAGGTTCTGGACGGCGGTGTCGGTGAGTCCTGCGGCGGGGATGGGGTCGAGCAGGACCCAGCGCTGGATGAAGCCGTCTGCACTGACCGGCTTTTCGGGCGTGGCTGGACGGGTCAGCGTGGTGGTAGTGGTGGCAGCGGCCTGTGCGAGGCAAAGGAAAACGAGGATGTTCATTTGTTCTTAGGTCCTCTTCCTGATTACGGCAGCTTCAACAGCCAGCGCTGTTTGTCGCTTTTCGGGTCGAATTTGGCGAGCGTCGCGAAACTGCTGCCGACCGCCGAGAGGGCGAGCGGGGATTCCTTCGGCATGATGCGGTAGCTGCCGTCGGTGAGTTGGTCGATGCGCCAGAGTTGTTCGGGAGCGCCGGTGAAGGCTGGCAGCGCGACGAGTTCTCCGGCCGCGGTGGCTGCGAGCACCCGATCCTGGGTTCCGGCGATCGTGATTTTGAAATAGGGCGAGCCGGGATAGCCTCCGGCGCCAGCGACCGGAGTGATGGACCACTTCTGCTGCGCTTGGCACAGGTAGTTGGCCATGCGGATGTCGACCTCGCCTTTCGGCCATTTCTGCGAGACTTCGGCGACATCCTGATCGGGGATCGGACGGCCGATGCCTGCGAACATGCCGCCTCCGCCGCCCGGTGGGGGACCGCCGGCCGTTGGAGGAGGCGGACCATTACCAGGGGGAGGAGGTCCGCGACGCACGGGGCGGCCGCCCACCGGGAAGCCCTCGACTGCGAGTTCGAGCGAGGTCCCGGTTCGGACGGATTGGATCTGATAGACGCCCTGTTTGACGTTGTCGCCGGCTTCGGGCCAACCGTCTTTCCAGAGCAGCGGGCGAATGTCGAGGACGCTGGCGCCGCCGCGTTCAAGATCCGCTTCGTAGTGGGTGGAGAATTTCTGGACCCCGGGGCCGAGATCCATGAGGCCGAAGTGGCCGGGTCCGATGACGCGGCCGGCGGAGCCGAGGAAGAGCTTGCCGCCGCCCTGGATCATGTCGACGCCCATATTGTCGAGATAGGGACCGGTGACTTTTTTCGCGCGACCGACGCGGATGTTGTAGCCGGAATCGGCGCCGCGGCAGCAACTGCCATGGGTGACGAGCAGGTAATACCAGCCGTCGTGGAAGATCAGGATGGAGGCTTCGGAATTGATGGCGATGTCACGCGGCTTCTCTGCTGGATTGCGTCGCTTGCCGGTTTTGGGGTCGAGTTCGACGAGGCGGATGTAGCCGAAGTAGGATCCGTACACCAGCCACAAGCGGCCGTCGTTGGGGTCGAGGAAGAGGCCGGGGTCGATGGCGTTGCAGTCCTCGACGCCGTCGGAAGACGCAACGATGCCGCCTTCTTCCCACTTGTAGTCGGGCGAGTCGGGGTCGAGCGTTTTGTTGGAGAGCAGGAAGATGTCGGCTTTGGTCACGCCACTGTTGGCGGCGATGTAGAGGTAGTAGCGGCCGTCCGCGAGGCGCATGACGTCGGGGGCGAGTCCGCGGCGGGGGAGGGGCTTGCCGCGACGCCAGGTCCAGCCGTCGTCGGAGACGAGGCTGGATCCACCTGTGCCATAGGTGTAGTATTTGCGGTCGCACTGCACGATGGTGGAGGGATCGTGGATGTTGATCTGGCCGTCGAGTCCCTGGGCTGCTGCGGCTGCGGCGGAGGAGATGAGTAGAGCGATGGAGAGGGATCGGATCATATGCCCTGACGGTCCATCCTATGGGATTGGACTTGCGCAGGACAAGGTATGGGCGAGGGTTTAACGGTTAACCGGACTGCTTGACCGGCTTTTTCGCGTGTGGTACCCAGACAGATACACAGATGCGTGAAGGCCAGGTGCTCGCTGAGTCGCGGCAGGAGGAGATCCGGGAGGAGTTAGCCCGGCTGGTGGAGAGTCCTGCGTTCCGCAGCAGCAAGCGCTGCAAAGAGTTCCTGCAGTATGTGGTCGATCAGACCGTGAACGGCGCCAACGGGAGCCTGAAAGAGCGGTCGATCGGGATCGAGTTATTTGGACTTCCGAGCGACTACGACACGAGCCAGCACACGATCGTGCGGGTGACGGCCAGCGAGACGCGGAAGAAGCTGGCGCAGTTTTACCAGAGCGAGGGCGGATCGAACGGTGCGGTGCGGATCGACCTGCCGCCCGGGTCGTACTCGGCCGAGTTCACGTGGACGGACGCGGCGCCGGCCATTGCGGAGGCTGTTCCTCTCGCGATCCAGGAGGATCCGCCTTCGGCGGCGCCCTCTGTGACGGTTCCGAAGACTTACTCGCGGCGCTGGTTGCTGGGAAGCGGCGCTGCCGGAGGGATTTCAATCGCGGCGCTGGCGGCATGGGCCTGGCAGTCTTCGAGCAGCAAGGCGCGGGCGGCCAGCGCATCGCCGTCTGCGGCTTCCACTGCGAGAACGGGCGATGGTCCGATGGCGGCGGCTGGCGCGGCGCAACCGGGTCCGGTTCGAATCGGTGTCGGATCCTCGAGTGCGTACCTCGACCGGAACGGGCGAAGCTGGGGCGCGGACCGCTACTTTACCGGTGGTCAAATCATGGCGCGTCCGTCGGAACGGGTGGGACGAACGCTCGATCCCGACCTGTACCGCCGCCTTCGTGTCGGCGACTTCCGGTACGACATTCCGCTGGCTCCGGGCGCGTACGAACTGCATCTGCATTTCGCAGAGACGGGTTTATCGGACTTCATCAGCGCGGAATCGAGCGGCGAAGGGCAGCGCGTTTTCCGTGTCTCGGCCAACGGCAAGGTGCTGCTGGACTTTTTCGACATCGTGGCCGATGCGGCAGGGACCAACATCGCGACGGAACGGATCTTCCGGAATATTTCGCCCGGCGAGGACGGGTTGTTGCATCTGGCGTTTTCACCGTTGCGCGGCTCCGCGATGGTGAACGCGATCGAGTTGCATCCCCTGACGAGCGCGGGACAGGGATTGCCGCTGCGCATCCGGTCCGGCTGGCCGGCGGCATGGCAGGACTCGACGGGGGCGACGTGGCGGGCGGATTCGTATTTCGCGGGAGGGAATGCGCTCGTGCGGCGGACGAATCCGGCACGAGAGAGCGCGGCGACGATTCCGGATCACACGCTGTATTCGAGTGAGCGGTGGGGGCATTTCACCTATGCCCTGCCCGCGGCGGACGGCAAGTACCGGTTGACGCTGAAGTTTTGCGAGGGCCATTTGGGTCCGCGGAATACGGGGGTCGGCGGCGTCGGGAGCCGGGTGTTCGACGTGTACTGCAACGGGGCCGTGCTGTTGAAGGATTTCGACATCGTGCGGGAGGCCGGCGGCGAAGGTCGGCCCATCGACCGGACGTTTCGGCGGATCCGGCCGAATGCGCAGGGGAAGATCCTGCTGACGTTCGTGCCGACCACAGGCATGGCGTGCGTGAACGGCATCGAAGTGGTGGATGACGGCGACTTTTAACCCTCCAAACCCCTGCGTTTAACTGTTAGACGCATCTCGGGGAATTTACCTGTAAACAATTGTTTTATCGGGTACATTTTAGTCCCCGACCGTACCGTACCTTGTACCAAGGCTACTACTCTATCTAGCATTAGGGAATCACGGCGGCCCGGGGCCAGTTCCTGATTCCGGATCGCCAGCTTATCGGGCACGACGGGGCATACTGCGATGGAAACACCTGCATCCCCACGCGTTCCGGCCGTGCCCGGTTCGACTTGTCGGGAGGATTTCTGCGGTGCGATACCTCGTTGGTTTCCTATTTCTCTTGTCGGCGGTTTGCCAGGCGCAATCGGAAAGTGGCGGCTGTAAGCCGTCGTCCTTGAATATTCCCGGGGCGCCGTACCCGTGCGTGTACCCGGACCGGAGGGTGGCGTTCCGGATTTCGGCGCCGGGGGCGCAGAAGGTACAGGTCCGGCTGGGCGGGGCGCATGATCTGACGAAGGGTGACGACGGTCTGTGGACCGGCGTGATCCCGCCGCAGGTGATCGGGTTCCACTACTACACGATTTCGGTGGATGGGGCGACGGTGGCGGATCCGGCGACGCAGACGTTCTTTGGGGGCGGTTGGTATAACAGCGCGGTCGAGATCCCGGATCCGGACGCGGGCTACTATTCCGCGAAGGACGTGCCGCATGGCGAGGTCCGGCAGCGGTGGTATTTCTCGAAGGTCACGAATTCGTGGCGGCGGTGTTATGTGTACACGCCTGCGGGGTACGACGGGAAGGCGCGCTTTCCGGTGTTGTATCTGCTGCATGGGTGGGGCGAGAACGAGCAGGGGTGGCATGTGCAGGGTCACATGGACCTGATCCTCGACAACCTGATCGCGGAGAACAAGGCGAAGCCGATGATCGTGGTGATGGAGAACCTGAATGCGGCGAAGCCGGGTGAGGATCCGAGTTTGTATCATGCGCGGAGCATCATCGCGCGGAAGACAATGGCGGATGTGCCTCCGCCGATTGGGGCTCCTCCGCCGCCTCCACGGCCGGGTGCAGCGCCGGCTGGTCCCCGGCCGGGTTTTCCTGCGAATTTCGGGGCCACGTTTACCGAGATGATGCTGACGGATCTGATTCCGATGGTGGAGCATACGTACCGGGTGCTGCCGGGCCGCGAGAATCGGGCGATGGCGGGGTTGTCGATGGGCGGGATGCAGTCGTTCGCGACGGTGCTGGGACATCTCGACCAGTTTGCGTATCTGGGCGGGTTCAGCGGAAGCAGCGGCGGCCGCGGCGGATTCGATCCGAAGACTTCGAATAACGGTGTGTTCGCGGATGCAGCGGCGTTCAACAAGAAGATGAAAGTGCTGTTTCTGGGGATCGGGACGGCTGAGGGTCCCGGGACGAAGAACTTCAGCGAGGCGTTGACGAAGGCGGGGATAAAGAACGTGTATTTTGAGTCCCCGGGTACGGCGCATGAGTGGTTGACTTGGCGGCGGTGCCTGTATGATTTTGCTCCGCGGCTGTTCCGGTAAAGAGTGTGTCGGG
>CAZVKC010000088.1:0-5355 GCA_964627455.1 uncultured Solibacteraceae bacterium | reverse complement strand
CGGCGGTGCCTGTATGATTTTGCTCCGCGGCTGTTCCGGTAAAGAGTGTGTCGGGGCGGGACTTAAGTCCCGCGCAGGCTGAAAGCCTACACCACCAGGGGGGTGGGGATTCATGATGCTGGGGATGCGGCGTAAAGAGCGTGTGCGGATTGCGCGGACAACGGATGTAGCGGCGCTACACGTGGTCCTGCGGCAGGCGCGGGGTGCGAAGTTATATCTCGTTATGGCCGACGGCGAGACGCGCGTGCGGATCGGGCGCGCGAGCGATGAGTCCACGGTGCGGTTGCTGGTGGATGCGATGCGTTTTGGCGGCCGGCTGGAAATCGAGCTGAAGAGCGAGATGATAGAGAGCGATGTTGTTGCTCGCTAGATTCTGCCTGCCAGTCGCTATTGCTGCCAGTTTGTGTCTGTCTCCGGGCGCGGAGGTTCGAGGACGACGGTCGTGGTCCGCGGATAACGGGAACGGGACGTATTCGAATCCACTGTTCTACGACGAGTTCTCGGATCCGGACATGATCCGCGTGGGCAGCGACTATTACCTCACCGGCACGACCATGCATGCGATGCCGGGATTGCCAATCCTCCATTCGCGCGACCTGGTGAACTGGCGTTTCGTCACCTACGTTTTCGACCGGCTCGATCTGGGGCCGGATTTCCGGCTGGAAAACGGCAAGGAGATTTACGGCCAGGGGATCTGGGCGCCGTCGTTCCGCTATCACAAGGGGACCTACTACATCTTTGCGAACGTCAACCGGTTCGGCCTGCAGGTGTTCCGGTCGCAGAGCATAGTGGGTCCGTGGAAGCACAACCGCATCGAGCCGGGGCTGCATGATTTGTCGGTGCTGTTCGACGACGAACTCGGGAAGATCTATGCGGTGTACGGGGCGCGGACGATTCGCATCGTGGAATTGAATGCGGATCTGACGGCGCTCGTGCCGGGGACGGACCGCGTGCTGATTGGTCCCGAGCAAGGGATGGGCGAGGGTTCGCACATCTACAAGATCAAGGGCATGTACTACATCGTGAGCGCGGTGCCCGGGGCGCATGTGCCGATGAAATGCGCACGGGCGGCGAAGATCGAGGGACCGTGGGAGGTCCGCACGATCAGCGAGAACGAGAGCCTGGGGATCGGGCAGAGTTACCGGTTGAAAGACTTTTGGGGACGGAAGGGTCCGCCGTTTGAGATGACGCCTCCGAATGCGGCCGAGCGGTTCAGCCTGACGCTGCATCAGGGCGGGATCGTCGATACGGCATCGGGCGAATGGTGGGGGTACTCGATGCAGGACCACAATTCGGTCGGACGGCTGACGAGTTTGTCGCCGGTGACGTGGGAGGACGGCTGGCCGTATTTCGGACTGCCGGGGAACCTGACGCGTACGCCGAAGACCTGGGTGAAACCGAATACGGGGTTCTCGGAGCCGGTGGCGCAGTGGCCGTATGAGCGGGGCGTCGATGAGTTCACGCAAGCGAAGCTGCGGCCGGTGTGGCAGTGGAATCACCTGCCCGATGACAGCAAGTGGTCGCTGACGGAGCGTCCTGGATTCTTGCGGCTGCATTCGGCGCCGGCGGCGGATTTCTGGCGGGCGCGGAATTCGCTGACGCAACGGGCGATTGGACCGGAGTCCACGGCGACGGCGGTGCTGGATGCGTCGGGGATGCAACCGGGGGATGTCGCGGGGCTGGCTGCGTTGAACCTGCCGTATCAATGGATCGGTGTGCGGCGGGAGGCTTCCGGATTGGTCGTGGAGCTTTATGACCAGAATGCCGGGAAGGCTGTGGCGCAGGTTCCGGTGCAGGCCGCCTCCGTGTTGCACTTCCGGCTGCATTGCGATTTCGACCGGGATGTCGCGAAGTTCAGCTACAGCACGGATGGTGGGCGCGAGTTCCGCACGATGGGCGGCGAGTTCGCGCTGCCGTTCCAGTTGAAGACGTTCCAGGGTGTGCGGTACGCGCTTTTTCACTACAACATCGGCGGGGCGCCGGGCGGTTATGCGGACTTCGACCGGTTCGAGGTCGATGAGCCGCGTGCGCGCGGTTTGACTAAGCCAATCCCGTATGGGAAGTGGATCCAGTTTCTCAATCTTGCGGATGACCGCGCGTTGTCCGTGGATGGGATTGCGAAGTTTCAAGTGATCGACCGAGGCACGGGGCGGATCGCGCTGCGGACGAAGAACGGCCGGTATCTGTCGGTGGCGACTGCTGCCGGCGCGGTGACGCTGTTGCGGGCGAAGAAACCGGGCGAGTCCGAAACGTTTCAATGGGTGGATTTGCAGCGCGGGGATACGCTGCTGCTTTCGCTGGCGACGCACCGGTATGTGGCGGCGCAGAAGGACGCGGTTCGCGCGGATCATGCGGGTCCGGCGCCGGATCGCAAGGATGGGTCTTGTTTCCGCGTTGAGGAGATGATTTCGAAATGATGAAGATGCCTGTTGTTGTTTTGCTTGTCGCTGGCGCTTTCGGGGCCGTTGCGGCGGATCCGGTGCGCCTGACGGTGGACGCGACGAAGCCGGGGGCGAAGATCGATCGCAATATTTTCGGCCAGTTCGCCGAGCATCTCGGCAAGGGCATTTACGAGGGGATTTGGGTGGGCGCGGATTCGAAGATCCCGAACACGCGGGGGATCCGCAACGATGTGGTGGCGGCGCTGCGGGAGTTGAAGGTCCCGAACGTGCGGTGGCCCGGTGGCTGCTTCGCGGACGAGTATCACTGGCGGAAAGGCATTGGTCCGGCGAACCAGCGCGCGGTGACGCTGAATCCCAACTGGGGCGGCGTGACGGAGCCGAATACGTTCGGCACGCATGAGTTTATGGATTTCATTCAGCAGATCGGCAGCCGCGCGTACTTGTCGATCAACGTGGGGTCGGGCACGACGGCCGAGGCGGCGGACTGGCTGGAGTACATGACGGCCGCGCAGCCAACGGCGCTGGCGAAGGAGCGGGCGGCGAACGGGCAGGCGGCGCCGTGGGAGGTCCCGTATCTGGGGATCGGCAACGAGAGCTGGGATTGCGGCGGCAACATGTCCACCGATTATTATCTGAGCCAGTTGAAGATTTACACGCGGTTCGTGCGGAACTACAACCCGGCGCAGCAGCAGGGCGAGAAGCAGATGCTGAAGATTGCCGTGGGTCCGAACGAGGGCGACGTGAACTGGACCGAAGCGATCATGAAGGCGTACAAGGACCGGCACTGGAGCTGGGATATGCATGGCTTGTCGCTGCATTCGTACACGGTGGTGAAGTGGCCGCCGGCGTATGCGTCGGTGGGTTTTGGGATCCCGGAATATGCGCGGGTTTTGAAGTCGACGCTGAACATGGAAGATCTGGTCACGAAGCATTCGGCGGTGATGGACCGGTATGATCCGCAGAAGCGCGTGGCGCTGGTGGTGGACGAGTGGGGCGCGTGGTATGCGCAATTGCCGGGGTCCCAGCCGGGGTTCCTGGCGCAGCAGAACAGCTTGCGGGATGCGATTCTGGCGTCGCTGAATTTGAACATCTTTGCGCGGCATGCGGACCGGGTGCGGATGGCGAACATCGCGCAGATGATCAATGTGCTGCAGGCAATGATCCTGACGGACAAAGAGAAGATGATCCTCACGCCGACGTATCATGCGTTCCGGATGTATGTGCCGTTTCAGGATGCGACGTTCGTGCCGGTGCAGTTGGCTGCGGCGGGTACGTATGCGCATGGCGATGACGTGCAGTTGCCGCGGGTGGATGCGATTGCAGCGCGGGATGGGTCCGGCAAGTTGTGGGTCGCGGCGACGAACGTGGATCCGGAGCAGGGGGTGGAGGTCGCGGTGGACGTGCAGGGGATCACGGCGAAGGCGGTGAAGGGCGAGACGCTGACGGCCGCGAAGGTGGATAGCGTGAACACGTTCGACGCGCCGGGGACGGTGGCGCCGCGTCCGGCTTCGGCGAGGGTTGCGGGAGGACGAGTGTCCCTGCAACTGCCGCCGAAGTCGGTGACGGTGGTTTCGATCGAATAGACCAGGGCCTACCCTGCCCCGTCCTGGCAGCACATGCCGACGAAGGCGCCGGTGACGTTCGGACTGCTTTGCGGGCCGGTTGGGTGATGCGGCGCGCGGCGCCCCGCCGCTGATTGCGCACTCGCCCCGGGACTCTATATTCAATTGTCAAACATCTGTGGGCAGTTCGCCCGCCCTGCGGCGGATACCCGGTGCTTTGTGGTGGTTGTGGTTGCTGCTAGCGGAGTAGCCTGCCAATGTTGAGCCGGCGGGACTTGCCCGGCTGGGGCGATTGCCGCCGCTGCCGGGGGAGTTCGTTCCGAACTTGTTGTGGTTGCGGGATTTCTTCCTCGTTATCGACGTCCGGCTCTTCGCCCGGTTCAGGCTCGGTGATTGGGATTTCCGGCTCGGACTGCTCGGACAGGGGCGGCGCTGGGGGGCCTTCGCGCATTTCCTTGAGTTTGCGGAAGACAGTGAAGGCGCGGGTGTATTCGCGCGCGGCGTCGGCGTAGTAGCGGTGGAGGAGGTCCCAGGCGCGCTCCTGCGTGATGTCGATGAAGCTGAGCGTGCGGTAGTGGCGGAGTTCCCAGGGACTTTCGCGCCGGGCGAGTTTTTCGTGGTCGGTGAGGACGATGCACTCGTACTCGATCTCGAGTTCGACGAGGGTGGCCTCGGCGGTTTTGAGGATGTCCATGCGCCACTGGGCGTCGGCGATGCGGCGGACGGCGTCGGCTTCGGCCTGATTGCAGGGGAGGAAGCTGGCGCCGTAGGCGTCGAGGTGGTTGTCGTAGGCCTCGACCTCGCTGGCGTCGAGGATGACGCGTGCCGAGGCGAAGCCGTGACGGATGGCGTTTTGGGCGGACCTCGCCTTGCCCTCGGGCGTGCGGGGTCCGGTGGAGCCGTTGGCCTGTTGCTGGTGCGGCGAGGTGGTGGCGGACTTCACCTCGACCCAGCGCTTGTAGGTTTCGAGGGCGGTGGGATTGTCGGGGTCGTAGCCGGGGTCGCCTTTGTGGGGATTGCGCGGGTCCTGGAACCAGGCGCGTTGGGCCTCAATGCGGGCTTGGCGGAGAGTGAAGAGGGCGAGTCTGAGCCGGTCGCACTCGCGGGCCTGTTCGGGGGTGAGTGGGGTTGTGGGGACGTGCGTGGTCCCCGCGGTGATCGGGTTGATGGTTTCCGGGTTCGACGGCTGGATCTGGTCCCCGGCGGGATTCTCGCGACTTCTGTCCTTTTTCGACATGACGTTTGACCTTTCGTTGGGTTGGAATCGAGAGGCGGAAAAGCTCCACCTCACGCCCGCAGGTTTGCAGGCGGTTTCCAAAGGCTCGAGTGGGCGCCGGACGTCAGATTATTGAAAATAATCAAAAAAGAAACTTTGACCACTTGTGAACGCA
>CAZVKC010000087.1:8005-29278 GCA_964627455.1 uncultured Solibacteraceae bacterium | reverse complement strand
CGGCCCATGTATTCGACGCCATCCGGCGCCACCCAAATCCCGTTGCGCAGGTACTGCGTGAAGATCGCGCGCTTGCCGCCATTCCGCCGTGGATCCCGCAGCATGGGCGTGAGGCTCGAACCCTCCATCCCACCAGGCGCGGGAACCCCGGCCAGCGCACACAGGGTAGGGAAGATGTCGACGGATTCGACCAGTCCGTTGCACACACCCGCCCGCACGCCCGGCGCGCGAATCAGCAGCGGGATCCGCGTGTCGATCTCGTAGTTCGTCATCTTGCCCCAGCTATTGTGTTCGCCGAGCTTCCAGCCGTGATCGCCCCACAGCACGATGATCGTGTTGTCCGCCAGCTTCAGCCGGTCGAGTTCCGCGAGCAGGCGTCCGATCTGCGCGTCGATGTAACTCACCGACGCAAAGTACCCGTGCCGCAGCAGCCGCTGTTGCGCCTCGGTGAGCGAACCCTCGTGCGGACGCGGCGCATTCGCGAAATCCCGATACCCGCGCAACTCGCGGTTCATGTTGCCGGCCATCAGCGGCGCGCCGCGCGCTCGCTGCGGATACGGCGACAGCGGGATGCGCTCGCGATCGTACAGGTCCCAGTAACGCTTCGGCGCGTTGAACGGCAGATGCGGCCGATAGTACCCGACTCCGAAGAAGAACGGTTTCGAACCATCGCGCAATTCGCGAAGCTTCGCAATCGCGGTATCGGTCTGCGCGCCGTCGAAGTACGCGTCGTCGGGCACATCGGGAGCCTCGGTCGCTGAACCTTTGAGATACCACTCGCCGTAACGATCGATGAATCGTTGTTGCTGGCCCTGCGCGGTGATCTGCCGCTTGCGTTCCTCGATCGCCGCGACTTCCCCCGCGCTGCGGTACACGGCGTCGGGATCGAACGGATACCCGGGGATCCGCATCTCTTCATCCCATGACGCGGCATCCGGAAACGAATTGTGAAAGATCTTCCCGATTCCGACGCTGCGATATCCATGAGCGCGGAACCGCTGCGGAATCGTGATCGCCTCCGAACGCGTCGTGCGGAAGTCCGTCTGCAGATCCCACACGCGCAGCGTATCCGGACGCAAGCCCGTCATCATACTCGCGCGCGATGGATTGCACAGCGCCGACTGGCAGTACGCGCGCGTGAACATCGTGGAACTCCGCGCCAGTGCATCGATATGCGGACTCCGCACATGCGTCGCCCCGTACACGCCAAGTTCCGGCCGCAGGTCGTCGACCGCCAGAAACAGAACGTTCGGAGGCTGCCGCCGCCCCGCCGCCACCGCCGCCGTCGCGAGACTCTGAATCAGGAAATTCCGCCGCGTCATGGTCGAATCAGCGCAAACGCGTACAGCGTATCGCCGGCTCCCGCGAGCACGTACTGCTTCCCATCGAGCGTAAACGTCATCGGACCATTCGTCACCGGCGCATGCAGCGGGAAGTGCCACAGGATCTTCCCATCCGCCCCGTCGAACGCAAGAAAATTCCCTGTCGGATCCCCGGTAAACAACAGCCCCGTCGTCGTACTCAACAGTCCCGGACCACTGTTCCCCGCGCCCCCGCCTCCCGGCCACCGGTGGCTCCACCGGACCTTCCCCGTGCGAACCTCAAGCGCCTTGATCACGCCGTACGAGTACCCGCCACCACCGCCGCCCGCGTATCCCTGCGGGTTATCCGACGTATCGGTCAAGTACGTCACGCTGAACCCATCGCGCGCGTTCACATAAAACAACTCGGTATTCGGGTTGTAACTCGGAGGCATCCAGTTCGTCGCCCCGCCGCCCGCCATGTGGATCTTCGACCCGTCCACCTTCGGCTCCTTCGCCGGATCCGGAATCGGCTGCCCGCGCTCGTCGATCCCCTTCGACCAGTTCACGCCCGAAAATCCCGTCGACACCAGATACTTTCCGTTCGTGCGGTCCAGCACCACGAAGTACCCGTTGCGCGCCGCCTGCGCCAGCAACTTCCGTGGACGCCCGTCGATCGTCATATCGAACAGCACGGGCGTTTCGACGTTGTCCCAATCGTGCGTGTCGTGCGGCGACACCTGGAAATACCACGCCAGCTTGCCCGTATCCGCGTTCAACGCCACGATCGAACACGTGTACAGATTCGCGCCCTTGCGGCCCTGGCCGGCAAACACGGGATTCACGTTGCCGGTTCCCCAGTACAGCAGGTTCAACTCGGGATCATAGGTGCCCGGCAGCCACGTCATGCCGCCACCGTGCTTCATCGCGTCTTCGTTCGGCCACGTATCCCCGCCCGGATCCGTCTTCTTCTGCGGCGTCGAATACCAGCGCCACTGCAACTCGCCCGTCTCAGGATCCCGAGCCTCGAGAAAACCCTGCACGTCCATCGCATCGCCGCCCACGCCGACAATCACGTGATCCTTCACGATCATCGGCGACATCGTCGTGAAATACTGGAACCGCGCATCCGCGACCTGCTTTCGCCATCGCTCTTTCCCGGTCTTCGCGTCGAGCGAAATGAACCATCCATCGGGACCCAGAAAATACACCCAGTCCTTGTAGATTCCGACGCCTCGGTTGCCGACCAGATGCCCGCCCTTGTCGACCCACTCGTAATGCCAGATCTCCTCGCCGGACTTCGCGTCGATCGCGTACACGTGATTCGGGATCGTGAAATATAGCACCCCGTTCCACAGCAGCGGTGTCGATGAAATGCGCGGCGATCCGACCCCGCGCTGGCTGCCCACGCCCTGAATGCGGAACATCCACTTCATCGCCAGCATATCGATGTTTGCGGGCTTGATCTGCGCATCGGCCGCAAACCGCCGCCCCGAATAATCGCCGTTATACGTCGGCCACGCGTCGGCAGGACGCGAGAACAACTGGATCGCCTTCGGATCCAAACCCTGCGCGAGCAGCAGGAAACCCAAGCTGAGGAAGTTCATTTGATGGTGACCAGGTAGGCAGTGAGATTGTGCAGATCCGCGTCCGAGTACTTGTATCCGAGTTCGATATGCGCCGCCAGCGGATCCGGCATATCGACCTGCACGCCGGGCTTGCGCTCGAACGAACGATAGCGCCCATCGCTCCCGATGATCGAGATGCGGAAGTCATCGACCGTCTTCACCGTGCCCGTGTACTTCTCGCCGTTCGCCAGCGTAACCGTCGCCGTGCGCGCGCCGCCGCCGGGGTAGAGAATTCGCGTCTGCAATTGATCCGAGTTGGAAATGCGGCTCCCGATCTTCGCGAGGTCCCCGGTCACGGAATGGCACTTTGCACATCCGCCGGTGGTGTTGAAGTACGACTCGCCAGCCTTCGCATCGCCCGTGACGACGTTCAGTCGCTGATAGGTCCCGCGATTCGCCACGGCCTCGACCCGCGCGCTCAGGAACTGTGATAGATCGTAGACTTCTTCTTTGGTGAGGTTCGGAAACGCAGGCATCCGTCCCGCGCCCTTCTTCAGGAATGGACCCAGCAGCGCACCCTTCTCGTAGACATCCTTCAGTACGAGTTCCGAGCGCACCAGGTTCGGACCCTCAGCCCCGCCGGCATTCGCGCCATGGCAGAACCCGCACCCCGCCGCATAGATCTTCGCCCCGCGCTCTGCCGCCTCTTTATCCGGCGCCGGACCCAGCCCCAGAAACTCGCGTGTCGCATTCGGATTCCGCCGTCCCTTCGCCTTACCCTTCGTCGCGGAGGAAGCCGGCATCTCGCCATCCTGCCCCGCCACGGGACCAATCCAGGTAACGGCAAGCAGGAATCCGGCAAGCCCTGTGAGAGGGATCCAATGTCTGTTCATCGTGGATTGCAGGTATCCTATCGCACTTCGGTCCGTGTGCGAAGGTGGCGCAGCGGACCTTCGACTGTTTACACAGGGACCTGACAGGGCTAATCTTGACGGAAAGGGCCACGTCACGGTCTCAGGCCAAGCGAATGATCAATACAGCGACGGGAACTCGATGCAATTCAGAATGGACTTGGACCAAACCGATTTACCGGTAATCGCGCGATCCTTGCGCGCTGCCGATCCAATCCTGCAAAGGTAATCGAAGTGGGGGGAGGCTGGCGGAGAGAGAGGGATTCGAACCCTCGATACAGTTTCCCGTATACACGCTTTCCAAGCGTGCGCCTTCAACCACTCGGCCATCTCTCCGGGCTTGGGAAGGAACCGGCCCTGGAGAGGTCCGGCCCAAAGTGTTAGTGTACCATCCAAGCCCCGGATCCGCTACCAAATGAAGCATTTCGTAGGTGCACAACGGCAAAGGAATCGATTGAAATACCCGATCCTGTCGCTTCGAGCGTCGTGGGGCGGGCTTCAGCCCGCGCGGGACTTCAGTCCCGCCCTACACTAACTCGCTCCCACTCGATGCGCACGCGCCTCTTCCCGATCCTTCGGCCGCACCGTCGGACCCATGAACCACATGAAGCGCTTCAGACAGGAATGACACCTGTAGTTGCCGAGCAGCACCAGCCGCGCAAGCTTCTCGCTTACCGTCTGGGGCTTCGATGGAGTCACCGTGCTAAACCCGCACCTGGGACAAATCGGCGTCATGTCAAATCCGTCTTCGGTCATTATGCACTCCCTCGTCCAAAATGGGAAGCCCGCCCCGATAGGGGATATCTTGCTCAGGGCTTCTCTCGAAGGAGCCGGTCCCGCAACCGCAACGTCCGCTCTGGACCCGTAGGCCTCACTGCCATCGGGGTGCTACTGCTGCAACCCTCACCCTCATACGATTCGTAAAGGTGCCAGTTGACGTCCCGCCGGTTCAGCGTACCCGCCGCAGCCAGCGCCGCATCCTGCCGCGCATTGCGCAGAATCAGACTCCTGATAGATAGTGGCTCGCTGCCCTCTTTCTTCTCAGGAGTTCCGCACAAAAAGCCCCGAAAAACGCTACGATACGTGAAATCCGCTGGCGAATCGAGGGGGGCAATCTCCCCGTGTTTTGCCGGTGTCGTAAGCAGTTGCGCGGGGACTATACGAGCCTCCATCGGATAGGTGATCCACCGCTCCGGAATATACATCTGCGGCTCGATCTTCATCCGTTGCACCGGCGCATTCCGGGGAACATGGACATCCAGGAGAAACACCTCCACAGTCTG
The DNA here is from genome assembly GCA_964627455.1 of uncultured Solibacteraceae bacterium. Lineage (GTDB taxonomy): Bacteria > Acidobacteriota > Terriglobia > Bryobacterales > Bryobacteraceae > F-183. The sequence goes on along the minus strand of CAZVKC010000087.1, from coordinate 24,215 downwards.
TTCCGGGATATCTTTCTCCGGCACGAGACCGTTATAGGGAAGTTCCAGTTTCACCAGCTTGTCGGGGACCCACTCCCCGTTCGCCCGCTTCTCCCACACTTCCTTGTACAGCGTGACGTCGACCATCGACTCGGGATTCAATCCGATGTACAGCCAGTACGGTTTGCCGCGCTCCGGCTCCACCACCACGTGAAACGACGCCGAAGCATTCCGCAGCAGCGCCGGCGACAGCACCTCGCGGCTCCGCGACGTCCCTCGATCCGCTGCGATCACTTTCCCGGTCGGATCGATCCGCTGCAACTCCGTATACACGCGGATCTGCTGTCCGTAAGAAGCGGCGCCCGCCGCGAGCACGATAGATAACAAAAATGGCGGGCTCGAGGCCCGCCACTTTCTCAGTTTCATAGCTGGCAAATCCGATTCTACGCCAGATCGAACTTCTCCTGGTGCAGCGCCGGATCGCTCTTCACGAGCACCGGCCGCTTGAGGATCTCCTCGATCTCTTCCAGATACTCGTTGTGATGCGACTTGAACATCTTCGCGACTTCCGGATTGCACCGCAGCACGACATCGCTGTGGTCGATTACCTGCGCCAGCTTCTGCGCCTCCAGCAGGATCTCGCTCACGATCGTCGGCACGCTCTTCACATAGCCCGCGCCTTCGCAGTACGGGCAGGGCGAACACAGCGTCCGCTCCAGGCTCTGCTTCACGCGCTTGCGCGTCACAGCCACCAGGCCGAAATCGTTAAACTGCAGGATCTTGTACGGTGCGCGATCCTGCCGCATCGCTTCCTCGAGCGCCTGCATCACCTTCTGGCGATTCTTGCGCTCATCCATGTCGATGAAGTCGATGACGATGATGCCGCCGAGGTCGCGCAGGCGAACCTGGCGAACAATCTCCTTCACCGCTTCGAGGTTGGTCTTGACGATCGTATCCTCGAGCCGGTTTGACTTGCCGACGAACTTGCCCGTGTTGATGTCGATCGCCACCAGCGCTTCGGTCTGGTTGATCACGATGTATCCGCCCGACTTCAGCCACACCTTCGGACGCAGCGCCTTCTCGAGTTCGTTCGAGATGTTGAAGGCGTCGAAGATCGGCGTCGAACGCGTATACAGCTTGACCTTCGACAGCAGGTTCGGCTGGAAGCGTTGCACGAAACGCAGGATGCTTTCGTACATCTCTTCGTTGTCGACCCACACGGCCTTGTAGCTCTCATTGACCTGATCGCGCAGAATCCGCTGCACGATGTCGAGATCATGGTGCAGCAGCAGCGGAGCCTGCCGCTTGTCGGCCTTCTGCTTGATGTCCTGCCACAGGTTGTGCAGGAACTGGATGTCCGCGATGATCTCCTCGTCCGGCTTGCCTTCGCCCGCCGTGCGGATGATGCATCCGCCCTGAATCGATCCGCGGATCCCCTGCAGGATGCGCTTCAACCGGTGCCGCTCTTCGTCGCTCGCGATTTTGCGCGACACGCCCATGTGGTCGAGCGTCGGCATGAAGACGACGTACCGGCCCGGCAGTGCGATATGCGACGTGATGCGCGCGCCCTTCTGGCCAAGCGGTTCCTTGGCGATCTGGACGATGATTTCCTGGCCTTCTTTGAGCAGGTCGCTGATCAGCGGCATTGCGCGGTCATGACCGGCGCCGCCACCGTTGCCGCCGCTGCGTTCGTGCCGGTGCTGCTGCTGCTGCGGCTGCTGGCGCGGTTGTTCCTCGAATGCCACAGGGGCCGCTGCTGCGCCCGCTCCGGCTGCCGCCGATACGGGTTCCTGACCCTCAACCGCGGGCTGCTGCTGCTGTTGCGGGTGGCGATCTCCACCGCCGCGTTCTCCGCGCTCGCCGCGATCACGGCCACGGCCCCGGCGGCCACGCTGGCGGCGTCCGCCATCCTGGCGCAGGAACCGCTGGTTGCTGCGATCACGCAACTGCACGTTCACCGGCAGCGTCGCCGCCGTCCGTTCCGCTTCCTCCTGGACCTCATCCAGGTTCACGCCCTCGGCGCCCTCTTCCCCGGAAACCTCGCCGAAGATCATCGCCTGAATTTCAGGATCTTCGTCGTCGGCTCCTTCGGAGCCCGCCAGTTCCTCGTCGCCTTCGGCTGAGGCCGCCTCTTCGACCGCCGCATCCTCTTCGGTTGCCACGGCTTCGACTTCCTCTACCTCGGCCGCCGCGCCAGCAGGCTCTTCGTCGATCGATTCCGAATCGAGGATCTCTTCCTCGGCCACGTATTCGATCGCCGGTTCGGTGACCCGCTCCGGATGCAGGGGAGCATCGGGAAGGGCATTGGCGGAAGGATGCTCGATCGAATCCTCGGCTGCCAGCGTCAGCTCGGCAGTATCCACAGGACCCGCAACCATCGCCGCGGCCTCTTCGACTTCTTCTTCCTCACCGGTTTCCGCCGCTGCAGCCGCAGTCGCCGGCGCGATCACCGGCAGCGGAGGCGGCACGGCCGCTCCACGATACTTGCGCAGCGATTCGCCGGGAAGCAGGAACACTTCGCCAGCAGGTTCAGCCGGCTCAATAGCGGCCACGGGCGCTGCTTCTTCGGGCCCTGCGTCGATGTCCGCCTGCGAATCGCTTTCTTCTTCGCCTGCGCCAGGCTGCGCGTACTTCGAATCCGGGAATCCGCGTCCACGTCCGCGTCCGCGACGCCGGCCGCGCCGTCCACGTCCGTCGCGATCTCCGCCCCGGTCGCGCCGCTCACCGCGGCCGCCTTCCTGCCGCTGGGGCTGTTGTCCGGCTGCCGCTGCTGTTGCTGCGCCCGTCGATCCCTCTTGCGAAGGAGTCTCCGCCGCCGCGTCCGCCTCGGCCGCCACGCCTTCTACTTCTTCGCCGCCTGCTTCTTCAATCGCGGCAGCATCGTATTCGACGGCTTCCGGAATCTCATCGTACGCTTCGTGCGCCGCAACCGGCAGGGCGCTCTCATATTCCGCCGGCGCTGCCGCCTCCGCGTATTCGGGAGCCTCGCCCGCAGGCGCCGCCGCTTCCTGCGAAGCAGGACCTCGATCCCGTCCGCCGCGGCCTCCGCGATCGCGTCCGCGTCCACCGCGTTCCCGGCGATCCCCGCCGCGTCCGCCGCGTCCACCGCCGCGTTCGTCATCGCGCCGGGCGGGACGCTCCTCGGCGCCTCCGGTCACTTTGTCGATGTCTTCGGAATGTTCCTCGTAAAAATCGGAAACGTACAGGAAGGTGTCACGTTCCAGGCCGAGGTCCACGAAGGCCGATTGCATGCCCGGCAGAACTCGGGTCACGCGGCCCTTGTGGATGCTTCCCGCCAGCGAGTACTCGTTTGCCCGCTGGAAGTAAACCTCAACCAGTTGATCGTCCTCGAGAATCGCCAGACGCGTCTCGTGGCGATTGGAAGAGATCACTAATTCTTTACTGCTCATCTGTCTCTCCTCGGTTCCTGTAAAGACACGCAAGGCGCGTGCACACACAGGCAACCTCAGTCGTTCACTCTGGAGCGCATATTGCAGCGCCCGGGTGAAGGCCGGAGCGGAAGGACCGCAACCGAGGCAAGAAACGATACAGGCGGGACCTAATCTGCCAAATCCAATTCGTGCCAACCACCGCCGCTCGATACAAGGAGTGCGGCTCTGCCGGACGAAACAAGAGAAGGTTTTTCGCGTCTATCACGGGCCGGAAGAGGAAGCGGAGTCAGCTGCTCTGAACGCCTCCACAAAGGCAGACCGGAGAACCGCGGGCGAGAAGAGCCAAATCATGACGTCCGTTATTCGCGGCGACGTCAAGCCTCTCGTACCGGGTTCGAAGGCCTGTTAAAAAACCGTGCTACACAACCGGCTTACCGCTCACCTCTCATTTCACTCAGTCCTGGGACCAGACTCGCTGGTCTTCACTTCTTCCTATTCTCCATCAAACCTGAGTCAATTGTCGAGTGGCCGGTTTCCTGTGGAAAACCCGGTGGATATCAGACCCGCCCGAATACGCTAATTCCCGAACCGCCGCAGCCGCACGTTGTTCACCAGCCCCAGCAGGATGAACACCGCCACCAGATTCGATCCGCCGGAACTCATGAACGGCAGTGGGATCCCCGTCACCGGCATCCGTCCCACCACCATTCCCACATTGACGAACAAATGGAACAGCAGCAGCGCCGCCACTCCCATGCAAATGTACAGTCCCTCGCGATCCGGCGCCGTCTGCGCGTTCTGCACGATCTGCAACAGCATCAGGAAGTACAGTCCCAGGACGACAGTCACCCCCACGAATCCATGCTCCTCCGCGAACGCGGAAAAGATGAAGTCCGTATGCGGCACAGGCAGGAACCGCAACTGCGTCTGCAGGCCTTTCGTCGCCCCCTGTCCCCATACGCCGCCCGATCCCACCGCGATCTTCGACTGGATCACCTGATAACCCGATCCTTTCGCATCGCGCGACGGATCGATGAACGTCATGATGCGGCCCTTCTGGTAATCCCGCAGCAGGAACCATCCCGCGGGCAACAGCAGAATCGCCAGTCCGAGGATCGACACCACGTGCTGCCACCGCAGCCCCGCCAGAAAGATCCCGATCAACAGAATCGGCGTATAGGTCAGCGAAGTTCCCAGATCCGGCTGCATCATCACCAGGATCATCGGCAATCCGACGAGCCCGCCCAGCTTGAACAGGTCGCGCAATTCGAGCCGCTGCTGCGGCATCTCGGATAAATATCGCGCGACCAGCAGCACCAAAACGATTTTGAAAAACTCCGAGGTCTGAAACTTGGCCCACCCGTAGCCGATCCATCGCCGCGATCCGAAGACATAGGTCCCGATCGCAAACGTCAGCAGCAGCAACCCGAGGCACACCGAGTACATCACCGGGACCTGCCCCAGCAGCGTGTGATAGTCGATCTGCATCACCAGCCACATCGCGAACAGCGAAATGCCGATCCAGACCATCTGCTTCCACCACGCGTCGCGCCACTTGGTGTCGAGCGTCGCGCTGTAAATCTGCAGCACGCCGATCGCGCACAACACCAGCGCGGTGACCAGCAGCCACCAGTCGAAATCACGATACGAACGTTCCTGAGACATGTATGAGCAGAAGAGAACTTAGTTGAACGGAAGGAACGGCATCGGACCCTGGATCAATCCGAACGCGTTCGAGAATTCCTGCAGGTACAACGCCGCCTGCCGCGGAGCCGCCTGCCGCGCCTTCTTGTCGAAGTACGCCTTGATCACGTCGCGCACGATCGGCGCCGCGCGATCCCCGTGTTCGCCGTTTTCAAACAGCGCCACCACCACCAGTTCCGGATTGTGCCGCGGCGCGAACCCCACGAACCACGCGTTGTCCTTCAACGTATCGCCGAGTTGCTTGTTGCGGTCGAGCAGTTCCTTCGAAGCGAGCTGCGCCGTGCCCGTCTTGCCGCACATCTCGATCCCCGGCAGCCATGCCGAACGAGCCGTGCCGCCTTCGTTCACCACGCCGTACATTCCGTACACGACCTTCTCGACGTTGTCTTTGTTCAACGTCGCCGTGCGCGGCGGCGCAGCCTTCGCGTCCTTGACGAGGTGCGGCTTCTGCCACACGCCGCCCTGCGCGATCCCTCCGATGGCGCTCGCCAGTTGCAGCGGCGTCACCGTCAACGCGCCCTGTCCGATCACCACCGAAATCGTCTCGCCGGGGAACCACTTCTGCCGGAACGTGCGGATCTTCCACTTCGGACTCGGCATCAGCCCCGACGCCTCGTGCGGCAGATCGATGCCCGTCTTGCGGCCCAGGCCCGCCATCTCGCCATACTCGGCCAGCTTCTCGATGCCGACCTTCGCGCCTACTGCGTAAAAGAACGTGTCGCACGATTGCATCAGGCCGCGATGCAGATCGACCGATCCGTGCCCGTTCTTCTGGTGGCAGCGATGATAGTGTCCCCAGTACGTCGCGCCGCCCTGGCAGACGACGCGCATGTTGTCGTCCACCTGTCCCGTCTCGAGTCCCGCCAGCGCCGCAATCGGCTTGAACGTCGACCCAGGCGCAAACTGCGCCTGGATCGCGCGATTCAACATCGGCTTGTTGGGATCATTCAAAATCGAATCCCACACGTTCGCGCGGATGCGGCCCGCAAACTGGTTGAGGTCGAACGCCGGCCGGCTCACCATCGCGAGCACTTCGCCATTGCGCGGATCGAGCGCAACCACCGCGCCGCGCCTGCCTTCCATCGCCAGTTCCGCGACCATCTGCAAATCCAGATCGATCGTCAACTGCAGGCTCTTGCCCGGCGCGGCGTTCTTGAGATCCTTCACCGGATACCGCAGGTAGCCCATGTTGTCGACCACCCACTGCTGCTGTCCGTCGACCCCCATCAGCACGTCGTTGTACTCGCGTTCGATGCCCGTCTTGCCGATCACATCGCCTTGCGTGTACTTCGCGAACTCCGGCGTGTTCAATTCCGTTTCGGTGACTTCGCCCACGTACCCGATCACGTGCGCCACCAGCCCGCCTTTGGGATACAGGCGCGTCTGGCCGTGGATCAGTTCGAGTTCCGGCAGCATGTTGTCGCCGCGGTGCGAATCGACGAATGCCACCTCGCCCGGCGTCAGATCCTGCTTCAGCATGATCGCTTCGTACTTCGGACGCGCGGCAAACCGCTTCACCTTGGCGGCCAGTTCCTCGTAATCGAGGTTCAGACCGTCCGCGATCGTCTGCAGATGCTCCATCTTCAGGTTCTCGCGATGCAGGCGGACCTTGAACGACGAGTGGTTATCGACGATGATGCGGCCGTCGCGGTCATAGATCTTGCCGCGCGCCGCGGGAATCGGCACTGAGCGGATGCGGTTGCGTTCCGCGCGTTCCGAATAGAACTCGGGATTGCGGATCTGCAGATCCCAGAACGTGATCAGCAGGAACACGACGACTGCCACTGACAGGTACTGGAAGAACGCGATCTTGCCCGACGCGAAAGTCGTGTCGTCACTGAGCAGCCGCGGATTCTTCCGGCGTTGTTCGAGCTGTTCCGCTTCAAAGGAAGTCATACATCAATTTCCTCGCCGTTTCAGTGCTGCGGCCACCTGTTATTGAGTTTATCCAACACGATAAACAACGGGATCGCGACCACCGCATTGAGACCCGCCTGGATGAACATCTGCGCGGGTTCGAACGCCATCCCCAATCCGAGCAGCGCCCGGATCATGATCCAGTAAAAGAACTGGTGAAACGTGAAAAAGAAGAACGTCAGGATGAACCGGATCGCCGAGTTCTCCACGTCGAACCGCAAGGCCACCGACGCCGCGAAGTATCCGACCAGCGTCTTCGTGATCCCGAACAATCCCACGTAGTGATGCGAAAGTGCGTCCTGCATCAGGCCAACCGCCGCGCCGAAGAACAGCGCCGACACCTGCGAACGCCACGCCAGCGAATAGTACAAGGTGATCAGCAGGGGCAGTTCCAGGTATCCGAGCTGCACGAAGAAGTTCGGAACATAGATCTGGTACAGCACGCCCAGCATCGGCAGGATCAGGATCGCCAGGAATGGCTGGATACTGCCAGGCCGGATGAGACGGGACCGTTTGCGTCCGCCGCTCAGGAGCTGTTCGCCGCTTTCGGTCATCATCATGGGTTCTGCTGCTGCTGCTGTTGTTGCTGTTGCGTCTTGGGTTTGTCAGCCGCCGCTGGTGACGATGGCGCTGCGGGTGGCGGCGTCTGCGGTTGCACCGGCGGCGCGCTCGCGCCCGGAGCCTGACCCGCGCCGCCCGGCGGCAGCGTCGAGAAATTCGGCGGCTTCGATCCGAACGTGCCGAACTTCACGCCCTGCTGCTCTTCTTTCTTCATGTACCGCTCGGCAAGCCGGTCCGCATCCGTGCTCAACACGCCATTCGACGGCGTCCCTACCGGAACCGAACCGCCGCTGTTATGCGATGCCGGAGGCGGCTGCAAAATCGTGATCTGATCCGCCACCGGCGCCGGTGTGGGGATCTCCTGATGCACGCCTTCGAGCACGATGAGAATCTCTTCCAATCCGTTCACAAACCCCGTCGGCACGACTTCGACATTCTTGAAAATCGGCCCCGGCTGCACCGATACGACGCGGCCCACCGGCAACCCTTTCGGGAAGATCCGGTCTTCGCCCGTCGTATAGAACATCTCGCCGACCTCGACCTTGTCTTCGTTCTGGATCCGGTCGATCTGGCAGCGGTTGTGCCCCTGCCCCTTCAGCGTGCCGTATACACGGTTGGTCTGCGACACCACGCCCGCGCCGAACAGCGGATCGCTGATCAACTGCACCTGCGCCGCCAGCGGAAACGAATCGATCACTTTGCCGATGATCCCGTCGCCGGTGATCACCGCCATGCCTTTGTACACGCCGTCCGAAGTGCCGCGATCCACCAGCACCACCGTCTTCGCGCTCGTGCTCGTCGCGATGATGCGCGCCGCCAGCGTCTTCGAAGGCGACCGTCCCTTGAATTCGATCAGCGCCCGCGCGCGGTCCGCGGTTGCGAGTTCCGTGCGCAGGAAGTTGTTCTCGAGCTTCAGGCGGTTGGTCTCCGCCTTGTACCGGCGGTTCTCTTCACGCACATCGAGCAGGATGAAGTAGTCGTTGAAGAAGCTGTAGATGCTCGATCGCCCGCTTTCGAGAAAACGTGCAAACGGCGCCACACCCGTCACCGCCCAGACACGGATGGTCCGCAATTGCGTGCTGCTGCGCACCTGGTACGCCAGCAGCATGATCTGCAGGAACAGCATGAACACCAGAACCGTGAGGTTGCGGTATCGGCTGAGAATAAAGTCCATGTCGAACCGTAGTGAGTTCTACCAAGCCTTCTGCAAAGCTATTCGATTGCGATCCGGCGCAACAGCCGGAAGTCCGTCAGCATCTTGCCTGTGCCGAGCACCACGCTCGCCAGCGGTTCGTCTGCGATGGATACGGGCAACCCCGTCTCCTCGCGGATTCTGCGGTCGAGATTCTTCAACATCGCGCCGCCGCCGGTCAGCACGATGCCGCGGTCGCTGATGTCCGCCGACAACTCGGGCGGGGTACGCTCGAGCGCCACGCGAATCGCGTTCATGATGGTCGCCACGCACTCGGCCAGCGCCTCGCGGATCTCGCTGTCGTTGATCGTGATCGTCTTCGGCACGCCTTCGATCAGGTTGCGTCCCTTGATCTCCATCGTGATGGACTTATCGAGCGGGAACGCGCTGCCGATGCTCATCTTGATCTGTTCCGCGGTGCGTTCGCCGATCAGCAGGTTGTACTTGCGCTTCAGGTACTGCATGATCGCGTCGTCCATCTCGTTGCCGGCCACTCGCACCGAGCGCGAGTACACGATGCCGGACAGCGAAATGACCGCGACGTCTGTGGTGCCGCCGCCGATATCCACCACCATGTTGCCCGAAGGCTCCGTGATCGGGAGTCCCGCGCCGATGGCCGCCACCATGGCCTGTTCCACCAGGTGGACCTCACTTGCCTTGGCGCGATACGCGGAATCGATCACCGCGCGCTTTTCCACCTGCGTGATTTCCGAAGGCACGCCGATCACGATGCGCGGATGCACCAGCATCTTGCGGCCGTGCGCCTTCTGGATGAAATAATTCAGCATGCGCTCGGTGACCTTGAAGTCGGCGATCACGCCGTCCTTCATGGGCCGGATTGCCACGATATTGCCGGGCGTACGGCCGAGCATCTCCTTGGCCGCGCCGCCGACTGCTTCTACTTCCCCGTTCGTCTTGTTGATCGCGACGATGGACGGTTCGTTAACGACGATTCCCTTACCCCTCGCGTAAACGAGGGTGTTCGCTGTCCCCAGATCGATCGCCAGATCCGAGGAGAATAGGCTAAACAACGAGCGAACGTTCATGGATGGTATTAAAAAGGACTCCTGTATGACAATGGCCGCCGGGACACGGGCAGAAGGCGGGCCATACCCTTAAAAATGTAGCATGAACAATGCTTTAGCGAGTACCCTAAAGGAAGCACATGATCACGCGACGGGAGATTTTTGGCCTCGGTGGCGGAGCGGCTTTTGCGGCCCTCGCCAGTTCGGCCTGTGGAAAAAAAGTACAGCAGGGGATCCGCGGCTATGCCTTCGTTGCCAACTCCGAAGGTAAGGCGGTTGCCGCAGTCGACCTCTCGGCATTCGCCGTAGCCCGGCATATTTCCGTCGACCACGAACCTACGGCCGTGATCGCTCCCCCGGCTCATCCCTCGGTGTTTGTACTGACGCCCGCCTCCGGCTCGCTCCATTCCATTTCGGTAGAGCAACTCAAGTTCCAACGCTCGCTGCGTCTCGGCCAGCTCGCTCTCAAAATGCTCTTGAGTCCCGAAGGCGACGCCATCTACGCACTCCTCCGCTCGCCGAAGAAGCTCGTAAGAGTCCGGCTCGATTCGTTTTCCGTCGATTGGGAACTGCCGCTGCCCGCCGCCGGACCCGACCCCGTCGACTTCGATTTGTCGCCCTACCTCGGCCTCGCCGCGCTGTCCTTCAGCAATGGAACGGTGGCGCTCGTGGACCTCACGGCGAAGCAATTGCGGAAATCTTTACCGGTCGAAACCGAGTTGGGCGCCGTCCGCTTTCAGTCCGACGGCAAGGCTCTCATCCTCGCCGACAAAACCAATCGCAGCCTGCACATCTTCGATAGCCGCATGGAAAAGCGCGTCACCGAACTCCCGCTCGCCGTGCGTCCCGACAACCTCTGCTTCAGCAGCGACGGTGGACAATTATTTGTCACCGGAGAAGGAGCCGATGCGGTCTGCGTTGTCTATCACTACCACACGCCGCATGTCGCGGAAACCGTACTCGCCGGCCGTGGACCCGCAGCCATGGCCGCCTCCGCAAGCCCCGGCTACCTCTTCGTCGCGAACCCCGCATCCGGCGACGTCAGCGTCCTCAGCATCCGTGACCGCAAGATGATCGCAGTCGTCGGCGTCGGCGCCGAACCCGGCTACATCACCGTGACCCCCAACAGCATGTTCGCCCTCGTGCTCAACCGCAAGTCCGGAGACATGGCGGTGCTGCGCGTGGGCGGCATTCAACGCAACCGGCAAAAATCCGCGGGACTCTTCACCATGATCCCCGTCGGATCCACGCCCGTCAGCGTCGCTACACGCCTGGTTTGATTTCGTCCAACTCGCTCGAGTTGTTGTAGTCCGGATCCGTAACCGAAGGCCAATCGCCGGGCTCGTGGTGCGCACGCACCGCTTTGGCCAGAGCCACGGGACTGCCGCTTGTCGCATCCTGCGACGCGCGGCGGATTTCCCGCAGCAACTCCTTGATCTCACTGACGTCGGTCCCGACCGTGTAAGCCCGGTACGCTACGTAAACGAGAGCACATGCTCCCATGATCGAAAACATGCTGCTGAACAGCATCGGTAACAATCCCATTGTTTCCTCCGGCGAACGCGGATACGCAGTTCCACTGGGACTATCGGTAGCTTCACTCCTCGGCTGTAGGGTTTACACCTGGAAATAGAAGAGGCGCCCGCCCGGATCCTGCGATCCGATCGCGCGCGCCCCCGGCTTGGATCTTTCGATCGCCCAACTACTTCGCTGCTTCGACCGAGTCGATCGTCAGCGTTTCACCTTCGAGCTTGCCGGTCACTGTGACCTTATGGCCGAGGTGGGACTTCACCTTATCCTTCGACGCATCGGCGATCTTGACGACCTTGTCGCCGACCACCAGCACCGCCGCGCTCCCGCGGCCGACGCAGCGTTCCACGCACTTGATCGACGCTTCGGAACCATCGGCGTGTTTGGCGCCGCAACCCGCGTCGGACACCACTCCCGTCCACGACGCCGCAAACGCGGAAGCCGCAAATAGAGCCAACAGAGCAGATTTCATCATCGTGATGTACTTCCTTCTTTCTATCCATCGCCCGCTCGGCGTCCTGTAACGGACCGCAAGCGTTCTATAGTCAGTATAATTGTGTTCTCACTGCCAGCCACCGGCTGCTCCTTCAGCATTGTGGGGCGGGCTTGAGCCCGCGCGGGACTTCAGTCCCGCCCTCACACTAGATCCTAAAAGCCAATGAACAGACGACAAGCCGCCGCAGCCGCCGCACTCCTGGGAGTCACCCTCACCAGAAAAGCCGCCGCAGCCTCCGCCCTCCCGGACCCCACTCTCCTCGCCAAAACCCCCGAAAAATACTGGCAGCAACTCCGCGAGGAACAATTCTTCCTCCCCGCCTGGCGGGCCTTCCTCAACAACGGCAGCCTCGGCGTGATGCCCAAACCCGTCTTCCAGAAGGTCGCGGACTACCTCCAAACCGGCGCCTCTCTCACCACCGACGTCTATCCGCGCTGGGGCTACGAACTCATGGACGAGCACCGTCAAACGCTCGCCGCCTTCATCGGCTGCCACAAAGACGAACTCGCCCTCACCCACTCCGCCACCACCGCGATGTCGATCATCGCCGCGGGACTCGACCTCGCCCCCGGCGACGAAGTCCTCATCACAGACCAGGAACATCCCTCCGGCCGCGGCTGCTGGCAGATGAAAGCCGCCCGCTCCGGCATCGCCCTGCGCGAAGTAGCAATCCCGCAATCTCCGAAAACCCCCGCAGAAGTCGCGGATAAAATCGCCGCCGCCATTGGACCCCGCACCAAGGTCCTCAGCTTCAGCGGCATCACCACCACCACCGGCCTCATCGTCCCCGTCAAGGACATCTGCGCCTACGCGCGATCCAAAGGCGTCCTCACCGTCGTCGATGGCGCGCACATGCACGGGCAGATCCCCGTCAACGCGCACGACCTCGGCTGCGACTTCATGGCCGGCAGTCCGCACAAGTGGATGTTCGCGCCTCCCGGATCCGGCCTCCTCTACATCCGCGAAGAAATGCTCGACCGCTTGTGGCCCACCATCGTCACCGGCAACTGGGACGACAAGAAGCTAAAGGCCGCCCGCTTCATGATGATCGGCACCAACAACCGTGCGATCGTCGAAGGCATGATCGGCGGCATCGAATTCATCAAGGCAATCGGCTTCGACACCATCCGCGCCCGCACTCGCCAGCTCGCGCAGATGTGCATCGACCGCGCGAAGCAAATGCCGGATCTCATCGAACTCGTCACCCCCGAGGATCCGGCAATGCATCAGGCCCTTGTCACCGTGCGCTTCAAGAAGGATTATCAGAAGGTGCAAGCGCTCGCCCGCAAGCGCCGCATCTGGATCCTCGGCGCGCATCCGCTGCGCATCGCCGTCAACGTCCACACGCGCCCGTCCGATCTCGACTTCTTCTTCGAAACCGTCAAGGAGGCTCTGGCATGAAGCTGAGCATTCTAGCTGTAGCCGCCTGCACCCTGCTCCTCGCCCAGGACCGCGACCACGCGCGTTCGATGACCATTAGCAAAAGCGGCATCGTCGCCACCAGCCAGACCCTCGCCTCGCAGGCCGGCGCCGCGGTCCTCGCCCGTGGCGGATCCGCCGTCGACGCAGCCATCGCAGCCAACGCCGTCCTCGGCGTCGTCGAACCCATGATGTGCGGCATCGGCGGCGACCTCTTCGTCATCCACGCCGACGGCAAGACCGGCAAACTCACGGGACTCAACTCCAGCGGCTTCGCCCCCAAAGGCCTGAGCATCGAGTACCTGCAATCGAAAGGCTTCTCGTCGATCCCCTACGGAGGCATCCACACCGCCAGCGTCCCCGGCGCCGTCGCCGGGTGGGAAGCGATGCATCGCAAGTTCGGCAAACTTCCTTGGCGCGACCTCTTCGCACCCGCCATTTACTATGCCGAAAAAGGCTTCCCCGTAACGGAACTCATCGCGTGGGACTGGGAGAATTCCGAAAGCAAGCTGCGTTCGGATGACAACGCCCGCAAGGTCTATCTCATCGATGGACGCGCCCCCAAAGAAGGCGAAATCTTCCGCAATCCCGGCCTCGCCAAAGCCTATCGCGCCCTCGCTGCCGGAGGCGCCGCTGCGTTCTATCGTGGTGTGATCCGCGACGCGATCCTCAAGACTTCGAAGCGTCTCGAAGGCACATTCACGCCCGCGGACTTCGAAGAGTTCCAGCCCGAATGGGTCGAACCGATCGCCACAGACTATCGCGGCTGGAAAGTCTTTCAACTGCCGCCGAACGGGCAGGGAATCGGCACGCTCGAGATGCTCAACATCATGAGCGCCTTCCCGATCGACCGCATGAAGGCCGACAGCCCCGAAGCCGTGCACCTCAAGATCGAAGCGCAAAAGCTCTCGTTCCAGGATCTCCGCGCCTTCAACGCGGACCCGCGCGTCACCAAGGTCCCCATCGAAGGCATGCTCTCCAAAGCCTATGGACTCGAACGCGCCAAGCTCGTCAATCGCAACAGAGCGAACTGCAACACCGCGCCCGGCGACCCCGGCTCGTTCACATCCGCGAAGGTCGGCCACACCATCTACATGGCCGCGGTCGATCGGGACGGCAACCTCGTGAGTTGGATCCAAAGCATTTCGGACATCTGGGGATCCGGCGTCGTCGTCGATGATTTCGGCTTCCACCTGCACGACCGCGCCGCGGCTTTCTCATTCGACCCCAAGCATCCCAACGCCCTTGCCCCGCGCAAGCGCCCGTACCACACGATCATCCCCGGCTACATGGAAAAGGACGGCCTGCGCATCGGCTTCGGCATCATGCGTGGACTCAACCAGGCGCAAGCGCAAGCCCAGTTCGCCTCGCACATCGCGGACCACGGCATGAACCTGCAGCAAGCGCTCGAAGCCCCGCGCTTCACCAAGATGACTCTCGGAGGCTGTGACGTTCGCATCGAAAACCGCTTCAGTGAAGAGACCCGCGAAAAGCTCGAATCGATGGGCCACTCGCTCTCGGTGCTAGGCGCGTATTCGGGCATGATGGGAGGCGGCCAAGCAGTCGGCTTCAACTCCAAAACCGGAGTGAAATACGGAGGCTCCTCGCCCCGCAAAGACGGCGCCGCAATCCCCGAACCCGAATCCTACTGGCCGAAATAACCGGGAAACGCAGTGCGACGGGGACCCGCATTGTTGCAGGGCCCCAGCATTTCTGCTGGCCCCCGGTGGTGTAGGCTTCCAGCCTGCGCGGGACTTCAGTCCCGCCCAAACACTTACTGCCCGGCCGGCTTGGCCGGCCGCGGATAAGGCGGAGGCGGCGGAGAAGTCGAGTAGGCCGCAACATCCTTAGCCGCACGAGTCTCCACCCCAGGCTTCCCCAAAAAACCCAAATCGCGGAACCAGTCGATAAACCGGATCTGCCATGTGCCGAACGGCGTCCCGCCCCGATCCGTCAACCCGCCGCTCATCCGGCTTCCATCCGGCAGCGGATCCCCCGGGTGCCGCCCGTTGCCATACAAATGCATCTCGATATTCGGCACGCCGGCCATCAGCATCGCGCTGTAATACTCCATCGCCCAGATCGCGTGGATCCGGTCCCCCGACCCCGCGCACATCACAAACGACGGAGGCACATTCCGCGGCACAGCCGGCTGCGGATTCCGGTTCCGCGCATACGGCGATGGACCCGGATAAATGATCCCCGCAAAGTCCGGCCGCGACGACGCCGTACCCAGCACATCGCCCGCGTTCTTCTTGTCGAAATCCTCATACAGGACCGCCGCAGCAGCCGCCAGTTCCGCTCCGGCCGAGAATCCCATCAGTCCGATTTTGTTCGGATCAATTCCCCACGCCGCCGCATTCGCCCGCACCATCCGCACGGCCTGCAGCGCATCGTACACCGCATCGGTCTGCGGATTGTACCCGTCGCGCCGAAGCCGGTTCCGCAGGATCACGGTATTGACGCCGTAGTTGTAAAAGAACGGCACGAAGTCCGCCCCTTCACCGCCGACATTGAGCGTGTTATGCCCGCCCCCGGCAATCAGGATCACAGCCGCACCCGTGTTGATCCCACGTTCCACGGTATGCACCTCGATCGACGGATTGTGAATGTTCACGATGCTGCTGATCCGCCCGGCCACCGCCTGGCTCATGTTGTACTGCTCGGGCTCGCCGATGCGATCCGCCTTCAAATACGGTGAACCGGGAGGAAACAGCGGCATCACGATCCCGCCCTGCAGGATCGCCTGCGGAGCATACACGGCCGCAGCCGGACCAGGCTTCGGAATCGACTGCGCCGCCGGAATCTGCCCAAAACAGGACCAGCCAGCCAAGAACACGAGAAGAGGAAAACGAGGCATCGGATTCTATACTGACAAAAAATGCCCGGACATGGGGAGAAAGTCTCCATGTCCGGGCTTGCCTGAGGGAAGAAAACTGTTCGATTCCGGCTAGTGGCCGCGACCGCCGCCGCCCCGGCCTCCACCACCGCCGCC
>CAZVKC010000087.1:0-7905 GCA_964627455.1 uncultured Solibacteraceae bacterium | reverse complement strand
CCGCCGCCGTGGGACCCACCGCCGCCGCCACCACCGCCGCCACCGCGAGGTCCGCCACCACCGCCGCCACCGCTCATCCGCGGACCGCTATCCATCGGGCGGGAGGACATGCCGCTGTTGCCGCGTCCTCCGCCGAAGCTGCCGCCGCCGCCGAAGCCGCCGCCACGGCTGCCGCTATCCATCGAGCGGTCCCGGACGATCGGCGGACTGATGCGAACCGGCTCGGAACTGCGCGACGGCATGCTCTCGAACCGCGGGGCCCCCTGCTGCTGCCGTTCGGCTCGCGGGGTGTCCGCGCGACGCGACGGCATCTCAAACGAAGGCGACGGAGAAGCCTGCCGCTCCTGCCGCTGTGGCGACTGCGTGCCCGGGTCAAACCGCCGCCAGCTATTCGTATCCTCGCGATTGCGTCCACCACCATTGCCTGGCGAACTGCGAAATGTTTCGCGCGCCGGTGCGCCCTGCGGCTGTTCGACGCCCCCCGCTGCTCCGTTGCGGCTGCCGCCGAAGCGCTGCCAGCCGTCTGCGCCGCCACCGCCGCCGCCGCGACGATCGACCTGCTGCGGCTGTTGGCCGCCGCGATCCATGGGCATCTGTCCGGCGCCGCGATCCATGTTGTTGATGCGTCCGCCGCCGCCGTTGCTGTCGCCAAAGCGCCGCCAGCCGTTGCTGCGATCGCCTTCCGGCGTTCCACGGCCGCCGTTGTTCATGTTGTTGTTGTCGCGCTGCCGCAACATCGGTGAACCGCCACCGTTATTGTTGTTGCCTTCGCCGGCCCTGCGCCAGCCGTTCTCGTTACCCGGCATTGCGCTCGCGCCACCGCCGCGGACGTCGCCGGCGCTGCCGCCGCGATTGCCTTCGAACTGGCGCCTTGCCAGATCCTGCGTCGCACGCCGCTGGTCGTCGAACGAGACGCGATCGACACGAGCGGGTTCACGAGTCCGGAAGAACCGGGCGTCGTCCCGCGAATTAGGCGAACCGGCATAGCGCGCATCGCGATCGGTAAACCGCGTACTCACGCCGCGCTCCGGCGCCACCGGCAGGTTGCCGCGGACCATGCCCGCGCCCTGCAGGTCGGACATCCGCGTCCGCACATAGTTGTCGCCGCGAATCCCGTGCCGGCCGAAGTCGCCCGCGCCGATGCTGGTGATGCCGCCATCCACTCGCGCATTGCGGTAGATGTTCGTGATATTCACGTTGTTCACGATGGTCGTGTTGTGAATGTAGTTGTTGTTGCGGAAGCCGTTGTACCGGTTGCGTCCCCACCAGCCGTAGCAGGGCTCGTAAGGCGCCAGCGGCACCCAACCCACGTTGCCGAATCCGAAGCCGAGCGAGAACCCGCCGCCTCCGCCGCCCCAGCCGAAGAAGGACACGTAGGCGGGCCGCCAGTAGTGCCGGCGTCCAACGCCGCCAGGCCACCAGCCCCAACCGAACGACGCGTCATAGAACCAGCGGCCATAGTGATACGGCGCCCAGCCCCAGGGATCGTAGCTGACCCAGGTCCAGCCGTACCAGTCGTAGTACACCCAGCGTCCGTTCCGATACGGCGCCCAGCCAGTCGCCACGCGGGGAACCCAAACGCGGCCGTACTGCGGATAGTTGGTCCAGTAACCGTTGTTGTCGAGGTCTTCCGCGCCATAGATGTCGCTGCTGACGTATTGATAGGCCTGCGAGCGTTCGTAGTAGCGGTCGCGATCCTGGCTCCAACGATCGAATTCATCGCGCTCAGGCGCGTTGACGACCTGGAACTCCGGATTGTCGTTGGCGCCGCGCGCGAGCATCGTGCGGCCGGACTTCAGCCGTTCGCTGCCTCGCGGCGTGAACACTTCGAGTTCGCCGGAGCGAACCGTAATTTCCGTGGATCCGTCTTCGCGAACCGTGATGCGATACTCGCCCTTCTTCAAGGGCCGCAGCGCCACGCTGGGCGTATTGAGTTCCACCTGCGCTTCGCTGTTGCGCATGACACGGAACATCACCGTGCCCCCCGCGATTTGGATCATGTACCGCTGCCATTCGAGTTCCGACAGGCGAACTTCGGAATTGCCGGCCATGCGCAGCAGGTTCGCCGAGTCGAATTGCAGTTCCGCGCGGGCGCCGGCAGCGGTGAGAATACGGTCGGAAACCATGAGAGGAGCGTTGATCGCGGCCGCCACCAGATCGCCGGTGTCGCCGCGCTTGACCGATACTTCGCCGTTCATCAGGCTGATGCGCGCGACGCCGCGGCCGGGTCCGTCTTCATCCTGATCCGGCTGCTGGCCCTGTCCCTGCTGCTGCATGGGCGGCATCTGCCGCTCGTACTGCGCGTAGGACGCGACCGAACCGGCGGTAAACAGGGCAACCAGCGCGGCGGGCATCGCGAATCGGGTAATCTGGGATCTCTTCGTCATGGCGGACCTCCTTGGGCCCTCTCTTTTCCTGCTGGCTTGGCTGCACTTCGGGGGCCATTCGATAAGCCCCTGATTTATAGGCACATACGCGGATGCAGGGGTGGCTGAAAACCACCACTCCTGATTGAGTTGGACCGCCCGGGTTGCATTCCGGGCCTCCGGGGTCGTAGGGTAAAGGGTTGGCGACTACTATCGAGGAGTCCTACCGTTACTGCGAGCAAGTGGCTCGTACCCGGGCGAAAAACTTCTATTACTCGTTCGTGCTGCTCGACCGTCCGCGGCGGCTTGGGATGTGCGCCGTGTACGCCTTCATGCGCTACTGCGACGATCTGAGCGACGACTTGGCGCTGGCGAATCGTCGCGAGTCGATCGCCGGTTGGAAACGGGATTTCGAGCGGGCTTTGGCGGGTTCGCCGGACGACAATCCGTTGTGGCCGGCGTTTCTGGATACGGTGCAACGGTTTCGCATCCCGCATGAATACTTCTTCGAAATGATCGAAGGCGTTTCCGAGGACCTGGAACCGCGCAAGGTGGCGACTTTCGACGAGTTGTACCGGTATTGCTATCGCGTGGCTTCGGTCGTCGGACTCACGGTGATCCATATCTTTGGGTTTGAGGATCCGCGGGCTCTGGAACTGGCCGAGAAGTGCGGGATTGCGTTTCAGTTGACCAACATCATTCGCGATGTTCGCGAGGATGTGGGGCTGAATCGTGTGTATTTGCCCGCGGAGGATTTGGCCCGGTTTGGCGTCACGGCTTTGGATCGTGAGACTCCCGAGTTCCTGTCGATGATGCGGTTCGAGGGGGAACGGGCGCGACGGTATTACGAGGAATCGCGGCCGTTGATCGGGATGGTGACGCCCAAAACGCGTTCGAGTTTGTGGGCTCTTATCGAGATTTACCGGCGGCTGTTGGATCGGCTGGAGGCTTCGGATTTCCGGGTTCTCGAAGGTCCACGGGTGCGGCTGTCGACCTTCGAGAAACTCGGGATTGTGATCCAGGCGTTTTTGAAATCCGGGCTCTAGCCCAGGATGTTTTTGACCGTTGAAACGAGGTCTGCCAGCGGGACCGTGACCTGGCCGGTCTTGCCCTGCTTGCGGAACTCTTCGCGATCGCCGATATTGGTGCGGGCCTGCAGGCCGGCCTGCAGATCCTTCACCGAGGCCTGTTCCTTTTCCATTTCGTCGGGTCCGATGATGACGGCCACCGGGACCTGACGGAGGTTCGCCAGCGAAAGCTGATCCTTCATCTTGGCGTTCGGTTCGCCGAAGTAGACTTCCGTGCGGATGCCTTCGCGGCGCAACATCGAAGCGACCTTCAAAAGATAAGGCGACGGAACGCCGGGGAACGAGATGATCATCGCCTGGGTGAGCGTCGGCGAGGAATCCATCAGCTTCAGGCGGCGCAGGGCAGCCGAGAAACGATCGAGTCCGAACGACGCGCCGACTGCGGGGATCGAGTGCTCGAGGAAGCGATCGACCAGATTGTCGTAGCGTCCACCGCCGATGACGGCGCCGATGTCGGGCGCGTCGGCGAGGTAGGCTTCGAAGATCGGGCCGGTGTAATAGGCGAGTCCGCGGGCGAGGGAGACGTCGAAGATCGCGTCCTGCTCGCTGACGCCGAGGCTGGTGAGCGCGGCGTCGAGTTCGCGCATTTCCTTGAGCGCGGCGGTGCAGATTTCGTCGGTGGGGAGCTTCGAAGCGGCGTTCTCGACCACTTCGCCGCGGGTCCCGCCGGTGACGGCGATGAGGTCCAGCAGCATGTCAATGGACTTGCCTTCGAGGCCAACGCCGGGGACGCGGCTACCCGAGGCATCCATGCGACCGCCGGCGAGTTCGAGGCGGACGTCCTTTTCCCCGATCTTCTGCAGTTTGTCGACCACGCGCAAGGTGTGGCGCTGTTTTTCGACCGACGCGATGCCGGCCGAAGTGAGCATGGCTTCGAGCAGCTTGCGGTTGTTGACGTGGATCGTGAACTGGCGCTTTTCGGCAGAGTTGGCGAGTCCCACGGCGCCGAAGATGTCGGACATCACGGCGACGATTTCGGCGTCGACGGCGATGGAGTTCGAGCCGGCAGCATCGAAGTCAAACTGGCGGAACTGGCGGAAGCGGCCTTCTTCCGGCTTATCGTTACGGAAGACGGGCGCCAACTGGTAGCGGCGGAACGGGAGCCGCAACTGTTCCGGATACTGCGCAAGCAGGCGGGCGAACGGGACCGTCAAATCGTAACGGAGGCCGACGTTCTCACCTTCCTTGCTCTTAAAGCGGATGATTTCCTTTTCGGCTTCCTCGCCGCCGGTGCCCAGCAAGGTGGTGAGAAACTCCACGCACGGCGTATCGAGAGGAACGAAACCATAGCTTTCCAGCACCTTGCGCACCTTGTCGATGAGCGGCGTCTGGAAAATCATCTCCTCCGGCAGAATGTCGCGGTAGCCCCGCAGCGTCTGTGGTTCGACCAATGCACGGCCGTTGTCAGCAGTCGACATGAATGTCCTCTGAAGAAGAATTGGTTGGGGAGTATGAAAAGAGGGGATGGTTCCGGGAAGGGGATTCGAACCCATGGCCTCCTGATCCACAATCAGGCGCTCTAACCAACTGAGCTATCCCGGAACAATGTTGGCTACTCATACAGTATACCAACAGGACTGGTCGTAATTCTACGGGCGCCCGCACGAGCGAGCTTAGGAATTACATCCCGAGCGTCGATTTTCGTGATCACCATGTCGATGATGCCGCCGCCGTCGGCTGCCGGGGACACGGTGAACTTCACTTCGGACGGGATCAGGCCGACGAGCGTCTGCAATTCGTCGGGTCCGGCGACGACGCGCAGGCTTTCCTTGGTGTCCGCGCGGAGGCAGGATTCAAGGAGCATCGCCATGCTGTCGAGCTTCACGCGGCGCCAGTCGTTCTGGCGGTAAACTTCCTTGCTTGCGAAGAAGCGGGTGGACGAAGTGAAGACGGTGTCGAGGATTTTGAGTCCGTTGGCCTGGAGAGAGGCTCCGGTTTCGGTGGCTTCGACGATGGCGTCCGCGAATTCGCCGACCTTGGCTTCCGTCGCGCCCCACGAGAAGGCAACTTTCGCGTTGATGCCTTTCTCTCCGAGCCAGCGTTCGGTGATCGAAACGAGTTCGGTGGAGATGCGGACGTTCTCTGCGGTCTGCAGATCGCGCAACGTATTGAAGGGACCGTCCCGCTTGACGGCGAGGACCCAGCGGATGTTGCGGAAGGTGCGCTTCGAGTAGCAGAGATCGGCAAGCATCGTGAAGTGATCTTCGGTGACGCCGGTCTGATGATTCTCGATGCTCTCGCTGATCCAGTCCCAGCCGGAGAGTCCGCAATCGAGCGAACCGTCGGCGACGTACTGGGGGATTTCCTGAGGCCGCAACAGCACGGGCTTCAACTCCGGATCGTTGGAACTCAGCCAGAGGGAGCGTTCCGATCCATGGAAGTTGAAGCCCGCGCGTGCGAACAAAGATAAGGTGGATTCCTGCAGGCTCCCTTTCGGGATGCCGATGCGTATCTGCTCCTGGCTCATGGTGGTGGTGGGTGGAAACTTCTAGTATAGCGAGCCACCAGGGCCGGAAGGTTTTACGGCAGTTTGGTGGACTGGCGGGCGACCATCTGCCAGCCGCTCTTGCCCTTCACCCACACTTGCAGGATGTTGAGTTTGAGGGGCGCGGGATTGCTGGCGGTGTTGAGGATTTCGACGTCTCCGCGCACGACGGCGGTGTTGCCGTGGACGTGGATGGTCTGTGCCTTGTACTCGAACTTCTCGTATTTGGCTTTCTCGAAGGCAGCGAGAGCCTGCGCCTTGGTTTCGAGCAGGGCGTTCGAGTGGCTGTACATCACGTCGTCCGCCATCAGCTTGGTGAGGGTCGCTTTATCCTTCTTGAGGACCGCGGTGGCGAAGTCCTGCAAGCACTTCATAATCTGATCTTCCTGGGCGCCGGCATGCATGAGTCCCGCGCAGAGCAGCATCGTAACGATGAACTTCATAGCTCACTAGCTTATCGCGAACGCGTCTGATATGTTCAGGGGGCAACAGTATGCTTGGAACGATTCTTCTTCAGACTGCTTTACTGGCGCAAGTGGAGCATCAGCATCATCCGCCGAAGTCGGCGATGGAGTATGCGCATGTATTGAATGATCCGAAGCGGGACGAGTGGCAGAAGCCGCATGAGGTGGTGATGTCGCTCGGGCTGCGCGCGGATGAAGTGATCGCGGATATCGGCGCGGGGACGGGATACTTCTCGCAGCGGTTCGCGCGGCATGCGGGGAAAGTGATCGCGGTGGATATCGAGCCGAAGCTGCTCGAGATGATCAAGGGCGACAAGATCGAGAAGGTGGTGGGTTCGGGGCCGAGTCCGAATCTGAAGCCGGGCTCGGTGGATACGGTGTTCTTCTGCAATGTCGTGCATCATATCGACCAGCGTCCGGCGTATTGGGCGAAGGTGATCGAGGCGCTGAAGCCGGGCGGCCGTGTGGTGGTGCTGGACTTCTATAAGAAGCCGCTGCCTGTGGGGCCGGGTCCCGGGATGAAGATCGATAAGGCGGATATGATCCGCGAGGTGACGGCGGCCGGGTTGAAGGTGTCTCGCGATCTGGACTTCCTGCCGTATCAGTATTTTCTCGAGTTCAAGAAGCCCTGATGATGATGCGACGGCGCGAGTGGTTGTTGGCTTCTGCAGCCTCCTTGTTGAGTGGCGCGGACGGCGAGGTGATGGATACCCACGTCCACTTCTACGACCCGACGCGGCCGGGCGGCGTGCCATGGCCCCGGAAGGAAGAGAAGGTCCTGTATCGTCCGGCGATGCCGGCGCATTACAAGGCGCTGTCGAAGGCGCGGGTGTTGATCGTCGAGGCGAGTCCGCTGTTCGAGGACAATCAGTGGATCCTCGATCTGGCGGCCCGCGATCCGGGATTCATCGGCGGATGCGTGGGGCATCTGGATCCGGCTCGTGTGGAGTTTGCGCGGCATATCGAGCGTTTTCGGAGGAACAGGAAGTTCCTGGGGATCCGATTGGGGAGCCGTGCGGCCGAGGAGTCGTTTGCGAAGTTGGGTCCACTCGCGGAGGCGGGGTTGTCGCTGGATTTGATCGGCGGCGCGGAGATGTATCCACTGGCGGCTCGTTTGGCGGAGCGATATCCGGGGCTGCGGATGGTTCTGGATCATTTGCCTTTGGCGAAGCAGGATCCGTCGATTCGCGTGCTGCGCGGGTGTCCGACGGTGTGGGCGAAGGTGTCGTGGATCCTGCGGAGCGCGGACGATACGCTGGCGAATCACCTGGCGGCGCTCGATGAAGTTTGGGACGTGTTTGGCGAGGATCGCGTGGTGTACGGGAGCAACTGGCCCGTGTGCGACCTGGTGGTCCCGTATGGGAAGGTCCAGGAGACGGCGGTGGAGTACTTCCGCAAGAAGCCGGGCCTGCGGAAGTACCTCATGGAGAATTCTCGGGCGGCTTATCGATGGGTTTGAGAGTGTGTTAGGGCGGGACTGAAGTCCCGCGCGGGCTGAAGCC
>CAZVKC010000086.1:20705-29368 GCA_964627455.1 uncultured Solibacteraceae bacterium | reverse complement strand
CTGCTTGCCCGGGAAGTATCCCCAGCCGCCATCGGCGTTCTGATGTTTTCGAAGATACTCCAGCCTTGCTTCGAGATGCGCACCCACATCTGAAGAATCGGCCTCACAGCGGGATTTCGTTAGACTTGATGGCGCCGCGGCGCGCCGGTCCGGTGGTTTTTCAATTGTCAAACATCTGTGGGCAGTTTGGCCGCCCTGCGGCGGATACCCGGTGCTTGGTGGTTGTGGTTGCTATGGCTTATAGTGCTAGCGGACTAATCTGCCGAGGTTGAGGCGGCGGGACTTGCCCTGGCGGGGCGCTGGCTCCCGCTGGGGGAGTTCGTTCCGAACTTGTTGTGGTTGCGGGATTTCTTCTTGCGCCGCGTCGCCTTCGATTTCCGGCTCGGACTGCTCCTGGGGGGGCGGCGCGGATGGGCCTTCGCGCATTTCCTTGAGCTTGCGGAAGACGGTGAAGGCGCGGGTGTACTCGCGCGCGGCGTCGGCCTGATAGCGATGGAGGAGGTCCCAGGCGCGCTCCTGGGTGATGTCGATGAAGGTGAGCGTGCGGTAGTGGCGGAGTTCCCAGGGGCCTCCGAGACTGGCGACCTTGTCGTGGTCGATGAGCATCAGGCTCTGGTATTGGGTTTCGAGTTCGACGAGTGTGGCCTCGGCGGTCTTGAAGATATCCATGCGCCACTGGGCGTCGGCCATGCGGCGTACGGCGTCGGCTTCCGGCTGGTTGATGGGCTGGAAGGCCACGGCGTAGGCGTCGAGGTGCGCGTGGTAGGCTTCGACCTCGCTCGCGTCGAGGATGACCTGGGCGCTGGCGAAGCCGTGGCGGAGGGCATTTTGGGCGGACTTCGCCTTGCCCTCGGGCGTGCGGGGTCCGGTGGAGCCGTTGGCCTGATGCTGCTGGGGCGAGGTGGTCGCGGATTTGATGTCGACGTAGCGCTTGTAGGCCTCGTTGATGAACGGGCTGTCGGGGTCGTAAGCGGGGATGCCGGCGAAGGGATTGCGGGGGTCCTTGAACCAGGCGCGCTGGGCTTCGAGGAGGGCCTTTTTGTGGGCGAGTACGGCAACGTTGAGGCGTTCGCACTCGGCGGCCTGCTCGGGGGTGAGTGGAGTTGTGGGGACGTGCGTGGTCCCCGCGGTGATCGGGCTGATGGTTTCCGGGTTCGACGGCTGGGTCTGGTCCCCGGCGGGATTCTCGCGACTTCTGTCCTTTTTCGACATGACGTTTGACCTTTCGTTGCGTTGGAATCGAGAGGCGGAAAAGCTCCACCTCACGCCCGCAGGTTTGCAGGCGGTTTCCAAAGGCCCGAGTGCGCGCCGGTGGTCAGATTATTGAAAATAATCGAAAAATAAATATTTACCGATTGTGAAGCTCGATTTTACAATTCCTCGAGGGCAATAGCTCACGTAGTGTCAGATTTCTCCACATAGGGAAGCCCATGCGACGGTGGATCGCATGCCGAGATGTGGCAGACTGAGTCCCGGCGGACGCTATTGCGTATACAGAGCACACAACGATGAGAGCCGAAAAAATCGGCACCCGCGAGTTCAGGAATCACCTTGCGGGTTACCTGGAGTCGGGAAAGCCGCTGGTCCATCATGGGGCCCGGCGAGACTCCCGGCATCTACATCCCTGCGCATCAGAAGAGCCGCTCGATGGCGCATGGCAGGTAGGGCGCTGGTGCTGACGACAACATTCTTATTCGCGCGCTCCCTCGGGCCACGGGTTCGCCGCATCGCAGCTGAGATCGGGTTGTGATCGACGCCTGATCGGCTCACTATTGCTAGGCGACCCGAAGTTCCGCGGAACCGCGTTTGCGAGGCTTGACGACAATCTCTACATCGTGTCCGAGGGCGACAAGGAACCGCATCAGGCGCTCCACCGAATAGCCACGGAACTGGCCGGCGAGCATGGCGGACACCTTTGGTTGATCGATGCCCATGAGTTCGGCAGCGACGGCTTGAGTCAAGCGCCGTTGCCGGATCGTCCGGTCGATCCGAAGGACCAACCCGGCCTTGATCAAATGTTCTCCTGGATCGGCCAAGCCGAGGTCCGCAAAGACGTTGCCAGAACTGGGTTCCTGTTGTTCAAGAGCCTTTCTTCTTTTCATCATTTTTCACCTCACTGCGTAACTGTCTCAGCCTTTGGCGGAGTAACTCATCAACATGGTAAGTTGCCCCAATCAGGCTGTGTTCATCGAGGGATTCCTGTTCGGGCGATCCGGTGATGAATGTTGTCGGTATTGTCATCGGAACTGCCGTTCTTGTAAGCTCATGGATTAAGCATTTCCGCAAAGATCCGACTGTTCGAGTACCGTTGCTACTGCGCCTTGGTATCAGTATGATTTGTGTAGCCATCATTTGATGAGGCCTATTTCGGAACGCGGTTCGCCATCGTCGAGGACGGGGGGTTACCGGAGGCCAGTGAAGTTCGGCTGGCGGAAGTCCGCCGCATGGTGAATCTGGATTCTGAAGATGGTTCTGAAGATGGTTCGTCAGTCAGTTCGGTCAAAACTTGGCCTGCCAGCGCTCGTGCTTGCCTTGGTCAACTCCGTCAAGGGACCCGACAACCTCGGCCACACAGATAAGCTGTAGTAGAGCAAGATGACATACAAAACCTACGGCGACAGCGCCAGAAGCGGAAACCCAACAACCTCAGACGGCGGCCCCTTCGGCAACAGGTCGACCAGTGGAACAAGAAGCAGGTGATCGATCATGCAACGCTTCCGTCTGCTTGGCTTTGCCTTTTTGTTTCTGTGGGGGTACGACTTGCTTGGCGGGACATGTCGATTGACCGTTATGGCCGAAGAGGATGGCCTCAATGGCAAGCAAGGAAATCCGCCTGGGGAAGCGATTCTGTTCGGCCCTGAAGTTGACGTCCCATCTTTTCGATTGCGCTTTAGCGAAAAGAATTCCAGTAAGGCATTCCGACCCCTGAAAGTTACGATTGCCTATGGTTGGCGCTGGCTTGATTATCCTTATCCAGAACATTCGTGGGGCGCTTGGGCTAGTGCAAGCGACGTGTTTGAGTGCAAAGCGACCGATGAGGATGGGATCACAGTTCCGGCATTCAAGGCGCGGCCTCGTGGTTGGTATAACGGAAAGTACACTCGGTTCCCGTTCTCGAAAAAGCCAGCGTTCACGGGAATCGGGGTTGTGATCGAAATTGGGGGATGCACAACACGTGCGACGATCACGCCCAAGGAAGCAGTCAATCTTAATGGCCGCTTCGCTGTGTTTAAGGCGAACTGTGCTGGTGAATCAACCATCAGCATACAATCGCCGTGAAAGGGAGAGGTCTTACCCAATAACGTCCACGACAACGCCAGGCCGGTGGACTTAGTCGCCGGAAAGAGAGCCCAGGACGGCGCCTGGTTCGGTGCGGTCCTGGGTGAGGAGTTCGTCGGCGAGTTGTCGAGAGCAAATGAGTTCATGATGGTTCCGGCTGGGATTTACCATTCCAGGCAGAAAAGAAGATCATCACCAAAATCGTGCGAAAGCACCGTCGACTACCGGCAATCTGGCTTTGTCGGTTTGTTCAACGGGCACCTGACTTAAGCGACTGGTGGATTGGTAGAACAAGAGGAAGTGATCCGTCTCATGTCGAAGACTCTGGTCCTCTCCCTGTTTGGTTGCGCTCTAATGAAAGCTGGAAGTTTGGAGCAGGAGGCCACGGCGTTCTTGGATCGGTGGTTGGTAAAAGGCGAAGTGCAGAAAGCCCTTCATTATGTCAGCGAGCGTGGGCCGTTATGCGTGCCAAACCCAGAAACCAGTGAACTCTCACCCGCAACGCCACGTGAGGCCAGAGAGCGGCTGCGTGCGGCCATGATCACGGCTCTGAAGACGCTCGGGAAGCACTCCAGCTTGTCTGAGGTGATCAGTCCGATCCCGGCGAACTTGGGCCACTTCGCCGGTAAACCTGGTGCGAGTGGCCTCCCGTTCGTGGCTTGGGACGCGCCGGATAGCGAGTTGCGGGCCATGACTTGCAACTCATCAGCGAAGCAAATGCTTGGGGTGATCGTCTTCGTCTTCCGGGGCACAAAGGAAAGCGATCATGCGCGGAATGCACATCGTTTTTGAGCCCCACGCTTCGAAGTGGCGAATCGTTGGATTCAACGCGCTCCGACAATGACGGCTGCGTATTCCTGCGGAATTCGATCAGGGTTCCAAGCGGGAAAGAGATCACCGTTCCTGCGGGGGATTCGAGGATGCGGCTGACGTCGATGGCCTGGACAAAAGGCGGGACGAACCTGCTGACACTGGGATACGGGTATTATCCGAATGGGAACGTGTCGACGCAAGAGATCACGAGCCGGGATAAGGGGAAGGTCACGCAGACGTATCAATACGATGCGGTGAACCGGATTATTTCGGTGCAGGAAGGGACGGCGTGGACCCTTCTGAAAAGGGGGATCATCGCTAAAAGATGAAAACGGAATTCCCAGATCTTCCGGGCTGGACCTTCGAGATCGACGAGGTTTCCTTCGGAATGTACGAAGTGTACGGTCGCTACGATAGCGCCGGGGTCATCCGGAAGACGGGCACCGATCCAGATGCCTTGCTGGCGGAGTGCCGGAGGGAAGCTCAGGATGCGCTCACTCGAGCCCGCCAGAAACGCAAGTTATGACGGCTACGACGGTCCCTCTACGTCTACGATGCGTTCCTCCACTTTCACCGGCAAGGAACGGGATGCCGAGACCGGGCTGGATTACTTCGGGGTTCCCGAGTCGCTTATGGGTGCGGCGTCACCATGGGGGACCATCAGGGCAAGACTCAACGAGTGGTTGGCTGGTGCTGTTGGCGTCCCAGAGAATATGAGGGGTCTCTTTGCGCAGGGTTCCCGTGATCGATTGGACTACACGAACGGCTGCCTCTGTGAGCGAAGTGAGAGGATTCTGCGATGGATTCGGGATACAGCCAGGGACAAGACGCCCGGCGTCTTCCCGATCATTCCGGCTTTGGTGCGCAGATGATGATGAGTCTCCGTCTTACGGTTGTGGCGGCGTTCTGTATATCTCTACTGATGGCTCAGCCGCCCCATCGTGCGTTTCTCTTCAAGGATGGGAAGTGGGCTTCGCATCCGGATTCGGCAACCTTGAAAGTCGGCGGTGGCACGGTCATTGTGTTGAAGGTCGATGGGAGTGCTATTCGCTACAGGGGTGAGGTATGGGAATATGGCCAAATCAAGCAGTATGTACTCCAGGGGCACAGTGGCTTTATTGCCGACGGAGGCCACTGGGAGAACAAGCCGGGCGGAGGGCTGAGTGTGGTGTTTGACAAGACCGTCGCAGAAAAGACCGTGCCGGCTCCGAGCAATGGTGGGAGAGTGTTGCGTCTTGGACCTTGTTCTGCATCGCAGACGTTTTTCAGCGCAACAGAAATCGACTGCGGAACTGTCACATTGAAGCGAATCAATCTCAGAGGCGTTCCCAAGGCAGTTGAGGCCGCCCTGTCGCGGGTCGCAGGTTCGAAATAGCAAGTCATACGGAGCAACTACGCCGAATCAACAACTTACCAGCGCGTGTCGCCATCGCGAAGCGCCAGAAACCGGCAAGGGAAACCTCGCTAGCACTCGCATACTCTGGCGCTTGTCCGGGCAGTGTGGTGGGTGTGCTGGCGGGGGCGACGACGAGGTATGTGGAGTCCGTTTTCCTACACGGAGGCGGATCAGGCGAAGCTGACGCGGCTGGACGGCGGAGTCATCGGCGAAGTACGGAGCTACAACGTGGAGCGAGCAGGGCAGTTGAAATCGGTGACAATCCAGAACTGGCCAAGCCAGCGCGGCGCAAATCAGCTAGTTTGGAATTGAGAGACTTGGAGCAGAGGCTGAGGAACCGGGGGGACGGAACATGGAGCTGCGACTAACTGCCGAGCAGGAGGCATTGGTGAACGAGGCCATCCGGAGCGGCCGCTATGATCGCGAGGAGGAGGTCTTGCGCGAAGCCCTGTCCCTGTGGGAACACCAGGAGCGAAGACGCGCCGAGATCATGGCTGCAGTGGATCAGGCCGAAGCTACATTTTCCCGCGGAGCAGCACGCCGGATCACACGAAGGAAGAATGCAGGCAGGTTGCGGAAGATGTCAAGCGCAGAGGGCTTGCACGGCTGCAAGCGCAACAACCGCCAGCCGCTGACCACAGCGACGAAAAATCCGCGGAATCGACGCGGCCCTTCCGGATCGGATAGATGGCTTTTTGTCTCCTGCCCGAGGTTGAGACGGAGCTTGATGACATCTGGCTTTACGTTGCCCAACGAGCCGGAAGCATAGAAACCGCAAATCGCGTCATCGATACCATCACTGATCGATTTTGGCTCCTCGGGCAACGACCGCATCTTGGACGTTGCCGCGAGGACGACTTAGGGACGGGCCTTCGGAGCTTCGCTGTGGGAGAGTACGTCATTCTGTCTGTACCGCATTGAGGGAGAAGACGCCGTGATTCTTCACGTCTATCGGGGGAGCCGTGATATCGAATCCATTATTCGTGAAAACGAATATCTGCTTGCAGTTCCGTTGCTGGCTTGCAGGCGCCCCAATTGATCTCAGGCCGCCGCTGAACGAAGACGCAGGTGCGACGTTGACTGATGGCGGACTGGAAGGCAATAAGACCCCGTGCTTCGTACTGCGGAAGGCTAGGCGGGTTTGCCGTCGAGGTGGACCGCGATCTCGCGCCACTTGCCTTGCCGGAAGCGGAGCACACTCAACGAGGCGCGGGCAGCGTGTCCCAACACGATGGCGAGCCAGATGTCGGCGGGCTGCAACTGCCGCTGCGTCTGCACCACGGCGCAGAATCCGACCGGGATGAGGAATTGCGATAGCAGCGTGATGTACAGCGGACTGCGGGTGTCGCCCGTCCCCTGCAGGCCTCCGGTGTAACAGAGCGCCACGGTGATGAAGAACCCGGAGACGGAGAGGTAGCGCAGAAGCTGTTCGCCGATGGAGATGACGTGCGGATCCTTCATGCCGAAGATCGCAAGCAGCAGGGACGGGATGAAGAAGTAGCAGGCGCCGAGGATGGCGGCGACAAAGAGTCCGACACGGGCCGCCACGGCGACGCCCCGGCGCACGCGCTCCGGGTTACCCGCGCCGAGGTTCTGCCCGGCCACGGTGGCGGAGGCGCCCATGAGACCCACAGAGGTCCACGTGATGAGCGAGAAGAGCTGCGTGTAGCCGACGGAGTAGGCAGCTTGCGCGGCCGCGCTGTGTTCGACGCTGCCGATGAAGCGCAGCATGAGGACTCCGCCGACGTTCATTGCGATGCCCTGGAATCCGGCGGGGAGTCCGAAACGGAAGAGGGACCGGATGATGCCCCAGTCGGGGCGGCGGTCCATGCCGGAGTGGAAGTGGATTACGGAGCCAGGCGCGAACAGCCGCCACACGCCGAAGCAGGCGACCACCGTCGTGCTGGCGATGGTGCCCCAGGCGGCGCCGAGGGTCCCCATGGCGGGGATCAGCACGACGTTGAAGACCACGGTGAGGATGGTCATCGTGACGCCGAGACGCAAGGGAGTTTTCGCGTCACCGGCCGCGCGGAAGGCGCCCGCGAGCATGAAGAACATCAGCATGCCGAAGATGCCGGCGAGCATGGTGCGCAGGAACGGCAGCGCTTCGCTGCGGACTTCGGGGGCGGCGTGGACAATGTCGAGCAGTGCGGGCGAGGCGAAGTAGCCGATGGTGGCGAGCACGAGCGACATCGCAAAAGACGTGAGGAACGCCTGGTAGACCACGCGGTTCACCTTTTCGGGTTCGTTGGCGCCGGCGAAGCGGGATACGAGCACGCCCATGCCGGTGAACAGCGAACTGATGAAGACGATGACGACGATGATGATCTGCCAGCTCACGCCGATGGCGGCGTTGGCGCGGTAGCCGACGAAATGGCCGACCATGGCGTGGTCGATGATGCCTTGCAGTCCGGCGGTGGCGTTCTGCAGCATGGTGGGCCAGGCGAGACGCCAGACGGCGCGCTGGATGTCGCCTTCCACGATGGAACGGTCGAACTTCTTTTGCGTAGGTTTTTGCTGCCCGGAACCGGAATCTGCCATGCGAGACGCTTTCACCAGTCTGGCATCAAACGGACTCCGGTTGCAGACCAGTGGACTTCTTACCTTTGAATTCGCCCCTCGCGCGACCCGATTGAGTCCAACACTGCTTCGATCAGCCTATCAAGTAGAATGAGGTTTGTGCCCAAGCGACAGCCCCCATCGCGTTACGGTCGACTCAGGTCCCTCTCGCTTGAAAACTTTACGCTGTTCCGAAACGAGACTCTGACGTTTGCACCCGGACTCAACATTCTTGTGGGTGAAAACGGTACTGGGAAAACGCACATTCTGAAGGCCGCCTACGCTGGTATCGCTGGCGCGTTGACGCATCCGGCTGCTCTTTCCAGTAAACCGCAACTACAAACAGCGCTCACAAGCAAGTTCATCGGTGTCTTCAAGCCGGACTCCCTCGGAAGACTGGTGCGACGGGCCGCCGGCCGCCTTCGGTGCACTCTCAGCTACCAATTTTTTGGTCCCGGCTTCGACTTCCGATGCTCCTTCTCCAGGCTTTCCCGGAACGTTGCCTTATCCGGATCGCCATCGGCTGCCGTGGCCAAAGATCCGGTATACCTCCCCACTCGTGAACTCCTGTCCATTGCCCCGGGATTCGTCTCGCTTTATGAGACAACGCATCTCC
>CAZVKC010000086.1:2361-20605 GCA_964627455.1 uncultured Solibacteraceae bacterium | reverse complement strand
GAACTCCTGTCCATTGCCCCGGGATTCGTCTCGCTTTATGAGACAACGCATCTCCCGTTTGAGGAGACTTGGCGGGACACCTGCATCCTGCTGGGAGCGCCCCTGGCACGGGGACCAAGAGAGGCCAAAATCAAGGAGTTGCTGGAGCCTCTTGAAGAAGCAATGGATGGAAAGATCGAACTGGACCCATCGGGGCGATTCTATTTAAGTTCCAAGTCATCGGGGCGGATGGAAATCCATCTTGTTGCGGAAGGCTTGAGGAAGATTGCCACGGTTGCACGGCTCATTGCGACCGGAGCATTACTCGACACCGGATACCTGTTCTGGGATGAGCCTGAGGCCAACCTGAACCCCAGGATCATCAGACTGGCGGCAAGAATCATTCTCAAGATCGCGGAGAGCGGAATTCAAGTCTTCGTTGCAACACACAGCCTGTTCCTGCTTCGCGAGTTGCACATTCTGAGCACCCGAGAGGAGTTCGAAAGCGTCGAACTCCGCTGCTTTGGATTTCACAAGCTGGACGATGGAACCGTTCAAGTTGCCCAAGGCGGCACGATCGACGACATCGGCGACATCACGGCGCTGGAAGAGGAACTCACCCAGGTGGATCGTTACCTCTCAGTACAATACCCCGCGGAGAAAGCCTGAACATGGCGACACTCGCAGTCGATGAACTCCTGTTCCACCTTCAACCGAACATCTCCGCATCGAAGTACGATGAGTGGATCCACTACCGCACCGTGTTGCAGCCGCGGAGTAAGAAGGCCGTGGACGTGGCGGCAGCGAGAAGCACGACACACCCGCCGTGCTGCTGGCTGATCGAAGTCAAAGACTTCCGCCAGTTGCGCGGAGAACCCGGCGAAAAGAATCAAGACCTCCCCGCGACCGTGACGCAAAAGGCGCTGGATACGCTTGACGGATTGCAGGATGCGGCCTCAGCCGCGACTGATGCTCACGAGCAATCGCACGCTGCGTTGATGCTGCGAGCAGCCACGGCTCAGGTCGTTCTGCATCTCGAGGCCGCAAACACCCCGTCCAGGCTGTTCCAAGTTCCCAACCCGGCCAACATCCTGCAAAAGATGAGGCAGATTCTGAAACAAGAACCTCGTCTGCACAAGGAACCGATCGTCACCTGCATGGCAAACAACCGAGGATTGCCTTGGACGGTTACGGCGCGCTGATCCCTGAATCCCCAAGAAAAAAGTGATATCTCCAGGCTACACGCCCCAGCAGTAGTCTTCGACGGCCTTGGCGACGGTGTCGTCCTGGTCGGTGAGGCGCATCAGTTCGAGCCGGAGCGCGTCGACCAGGGCCAGCCAGCTGGCTTCGATCACGTTCTCCGAAACACCAACCGTGGACCAGACCTTCTTGTGGTCCGTCCACTCAATCAACACGCGGACCTTCGCCGCGGTTCCCTTCTTCGAGTCGAGAACACGCACCTTGTAGTCGGTGAGTTCCACTTTGCTAATCGCCGGATACCGCGTCGACAAGCACTGGCGCAGGCACAAATCGAGCGCGTTGACGGGACCGTGGCCCTGCGCGGTCGCCGTGTGGATGTTGTCGTCGATCTTCAGCGTCGTGGTCGCGGTGGTGATCGTGTCGTAGGATCCGATCATGCGCGTCGTCACGTCGAAGCCGATGGTCTCGAAGAACTGCACGCCGGGGCGCAGCGCCTCGCGGACCAGCAGTTCGAACGTGCCCTCCGCGGCTTCGAGTTCGTAACCCTGGTATTCCATCTGCTTGATGCGATCGAGCAGCTCGCGCCGGGCAGCGTCGGACAGTCCGGCCAGACCGTGCTGCTCGAGCTTGTAGGATACGTTCGAGCGTCCCGAGAGATCGCTCAGCAGCACGCGCTGGCGATTGCCGACGAATTCCGGACGGGTGTGTTCGTAAGTCGCCGAATCCTTCATCACCGCGCTGACGTGCACGCCGCCCTTGTGGGCAAAGGCGCTCTGGCCGACATACGGCTGGCCGTTGGGGATCTTCAGGTTCGCGAGATCGGCGATGTAGCGGGCGGTCGGCGTGAGGTTCACGAGATGCTCGCGGCCGATCGTGGTGTGGCCGAGCTTCAACTCGAGATTCGCGATCACGGAACAGATGTTGGCGTTGCCGCAGCGTTCGCCGTAGCCGTTGAAGGTCCCCTGGACGTGCGTGAAGCCGGCATCGACCGCAGCCATCGTATTCGCGACGGCGCAGTCGCCGTCATTGTGCGCGTGGATGCCGAGCACGCCGTCGAAACGCTTGCGGATCTCGGCGCAGACTTCGGCGATGCGGTCCGGCAGGTTGCCGCCGTTGGTGTCGCAGAGGCAGAGGACATCGGCGCCCGCGTTTTTGGCGGCTTCGAGCGTCTTCAGGGCGAATTCCGGATTCGCGTTGTAGCCATCGAAGAAATGCTCGGCGTCGTAGACGACTTCTTTGCCGTGGCTCTTGAGGTACGCGACAGTTTCCCCGATGAGAACGAGGTTCTCATCGAGCGTGATGCCCAACGCGCGGAGGACGTGGAAGTCCCAGCTCTTGCCGAAGATCGAGATGGTGGGGGTTCCGGCTTCGACCAGCATGCGGACGTTGGGATCCTGGTCGACGGGGTTCTTCGCAAAACGGGTTGCGCCAAATGCGGTCAGGCGCGCATGCTTCAGTTTCAGCTCAGTCGCCGCGCGGGCGAAAAAGTCTTTATCTTTGGGGTTCGACCCTGGCCATCCACCTTCAATATAGTCAATACCCAGCTCGTCCAGCTTCTGGGCAATCAGAAGCTTGTCATCCACAGAGAAGGAAACGGCCTCGCCTTGCGTGCCGTCGCGGAGCGTTGTATCGAAGGTAAAGATTTTCATGGTCTCTCGGTCAGTTGATCTGGCGAGGGCAGGGTCATCGGGGACCCTGCCCTGCCGGGGTTGTTATTGGTTGTTTACGGGAACTCCAGCTTCCCGCTTCTTCTTGAGGAACGTCATCATTGAGCGGAGGTCCGCGCCGACCTTTTCGATCAGCTGGTTCTCCTGCGAGGCGCGCATTTCGAGGAACTTCTTGCGGCCGCCGGTCTTGTTTTCGGCGATCCATTCGCGGGCGAACTGGCCCGACTGGATTTCCTCGAGGATCTTCTTCATTTCCTTGCGGGTCTCTGCATTGACCACGCGCGGACCGCGGGTGTAATCGCCGTATTCCGCCGTGTCGGACACCGAGTAGCGCATGTAGGAGAGGCCGCCCTCATAGATGAGGTCGACGATCAGCTTCAACTCGTGCAGGCACTCGAAGTAGGCGATTTCCGGCGCGTAGCCGGCTTCCACCAGGGTTTCGAAACCGGCGCGGATGAGTTCCGCGGCGCCGCCGCAGAGCACGGCCTGTTCGCCGAACAGATCGCTCTCGGTCTCTTCCTTGAAGTTGGTTTCGATCACGCCCGCGCGCAGGCAGCCGATGCCCTTCGAGTAGGCGAGGGCCTGTTCGAGAGCCTTGCCGGACGCGTTCTGGTGCACCGCGACGAGGCCGGGGACGCCGACGCCGTCGACATACAGTTCGCGGACGCGGTGGCCGGGGGCCTTGGGCGCCACCATGCTGACGTCAACGCCTTCCGGCGCAACGATGGCGCCGAAGTGGATGTTGAAGCCGTGGGCGAACATGAGGGTCTTGCCGGGCGTGAGGCCGGGCTTGATGTCCTGCTCGTAGAGATCCGCCTGGATGTGGTCGCTCACCAGGATCATGATCACGTCGGCGGCCTTGGCGGCGTCGGCGGTGGAAAGGACCTTCAGTCCAGCGGCTTCCGCCTTGGCGGCGGACTTGGAGCCGGGGTAGAGTCCGACCACGACGTTGAGGCCGGAGTCGCGCAGGTTCAGCGCGTGCGCGTGACCCTGGCTGCCGTAGCCGATAATCGCAATCGTCTTATCTCGAAGCAGGTCGAGATTTCCATCATTCTCGTAAAATCTTCTGGGCATCGTGTTCCTAATTGGGTAGTGATCAAACGAAAGAAGCGGCCCGTTGCAGGGGCCGCCTCTTCAGCAATGAGTTATCGCAGAACTCCGTCGGTTTCCTCTTCGGCTTCCGGTTCGAAGTTTGCCGAGAGAGGCGCCGGCACCGGTGGGGACAGGCGCAGTTTCTTGTTTTCGAGCGTGACAGCGACGACGCCGGAGCGCGTCACTTCGATCTCGCCGTACGCCCGCATGAGATCGATGAAGGTATCGAGCTTTTCGGCGTCGCCAGTGGCTTCGAGCACGTATCCCTCGGTTGAGGAATCGACAACTCGGGCGCCGAAGATCTCGGCTTCCTTGAGGACGGCCGTCCGGTTCTCGAGCGCCGTGCGGACGCGCAGCAGAACCAGTTCGCGCGACACGGCAGGACCATCGGTGAGGTCCGTCGCCTGCAGCACGTTGACCAGCTTGTTCATCTGTTTGACGACCTGCTGGCGCAGTTTGGGATCGACGTCGACCGCGATGCTCATCCGCGACAGATCGGGATCGAGGGTACGGGCGACCGTGAGACTTTCGATGTTGTAGTTACGAGCCGTCAGCAGCCCCGTGATGCGCATCAACGCGCCGGGCTTGTTTTCGACGAGCAGTGAGATGACCTGGATCATGTGTTGTGTGTCCCTTATGTCCTCTGGTTATCCCACCGTCACCGGCTTCGGCGGTCCCATGACCATTTCGTTGTGCGCGCCACCGGCCGGCACCATCGGGAAGACATTCTCGAACGGGGTGACCTTGACGTTGAGCAGGTACGGACCCGGATCGTTGACGCATTCCTCGAGAGCTTCGGACAACTCGAGCGGGCTTTCGACGGTGCGGCCCTTGAAGCCGTAGGCGCCGGCGAGCATCTTCGCATCCGGGAAAGAGGTCAACTGCACCGACGACATGCGGTTGTTATAGAAGAGTTCCTGCCACTGGCGGACCATGCCGAGGTAGCCGTTGTTCATGACGATCACCTTGACGTTGAGGCCGTAGTTGGCGAGCGTGGCGAGTTCCGGCAGCGACATCTGGAAGCCGCCGTCGCCGCAGATGGCGAAGACCAGGCGGTCCTTGAACGCCATTTGTGCGCCCATCGCGGCAGGCAGGCCGAAGCCCATCGAGCCGAGTCCACCGGAGCACAGCCACAGGCGCGGCGCGTTGAAGCGGATGAACTGCGCGGACCACATCTGGTGCTGGCCGACGTCCACCGACACGATGGCGTTGCCGCCGCTGATGCGGTCGATTTCGGATACGAGGTGCTGCGGCTTGATCTCGGTGGCCGAGAATTCCGGAACGAGCGGATGCTCTTCCTTCCAGGCACGGATCTGCTTCCACCAGTCGACGCGCCAGTTGTAGTTCTTGCCGTGCTCGGTGGCCTTGAGGTCCTTCACTTCGCGGATCAGCTTGGGCAGGACCTTTTTGAGGTCGCCGACGATGGGCAGGTCCGCGGTGCGGTTCTTGGAGATTTCGGCCGGGTCGATGTCGATGTGCAGGACCTTGGCGTGAGGCGCGAAGGCGGCGAGGCGTCCGGTGACGCGATCGTCGAAGCGCACGCCGAGGGCGATCATGAGGTCGCAATCATGCATGCCCATGTTGGCGGCGTAGGAGCCGTGCATGCCGGGCATGGAGATGAAGTTCGGATGCGAGGACGACAGCGCGCCGAGGCCCATCAGGGTGCAGACGGCCGGGGCGTCGATGGCTTCGACGAGTTCGGTGAGTTCCTTCGAGGCGCCGGCTGCGATCACACCGCCACCCGCGTAGACGAACGGGCGCTTCGAGTCCCAGATCATCTGGGCAGCGCGGCGGATCTGGCCGGTGTGGCCTTCGGAGAAGACCTTGTAGCCGGGCAGGTGGATTTCGTCGACGGGCTTGTAGTGGGCCTGGCCCTGGAAGACGTCCTTGGGGATGTCGACGAGCACGGGGCCGGGGCGTCCGGACGCGGCGAGATAGAAGGCCTCGTGGATGATCTGGGCGAGTTCCTTCACGTGCTTGACCATGAAGTTGTGCTTGGTGGCCGAGCGGGTGATGCCGAACGTGTCGGCTTCCTGGAAGGCGTCGGAGCCGATCAGCGAGGTGGAAACCTGGCCGGTGAGGGCGACGATCGGGATGGAATCCATCATGGCGTCGACGAGCCCGGTGACGAGGTTGGTGGCGCCGGGTCCGGAGGTTGCGCAGCAAACGCCGACCTTACCGGTGGCGCGGGCGTAGCCTTGGGCGGCGAAGGCGGCGTTCTGTTCGTGCCGTACGAGTACGTGCTTGAGCGGGTTGGCGTACATCGCGTCGTAGAACGGGAGTGTAACGCCGCCCGGGTAACCAAACATGCACTCCACGCCTTCACGCGCGAGGCATTCCAAGAGGATCTGGGCGCCGCTCATGAGCGGTCCTTGCGATCCTGGATTTCCCGATGCAGTCTGCTGCTGGTGTTGCGCCATGCGACTTTTAGTATCTCCTGATGACATCAATCGAACTTGTTGGTAGTGGTCAACGAAAGAAAGCGAAAAAGGCCACCGTGGTGGTTGGTTACCCCGCCGGTGGCCTTGTTCGTGTTGGAAATTCCGTCAACCGTTCAGGCGGGGTAGTCTGGTACGACCCCTACGATAATTCGCTGAACGGGTACCAGAGAAGGCGACAGGATGTTGCGAAGAACGGGTACGTTTGGCAAAAGCATCATGCGTCTCTCTTGTTTGAGGTTACCCTAGAAGGCTGCTAAATGCAAGAGGCATTCGCCATAAAATCGAATTATCATTACATTCGCTTCTACTCGATTGCAACTTGCTGCCAGGAAACGAGTTCTTCTCCCGAAGACAGATATCCCCGATCGACCGCCATCATCGAAGGGCGGTCGCCAGTGGTGAGAGGATGTGGGGATGCTGCGGTTGGGTCGGGTCGCCGCGAGGGAACAGACAAATGAAGAAGGCCACCTGGGTAGCTGGTTGCACCACCGGTGGCCTTCTACGAACTTCGAAAATTCCGTCTAACCTCCAGTGCGATAGTCAGGTAAGACCCTTGTGCTCGATCACTGGAAGGATACTAGAGAAACCACCGGAAACTACCGGGAACCGGTTGGTTGTGGCCGGATCCAATGTCCCTCTGGTTCTGAGAGTACGGCACAAGCTAGCTAAATGCAAGAGGCCGATTCGATAACTAATATTTATCGCAACATTTACTTCTACTGTCACGCAACTATCTGTCTTTGAACGACTTGCCCCTTGGCTCGCAAGGAGATCTAACTTCCGTGCAGGTCGAGAAGTTTCGCGCGAAACTCAGAATCCGGATCGCCCGTGGGAGCAAGTCCCTGGTCAACCTGGAACCGGCGGATTGCTGTCCGCAAGGCCTCGGAGATTTCGCCGTCAATCTCGCCACTGAAATAGCCGAGGTTTCGGAGACGGGCCTGTACTCCCTTCATGGTCGCCATTGGCCGCACAGCGCCAATCTCGAAGTGATAGGCTTCGCCAGACTCGAGGGTGAGAACCCCGTCCGATACGTCGGGCATGACACGGAAACGAATCCAGCCGTCGGAGTCCGCATTGCCCGTGATGACGCGCTTGCCGATCGTGACGCGATAGGCGACTCCTGCCCGGGGCTTGTCGGCATCCAACACACGGACCTCGATTCGCGAAGGCACACCTTTGCGCCGGAACCGATGGCGCAGGCCGGTGGCCCCGACTGTGGACTTGGGGCGCTTGTCGGGCACATACAGAGTGTCACCTTCCGCCAGGATGTTCGGGTCTCTACGCAGCGATCGCAGATCGGCGTTCTCGGGGTGGTCCCAAACGGTCTCCCAGAACATTCCGTAGTCGTAGGCAACGCTTTCGGTGCTTTGGCCTTCTTCAATGGTGTGGCGTTTCGACATCGGAGAAATCAGAGTCCTACTGTCTTCTTGAACAGCTCGAACCGTTTGATGGAATTCTGGTAGTCGGGATCCGCCAGCAAGTCGGGGATCACAGGCACGGCATCAGCTTTTGTGGGGTTCGCCAGTCCTCCCTCGTCTTTCAGCACGTCGGACGGCGCAGCGAGCAGGTTGATGCCGCCTTCTTCAATCCACTCATCGAGTTGTTTCCTGAGTCCCGAGTTCTTCGCGCTGTTGGTAAACGAATCGACGGCGGTTTTGTGAGACCTCGCGGTCTGCTCATACCTGGGACGAAGGTCCTGCTCCCGTTTCTGTTTGGCTTTCACAACTTCGGCGGCCTGGAGATAGCTTTGCCTGGGAGCCACGTAATCCCATTGTGTACCCTTGTAGGGATCGACCGCCCCGGAGACGGCGAGATTAAAGTTCTGACCCTTCAGAAAAAGGACATCATCGGCAAAGCGGGAGTCCAGGTATGCCCGAACGTCTAACGAATTGAGGTCTGCGCTAGCCGGGATTGTCAGCTTCAACGGGGGCGACATATTGGAGCCTACGACGTGTTCGAAGCCTCGCAACGCATACTTGATTTGCGGCTTGCAGATGATTCCAAGTTCGCCGGCAAGATACAACGCGTACAGCTTGGCGGAAACCGGGATCGATGAGGATTCGGGCTTATCCCTGTAGGTATGGTTGTGCTGGAAGCTCACCAGCCGGCCATTGAGGTAGGAATTCGCTCCACCGGCACGACTGGGAAAGATATGATCGACTTCCGGAGCTTCGCGGCCGCCGCATTCCGATAACTCCGCCCAGGTGTCCCCTGGTTCGTCAGGATAACCGGAATCGGCCTGAGCGTCAGAAAGAAGCTTCCAGCCGTTCGCACGGTTCTTCCATCTCACAAAGGCGCGGAGGTATTCGCGCTGGAAGCTGTCATAGGCGGTTGATGGTCCCTGGACGCCCAATTCCATCGTCTGGAACACCCGATCCTTGGGGGCCTTTTCGCTTTCTCTGAAGCTCACCTCCCACATAAACTGGAGCAACTGGTTCGGCGGACGTTTCGGCAGCGCGTTGCCGGCTACGTAGCCGCCCACGTCGGGCACGATCTTTGCCAACTGCTCTCCGGAAAGGCTCTGGTAAATCGCCTGAGCGGCAGCGAACTCGGCGCATTCATCCTTGTGCGGCATGGTGACCGCCTTGTCGCATTGGTTTGCAAGCGAGAAGTGAGCGATCAAGGAGTTCGATTTCAGGATACGGACATAGAACCAGACAGGAACCCGGGGATCTCCGCGTTCGTCGTCGTAGATCAATCGGATCTCCATGGACCACGTCGCATTGAGCGTGTTCTTCGACGCGAGGGAAAGTCCCACTTTGGAGGCGGTTTTCGGTTGAGCCGAGACCTTGCCGTTGACCGCAGCGGCGTCGAGCTCATTTCCGGTTATCAACTTGCCGGCTCCCAACTCCATATTGCGCCATTTTCCGCCGCGGTTGAACTGGTAGTTCATCGGGACGATGTTGCAGTTGTCGTCGAATCCATTCAGTTCCAGCGCAAACAGATGTCCGCGATCGAACTGCTTCATTTCGCCGATATCTTTGTCCACCTCCAGGGAAGACAACGAAGGCGGCGGAGTTTTGCGAGAACCGACGGCCGTCGAGCGAATCTCCCCGGAGATCTTCAATTGACGGCGAACGCGAGCGCCCTGTCCAGGAACCAATTGATGTTCGACGGTGAGATGTCTGACGTCATCCGTCTTTGGAGCCATGCAGGTTCTGCACAAATCGATATTGAAGCCACCCACGCAATCGCGGCACTTTCCGCAACAAGCACACACCGTGAAGACACAGGCGTGTCCGCATTTGGTCGCCAGGTGCTTGTCCTTGCAGACAGCCGTGCAGACGATCTTCTTACAGTGAGGGCATTCCCCTGCGGTTCCCGGACAACATTCGTGGTCTTCGAGGTCTCGCGCGGCAGGATGCAACGCTCCGTTCCGAACGGGCTTATGGCAGATTCCGCAGACCGCACTGTTGGCCTTGCAGCAATGCTGTTTAGAGGCATCCTCGCCATAGTATGGATGAGGCGGGCCGGCGGACTTTCGGTAGGGCTCGTTGCAGCCCAGGCATACATCTGCGTTCACGGCGCAGCAGTGCTGTTCCGACGCATCCTGGCCATAGTATGTATGCGGCGCCCCCGTCGCGTTGCGGTAGGCCTGGTTGCACCCTCGACAGAAATTTCCGTTGACGGCGCAGCAATGCTGCATCGCCGCATCCTGGCCATAGTATGTATGCGGCGCCCCCGTCGCGTTGCGGTAGGCCTGGTTGCACCCTCGACAGAAATTTCCGTTGACGGCGCAGCAATGCTGCATCGCCGCATCCTGGCCGTAGTACGCATGAGGCGCCCCCGCGCTCAGCAAGTAGAGCGCATTGCATCCCAGACAGCGCACAGAATTATCGACACAACAGTGATTGTGATTTGCGTCGAGACCGATGTAATGCGCACCCATGCATGCAGCACACACCGGTATACCGCAGGCGATACATGGAGCAGGCGCCACAGGCCGGTTATTACAGACCGGGCAGGCGGAAATCCTTTGCTTCTTCGCCGTATGGAAGCTATCCGCCATTGGAATGCTGCTCTTTCATTGGCAATGCCGAGACGGTCTCCCAGGCGTCCTGATCCAGATTTGGAAAGCTAATTCGACAGTTCCCGGATTGTGACAGGCGGTCCAGACGCGCGAAGCCATCCTGATCCAGATAGCCGCGAACGGCGGTTCCATCCGGAAGTTCCACCAGGTATTCTTCCCAGGGAACTGCCTCATCATCCTCGCCGACAAGCTCGATTTC
Organism: uncultured Solibacteraceae bacterium; assembly: GCA_964627455.1. Lineage (GTDB taxonomy): Bacteria > Acidobacteriota > Terriglobia > Bryobacterales > Bryobacteraceae > F-183. The sequence continues at coordinate 9,997 of CAZVKC010000086.1, read as the reverse complement.
CAGCCAGAATATCCGTTCTTCCTCCTTATGCGCTGCGACAGGACAGGGCGCAACAACCGAGCCGACGGAAAGGGCGCCGAAGCTCATGCTTCCACCTCTGTCGCCTCGGCGGCCCAGGCGCGAAATCGCTCCAATTTGACGTCCGGATCCATGCCGTAGCTGGTTAGAATCGCTAGCGCCTGCTTGGGCAATGCGCTAGCCGGAGGAAGTCCTCCGAAGCTCCCGCAAGTGATTTCAATGAAGTCGGCGACGTGTTTTTCCGAGTCCAGGCTGAAGCTCCGGGCAGCCGCTATCGCGCGGTCGATTTCTTCCGCCGTCAGAACTATTTCTGACAGGTTGCGCGTGAGCTTCAGGTAGATCAGCAGCCGTTGCTTGAAGTCATCGACGCGATGCGTCTCGAATGCCATCATCTGTTCCGGCCGAATCCGCAGCATGTTTTTGAATTCTACACGATTTCGGGAGCCGGATTCTCATCAACAGCCACTAATGAGAGCAGCTTTATGGACATTATGCTCGTTTTTAGAGTGGCAATCTCCTTGCCCTGCACTTGACAACCTTGACAATTCGATGAATCCGGCCGCACCGCAACGGTACATCCTTTTTCACCCGCAGAGCGCACAAGCTCACGCGCCGATACGGTAGAGGCTGCGTTCCCCACGGAGGAAAATGGCGCGGCCGGAGACGGCGGGGGATGCGAGGGTCCGCTCGGCGACGGCGTTGCGGGCCAATTCGCGGTACTCGGGACCCGGCGCGATTACCGTGCATTCGCCCTCTTCGTTGACGAAATACACGCGACCGTCCGCGAAAACCGGCGAGGCCGAGAAGTTGCCTCCCAACCGGCGCTGCCAGTTCTGCTTGCCGGACTTCGCATCGAGACAGGTCGCGATGCCATTGTCGCTGACCATGAACAGTTCGTTGCCGGCGACCACGGGCGAGGGCGTCAGTGGCACAGCCCTGGGGTAAGACCAGGCAACGTGGGACTTGGTCGCGTTCCCCCGGCCGTCGGGTCGCACGGCGAAGATCACAGGCTGGAAGAATCCGGAGCAGATGTACACCAGCCCATGCGCGTAGACTGCGGCAGGGACATTCGAGAAGCCGTCTCCATACTCGATATGCCAGAGGGGTTTGCCCGTGCGAGGATCGTACGCGTACGCGCGGTGCGCTCCGGGACTCACCACTTGCGCGAGTCCCGCGCTGCTGCCTTCCGGTTGAATCAGCAGCGGTGTCGTGTACGCCTGATTTCCCTTCCCTCGCGGCGTCTTCCAGCGGATCTTGCCGGTTGCCGCGTCGAGTGCGACGACGAACTGCGCGTCGAAGCCGTCGCAACTCATGATGAGGAGGTCCTCGAACAGAAGCGGGGATCCGCCGGGTCCATGCTGCGGCTCGTATTTCAAGGTTTGCTTCCAGAGAATCTGGCCGGACGTGCTGAGGCAGGCGGTTCCATAGAAGCCGAAGTGCACATAGATGCGGTCCCCGCGCACGATCGCGGTGGGCGACGCGAAACTGTTCTTCGCGTGGATCCCCGGGCCCTTGTCGCGGACCTGGAAAACTTCGGTATCCGAAGTGATCTTGCCGGAACCCGCGTCGACGCTCAGCAGGCGTAGCGAGACTGCGCGGTTGGCTTCCGTGGCAGTGGTCAGCCAGATCCGGTTGCCGGCGATAGCTGGGCTCGACCATCCCGTGCCGGGCAGCGTCGTCTTCCAGCGGATGTTCCGGGTCTCGCTCCACTCGTGCGGGATCCCGGTTTCGGAGGAGAGTCCCTGGCCCGAGGGTCCACGGAATTGGGGCCAGTCTTCACCGGCGGCGCACGCAGCGGTCGCCACCGCGCTGGTTAAGAAGGATCGTCTCGTTGTCATGCCGCCGATGAGAATCAGCGTAGCAGCAGACGATCAGATATTGAGATCCGCCCAGAGGGCAGCGTGATCGGAGGCGGCTTCGGCAGCTTTGGTGATCTCGGGGATGTGCGGGAACAGGGTTCCGTTCGTTCCGCCCCAGACGCCGCGGCGCTCGACGCCTCCGGCGGTCACCAGTGCAGCGAGGGCCGGCGACAGCAGAATGTAGTCGATCTTCTGTGAGGCCGCGCCATTGGCAAAGGTGCCGCCGCGGCCGTCGCCGGCGAAGTTCGCGTGCTGCATGATGTCCACGAGTCCGGACGCCGGCTGCAGCAGCGGATCGAGCGGCGCGGAATCCGGCGTATCGTTGAAGTCGCCAAGAATTGCTATGTGCTGGAATCCTTCGGCAAGACGCTGGTCGTAGATCTCCCGCACGCGCGTCGCCTGCTTGAGACGCTTGGCGTTGCTGGCCGACGCAGGCGGCAGTTTGCTCTTGAAGTGATTCACGAGCAACAGCAACGTGTTTCCCGCCGGCGTCTGCAGTTCGTATTCCGCGCAATCGCGGCTGAAGATTTCGTTGCCGTTCGCGTCGAGATCCTCGGAATGGCTCACGATGCTCTTGAGAACGACCGGGTCGCGATGCAGAAGCGCCACGTCGATGCCGCGCTCGTCATTGCCGTCGATCAGCATGGCGTGGTCGAACGGCGCGCCGCCGACATCGGACAGGACCTTGCTGTTGAAGCGGCGCAGCGCGATGCGATCCTCCACCTCCATCAGGCATTGGACATCGGCGTTCACGAGACCTAGGATGCGGCCGGTATTCAGAATCGCCGTGTCGTCGAGGTCCTCTTCCACCAGTTCGAACCAACCGACCCAGTCGTTACGCCCATTGACCTCGATCTGCGGTCCGGCGGCGCGGCGGCGGACGAGTTTGTCGCGGATCTCCTGCAGCCGGATGAACTTGCTGGCGCCACGCTCGAGAAGCCCGGCATGCTGGCCCATAGTGGCCAGGATCTGGCTTTTCACCGAGGCGGTGTAGGTATCGCGATTGACCAGGTCGTTCAACTTCCTGAGATCATCGAGGACAGGTTTACCGTCGGCCCAGGTAGCCATGTTCATGGCAGCGGGACGGCGGAAGAGATTCTCAACGTTGTAAGTGGCAAGGCGCATAGGCGTTCAACAATGCTCAAAGGAATAAGCGCAGTTTGTGAGAATCCGGAGCCTTTCCTCACACCTTTTTTGCCAAAAGAAAGCGCGCGGGCTTTTTTGTGTTCGACGCCATCGGCCCGGTTCGCGATACGGGTGGTCATGGAAAACTCGTTCGCCGGCGCCCGGAACGAACCTGGCGAACCGTCAACGTACGTCCGGCCTTCTCATCCACTCCTGGACCTTGTCCGGCCGAACCCGGACCCTGGTGATTCGGACGAGATTCGACGCAACGCTCAATTGCGGTGTGCCGAGATCGGAGCCCAATCGGCGAAGTTTGTCACCAACCGGTAGCGATTGGCGCCCGGCAGTGATGATACTGGATTCCTGCCCTTGCTCCCGGGATCATGGCGTAAAGCGACCGTGGCCGCCAGAGGCAGGGGACCCCGCCGGATCGAGAGAACGAGCAGCCAATGCGCGCGAAGTGGGTGATGGAAAGTCACTTCACCGCCTTCCGCCAGCTTCTGAGTCCCTGGAAGTGCACACCGCAGTTTCGTAAGTACGATGAAGCGCGTATCATCGAATGACGCGCGCTTGTCAGAATTCGCGCCTTATTGGGAGAACATAGGTCCCGTGTTAGGACTCCTCGATTCCGTCATCATCGCCGTCAGCCTCGCGCTGGTGGTTGCGGCTGTGCTTCGCGCGGCGCATAAGAAACAAACAGACACCGAATACTTCCTCGCCGGGCGGGACCTCCGCTGGCCCTTCATCGGCATGTCGCTGCTCGCGTCCAACATCTCGGCCGAACATGTCGTCGGAATGGCCGGAGACGGCTACCGCATCGGCATGGTCACCGGCGGATACGAGTGGGTGGCGGCGTGGTGCCTCATCATCCTCGCGTCACTCTTCGCGCCTCTGTACCTGCGCAGCCGTATCTACACGATCCCCGAGTTTCTCGAACGCCGCTTCGGCGTCAGCCTGCGCATGTTCCTGTCGGCGAACCTTCTGCTGATGAACGTCCTCACCAAGAACGCGATCGACTTGTGGGCGGGCTCGCTGCTGTTCACACTGCTGTTCGGCTGGAATCAACTGGCCGTCATGGTCGTGCTGTCGCTGTTCACCGCGATCTATACGATGAAAGGCGGACTGCGCGCCGTCGTCTACGCCGACATGGTGCAAGGCTCCTGGCTGATCATCAGCAGCATCATCCTCACCGTCGCGGGACTCACCGCCGTGGGCGGCTGGAGCGGCCTCATCGCGCGCGCGGACCCGACCATGATCCAGATGGTGAAGCCGCTCGACGCGGAACTCCCCATCACCGGGTTCCTCATCGCGAACCTGATGAGCGGGATGTTTTATTGGTGCATGGATCAGACCAACGTGCAGCGCGTGCTGGCCGCGCGTTCTGTCGAGCAAGGCCAAAAAGGCGCGATTTTCGCGGGATTTCTCAAACTCGTGATCCCGTTCATCCTGGTGCTGCCCGGCGTCATCGCGCGCGTGCTGTATCCGAACCTGCCGCAGGCGGACATGGCGTATCCGCATCTCGTCCGCGAGTTGCTCCCGGTGGGATTGCGCGGGCTGGTGCTCGCAGGATTGATCGCGATCCTCATGTCGTCGATGAGCGCCTGCTATAACGCGAGCGCCACGCTGGTGGTCCGCGACTTCGTGCTGCGGTTCCACCCTGACATGACGGACGCGCGACAGGTTGTGATCGGCCGCCGCGTGACGATGCTGATGGCCGCACTCGGCGTCATGGCCGCACCGCTCGTCGGACTGTCGGTCACCATCTGGCATTACCTGCAGTTGATCTCCGCGTACCTGTCGGTGCCCATGTCGGCGGTAATCTTTCTGGGCTTGCTGTGGCGGCGCGGCAACACGACCGGCGCGGTGGCGGGCGGCATTGCAGGCTTCGCACTGGGGCTGTTCCTGTTCCTCGATCAGACGCTGGCATGGTCGATCGTCTCGCACCCGTACCTGCACTCGTTCCTGCATCGTTCGCTCATCGTGTGGATCTTCGCCGCGCTGGTCATGGTTGCAGCGAGCCTTGCCACAGCCCCGCCGCACGCCGGTCGCATCGAGGGCAATGTATTCGCGATCGCGATGGGGACTCCCGCATATCGCGTCTGGGCCGGGATCCTGTTCGCGTTGACCATCGTGTTGTGGTGGTCCTTCCGCTAGTTATAGGCTTGAGTTTGGAGGAAATGAGAAACAGATGATTCTGGATACGCTGGACAACGCCGGGCTGTACACGGGCTGCCATCCGCTGTTCGCGCGCGCGTTCGAATTCCTGCGCAATGCGGGAACCGGCGAAGGACTCGAAAGCAAGACCGAGATCGACGGCAAGAACCTGTTTGTCGTGAAGGTGACCAGTCACGGCAAGGGCAAGGACATGACGGCGATGGAGTCCCACCGCGACTACATCGACATTCAATACACGGCCGCCGGCGCCGACGTGATCGGCTGGCAGGCGATTTCGGATCCCGCGCAAGCCGGCGGCAAGGGATACAACGCGGAGAAGGACATCGAGTTCTATGAAGGACTGCCGAACCAATGGTTCGACGTGCCTGCCGGAACCTTTGCGATCTTCTATCCCGGCGACGGTCATGCGCCGCTCGGCACGACCTCGCCCGTCACCAAGCTGGTGGTGAAGGTCAAGGTCAACGCATAAAGTAGCCGCGAATTGAAAAGGCCACACCCTTCGACTCGGGTGTGGCCTTTTTGCTTGGAATCCAGCGTTAGAACGAGAAGCGCGCGCCGAGTTGGAACGCCCGCGGACCTCCCGATCCGAACACCTGCCCGGCGCGGCTCGAAGGCACTCCGAAGCCCGCGCCGTTGAGCGTCGAGCTGATGCCGCCGAGGTTCGCAATGTTGAGAATGTTGAACGCTTCGCCGAACACGTTCAACTTATACGTTTCACGGAAGACGAACATCTTGGTCAGGCGCAGGTCCTGCGAGAAGAAGTTCTCGCCGAACGAGTAATCCGACGGCAGCGACAACTTCGGGATCACCTGATTGCGCGACGTGCGTGGACGCTGGCCGTTGGGCAGGTCCGGATACGCCGCATTCCACGCAGCCACAGCGGCTTCGAGCTTCTGCTTGGTCGGATTGCGATCTGGCGTGGTCCAGCCAGGCAGGAACGCGGTGTCGGTGCCGTCGCCGTTGAGGTCCACACCGCTCACCGAGGGACGGTACGGTCCACGCGATCCCATCGAGTTGATGAACGTCACCTGGAACTTCCAGGGCAGGTCGACCATGCCGGACACATTCAGGCTGTGACGCCCACCCTGCGGACCCCAGCCTTCAAACCAGTTGTCGAGGTTCGTGATGCCGTTGAGGCCATACTGCCGGGTGAGCGCGTAAGAAGCCGTGAACTGGTAGCGGTTCGCCATGCGCTTGTCGACCTTGAGCAGCAGCGCCTTGTAATCGCTGCGGCCGATCGGCGCGCGAAACTCGATGGGTCCCGTGGAGCAGTTGGCGCGCGGATCGTTGGCCTGCGCCGTGGAGGTACAGCGCGGGATCACCGGTCCGGTGACGCGGTTGAAGTGATTGTAGTCGATGTTGCCGACTTCCTGCCTGTAGAAATGGCGATAGACGAAATCGGCGTTGACCACCAGGTTGCGCATGATCTCACGCTGCACACCGACAGACATGTGGCGCGAGTACGAAGCCGGGTAGTTGTTCTGGAAGAGATCCGAACCCTGCTTGGTGACGTTGATGTTGCGCACCGAAAGATCGTTGGGATTCGGATTGATGAGCGTCGCCGCGGCGTTGGCTTTCACCTGCGGCAGGATCTGCATCAGGGTCGCCATCGTGAATCCGGTGGGCAGCGTGAAGAACAGCGGCGCGCCGGTCGGAACCGCTGGCAATCCAGGCGCGGGGCTTGGGATCGTCGGCAGCGGATTCGGAATCGCGGTGCTGATGATCTGCTGGCGGCCGTTGCCGACAGGCCCGATCGCGGCGCGTTCCGCCAGACGCTGCGAGAGTTCGCGCGTGTCATAGTAAATACCCGCACCGCCGCGGATCACGGTCTTCTTCGACTGTCCGGGGCTCCAGGCGAAACCGACCGAAGGCGTGAAGTTGTTCCAATCCTGCTTGGTCGGCGCGAGGCTGTCCATGATCGGAGCGAGCAGCGCGGGCTTGTCGAGATCGTGGTTGGTGAGCGTGGACTCGAACTGCCACGCCAGGCCATAGTTCAGCGTGAAGTTCGGCTTGATCTTCCAGGTGTCCTGCCAGAAGAACTGATAGCGGCGGTTGTTGCGCGCGTTCTGCGCGTTGTACGGCGGCGGCTGCGACGGGTCGCCGAGGCCGAACGCAAACGCAGCGACCGGCAGCTTGAGGATGTCCTCATTGGTGCGGAACTGCGACGGCAGTCCCCACAACGCAATCGGGATACGGTTGGCGATCAGCAGATCGGGACCGAACACGTTCGCGGCTGCGGGTTCGCCGAAAGCCCAGAAGCCATTGAACGGAGAGTTCTCGAACTGGCCGCCGAAACGCATGCGATGCGCGCCGCGCTGGTACGTCATGTTCTCGACGATGTTGTAGCGGCGGACATCGCGCCCCTGCGGCGCGTTGGTGGTGTTGCCGATGGTGACGCCGGATCCCTGAATGGAGATCGACGGCAGACCAAGGCCGATGCAGCCGGGGCATTCCGATTC
>CAZVKC010000086.1:0-2261 GCA_964627455.1 uncultured Solibacteraceae bacterium | reverse complement strand
ACGACCGAATCCTGGTTGTTGTTCTCGAGGTTGAAGAAGAAGAACAGCTTGTCCTTCTTGATCGGACCCGACACGAGGAACCCGCTCTGGCGGCGGGCAAAGAAGGGATCCGGGTTGAAGGGATTGCGCGCCAGCGCCGGGTACGCGGACATGTTGTGGTCGCGATAGAAGAAGTACGCGCCGCCGTGGAACTTGTTGCCGCCGGAACGTGAAACGATGTTGACCGCGCCGCCCGCGGCGATGCCGGTGGAAAGATCGAAATTCACCGACGAGATCTGGAATTCTTCGACGACTTCCTGCGAGAAGTTCTGCGCCGTGCCGCCGTTGATGGCGTTGCGGACATTGCCGCCGTCAACCGTGATCGCGGTCATCGAGGAACTGCCGCCGAGGACGGAGACGCCGAACTGCGCGTTGTATTGCGCGAGCGATTGCGTGCCGACGCCGACGCCGGGTTCGAGGAATGCGAGTTGCAGAAAGCTGCGGCCGTTGAGGGGCAGGTTCTCGATCTGCGCCCGCTGGATCACGCCGTCCACCTTGTGGCTTTCATAGTCGAGCTGGCCGGCAGCGGTGTCGACCGTGACCTGCTCGGTCACCGCGCCGACGATCAGCGAGAGATCGACAGTGGTGGTGCTGCCCGTCAGCACCTCGGCGTCGCGGATCAACTGCCGGAAGCCGGGGTTCTGCGCGCGGACCTCATACAGTCCGGCGGGCAACGCGGGCGCACTGAAAGCCCCGAGCACGTCGGTCTTCAGTTCCCGTTTGAGGCCGGTCGATTTGTTGGTGATGGTGACTTCGGCGCCGACGACGACGCTGCCCGAAGGATCGGTGACGCGTCCATCAATTGCACCGATGGGCGCTTGCGCGAATGCGCCCAAGGTAGTCAGGGTAAGCAAACCCAATCCAGATAAAAATAAAGCGATTTGACGTTTCAAGACGAACTCCTGCCGTATAGTGGCCCGTTCGCCGGAAACCCGTGCAAATACAGGGACCTATGCGCGAAATGCGAAAGGATCCAAATGGAAGACCCGGCGGACGAAGCGTACGAACTTGTCCTTCTATGGTTGCATGTCGCGGGCCACTTGCACGAGGTCAGGGAAGGGGTACGATACCGGCCCAGAAGAGGCTTTTTGCGTTGGTCGCGGCCGGCAGTTCGTACTTGCGCACGAAGCCGAGCGTGCCGTCCTTTGCGTGGATGCGGAACACGGCGAGATTGGCGGGGACGGCTCCCACCGGGATCTGGTTGGCGACGATCAGAAGGCGGCCTTCGGGGTCGATGGTGAAGGTCCGCGGACTGAAGCCTTGCGTGTCGATGTTCTGGATCCGCCGGGGTTCGCCGGTCTTCGCGTCGATCGAGTACACGGCGATGGTGTTCTCACCGTCACCGGCCTCGGTCTTGCGGTTGGATTGATAGACGAACCGCCCGTCGGGATGGACATGGATCGCTCCTGCCGCCTGTCCGGCCGGCTTGGTGTCCGCCTTCAGGCTGCTTACGGTATAGGCCGGACCGGTGAGCGTGCCATCGGTGTCGCGGTACACCTGCAATTGGTTCTGACCCTCGACCGAGAGGAAGACCCACGGCTGCGACGGGTGGAAGTCCACGTGGCGCGGCTGGAAGCCGTAGCCGCCGCGGCTGGCCGGGGGCGTGACCGATGCGCGGTTATGCAACGCTCCGGTCGCGGGATCGTACGTGTAGACCTTCAGCGCTCCGGGATCCTCCGCTTTGCCGCCGGCCGGCACATTGCCGCGCGTGACGAGGATGACCGAGTGATGGCGAGGATCCGCGCGGACCTGGTGCGCGTACACGCCGGCATCCGGCTTTTCCTTTTGCGCGACGAGTCCGCCCAGCGTGCCGTCGGCGTGAATCTCGTGCACCGTGATCTCGCTGGGGATCGTGTGCGCGACCAGCAGATGCCGGCCCTGCGGGGTCACGGAAATATGCACGGGTCGCGTCGAAAGCTTCGCGGGTTGGCCGTGCGGATGCAGAACGCCGGACGCCGCGCCGTCGATGCGAAACGCATGCACGCCGTGGCTCCGGCCGCCGGTGGGAGCGCCGAGCGCGCTGCCGGGTCCACCGTCGCTCCAGGCGACGTACAGGTACTTCTTCGAGGGATGCTGCCAGACGTACTGGATATTCGCGGGCAGCGTGACAGATTCGCGTTTGGTGAGAACGCCGCTCGCGGAATCCACCTCATACCGGGTCAGCTCATTGCCGACCGCGGCATACAGCGCAACCTTCGATGGTGCGGCGGCCATCGCCGCGA
>CAZVKC010000085.1:10783-31675 GCA_964627455.1 uncultured Solibacteraceae bacterium | reverse complement strand
GATTTCAGGTTAGCAGCCTCATGTGTCAAGTTTTTTGGCTTCGGCCGCGCGGATCCGATTGATTCCAGGCGAGAAAATAAATTTCGACGACGTGAACCGGCTTAAGGTTTGCTCGCCAGCGCAGCGACTTTGTGTGGGGGTGAGATGACGCTCGGCGCGCTGCCATAAGCGACACACCACAAATGTGCGTTTATACCGTGCTACGATTCGGTGCATGGAATTGAGGAAGTTGCTAAGAGAACTCAATATCGGGAGCTCCGTGGCCGAGTTCGACACTTCACTGGACCGCTATTTCATCGAGACCGAAGCCTTTCGTGCTCTAGCTTTGGACAAAGCGGACATAATAGCCGGAGAAAAAGGAACTGGGAAGACTGCATTATTTCGGGTGTTCAAGCAGAGGTACGCAAGCATTCCTGAATTAAGAGGCGTTGAGGTGATCGCTGGGTTCAACCCCGCCGGAAATCCTGTCTTTCAAAGAATAGCGACTGTTGATCTGCTGTCTGAGGCGGGGTATGTCGCGATGTGGAAAGCCTATTTTCTGTCCCTTGCGGGAAACTGGCTCCTGGAGCTGTTCGAAGACGATATGACTCGAGGAATGCGCACTCTAGATGCTCTCCTTCTCCGTGTTGGCCTTCGGAGCAAAGATGATGCCGCAGAGACCATATTCTCGAAGCTTATAAACGCTCTTAAGCCGAAGTCAGCGTCAGTTGCGTTATCCATGACTGATGCTGGACTGCCTGTCGTTGCTCCCACTGTCGAATTCGGCAAGACGGAGCCTGCGATCGATCCTTCAGATGTCGTGCCACATGAAGAGGCTCTACAGATTCTCAACCGTGCTCTTGAAGAAGGCGGCGTGGATGCTTGGGTTGTGCTTGACCGCCTCGACGAGGCTTTTCAAGGTTTTCCGAATGTTGAAATACCCTGCCTCAGGGCTCTACTAAGAACATATCTTGATCTGCTCGCGTATCCGAATATTCGGCTGAAACTCTTCGTTCGGAACGACCTGTTTAGGAAAGTTATCCAAGGTGGTTTTGTCAATCTCACTCACGTAAACGCCCGGAAAATCGAGATCGTCTGGGAGGAGGAAGACCTACTCAGCCTTTTCTGTCGTAGAGTACGCGACTCCTCTCAGTTTGTTCATAGTGCTGACCTCCGAGACCTTACCGACAACGGCATCTTCGCTCGCATTTTTCCCGCTCAGGTTGATCAGGGTGCACGTAAACCTACAACATGGACATGGATGATGGCACGCATCCGCGATGGCAATGGTATCAAACCGCCCCGAAATCTCATTGATTTGGTCGCGAAGGCTAGAGAGGCGCAACTTCGCAGCGAAGACCGGAATCCGCGCACTTACGACCCAGCACATCCGATGATCGAGGCCGATTCCATCCGTCGCGCTTTACGCGGACTGAGCGAACAACGCGTCCAGGATACTTTGCTTGCCGAAGCGGCAGAGTTGGCCCCAACCATTGAGCGATTCCGTGACGGCAAGGCAGAACACAACCTCAGTTCCCTGGCCGTGCTGCTGGGTGTCCCGGAAGCAGGAGTTCGTAGCGCGATCAAACCTCTGCTTGAAATGGGCTTTTTGGAGGAGACGGGAAGTACGTACAAAGTTCCCATGCTTTATCGTGAGGGGCTGGAGATTACACAGGGTAAAGCCTTCGGTACTGAAGCCGGTAGCGATGAAGAATGACGGTTACGAGATGGGCTAGCACGCATCTACAAAAGATTCGACTCACGTCGCAAAGGATTGGGCCGAATCGTCTGTCGAAAACTTCCTGTCTGTTTAGGCTCCGGTATGATGGGCGAATGGCAGTTCAGAGATGTCACTTAGTGTGGCGCGCGCTGATCTTTAGCGCGTGGTGATCCGGTGTTCGATATTCTCGTACTTCCCGGAAACGGCTTGGCAGTCTTCGAATAGAGCCGGGTGTAGTGCCGACCTACTCGTGATGGCTCAAACAAGTCGAACGGCGGTTGTCCAACCTGCAGCGGGACGTTTTGGACCGCGGCATCTTCACTTAACTTATGTTGATGATCTTCGCCGAAAGATCATGCCGTTAAGTGGAGTTGGACGTTTGGGTGTTCGGCCAGAAAGGCCTTCACTCTAGCGCCGACTTGTGCACGCTGACGTTGTCGAGAATGATGCGGATCTCCTGGTCCTTGTGGCAGGTTGCAGCGACCTCCTTTAGGAACTGCACGAAGTCGGGGTTGGCAGCGAACATGGCTTGGGTGATATCTTCAAATATCGACGAGTCTAAATTCTATCTGATACGAAATAATGGCGAAAGTCGTGACTCAGGTTCAGAACCATCGGCATTTGTAGGGGCGTCTCCGCGATGACATCCCGTGAAGAGCAACTACAGATTGGCCGCAAGAGAGTGGAACAGGTATTTCGTTTCCTCGAGGCTCTCAATCAACATCGGAATCCTGCCATTCGGCGACTAGACGAACAGCTTTGGCACTTGTGGTTTCATAGCCTTCCGGACCACGCCTGCGTACAGATCGGCGCACTTGCCAATTCGTCTGGAAATCCCATAGCAGGTGAGCAGACCAAGGACTTTGTCCTAAGGGTCAAACGGCCAAAGCTAACAAACTGCCCATTGCCCCCGCACGTCCTCGTCCCATGGCTGGAGCGCGGTTGGGAGGAGCCTGGGGGCATCGTTCGCGTGCGGCCAACCCGCAACGAGGCCGATCGTGGCGAGACCGTCGTCGTCTCGTTTTCGGACGACCCCAGGCGAACCAAAGCCCTGGATGAGTGGCGCAGGCAGCGCGACTTGTGGGCGCCCAACGAAAAACTCTCTCGCGCGGCGATGGCGGTCTTTGAGAAACTCTACGAGATCCGAGGGCAGATTGAACGTGAAGGCGAAAACGTGGAGCTTGTGCTCGGCGACGGCACGCTCAGTTGGAAGCAGCCGGATGGCAATGTCTTCCATCCGATCTTGCTGCAGCGGCTCCAACTCGATTTTGATCCAACGATACCTGAGTTCACGCTCACGGAATCTGAGTCGCCGGTGGAACTCTATGGAGCGCTGTTCCAGTCTATGGCCGATGTTGATGGCAAGACAATCGCGCGCCTAAGGTCCGAACTCGACTTGGGGAAGTACCACCCACTGGGCAAGGAGGACACGTCTGGTTTCCTGCGAAGCGTGGCGGTTCAGTTGTCGCCACACGGTGAGTTTGTCGCGGAAGAGGCAACGCGGGCTGCGGGTGATCATCCGCTTATTAGCCGGTCACCAGTTGTATTCCTCCGACGGAGAACTCTGGGTTTTGCCATCTCATTAGAAGCCGCGATCCAGGCCGTGGCAGCAGGTGGTGAGGTACCTCTATCCCTCCTGCGGGTTGTAGGAATTGAGTCCGGCCGCGTTGAGATCGGAGACTACAACCCACCGCTCAGTTGGTTGGAGGAGACGCAGCCCGCCGATGTACTGCTCAGCAAGCCCGCCAATCCCGAGCAAATTCGGATAGCACAGCGCCTGGACGGACATGGCTCGGTGCTCGTCCAAGGACCGCCGGGAACAGGCAAAACCCACACTATCGCCAACCTCATCGGGCACCTACTTGCCCAAGGCAAGAGCGTGCTGGTCACCAGCCACACGAGTAAGGCTCTCAGAGTCCTTCGCAACCACGTCGTGCCAGAACTCCAGGCCCTGTGTGTAAGCGTGCTGGATAGCGATGTGGAAAGCCGCAAACAGCTAGAGACTTCGGTCGATTCGATTGTCAGTAAGCTGTCCATGAGTGATGTGGTTCAAATGGAACAGAGAGCATCTGACCTTGAGAGGCAACGGAATGGCTTGATCGGTCAGTATCGGCGACTTGCCAACGAAATCCTTCACGCGCGGTTCGACGAGTTCCGCGACGTTGTTGTAGGGGGCGAACCGGTATCACCATCGGTTGCGGCTCGCTTTGTGCAGGATGAGAGGTCAAGTCTTTCCTTTATCCCGAGTCCTGTCGAACTCGGTGCTCCACCTCCTCTTACCGACCAAGAGCTGCACGAGCTGTATAGGACCAACGGACAGGTGACACCGGAAGACGAGGCCGAACTGAGTGGCCGACTGCCGTTGTTGAAAGATCTTCCTTCGCCGAGCGATTTCGAGAGTCTCGTTGGGGGCCGCTTGAGGGAGACACGCCGCGGGGCCACCGTCCGCGATGATCTTTGGGCCGCGCAGGCCGACGACCTGGAAAAGCTGGTTTCGCTCCTGGCCGCCGCGAATGGGATCGCTGAGCAGATCCGGGGCAGTTCACCATGGCAACTCGAAGCAATGCAGGCTGGCTTTGAGGGGACGGAAGGAAAACGACCATGGGAATCCCTGCTGAAACTGATCGACGAGGCGTGGCAAACCAGGAGCAGCGCAGCGGACCTCATATTGACGCATGACCCAGTGCCGCCGTCCGGGTGGCACGCGGATGAACTGGAACGTGTTTCTGAGGAACTCCGAGTTCATACGGCTAATGGAGGGAGTCTTTCCTTTGTAACGCTTGTAACGAGGTCCACTTGGAAACGGTTTATCCGCGAGTCAAGAACCGCAACGGGCAAACCTAGGCGAGCGGAACATTTTGATGCCTTGCAGAAGGCGGCCAAACTCTTCGTATTGCGTGCACGGCTTACCACGCGCTGGGCAAAGCAGGTGGCGCCACTCGGCGGTCCTGGGCTAGAAGCCCTCGGACCGGAACCCGAAGTAGGCTGTCGTCAGGTCGCCGAGATCCTTCGGCGGTGCCTTTTATGGGAGGGAGAGATTTGGGTTCCCTTCCAACAGCAGATGCAGGAGGTTGGATTCCGGTTCAAGCGACTCCTTGATGAGCAACCGCCACGAGCCGGCTATGGCGGTCAATTGCTACGATTGGCCGACACGATCGAAGGACCGCTCAAAGAGGGCGTACAAGCGAAGATTTCTGGACTTCGAGTTGCGGCAATCACTGCCCGTCTGCGAATTACCGATGAGCAGCTGAAAGAGGCCTCCGCGGACGAACAAGTGACCAAAGTCGTCGCCAGGCTGCGTGTTGCCATCGGCAAGTCCGATGCAGTGTCCTACGCCGAGGCCTTCTCTCGCCTCCGGGATCTTTACGACCGGCGGAAGCATCTCATCCGCCGCCAGGAACTCTTGGACAAGCTCCGTCCGATCGCCCCCGGTTGGGCGGCTGCGATCGGTGCGCGGGTCGGCGTCCATGCAGAAGCTGTGCCACCTCCCCGCATCCATGATGCTTGGCGTTGGAGGCAGTTCACCGACGAACTCGAACGGCGGGCCGCGACCTCTATTCGCGATCTACAGGATCGCCTTTCCCGAATCGAACATGAGATTCGGACCTGCACGGCTGGATTGATTGAACAAAAGGCCTGGGCTGCGCAACTGCGTAGGACCGAGAGGAATCTGCAGCAGAAACAAGCGCTCGTTGGCTGGTTGGACACGGTCAAGAAGATGGGCAAGGGCACCGGCATCCGAGTACCTAAGCTCAAAGCTGAGGCAAACCGACTGATGACGCAGTGCCGCGGTGCTGTTCCAGTCTGGATCATGCCCCTTTCGAGAGTTGCCGACAACTTCGATCCACGAACGGCTCGTTTCGACGTCGTAATCATTGACGAGGCAAGCCAGTCCGACGTCATGGGACTCTTGGCCTTGTACATGGCGGATAAGGCCATCGTCGTTGGCGATCACGAGCAGGTCAGCCCTTCGGCCGTAGGACAGGAACTGAGCGTGGTGCAGCATCTTATAGATGAGTTTCTCGACGGCGTCCCAAACGCACATCTCTACGATGGACAGACATCAATCTACGATCTGGCGCGTCAGTCCTTCGGCGGAACTATCAGACTGGTTGAGCACTTCCGCTGTGTTCCAGAGATCATCCAATTCAGCAATCAGCTCTCCTATGAGGGCGCGATTAGGCCGCTTCGCGACGCCAGCACCGTGATTCTCAAGCCACATGTGATCGCACACAGGGTCGCAAACGGTTACGGATTGGGCAAGCGCAATCAGGTCGAAGCCGAAGAGACCGCCGCGCTAATCATTGCCGCGACCGAGCAACTGGAGTACGCGGGCAAAACTGTCGGCGTCATTTCCCTCGTCGGCGAGGAACAAGCGTTTCTGATCGACTCGATACTGCGCAAGAATCTTTCGGAAGAAGAGTTCAAGCTCGAACACAACATCCTTTGCGGTACTCCCTCCCAGTTCCAGGGTGACGAGCGGGACGTTGTGTTTCTCAGTGTGGTTGATTCCTCTGACGGCGGCGTGCTGAAGATACGCGAAGAGCAGATGTTCAAGCAACGATTTAACGTCGCGGCGAGCCGAGCTCGCGATCAGATGTGGGTCGTCCATTCACTCGATCCGAGGAGTCACCTCAAGCCTGGGGATCTCCGGCGACGCCTCATCGAATATGCGGAAGACCCGGGTAAGACCTTGCGGGCGCTCGAAAGCTTTGAAGCCGGCGCCGATTCAGATTTCGAACTGGAGGTTGCCCAGAGGCTCATTCGACTCGGCTACAAAGTGATCCCCCAATGGCGGGTTGGACACTACCGAATTGATATGGTCGTGGTCGGTTCCAACGGGAAGAGGCTGGCAGTCGAATGTGACGGCGACCGTTATCATCCCATCGAGAAGCTCCCCGATGACATGGCGAGGCAGGCAGTATTGGAGCGCTTGGGATGGACCTTCGTGCGGCTACGCGGCAGCCAATTTTTCCGCGATCCGGACAAAACACTGGAGCCACTCCTGCAACGCCTGCGGGCACTGGCAATTGAGCCCCACGCCGGCACAGGGGAACACCTAGAGCCAGAGGAGCCAGTCGGCTCGGCATTGCGTGATCGGGTCGTGCGACGAGCGCATGAGATTCTGCGAGAATGGCGAGGAACCGAGGAATCTGCCGAACAGACTGAGGAGGTTCAGGAAGGCTCGCCGCCGCAATATTCCGGGGACGTAAACGGTAACGGTTTTCTCTTTGTGCCCCCTCGGGAGCATGCGGATGCAGACGAAGGCGGCGCTGAGGAAGATTCCTCGTCGCCTGAACAACCATCACTATTCGGAGGCGTGAAGCTCTCCAAGGACCTGACAGCGGAGGAAGTCCGGGCTGCGATTCACGACGCAGTACCCGATTCTGGTCGAATCGATCGGGAGGCGGTGATTCGGAAGGCATCTCAAGCCCTGGGGTTCGTTCGCGTAAGCAAACCACTTCGAAGTAGGATCAACAAGACCATCGGCGCAGAAGTCCGGTACGGACGGCTGGCGAAGGACTCCGAGTGGAACTTCATATGGCGCGACAAACTCTGATCGCAAGTGGCACCCGGAACTGGACGCGGTGCCGAGACAACCCTCCCATGCCACCAATCAAATAGGGATCAGCTTGGTGGGAGCCGCCTGGATCTTGGCGAAAGGCAGAACGGATGGTGGAGTAGCCGCGGCGTGCGGGCCGTGCCGATTGCGGAACTGCGGTCCGCGCTCAGTCAAGGATTTAGCCGCATCAGTGTGGCGTGCACTGAAAGTCCGTTCACCATCTCGACCGAGGTGGCTTTCTGGAATGAACTAATGGTAGGTGCGCATTGGCTCGTTATGCCAGACGCGGTCCCGCTCATACGATGGGGTGAAGGTCCACGCGTCAGCCGTGATACGAATGATAGACCGGGTGCGGTCGAGTTGGTTTCCGCCGCCGTGATTTTGACCTTCTATCGTGATCGCGCCGTCCGCGCCAATCGAGGCGGTACCTTCAAGAAAGCCGCCTGAGACGTTCCAATACCACCACACGATGCGACCAGCGCGGGCGTCCCAGGCGTAAACGGTTTCGCCTTCATAGACGACTTCGCCTTTTGCGGTTTTGACCGCATGCGTGTTCCGGATGAACTTCCTGCCGTACATCCATTCGAAGCGTTGTGTGTCTGTCAGGACGCCGTTGGGCAGTGGCGCCGTCCAGTCGCGTCCGATGAGCGGCGCAAACGCATCCAGCTTGCCTGGGGCGCCGGCGGGAGCGGCCGGCTTGTCCTGCGCCACTAGCGCGGCACATAGCAGAAGAATCACGTGGACGCGTTCGAGCATTATTCCACCTTCTTGCCCAATCTTCAGGATGCCGCGACGGCGAACTGCGTGCCGGGCTGCCTGCATCGGTCCATTATAGGGTCAGATCGTCTACCGCGATGGAAGCCTTTCTGAAGCTCCGAGGCATCGTGCTATCGAATTAGCTTCATTTTGGGCACTTCAGCCGGTTCTTCCGGATTGGGCCGATTTGCCGGTGACACCGGCATGGATTCGAACTCCTGATCGGCCCAATCGCACAGGCGCCGGTAAAGGCTACGGCGTTTTCGCTTCAGCCTTTGGCCGGGACCTTCTCACGACCTGACCACGGTGAGGAGAAGCTCGTCCAACGCCTCGAACTGTTCGCTCGCCCCGGCCGTGCCCGTGCTGCCGGAGGCGATGGCCTCGTCGAGGACTTCCTTCGAGGGATAGAGTTCGTGCAGGACCAGTAGGGTCGTGCCGTCCTTTTCTTCGAAGGTCACCGTGGAAACGGGACCATCGGCGCTTTCCTCATTTGTCCAGACGATGCGCGAGTGGGGCGTCACTTCCAGGTACTTGCCGAAGAAAGCCATCGGCTGCTCGGAGGCCGGGTGGCTAAATACAAAACGGTACGTACCGCCGGTACGAACATCCGCCTCGCAGGAAACGAACGATATTCCGAACGACTTCGGCGTCCACCATCGCTGGAGCAACTCGGGTTTGGTCCAGGCCTCGAATACGAGGTGGGGAGGGCCGTTGAAGGTTCGCGTGACGACCAGTTCGCAGTCAGACTTGCGTTCTACCGTTGTGGGGTTTTTCATGGGATTGGGCTCACTTTCTCTTTCTTCGTCCATCGGCTTTCTGGTCCAGTTTCAGTTCCTCGACGATCTTGTCCAACTCGTCGAAGCGTTCGTCCCAGAGCTGGCGGTATCTCTCGATCCATGCCGCCTCTTCCTCGAGCCGGCGCCGGCCGAGCTTACAGGTGCGCACGCGCCCGACCTTTTCGGTCGTGACGAGTCCGGCCTGCTCCAATACCCTGACGTGCTTCTTCATGCCCGTGAGGGTCATATGGAAGTTCCCGGCGAGATCGGTGATCGAGGCGTCCTCACGCCCGAGACGCTCCAGAATGCCGCGCCGGGTGGCGTCCGAGAGCGCGGCGAACGAGGTATCCAGGTGGGGTCCTTGAAACTGAACCATATGGTTCAGTGTAGGCGGATGATTGACGGAATGCAAGCGGAAAATGAGAGCGAGACTCTTTGGACCAGGCGATGCGCCCGTGTTCACTTCTATCGTTAGCGTGCCGCACCCACAGCGCCGTATCGCCGAATAGGTCGATGCGTTCGCTGCCAATGCCCGACTGAACTGTTGTTTGCGTCCCAGTCTGATGATCAGGGCTGCTCGATCCAGCCGGCTTCGCGACGGTAGTGTTTTCGGGCCTTGTTTCGGTTCCCGCAGTCCGCCATGCTGCACCAGCGCCGGCTGCGCGCGTTGGAGCGGTCCAAGAACAGCCAGCCGCAGCCTGCATCTTCGCATTGACGGACCATCCCGCACGAAACAGAGGTGAGAAGCTCGGTTGCTGCCGTGAGGACGGGATGAAGCAAATAGTCCGTTTGCCGGGCGCCAGGCCGCCAGGTCCAGCGGACCTTCGATCCCTCAACGGACAAACATCGCCTGGCGCAACAATCGTGCAACGCTTCGCCGACCTGCGTCAGTGCGTCCGCCGGAATCGGGTCACCGGCTGCGACGGCACGAAACACCGCAAACAGTTGCTCGCGGGCTGCTCGAATGCGCCGCAGCGCCGCGGTCCCGATCAGGCGGCCACCGGAGTTGATTGCAGCCCACTCCGGTAGCTGAGCCTGGCTCGCCCACCGGTGCACATCCCCGGCATGTTGCAGATGGTCCTTCCTCTTTCCGGGATCCGTCCGAAAGGCGACTGTGTTGACGAAATCGAGCGCAAGGTTTCCGGCGACGAATTGATATCTGTAAGCAGTGTTGTCCAAGGCGGCCGTCCGAGCTAACCGTACGATCCTATTTTAGGAGGTTATGATGAGTTAACCGTATCAGGGTGGTTTATATGGTTACAGTGAAAGCGGCGCCGATCGACGCGACTCAACGCAAACTGATCACCGGCATTCTGGTTGCGACGCTGGTGACCTTGGCAATCGTGACTGCCGACCTTGCGATAGGAGGCCGACCCGATCCGCCGGCACTGCGCGCCGCTGCTACTTTGCTCGATGGCCCCTGGCGATTTCATACGGGCGATGATCCTCATTGGGCGGAACCCGATGCAGAGGATCACGATTGGGAGACCATTGATCTGACCGCCTTGCCAGGCAGCCATGACGGCGATGTGGGCCTGCCGGACTACGTGGGCGGATGGATGGCGCATGGTCATGCCGGTTATCACGGCTATGCCTGGTACCGGCGCGCGTTGACGGTCCCGGCCGGGCGCGCGTCGTGGGACATCCTCGGGCCGACCCTCGTCGAGGACGGCTACGAACTCTATTGGAACGGTCGTTTGCTGGGCGGTTCCGGCCGGCTTGGCGCGGTCCCGCGCGTGGTGGGCACGCGACCGCTGCGATTTGCGCTTCCCACCGATGCGGCGGGAACTCGCGGCGTGCTCGCCGTCCGTGCTTACATGCTTCCTGGTTCCGGGACCAGCGCAGACGGGGGCGGCATGCACAGCGCGCCGATCCTGGCTCCGCGGCCGGTCAGCGATGGGCTGCACCGCGCGCAGTGGGCTCGAACGATCGCGGGGTACATCGTCGACGTGATCGAGCCGCTCGCGATGGTGGCGCTCATAGGTCTGGCGCTCGTGTATTGGTCTCGCAGCAACCAGAAGGGCTTTCTGGTTTTTGCCAGCATCGCGCTTGCGCTCACGGCATCCAGGCGCCTCAACAATGCGATCGTCGCGTGGACGGATCTGCAGGATCTGACGACTTATGCATGGCTGGCGTCGGTGATGTGGCCGCCGACAGTAGCCGCGTGGGCTTTGGCGTGGAACCGTTGGCGCCAGCGGCCGTGGCGAAGCGTTGATGTGCCGGCGGCCGTGCTGGCGGTCGCGGCGACGATCGGCGCGGTGAACCATGCGGAGAGCTTGACGCGGGGCAGCCGGCTTGGGTTTATTGGGCTGTTTGTCGTGATCGGCGCGCGCATGGTCCACAGCGGCGGACCCTTCCGAAGCCTGTCGCTCGCGACGTTTGCCTCGATTGTGGCTGCATTATTCGGCGGCGAGTTGCTGGATCCAATCGGCGTGCCGGGCATCTGGTTTCCGTTCGGCATCGGCGTGTCGCGGACGCAGTACCTTTACGCGATTGCCGTCCCGCTGGTGGCCTTTTCGATCGTATTCACCTTGCCTTCAAAAGAGAACGCACCACTGCCGGGTATCTCCCAGAGAGCGATGGGCCGCGAACTCGCTGCGGACGCGGGCAGGTCGAGGTGCGGGAGATCTTATTAAACGACGACCTCGAACGCCTGTTGTTCGCTCACGATCAGCGCGGGTTCAGAACATCTCCCGTCGCGGCCTGCGTAACGGTGCGGTAGACGTCATCCCACAGCATGAGGCGCTGGTCGTAGAGTTCGAACGATGCACGGGCCACGCGGAGCACGTATCCCCAGTGGTCTCCGTAGAGTTGCTCGAGGGATGGACGCGGATCCCGGGCGGCCGTGCGCTCGGCCTCGGTTGTACGCAAAGGGATCATCGAGCCGGCCGCATCACACAGGTCGTCCCCACCGAACCCGGAGGCGCGAAGTCCCCAACCTGTGTAAGTAGCGAGCGGTACTGCGACTTCAGGCAGGCGGATGCCCGCCAGGTCGTTCCCCAGTTCGTCGGTCTTTGGAACAAAAGCCGGATACGGAGATCCGGAGATCCGCGGGGGCAGCGTGGTGAGAATCCCCTGGTCGAAGCGAGGACCGAAGTCGAACAGGTCACCGGTCGTCATCAATCCTGTGTAGGTCACGCCGGGGATGCTGGGAAAACCCATGCGGGATTGGGGCAGCGAGGGCACAAGTGTGTCGTCGCTACGCCGTGGCACCCGGCTCGCCGGCGGCTCTACGCCCGCGGTGACCCACTGGTCCAGCGCAACGAGAAGAGCACGCAAGCCCGCATTGGCGAGCAGGGGGTTGCGGGGCTGCTGACACATTCCGAGACCAGTGGCGCCGATGGTGTGGGGCAGGCTCGAGAACAAGTAGTTCCGCACATTGGGGAGATCGGAGAGATCGTTACCGCTGGTGTCCGTATGGAGCAACGACCCGGTCTTCACCCAGTACTCATTCGCCGAGTTCGCCTCGAAGATTTTCGGACAGGTGTTCGTTGCCTGGCACCGCCGCAGCCGCCCGTCCGTCTTGCCCGAGATGGGGTCCGTGAGGACGTGATTTGCGAATGGGAACAGACGCTCCGGGTACCAGCGGCCGATGTGCTGGCGGTGCGTCCTGCCGGGTTGAGCGAAGCGGTGGTTGAAGAATCCGCCGCTGGCGCCGCCGACCCAGTTCAGAACACCATCGAAAGCCTGCCTGCCCTGTTCATCCTCGTTGAAGCCCAGGTACAGGAAGTCGCGCATGAACCGGCAGGGTTGCGAATAACAAAACGAGTAGACCGATTGCACGTCTTCGCCGGCGGGATTGGCGGTCCCGGTGTCGTCGGTCGCTGCCTGACGCAAGAACGCGGCCAAATCGCGTGAGGCGGCAAATCCGATGCCTGCGATTAGAGGATCGGTGGCCGGGTAGACCAGTTCATACAACCGGCCCTGCTGGAACCTCGTCCCATCGGGCAGAAGTTTCACGTTCTTCGAGTCGACGTAAGCCCATCCTTCCGGCGGGACGGTCACAGGGGCATCGTCGTAATGCTCGCGCACGGTCAACGTAGCCTGGGACTTGTCGAGGGTCGCCGCGGGATAGCTCAGGGTTTGGGTCAGCGTCGTGCTGTTGTCGATGACGAATTCCTCGAGAGAGGGGCCGATGATTGGGGAACCATCGGGGTTCTTCGCAATCGGAACTGTGATGGTTTGGCGGCCTCCGCCCGGGGCTGCGCTGATGTCCCAGCCGCTGAGAACGATGGTGTAGCCCTGCTCCATCAGGAATCCGTTACCGGCGTCGGCCAAGGTGGACGGATCATTCACGGCGGCGGGAGCGCTGTTCAACAGGACAAACGAATTCGTGTTGCCCCGGTTGTTGAGTTCGAAGAAGATCTTGCGATTGCCCTTCGACCGATCGATTGGACGGAGGATGTAGAGATCGTTCGAGTACTCGACCTTCCCCTTTGCATTACGCGGGGCCAGCGCGATGTCGGTGATGACCCGGTTGCGCGCGTCGTCGGGGTCGATCTCCCCGTAGACCCGGCCGACTAGCTTCTCGTACTTGCCCACCTGGCCGAACGAGGTTCCCGCAAAAGCCGGGGACTCGGTGCGCGTGATTTCGATGCGCACGATGCGGGCCTCGGCGAGGGATGCTCCCAACATCGAGATGCCCAGTAGGAAATGAGCCTTGCGTGTCATTTGTGACCTCGTTAGGTTTCTTGCGGGCCAGTTTCTGTTCGCCGCATCAACGCACGGGGATCCTCACGGATCCACCCTTGATCCAAGCCGCGCTCAACTGCACTGTCGCCTGCCCTGCTGCGAGCCCTGCGGGTACTTTGAAATCCACGCGGAAGCGATCCGCCGTACCCGGCCAGCCCACGGCATTCTCCGCAGCAACGGCCTGCCCGTTCAACAGCACCTCGACCGGCGAAGAGACGGTCCTCATCTGCTCCTGCGAGAAGATCTCTCCCGGATCGAGCGACGGAATGGTGGGTCCCAGCCCCGCCGCCATCAGGATCAAGGTCTCGCCCGCCCGCGCCGGAGCGTTCGAAGTCACTGGTGAGAAGTCCGCATGCAGCACCACCGGTTGCCCGGCCTCGACGGCTACTTCGGGTACGTATCGGGGGATGATCTGCATCACGTATCGATTCGTGCCGCCGCCGTTGATCCTGCGGTTCTGCGGATCTTCCAGGACCGATGCTGACCGCACCGCCACCGGCACGGCAGCGGGCGCCTGGCACACCATGCCGCTGGCGCCGAGGAACGCGCCGGTTCCGCCGATAATCGCCTGATTGCCTCCCGTGCAGGCTCGCGGCGCCCCTGGAGGTGGCGCGCCGCCGCTTAGCCAGGTGGTGATGATCGTTCCTACGGGCCGTCCGTCAGCCGCGAGGATTTCCCACACTGACTGGCCGATCGCGGTCCGCGTGATGTCTCCAATGGCTCGTCCCGGGCTCGGAGCCGGATTGATGTTGATGTATGTAAACGTCCGGATCAACATGTTCCCTTTGGCCGGTGAGCCGTTGACGGCCACGACGTCTGCGAGGTTCGTCTCCTCGTAAAACGGATGATCGGTCCGGATCCCTTGTGCGGACGTTACCCCGCCGCTGGTTCCAAACTTTGCTACGTCGGGGCTGTCGTAGATGTAGTTGACCCGGTTGGCGGTATCCACGACGATCACGGATGCTGGCTGCGATTGTGCCGGCAGTACGCACGCGGCCAGGATGACGACACTTCGCCATCCTGCGCGTTTCCACGAGTGTTTCAAAGCTCTACTCATCGGGGTCCTTTCTTACTTCACGGCGATGACGACTGCCGGTCCTGGAATCCACGCGGCGGTCAACCGCACCATGGCTGGTCCCGGCCCGACGTTTCCAGGAAGCTGGAATTGCACTTGATAGCGATCGACAGCGCCCGGATCGCCGCTTGCAGACACAACTTGCGCTGCGTTGCCGTTCACCGTGACTTCCACAGCGGCATTCACCGCTGCGCCCTCGGGAAACGGCTGGCCAAACGCTACCGCCGGAGTTACGGGTCCGAGTCCGGAGGCATACAAGGTCAGCGTTTCATTGGCCTGCGCCGGCGCGATCACGGTCACGGGAGTGCCGTCGGCGTGATACACGGCGGGCTCCTTCAAAGACCTCAGCACCGCCGGCCGTCCCTTTGGATACAGATAGAACACGGTGCGGAATTTCCCGCCTCCGTTGATGCGCCGCTTCGCCGGATCTTCGGTCGCCGATGCTTGTCTTTGCGGCGTCGTTTGGACTTGCGCCAAGTGCAGTCCGGTCACGCCCTGAAAGGCTCCCGTTCCGCCCACGATCACGTGGTCGGCGCCGACGATTCCCACGTCCACGATTGTCCCGATGGGCTTGCCATCCGCTGACAGGATCTGCCAGACGCAGTGCAACATCCCGCCGCCATCCAAATCCGCGATCGGCTGGCCTGCGGTTGGATTGGCGCGATACGGCATGGCGATGGGCCCCTGCGACGACAACAGTCCCTTGACTGCGTCGCCGTTGATGCTTCGCACGTCGCCGACGTTGACGAAGCTCAGAAAAGCCGTCTGCGCCGAAGTCGTGATGTTCGGATCCTTCGCCAACTTCGTGACATCGAACACGTTGTTGCGATAGATCACGTAGTTGTCTCCCTCCAGTGTGAGGGCCACCGGCTGCTCGGGCCCAGGCAATGCCTGAGCCCTCGCAGTCTGGTCCATCCAACCAAGAACGAATAAAACGAACAATCCTGCATAGTGACCGCGCATTGTGATTTCCTCTCTCACGTTGATGAGCCGGCCTTCTACTGTTCCTGCTGAATCTGCCCCTTCGCGTCGACGGCAAACTTGCCGGTCTGCTGCCCGTTGTAGGTTCCATCCCGCAGCCACTCGAGTGAGGCGCGGAGAAGCGCTTCATGCTGGTTCTCCCACACCAGGTTGTGGGACGCGCAAGCGACATGGACCCACACCTTCTGCGGAATCGCGATGCTGTCGTCGTAGAGTCCCTGGACCAACGGCAGAGCGACTTGCGAATCCAGATCGCCTCGAATGAACAACGTTGGCACGGAGATTTTGGAAACGAGCGCTGTGGTGAGACCCCAGTTGGGTGTGGTGGCGTTGAAGTTGGGAGATCTGCGGACCCCGACGGTTCCCCAGGTGCTGCCCAGAGGATCGAAATCGGACTGGGTCTGCGAGATCACCGCGCGCACACCAGGGGAAAACTGATCTTTGCAGCTGACCATGGCGTCCCAGCTCGCGAAATCCCCGATCGCGGCAATCGTCATGGGAGTTCCGGCAATAGGCAGCGGCAGAGGCGGTTCTTCGGTGGTTTCCCGGCGGTAGTTGCCTCCGCCGGCGTTGTCGCCCGGTGCATAGAGGAAGAGGCGGTCGATCTTGTCGGAATGGAGTCCGGCATAACCTGCCGCGCGACTCCCGCCACGCGACCAGGCGACGATGTGGACCTTGTCGACGCCGCGCAGATCGCGGATGTAGTCGACCACGCGGTCGATCTCGTCCCATTCGCTCTTGATGGTGTTGAGCTGGAACGGGTAGGCCGGCGGGCAGGGTTGCGACAGAGTCGAAGGGATGAGTAATTGCTGTTGCTGGGCCGTCGTCAGGTTGCAGGGGTTGTCCATCATCGGGCGTGGACTCAAGCCGTAACCGGTGAAGTCCATGGCGAAGACGTCGAAGCCCGCGTTGGCGAGGTACTCCATCCAACTGTAGTTCTCATACTGCAGGTCGAAGACCGGGACCGTGGAGACGGTGGCTCCGTGGATCATCAAAACCGCGGGCCGCGTTTCGGCGGGCGACTTCTGCACTTTCTCCCGTACAAAGAGTTCCACATACTTGCCGGCGTTGGCGGGGACGGTCGAGACATGAGGCACCAGATAGTCTGTGGTCCGCAGGCTTGAGGTGGTTTGAGCCTGGATGGTGGCAGTGATAAAGACGGCGGAGACGAAGGCGGCGACGAGACGCGGGAGGTTGCCCAGCAACATGAAGTGTCCTTTCCTGATAGCAGCGGTCATCAGTCTGTTCGGTATGATTACGGACCTTGGCGAGTGACCTCGGAACAACATCTCCGGTGACGTAGTGTTGACGGTCATCGCTAAGCTCTTGGGGGCCAGTATTGAGCAAGATCGCAGGAAGTGGCAATGAACGGAATCTGAATCGACCTTCAGATTCTGCTGAAGAAACGCGCAAGTGGTTCATTTTGTGGGATGACCCGGCTTGGCTCTGCCGTTCGCTCCCGAGGCTTGATGTAAGATGATGCTATTACTCAGAACGATCTGTGTTACAGATCCGGGGACCAGCGCACATCGCAGGACTCTTGCAGATCAGTTTTGAGAAGGCCGGACGGAGCGGCAGGGGACAGGATTTGGATGGACCTTCCACAAGGCGCAAACAGATCCATTTGTGGGATGAAGGTTTATGTTTCGATTTGGGTCGTTCAGGCTGGACCCGCGCGTGCCGCAGTTGTTGCGGGACGAACAACCGCTCAAGATTGAGAAGATCCCGTTGGAGATTCTGACGCTCCTGATCCGCGGGCGCGACCGGGTGGTTTCCCGGGAAGAGATTGTCGAGGCGGTGTGGGGCAAGGACAAGTTCGTCGAAGCGACGGACGGAATCAATACAGCGATTCGCAAGATCCGGCGGGTGCTCGATGATCATGCGGATGAGCCTCGCTACATCGGGACCGTCTACGGCCGGGGCTACCGGTTCCTGGCGGAAGTCCAGGCGGAGGGCGAGGAGGCGACGCCAGTTGCCGGAGATGCTATGGCTCCGCCTGCTGCGGCTGCTCTACCGGACCGCAACCGGCCGCTTTATTACTGGGTTGCGGGCGCGATTCTGGCCGGTAGTCTCGGGATCTGGTTCAGCTTCAGTTTTCGCCAGCCCGCTCAAGCGTCGAACTCTCGCGGCATTGTCCGGTTGACCTCCGACAACGGTTTTACGGGGTGGCCCGATCTCTCGCAGGATGGCAAACTCATCGCCTATGCCTCCAATCGCGCGGATCCCGACAATTTCGATGTGTATATCCAAGCGGTGGAAGGAGGTCCGGCAACGCGTCTCACGCGGGACCCGAGCCGCGACATCTTTCCCGTGATTTCTCCAAGGGGCGACCAGGTGGCGTTCCAATCGGACCGCGAGCCGCGGGGGATTTACGCGATGCCGATTTTCGGGGGAGAGGCGCGCCTGATTGCCAAGGGAGGCTACCGGCCTCGCTATTCTCCCGACGGCCAATGGATCGCGTATGCGGAAGGCAACGGGTCGTGGATTGTTTCCGCGGCAGGCGGCGGCGAGCCGAGGCAGTTGCGGCCGGAGTTGTCCTCCGGGTGGCCGCTTTGGGCCGGGAACGACTTCGTCATTTTTATCGGGGAGAACGCCACGAGTCCGATGGACTGGTGGGTGACGCCGCGCGACGGATCGTGGGTGAAGCCGCTGGGAGTCTTTCCGATGCTCGCCAAGCAGCCGGCACAGGAGTTCCCAGACTCGTGGCAGAGTTCGCGGACACCCGACTATTGGGACAACGGCAGCGTCGTGTTCCGGGTGCGAACGCGCGACGGCGCCAATCTCTGGCGGATCCGATTTTCGGCGGACTGGAAACCTTCGCTACCAGAACGTGTCACAGCGATGGCCGAGCATGTGCGCGAGCCAACCGGTTCGGCGAATGGCCGCCTTGCCGCGGCGGTGGCGACTCGCGACCTGGGGATCTATGAACTCCCGCTGGACGCCAATACGGCGACGGTGAATGGGAAGATGAACCGGTTGACGGCCTCGAAGACATCCGAGCAGTTTGTGAGTGCTTCGTCCGACGGCGCGCTCCTATCCTACACGGCCTGGCGCAAGAGCGATCACGGCGACCAGTATCTGCTCGACCGGCGAACGGGAGTGGAACGGCAGTTGACCGATACGGCAGAGAAAGAAGCCCATGGCCGGATCAGTCCCGACGGGAAGTTCCTTGTGTTTGGCCGGTGGGATCGCAAAGGGAAGTTGAGCTTCCATCGAATGGCCCTCGAATCGGGCGAAACCCAGACCTTATGTGCGGATTGTGAGGGTGTGGACCTCACTCCGGACGGGGCGTCCTACATGTACAACGACTCGCCGCCGAAGCGCCTGTTCGTTCGCGATTTCAGCGGCGGCCCCGCCGGGGAGCCGTTGCACGACGATCAGTTTACGATCACGCAGGCGAGCCTTGCGGCGAGCAACCGGTGGATCGCATTTACGGCGTTTCGAAAAGAGTCCCCGGAATCGGAGTCAAAGATTTTCGTGGCGCCGTTCCGCCGCGATGGGCGAGTGTCCAGGCAGGAGTGGGTGGAAATTGCCACGGGGCTGACGCCGCTGTGGTCCCCGAACGGGCAGTGGATCTACTTCGACGAGCCGCACGGATCATTTCGTTGCCTGTCGGCGCGGCGGTTTGATCCGGCGACGGGCAAGCCCGCCGGCGAGAAGGTTTCCATCGCGCACCTGCACGGCAACCAGCAACTCGTTCGCGGCTGGCCGTGGAAGGATCGCGGCCTGGCGAGGGATCGCATCGTGTTCTCGACGATGGAGATGTTGTCGAACGTCTGGATGTTGCGCTGAAACTGCCGGTATCTGGCTGAAGCAGCCTGCCGGCAAAGTTTGCCGTCCTCACGATCAAGCGATTTGTCTTTGCCGTTCGTTCGATCAAGTCAACACGACGCGGGAGCATGGCCTGATGAAAGGGCGCCGCTCACAATCATAGACACAGGGCGCGTACGGCGGGTCAACAAAGCCGCTTGCGAGCGAATGACCGCGCAGCGGATCCGCGAGCCCTGAGGCAACTATGACTCAACCATTGAAACTGCTCGCGGTTCTGGCTCACCCGGACGACGAGTCGCTCGGCTTCGGCGGGACTCTGGCCCGCTATGCAGCGGAAGGCGTGGAAACTCACCTTGTGACTGCCACGCGTGGCGAGCGCGGCCGCTTTGGCCGATACGGCAAAACGGCAGATCCCGCGGACGTAGGCCGCGTACGGGAAGCCGAACTGCACGCCGCCGCCGCTGCACTCGGCATCCGCGAGGTCTCCATTCTGGGTTACCCCGATGGCGGCGTGGACCAAGTCGATACCGCAACTGCCATTCGAGAAGTGGTCCAGCATATCCGGCGAGTGCGGCCTGACGTGATCGTTACTTTCGGCCCGGAGGGCGGCTACGGCCATCCGGACCACATCGCCATCTCTCAGTTCACAACGGCTGCCATTGTATGCGCCGGCGACGCAAGCTACGACGTGGATTCGCTTGACGCGCATCGTGTCGCCAAGCTTCACTATCTGGCCTGGCGCAGCGACAAATGGGACGCCTATCAGGCAGCGTTCCACAAACTAACCTCAATGGTCGACGGCGTTACGCGGCAGGCGACTCCCTGGCCGGACTGGGCCGTAACCACAGTGATCGACACCTCCGCCTACTGGCCCGTGGTCTGGAATGCAGTCCTCTGCCACGAGACTCAGATTTCCATCTACGGGGAACTCGAGCATCTTGCGGAGCCGCAGCAGAGAGCCCTTTGGGGTTCCCAGGAGTTCTATCGCGCTTACAGCGCCGTCAATGGCGGCCGAAAACTTGAGACCGATCTCTTTGAGGGGTTACGGTAATGACAACGATGCCTTCTTCCCGTTTGGAGCAACTCAGGAGCCGGAAGGCTCCTCTCGAAATGACCGAAGACGAGTTCCGTTCTCTCGGCTACGGACTCATTGACCGGATCGCCAGTTTCCTTGCTTCCACGCCGGAAAGGCCCGTCTCACCGGGCGAGACCCCGGATGAAGTCCGGGCAGCGCTGAACGCAGCGAAGCCGCTTCCTGAGGAGGGTGCGCAGGCGGGCGCCCTTCTGGAGCGTGCAGCGGATCTCCTTTTTGATCACTCCTTATTCAACGGCCATCCGCGATTCTACGGTTACGTCACTTCTTCGGCCGCTCCCGTTGGGATGCTGGCGGAGTTGCTCGCCTCGGCGCTCAACGCCAATGTCGGCGCGTGGAAACTCGCTCCGATGGCGACCGAAATCGAAGCCCAGACGATCCGCTGGCTCGCGCAGTTCATCGGCTATCCGGCCGATTGTGGCGGTTTACTTCTCAGCGGCGGCAACATGGCGAACCTGACTTGTTTCCTGGCCGCGCGAGCCGCCA
>CAZVKC010000085.1:0-10683 GCA_964627455.1 uncultured Solibacteraceae bacterium | reverse complement strand
GTGAGCACGGGAGCCGTGGATCCGCTCTACCAACTGGCGGCTTTCTGCAAAGAGCGAGATCTGTGGTTCCATGTGGACGGCGCTTACGGGGCCTTCGCCGCCGGGGCAAGATCCGCGCCGGAGGATCTTGCCGGACTCTCACAGGCCGATTCCGTTGCAGTGGATCCGCACAAATGGCTGTATGCGCCTCTTGAAGCCGGTTGCGCTCTGGTGCGAAATGCTGCTGCGTTGCGCGATGCGTTCTCTTACCATCCGCCTTACTACAGCTTCGGTGTGGAGGCCACCAACTACTTCGATATCGGACCTCAGAATTCGCGAGGCTTTCGTGCACTTAAGGTCTGGCTGGGCCTGCAACAGGCCGGGGCTGCGCAGTATCGCGAAATGATCGAGGATGACATGGCCCTGGCCCGCCGGCTGTTCGACCTTGCCGCAGGGCATCCGGACCTGGAGGCCATCACGCACAACCTGAGCATCACGACACTCCGCTACGTCCCCCGGGAACTGCGTGCCAGTGCCGGTACCGTCGAAACGGAGACCTATCTGAACCGGTTGAACCAACGGCTGCTCGAGAAGATCGAGAACAGCGGGCAGGCGTTCTGCTCCAACGCGGTGATCGACGGCAGGTACGCCTTGCGATTCTGTATCGTCAACTTCCGGACTTCAACAGAAGACATAGAGGCCATTCCTGAACTGGTGGTCGAGCTTGGCGCCCAAGCTCATGCGGAACGGTGAGTCCATGGGGACGAGTTGTGCCTGGTCAACCCGCCCCGGATTGGATATGCTGCAAGCAACCCCGGGTTGCTTCGCTGTTTCCGGGAACCTTGACCATGACGCGATTCACCGCAATCCTCCTCTTTCTCATTGCTTCGACAACACTTGCCCAGCCCGTCAACGCACGCTTTAAAACGGTCGTGTTCGGGCGCTATTCCGATTCGATCGCTTCGTTCGAGGCTTTCGCGCGCCAAGCCAAGCAATCCGGCGCGACACACATCGTCATCACCGCTGAGGACCTGCCCTGGGCGATGTGGCAGATGGACACGCCCGGCGACCCCTATCCTGCCTGGGCTGTTTCCAACGTCGGCCTGCTCAAAGTGTCCATTCCCACCGCGCTGGAGCCGTTCCTGCCGAAGGATTACTCGACGCGGGTCCTGGCGATTTTGCGGGAGCGCTGCGAGGTGCTTCGCAAGCTCGGACTCAAAGCCGCTTTCACGACCTTCGAGCCCCAGATCCTGCCGGAGCGCGTGTACGAGGCGCATCCGCTTTGGCGCGGACCGCAAGTGGATCATCCGCTCCGTTCCCGGGTCCCGCGGTTTGCGCCGTCGATCGATCATCCGGAGGTGCTGGCGCTTTACCGTGAGTCCATACGCAAGCTGCTCGCGGTGTGTCCCGAGATCGAGCTGCTCTCGCTGCATACCAACGATTCGGGATCCGGCATGAGCTGGTCCACGGGCGTGTATCAGGGGCCCAACGGCAGCTTCCTGTATCGCGAGCGGAAGATGCACGAGCGGTATCACGACTTCTTCGCCGCCTTGCAGTCTGGCGCGCGCGATGCGCGGCCGGGTCCGCTGGAGATCGATGCAGAATGGGTCCGCGAGACGAATCCGGAACTCGTCGCCACCAAGCTCGGGCCCGGGATGGCGGTCGCCAACTTCGAGGGTCCGAACGCGACTCGCTACAAGGCTGTGGCGGGCTTCTTGCTCGACTACTTCTATCCGTTCTATCCGGCGCAGGGACTGCCATTGCCGGTCCGGTATCTGGAGGAACTCGAGCAGGCGGCGAAGACCGATGCGCCCCGGTTGTTCTACCTGATCGGGGATCGCTACGACACGCCTTTGTATTTCGAGATCTACAATCAGTTCCGCAAGAAGCCGACGACCGATGACGCGAGCCGCGCGCAACTGCTGCGTTCGATTGCGGCCGCGCGGGTGGGCGAGGCGAACGCCGGCGCGCTGGTCAGTGCGTGGATGGCGCTGCACCGGATCCAGCGCGACGCCGACATCCTGAATTTCGGCGGGACGCTGTTTTATATTGCGTCGGTCCACCAGCGCTGGCTGACGCGGCCGTGGGTGCCTTTTCCGCAGGAGCTGAAAGATTCCGAGATCAGTTATTACCGGCCGTTTCTGTTTCAGGCGCGCAGCGAGGTGCGGGCGCAGGACCTTGGCGATATCCAGGGTACGCGCCAGTATCAGGGACTCGGCGGGACGGCCGTTTCCGGCAAGATCCTCGAGCGGATGCAGAGTGAGTTGACTCGCGCGCGAGCCGACCTTCGTACGATTTCATCCGCGCCGGCTTTACGGGCCGAACTCGAGTTGCTCGACAAGCGCATGCAGGTTTTCAGCATTCTCGTGGATAACTGCCGCGGCGCGCTGGAGTATCAGTATCTACTCGACTTCGCGCGCAACGGCCGGCTGCGGCGGCCGATCGAGTTCCAGGAACACCTCACGGATATCACCGAATGGCGGGCTATCAAGGATCTCGCGCGCCGGGAGATGGATAACAGCATCCTGCTTGCGGAGCTGGTGAGTTCGACGCAGGGCGTGTTGATCGAGACGGCGAAGACGCCGCAGGAGGAGAGCATCCGGGTGTTGGGTCCGGATCTGGCCAACCAACTGCGGCGGAAGGTGAAGATCATGGTGTCGCACTGGGAAGATTATGAGCGGCTGTTTGATGAGGAGAGTCCGAAGGCGGGTTCACGGCCGGGCCCGGAGCGCAAGTGAGTCGCAAGGGAGCGGCTCCCAGGATCCTGCCGGGCTTGCCGGCCGACGGACTCATGCCCATGGCGTTTCCGCTTCAGTGGGGACTCTTCGGACGGGAGGGGACGGTCGTCGAGTTCACGACGGAAGATGGCGTATGGGTAGGGAACTTTGAGCCGGGATTGGGCGGGTGCAGCAAGGACGGCGGTACGGATCCTTCCTTCGTTACAGGCGATGTTCGAGGTGCAGGATCCGGAAGGTTGGGTATTCAGCAGGCAGGGTCTTGCTCTCGCGAGGTTGGGTCCAAGAGGAATCATGTGGCACACCCGGCGGCTTTCCTGGGATGGCTTCGATCAGATGCAGATCGTTCAGGGTGAATTGACCGGACTTGCGTGGTCGCCAGTCGACAGTGGGTGGCATCCTTTCCGAGTGGATCTCATTACGGGGAAGTCGGTGGGTGGAAGCTACTTTTCCGAAGATGTCCAAGGCTGGGAAGTCCTGCACTCGTGACGTGTTCGCATTTCTGGCGCTGTAGTTGGTGGATCCCAGGCGCCTCGCGACGAGGCGGGCTACTACCAGAAGTGGGTGTCCACGATATCGGCAGGAGTCGGGGTGTTGCCGATGACTTTCGTGTGCAGGAGGACCTGGAAGTTGCCACGGTTCAGGGGATGTGGCGACCGCTTCGCGAGTTCGGTCAAACGCGCCGGATCGGTGAGAAACTCGGCAGCGGCTTGTGTCCCGAAGGTGGAGATCCCCGCGGCGATGATGACGATCCTGCCGCTCTTGGAATCGAAGACCCGGGTCGCCAGCGCGTAATCCTCCGCAGGCGAGCCTGAATGACGTCCCGGAACGGGCCGCCACTCCCGCGATGGGTTTTGCCCGTCCTGAATGCCTTGCCCGCGGACGAACTTGAAGCGGTATTCGTTGTTGATTTCCACGGTCCAGGGGGAAGAGAACGCTCCGAACAAGACCGAAGGCTGGTTGCGGAGATCGGCGAACGAGAAATCCTCGCCGGCTTTCAAAATGTACGGCTTGCCGTTTCGCGCACACACCGACGCGAAGCGGATTGCTCCAACTGCCGCGCCGAGCCCCACCTTGTGCGGTGTCATCGCGAGAAGCCGGCGCTCACCTGAGGGACTCACCGCCGCCCACGGGGGATCCGTCAGCGATTGGGCGTCTGCTTCCGCAAGAGGCGTGAAAGACGGCGGCAGAGGAAGGAATATCACCAACGGCTCAGACGAACTCAGGATGGGCGCCCAGAGGTCGTCCATCGGGGAAGTTGCCTTCGTCCGAAGCGAGTACAGGAGGAAGGCTGCCGCTGCCACTGCGACGACCGGGATTCCGGTGCGCCACCCCAGCCACTTTCTCGACTTGGGAGGAGGGGCGACCGCCGGGGTCTCCGCACTCGGCGGTTGTTCCGGTTCGAGGCGGACGAAGTTCGGTACATATCCGCCGACCGGCAGTTCGATGCGGAGGGTATCCTCGGGAGACGGCGCCTTGTAATACTCGGCGAGCCGCCGCCTCACCTCGCTCGCCTTCACCCGGACGAACGAATCTTCCGAGGTATTGTAGTCGCCACCGCGGCCGAATACTTCGACTGCGATATTGCGCTCTTTGATCGATTGCTCCTCGCCCGCGAGCACTCGTTCCACGACGAATCGCAGGAACTCCTGGCTTCTGGGGCTGGTGCGGAAGGCGCTGCTGGACAGGACTCGCTCAAGCTGCTGTTTCACCTCGGACGGAGAGCACCCGTGCTTGAGCCTCGTTTGCACCGCTAGTAAGCATATCACGCGTAACGGTAGTGTAACGGGGAGGTCAAGTCGTTGCAGGCGAAAGGTTTACTGAACAAACGGTCAATAACTGTGTCAGACGCTTGACGCAGATCCTTCGCACGCCGCAGACTTGGGTATCTCCGTTGAAGGAGGGTCCGAGTCATGACCCGATTACTGGTGGCCACTCTATTCGTAGCCGTTGCAGCACTGGCGCAGGATTCACGCGGGAGGATCGCCGGGCGCGTGGTGGATCCTTCGGGCTCGGTCGTTCCGGGGGTGTCCGTTACCGTCACCAACAACGCCACTGGCATCCGTCTGTCGTCGACCACGAACGACGCCGGCAACTATGACATTCCGTTCGTACCGCCGGGTATTTACAGCCTTGCCGCGTCGGCGGCGGGATTCAAGACGTACGACCGCACCGGCCTGGAGGTTCGCGTCGGTGACCGCTTGACCATCGACATCGGATTTGAAGTGGGACAGACGACGGAGTCGGTGACCGTATCGGGGCAGAGTCCGCTACTGGAGAGTTCCACGGCTACCGTCGGCCGCGTCGTCGATTCGCAACGCATTCTGGACCTGCCTCTGCCTGGAGGCAATGCGCTGTCGCTCGCCCGACTGGCGCCTGGGGTCGTGAATCTGGCGGTTCCGAATCACCCGAGTCTCGGACCCGCGGTCGAAGTGATGTCGAATTTCACGCTGAATGGGGTTCGCAGCGGCAATACCGAGTTCACCGTCGATGGCACGCCGAGCATGTGGGGTACGAACGCGGCGTTTGCGCCTCCCACGGAACTGGTGGCGCAGTTCAAGGTCCAGACCGCGGCATTCGATGCGAGTGTCGGCCGTTCTCCGGGAGGGTCGGTGAACGTGGTGCTGCGAAGCGGCACGAATTCCCCGCATATGGCGCTGAACTGGTTTCACAATAACCAGCACCTGCAGTCGCTGGATCTCTTCCAGCGGAAGGCCCTGTACGATCCGTCGACGGGGCCGGTGACGGATGCGAAGATCGCGTCGGTGAATCCGCGGAACATCCTCAACCGGTTCGGCGCGACGTTTTCCGGCCCTGTGGTGATTCCCAAGCTGTACGACGGCCGCAACAAGACGTTCTGGATTTTCTCTTTTGAAGGGCTCACGAGGCCCGGTGTCGAACGCGGGAACACCTTCTTCACTGTTCCGTCCGCGGCTCAGCGCACCGGCGACTTCTCGGCTCTGTTGAGCCTCGGCGCCAACTATCAGATTTACGATCCGTTCAGCACGGTCCCAGCTGCGAATGGACGGTACAGCCGGCAGCCGCTCGCCGGCAACATCGTCCCGGCGAACCGGCTCGACAAGGCCGCGACCGGTCTTCTTCCATACTGGCCGTCGCCCAATGTGACCGGCACCGTCGACGGGCGGAACAACTATCAGCGTTTTCCGACCTCGTGGAACGAATACCGCACCTACACCGCGAAGATCGACCACAACTTCGATGACAAGCACCGCATTTTCGGGCGCTACTCGCAGTGGTATCAGCTGTTCAGTTCCGGGCAGACCTTCGACAATACGGTG
The DNA here is from genome assembly GCA_964627455.1 of uncultured Solibacteraceae bacterium. Classification (GTDB taxonomy): domain Bacteria; phylum Acidobacteriota; class Terriglobia; order Bryobacterales; family Bryobacteraceae; genus F-183. The sequence goes on along the minus strand of CAZVKC010000085.1, from coordinate 4,670 downwards.
AACGGCAGCGACCGCTATCGATACAACTATGGCGGGGTCATCGATGACGTGTACGTGCTATCGGCGACGCTGGTGAACAACGTCCGCCTGGGGTTGACGCGATTCGAGCAGTCCAGCTACCCCATGATCGCGGGTTTCGATCTGGCCGGAGCCGGATTCAATCGCGCCCTCGTGGCGGCGATCCCTTCCGAGGCGTATACCTTCCCGAACCTGAATATCAACGGATACCAGGCTGTCGGGACATCCAATATCGTCCGGACCTTCTCCAACTACTTCACCGCTTCGGATACGCTTTCCTGGACCAGGGGGAACCATATGCTGCGGTTCGGTGTCGAGTTCCGGGTCTACCGCGAGCACAACAAGAATTTCGCAAACTCGGTTCCGTCCGAGAATTTTGCATCGACCTGGACGGGCGGTCCGCTGGACAATTCGCCGGCCTCGCCCATCGGGCAGGGGCTTGCATCCTTCCTCTACGGACTGCCCACCGGCGGGCAGATCAACGTGAACGACTCCTTTGCCGACCAATCGAAGACTACCGGGTTTTATGTGCAGGATGACTGGCGCCTGACGCCGCGGCTGACCTTGAATCTCGGCCTGCGATACGACTACGACTCGCCGATGACCGAGCGATTCAATCGCAGCGTCCGCGCATTTGATTTCACGACGGCGAATCCGATCGCGCAGCAGGCGATCGCAAATTATGCGAGAAGCCCGCTGCCGGAACTGCCTGCGTCGCAGTTCAAGGTGAACGGCGGCTTGACCTTTGCGGGCGTTGGCGGCCTGCCTCGCGCTCTCTGGGACGGCGCGCGGACGAACTTCGCGCCTCGAATCGGCTTTGCCTGGAACCCACTGCAGAATACGGTGGTCCGCGGCGGCTACGGGATCTTCTATGTGCCCGTGGGAGCCGACCGCAGCAGCGCGATTCAATCCGGATACTCGCTGGCAACCACGCTGGCGGCGTCGCTGGACAACGGCCAGACGTACGTCGCGTCACTGGCGAATCCATTCCCGAACTTGTGGGCCGCGCCGGCAGGTTCCTCGCAAGGACTCGCGACGTTTCTCGGCCGGAACGTGAGCTTCTTCAATCCGCGGGCCTGGAATCCGTACATGCAGCGCTGGAGCCTGGGTGTTCAGCAGCAGTTGCCGAAGCAGGTGCTGCTCGACATCAGCTACATCGGAAACCGCGGGACGAGACTCGCGGCCAACAGGCAGTACGATGCGATTCCGAATAGCGTACTTTCGACGACGGGAGTGCGCGACAACGACCGGAACAACTTCCTCAGCCAGCAGTTTGCCAATCCGTTCTTCCCGCTGCCGGGATCGAACATTGCGGGCACGACGGTTCCACGCAGCCAGTTGCTCCGTCCGTATCCGCAGTTCACCAGCATCACGGGCGATGAACCGCAGGGCTATTCCTGGTATCACTCGCTGCAGGTCGTCGCAGAGCGGCGGTTCCAGAGCGGATTCACGCTGCAGGGGAACTACACCTGGTCGAAGATGATGGAGGCCACCGGGTTCCTGAACGCCGGGGACGCCGTGCCCGAGAAGGTGATTTCCGATCTCGACCGCATGCACCGCGTTTCGGCGAGCGGTATCTATGAACTGCCCTTCGGAAAGGGCCGGCCGTTTCTTGCCGGCGCCGGCAAGCTTGTGCAACAGGCTGCAGGCGGCTGGCAATTGCAGTTCACGGGCCAGGTGAATACGGGGCCGCCGATCGGTTTCGGGAACGCGTTATTGGTGGGCAGCCTGGCGGATGTCGCGAGCGGCCGCGGACAGAGCCTCGACCGATGGTTCAACGTCGACACCTTCAATCGCAACTCAGCACAGCAACTGGTCTCGAATCTCCGGACCTTATCGACCCGCTTCTCCGGCGTGCGAGCGCCGGGAGTGCAGTCGTGGGATATTTCCGCGGTCAAGAACTTTCTCATCCGTGAGAAGTGGCGCATTCAGTTCCGCGCCGAAGCTTTGAACGCACTGAACCATTCGAACCTCAATCCGCCCAATACCGATCCGGCCAATACGTTGTTCGGGAGAGTGACGTCCACTCCGGGCTATCCGCGGTTCATCCACTTCGGACTGAAATTGAACTACTAGGGAATGAAATGAACAGACGAGAATTTCTGGCCGGCCTGGCTGGTGCGGTTTCTGCGTTCGCTCTTGCCAAGCCGAAGACTAATTTTGTCTTCATTCTGGCCGATGACTTCGGGGCTCGGGACCTTGCCTGCTACGGTAATCCCAACGTGGCGACGCCCAACCTCGATCGCCTCGCAGCGGAGGGCGCGCGATTCACCGACGCCTACGCCGCCTGTCCCGTGTGTTCGCCGACGCGGGGGAGCATCCTGACGGGGAAGTATCCGGTTCGCACCGGCGTGACGGACTGGATTCCGGGGCGCCAATCCGATCCGAAAGGGCCGATCACGACTCCGCATACGGGGAACGAATTGAAACTGGCGGAGACGACCATCGCGGAACGCTTGAAGACGGTGGGCTATCGGAGCGCCAGCATCGGGAAATGGCACCTGGGCGGCGAGGGATTCCTGCCGACCGACCAGGGATTCGACGTGAACATCGGCGGGAATGCGAGCGGCAGTCCGCCGCGCAGCCCGAAGCCGTATTTTGGACCATTCGAACTTCCGAACCTGAAGGCGGGTCCGGGCGAGTTTCTGACGGACAAACTCACCGACGCCGCGGTGGCATTCATCGAGCAGAACAAAGAGAATCCGTTCGTGCTTTATTTGCCGCACTACACCGTCCACATCCCGCTTGGGGCTCCGGAGGCCGACGTTGCGCGGCATGAGAAGAAGGCGAATGGCCGGTACAATCCGATATACGCTGCGATGGTCGAGAGCCTGGACCGGAGTGTAGGCCGCGTGTTGGAGGCCATTGATCGCGCCGGGATTGCAGAGCATACGATGGTGTTCTTCTTCTCGGATAACGGCGGGCTCCGGTTCGAGGGTAAGTCAGCCAAGCCGGTGACCGACAATGCGCCGTTCCGGGCGGGGAAGGGACATCTGTACGAAGGCGGCATTCGCGAACCGTTGATCATCCGGTATCCAGGCGTCGTCAAGCCAGGTACCGTGATCCGTACGCCCGTCACCAGTGTCGATTTCTACCCGACGATGTGCGACATCGCGGGCGCGCCGGCGGGAGATGTGGATGGCGTGAGCCTGGTTCCGGTGTTGCGCGGGGGCAAGCTGAAAGCCCGCCCGTTGTTCTGGCATTATCCGCACTATTCGAACCAGGGTGGCGAACCGGGGAGCGCGGTCCGCGATGGCGATTGGAAGCTGATCGAGTTTCATGCCGATGGCCGCCGCGAACTGTACAACCTTCGCAACGACCCATCGGAGACGGTCAATCTGGTGGCGCGCGAGAGCGCCACTGCCGGCCGGCTGGCGTCGCTGCTCGAACGCTGGCGCAAGCAAAGCGGGGCCATCATGCCGGTGAAGAATCCGAACGCGGATCCTGCGTGGCCCGGTTGGAACCTCACCGGGGCGGAGAAGCCGACCACGCCGGCCGCTCGATAATCATCGGAACCCTCACGGGTGTTGGCGTCGCAGAAGGCGGACGGCCTCCGCCTTTTGGCGTTCGTCTTTGGTGCGGCTGTACGCTTCGAGATACGCAAGGCCGAGTTCGCGATCTCCGGCGTCCGCGGGACCGAAGGGTTTCAAACGCCATGAAGTGGGGACGGCTGGCGCGGGCGAGCGCGGGCGGCGTGGGATCGAGTGATCGGTGAAAACACCGTGGCCGGCGTCCACGGCCTTCGCCTTCGGCATGTGACAGCCGGTGCAGTTGTTCCCGCGGCGGCAGGTTTGCGCGGTATGGCATCCCTCGCACTTGGACCTGTACCAGGAGACCGGATCCGCCGGAACGGTGTGTACGTCGTGGCAGGTCCCGCACCACAGCTTGTCGCCCGACGCGATTTTGCAGCGGCTCGCGTTCATCTTTTCGAGATGGCTGGTCGCGCGCAGGGCGGGCTCGCTTCCCGGTTCGTCGCGGACAATGTAGGCGACGTAGTCTCCAAGGCGGAGTCCCGCGCGGTATTCACCGAAGACGTGCCCTGCGCGCGGAATGCGCGATTCCGAAAGCAGGTGGCATTGCCGGCAGACGTCGTCGCGCCGCTCGGCGTCCAATCTTGACGGGACGACCATTTTGCCGCGTCCTGCGACGTGGTCCGAACCTGGGCCATGGCACCGTTCACAGGCGACGCCATTCTGCCGGAACGGGGGATCGACGTACCGGTTCTGCGTTCCGAAGACCGGGACGACCTGGCTTGCGTGGCACATCAGGCACGACGGTTCGATGGGGCGGTCCCAAGCCATGACGGGATCGTCCTGGTAGCCGGGGGCGGCGTCCCAGCGCTGCGCGTGCCGGTACCAGGTGATGGGGGCCTGAAAGAGGAGACCATCGCGGGCGATGATGTAGCTGTAACCCGCGGATCCCGAACCGATGCGGTAGTCGAAGTGTTGTGTCGCGGGTTGCCCTCCGCCGCGGATCCGCACCGTGGCATCACTGCTGATCGTGTACTGCTTGCCGGAGGCGCGATGCTGGAATTGCCCCGCGGGGACTTTGCCATCGCCTGCGGGTCCCGTGCTGCGAGCCATCGGTGTGGTCTCGTAGCTCTGGACGATTGCGGCGTGGCAAGGGCGGCAGGCGTTGTTGCCGGCGAATTC
>CAZVKC010000084.1:24959-31744 GCA_964627455.1 uncultured Solibacteraceae bacterium | reverse complement strand
AAAAAAGAAGGACCGGAGCGCAGGCCCCGGTCCTTCACGATCAATCGCGTTCCGATGCTACCGTTTCACAGACACCGGGAACGACGTGAACGCGCCGCCCGAGTTGAACCGCAACCCGAGCCCCGTGATCAGCGACTGCGACGAGAACTCCACCGTACCTCGTCGGCCCACCGTCGAAGCGAACCGGCTGGTCAGCGCAAACGGCAGGTACGCGCGGCCACCCAGCGAGATCACGTCGGATCCAATCTGCGCGCCGCTCTCATCGCGAATCACCACCGTCACCGTGGACCCCAGCGTCGCGCTCGTATTCACCAGCGCCATCGAAGTCACGAAGTCCGTCGTGTTGTCGAACGGCATCGCGAACTTCGTCGTCGGAGTCGTCAACGTCACCGCCGCTTCCTGATCCGGACGCCCGTCTACGCGCTGCCGGAACACCGCGAGACCATTCACGTTACGAGTGGTCGTCAACTGCGCCCAGCCCTGCACCAGCGCCGTTGTGCCGCCCAGCGTTTCGATCACGCGAGTCCCGCCCACCGGAATCGTGCCCTGGATCGTATCCAGCGCGCCGCCCGTATTCAGCGGCACCTGCAGCGCCACGCCATCCTGCCTCCAGAACCGCAGCGTGTAATCCGCCGGAACCGTGTCGAGGTTGACCAGCGTAATCGTGGTCTTCCATCCCGAACCATCGGCCACCTGCGAAATCACCCGCGTCTGTTCCGTCGCCGGAGACGTCAGCGGAACCTCCAGAGTCGGCAGCGAAGTGAACGCGCCGCCTGTATTGAACCGCAACCCAAGCGCCGCGAAATCCGGACCCGACGACTGGAACTCAGCCGCGCCGCGCCGCGAAGCCATCGACGGGAACCGGTCTGCCATCGCGAACGCAATGTGTCCCTGCGCCGGCAGATTCACCGCATCGCCGATCAGCGCCGTGCCTTCTTCCGATCGCGGAGTCACCGTCACGCCGCGCGATGAGGTGTTGTTCGTATTTGCCAGCGCCATCGACGACACGAAGCCCTGCGTGTTGTCGTACGGCAGCATGAACCGCGAAACCGGAACGATCGCGCTTACAGCCGCTTCCTGGTCCGGACGCCCGGCCACGCGCTGCCGGAACACGCCGAGTCCATTCACCAGCTTCGCGCTGGTCAATTCCGCCCAGCCCTGGCTCAACAAAGTATCGAGGCCTTGCGTCACGATAGTGCGCGAACCGCCCACCGGGATGATGCCTTCGAGCGATTCCAGCTTGCCCGGCGAACCTTCGAACGCCAGGCGCAGCGGTGTGCCGTCGCTGCCGAAGAAGCGCAGCGTGTACGGCGCCGGATCGATATCCAGGTTCATCAGGATGATCGTCGTCTTCCAGCCCGCGCCATCTGCGATCTGCGACAGGATCTGCCGTCCCGCCGGCGCCACGGCAACCACCGTGAACGTCACAGGAACCACGATCGGACTATTCGCCACGCCCGTCGCCGTGATCGTCACCGATCCCGTATACGTGCCGCCCGCAAGCCCGGTCGGATTCGCGCTGATCGTCACCGTACCCGGCGAAGACGTCACCGTTGCCGGCGACACCGTCAGCCAGTTCCCGCCGTTCGATGTTGTCGCGGAAGCTGTAAATCCGCTGGCGCCAGCCGTTACCGTCAACGCCTGTGTCACCGCCGTGTTGCTGCCCGGCGTCCCCACCAGCGTCACGCTCGTCGGCGTCACCGTCAGGGTTGGGGGCGTAATCGTCAGCGTCACCGGAATCTGCAAGGGCGAGTTGCCCGCATCCGCCGAGATCACGCCAATCGAACCCGTATAGTTGCCTGGCGCGAGCCCGCTGCCATTCACTGAGACCGTCAGCGTTCCTGGCGTGACGCCTGCGGCCGGAGTCACCGCCAGCCATCCGCCGCCGGAGAACGTCGAAGTCGTCACCAGGTAATTCGCTGTGCCGACAGACGCCGTGAGCGAGATGCTCCGGGACGCCGGCGGTGTGCCGCCGCCCGGTTGCGTGAATGCGACCGAAGGCAGTGACGGAACGATCGTCACGTTCGACTGCAGGATCATCCGCACCCGAATCGTTTGAGGCGTCGCCGAAATCGACGGGACTGTTACCTGGATCGTGCCCGTGTATACGCCGGCCGCGAGTCCCAGCGGAAACACCTGCACGGCAAGGTTCGCTGGCGTGTTGCCCGTTATCGGATCCACGCGCAGCCACGCGCCGCCATTCGATGTATTCGCTGTAATCGTGAACGGCCGCGCACTGGCGTCCGTCGTCGTCAGCGTGATAAACCGCTGTGTCGCATTGCCGTTCACCGGCAACACGAAGTCAATCGAGGACGTGGACAGATTGAACTGCGCCGTGTCGGATACGTTCAGCACGACGTTCATCGTCGGCGTGTTCGTCAGCGGAGGCGTCACATCCGCCTTGCCCTGAAACGCCACTGTCGCCGTGTACTGTCCAGCCGCCAGCCCTGCAGCCGCTACCGGGTTGATGCCGAAGGTCAGCGATGCCGGCGTCGTGCCTTCCGTGCCCGCGCCGGTCAGCCACGTCGCGTTGGCCGGCGTGATGGCCGTCACCGTCGTCACAAATGGAAACTGCGCGCCGCTGCTCGTGACGTTCACGATCTGGCTCGATGGAGCCGTCTGGTTCTTCTGGTAATTGAACGTCAGCGTCTGCTGGTCAATCGTGATCTGTCCGCTCGTGGAAACAGTCATCAACACTGGAATCGTCAATTGATTTCCAGGTCCCACCAGCGTGATCTGTCCGCGATACGTGCCCTGCGGCAATCCGGTCGCGTCCACCACCACCGTCACGTTGCTGGTCGTGGCCCCCGAACCCGGACCCGCCATCAACCACGCGCCGCCGTTGAATGTGGAAACCGAAGTCGTGAACGGAGTTGCGCCTGCGCTCGAGGTCACCGCGACGGGTGACAGTTCGCGCACGATGGCGCCCTGTGTCAAATCCGTTGAAATGTCCACTGACAGCGTGCGAGGCAATGCTGTAATGATCGGGAAGTCGCTCACCGTCACCGTCACCGGAATCGTGAGTGTCGGATTCCCGGCCGTCGGAGCGCTGATCTGAATCGAACCCGTATAAGTGCCGGCGGTCAACGCGGTCGGATTCACCGACACGTCGATCTGTCCCGGCGCCGTGCCCAGCGCCGGCGCCGCAATCAGCCATCCTGTCCCCTGCGCCGTCGATGCGGAAGTCGTAAACGATATCGGCAAGTTATTCGAGGTCTGCAGTGAGATCGACTGCGTGATCGTTGAAGATCCACGCTGCACCGCGAAGGAGATGGAGGGTTGCGACGGCAGCAGAAGCGGATTTGCGGATACCGTGAGTGTCACCGGGATCGAGACCGGCGCGAGATTTTGCGGCGCCAGATTCACCGAACCGTTATAGGTTCCCGCCGCGAGCCCGGTCGAGTTTACCCGCACGGTTACCGTTCCCGGCGTGCTGCCCGTCGTCGACGCCTGCAGCCACGATCCGTTGTCGGTCGTCGTGGTCGCGAGTGCGACGCTCGTGGGCGACCCGGTCGAATTGATCAAAATCGTCTGCTCGTCAGCCGTTGGCGCCACGGTTGTGCCCGCCTGCCGCTGGAACGCCAACTGACTGGAACTCACAGTCAATTGCGCTACGGCGACGACATTCAAGGTGACGCTAATCTGCGTAGACGCCAGGCCCGTCGATCCAACGAGGATGTTTCCCGTGTAGGCGCCCACAGGCAATCCCGTGGGGTTGGCCGTGACGGTGATCTTCGCAGGAGTGGTTGCGTTGACGGCTGAAATCGTAAGCCAGTTGCCGCCCGTGTTCGTAGCCGCAGTGAGCGTCACGCTGCGCGGCGTGTCTCCTGTCGCGCGAATGGAAATAATCTGGGTCGCCGGCGCGGAACCTCCCGACGTCGTAGTGAAGGTCAGAGCGGTTGGACCCGTCAAAAGCGACTGTCCGTATAACGCAGTCGCTGCAAGAAAACAAAGAGCACTCGAGATGCTTCTCATATAAGGTAAGACTCCTCCCATGCCGGATTGACGACAGGCTCCGGCTGCCTGTGCTTGCTGCTTAGCCCGATTGTCTCATTAAGGTTTGTACTTGCGCTCCAGGTGCGCCTCGATTTCCGCCTCCGTAAACCACACCGGGCGCAGTTTGTGATTCGCGAAGTACTCGATTTGATCGCAGCAGTGCTTCGATTCCGGATTCGTCGTCTGGCCGTACGACACCACCGAATACGCCCGCAACGGCTGCGTAAACTCGACCGCCAGCACCCACGCGTCGCCGAACCCGAGCAGCGGCTTGTCCTTCGCCACCCAGCCCGCAGCGTTCTTTCCATCCGCGGCGTCCACCCCGAATTGCTGCACCTTGTACACGCCGAAAGTTCCGCTCGCCCCGTCGCCCGGCAAATCCTTGCCTTTGAAACGGAAACGGTTAGCCTCTCCATACGCCACATCGAGGCTGCCCCACTTCTTCTTCACATCCGCCGCGGCCTTCCGCATCGACTCCACCGCAATCTGCGGATCTCCCAACCCAGCCGGAGTCTTTGCCGGATTCGCCGCGTCCCACGCCTTCGCCCACGGCTTCTTCGATTTCCGCATGTACTCCTGAAAGAACGCCAGAAACAGAACGGCCCCGCGGCTATTGGCGCTCACGTGGTTATCCCACTTTTCGAGTACGCTCGCCGTCTCGTTCTCGCCCGCGCCGCGCAACGCGGCGATCAAATTGGACTTCATCCGATCCGCCGCCAGCACCTTGGTGTTGAACTTCATCTCCAGTGCGCTGTCGATGTCGTGCTTCACATCGTTGTCGATCTTCTCGAGAATCGACTGCGAACGCAGCCGCAATTCGCCGCGCTCGAAATACTTCGGATACGAATCGGCGTTCATGATCTGCCGCAGGTTCGTGAACCACGGCGGATCGTTCGAGTTCATGATGTATCCGCCCGTCGGATTCACCAGTTGCGGGAAATCCGAAAACCGGTGGTACTTCTTCCACATGTATTTGGGTTCGGCCGGCACAGGCTTCGTGAAGTCCGTGCCATCCTGTACGCGCCTCGGCAGATGCGCGTTCCACGCGTAAAAGATGTTGCCGTCCATGTCCGCGTACGTGAAGTGCGAAAACGGAATCAGGTTCAGATCCATCACCTTCTTGAACTCAGCAAGCGTCCGCGTCTTCGCCAGCCGGTAAAAACCTTCGTAGTACCGCACCGCGTCGATGCCCGCCGACCGCACGACATAGATCTTGCCATCCGCCTTCCGCAGCACCGGCCCCAGGTGCGTTTCCTCGTACTTTCGCGTCTGCCCCGCAATTGTCACCTCTCGTTGACCTAGCGGACGCGATTTTCCCGCGTATAAGTAGTGAGAGGGTTTCTTCGGATCTTCGTTGAAGTAGAAGACATCGACGAGGTCCGGTGAATTGTTCGTGTTGACCCAACCCAGGCGCTCATTGAACCCCGCGCGTAAGACGGGGATGCCGGGCAGCGTGGACCCATAGAAATTGATCTTTCCAGGCACGGTAACCTGGGCCTCCCAGTAGAGCGAGGCCCACGAAAGGTGCGGATTCCCGAACAAAATCGGCTTTCCGGACTTCGTGCGGGAACCGTGCAGCGCAAACGCGTTGGATCCGTCCGCGTCGAACGGTTTCTCACCCTCGGGCTGGTTCGTCGGCGCTGGCGCAACGCTGCGCAAGTCCGGCGCATTCGCCATGGACCCGATGCCGGCCAGGCCGCCGGAGCGTGTCAGCGCAATGACATCGATGCCGGTAAATGTTTCGGGAACCCACTTGGGAAGTTCCGCGCGATGTTCCGACATGTAACGGTTGACGCCCGCGATGTAGGCGTCGATGAGCCCTTTGTACAAGGCCGGGAGCTTTGAGTAGAGACGTTCAGAAACTTCGCGGTTTCGGAACTGCAGGATTCGGAAGTCGGCGTCGATCGGAGCCCCGTAGGCTTCATGTGCGGCGCCTCGGGCGGACATGAAACGCTTGGCGATCTCGACGCAGTGATCTTCCGCTTGTGCGTAGCCGAGTCCGAAGGATGCGGCTCGCTCGTTCATCGCGTGGATGTGCGGGATGCCGAAAGTATCGCGCCGGATGGTCACTTCCCCGTACGGTGACGCAGCAAACATCGTCAGGGTGAAACCGGCTGCTAGCAAAAACCTCATGGCGGAATTTTAACTTGAATTCGTCGCAACTCTACGGAGTGCGGTTCCGTCCGATGAGGCAGAAGTAGAAGAGAAAGGAGGACGGCCAAAATGAAAATGACAAGAAGAGGAGTATGGGCCGCACTGATTCCGGCTGCGATGTTCGGACAGCCTTTTTCAAGGGACGATTGGAACCGCAATGGCGGCCGCTACAACAACGGCGGTCTCTATGAAATCGTAAACGTTGAAAACGGCAAGGTCTTTGATCTCGACCGTAACAATGGCCGCTCGGTGATCCAGTTCGAACCCCGCGGCACGCGCAATCAGCTTTGGGAATTGCGCCAGGTCGGCGCCGGCCGCTACCAGATCGTAAATGCGATGAACGGCTCTGCGATCACGGAGCTTTCGCCCCGCAGGTCCACACCGGTCGAAGCGTACCCATCAAATGGTGGAGGCCGCCGTGGCGCCGGCCCACAGCAGGAATGGCGCATCGAGTCCTACCGTGACGGCAGCGTGATGTTCATCTCGTACTCGGGCAAAGCGCTCGATATCCCCGATGGCACGCACCGCAACGGCGTCCCGATCCAGACCTACGATCGCAACGGCGACGGCAACCAGCGCTTCTTCCTCCGCCCCGCCGATGATCGCGGCCGCGGACGTGATCGAGGCCGCTGGTA
>CAZVKC010000084.1:20326-24859 GCA_964627455.1 uncultured Solibacteraceae bacterium | reverse complement strand
GCATCTCTCCCGAAGAGCGCGCGAGCCGCCTCCTCAAATCCGGCCTCATTCCCAGCCATCGCTGACAGGAACCGGTAAGCCGCTTCTTGCGACTCCCGCACGCGATCCTGCTCCTCGTTGGCCTTCCGTGCTTCGTCGACAAGTTTCCGCAGCGCGACGGAAGCCCCGCCCGGCTGCCGGTTCAACCAATCCCAATGCCGGGGCAGTAGCGTCACCTCGCGTCCCACGACCCCAAGCTTCGGTCGCCCGACCGTCGGCAACTCAGCAGGCGTCGTCAACCGCGCCAGGACATCATCCACCGACCCGCGGAAATCAATCTCCACCGGCCGCGCCGTCGAATCATCAAAAATCAAAAGGGTCTCTTCAGAACCGCCCGAAGCATCCAGCCGCTGTTTGACCTTGCGAGCCACCTCGGCCACAGGTCCGGACGCAACTCTCCTCCGCCCCAGAAACGCAGTACATTCCATGTTTTGATTTTATCCGGGTAAAATAAGGTAGTCAATATTACCCGGGTAAAACTCAGGCGAGCGCAGACTGCAGCACATGCCCGTGGACATCCGTCAGTCGGAAGTCGCGCCCCTGGAACCGGAACGTCAGCTTCGTATGATCGAGTCCCAGTAAATGCAGGATCGTCGCCTGGATATCGTGCACGTGGATCTTCTCATTGCCCACTGGCGAGAACCCGAACTCATCCGTCTCCCCGAGATTGAACCCCGGCTTCAACCCGCCGCCCGCCATCCACAGCGTGTACGCGTCGATATGGTGATTGCGCCCGACCTTGCCTGTCTCGCGGATCTCACCCATCGGCGTGCGCCCGAACTCGCCGCTGAACACCACCAGCGTCCGCTCCAGCAACCCGCGTTGCTTCAAATCACTGATCAGCGCGCTGGTCGCGCGGTCGATCTCCGCACAAACCTCTTCCACGGGCTTGCCAAGATCGAAGTGATGATCCCAGTCGGTGTGATACAACTGCACGAACCGCACGCCGCGCTCGACGAGCCTCCGCGCCAGCAGGCAGTTATTCGCGTAAGTCCCCTTGCCCGGCTCCGCGCCATACATCGCCAGCGTCGCAGCCGACTCCTTACTGAAGTCGATCAACTCCGGACCCGTCGTCTGCATCCGATACGCCATCTCGTACGCCGCAATGCGCGTATCGATCTCCGGATCGCCCGTCGCCGACTTCCGCGCCGCATTCAAGTCCCGCACCAGATCCAGCGTCCGCCGCTGTTCCTCGTTCGACACCTGCGACGGATTCGAGAGATTCAGAATCGGATCGCCCGTATTGCGGAACGGCACGCCCTGGAACTGCGTCGGCAGAAATCCGCTCGACCACAGCGTCGCGCCCGACCGCGGCCCTCGCGGACCACTCTGCAGCACAACAAACCCCGGCAGATCCTTCGACTCGCTGCCGATCCCGTACGTCACCCACGACCCCATTGATGGCCGGCCCGCGCGAATCGATCCCGTATTCATGAAGATCTTCGCCGGACCATGATTGAAGTTGTCCGTCGCCACGCCGCGGAAGAACGTCAGGTCATCCGCAACCTTTGCCATGTGCGGCAGCAACTCGCTGAACGTCGCGCCGCTCTTGCCGTACTGCTGGAACTTGCGATTGCATCCCAACAGCTTCGGCGTCTCCTTGGCGAACGTATCCATGAACGCGAATCGCTTGCCTTCGAGAAACTCCTTCGGCGTCGGCTTGTCGTGCCACTTATTCAAGCTCGGCTTGTAGTCGAACAACTCCAACTGGCTCGGACCGCCAGCCATGAAGAGATAAATGACGTGATCGACCTTCGCAGGGAAATGCGTCTTCGCAAGCAGCTCATCGCTGAGCAGCGACGCAAGCGCCATCTTGCCGACGCCCGTCGCGCAATCGCGGAAGAAATGCCGTCTGGTTCGAAACTGTACAGGATCCATCATGGTCATTACTCCCGCGTCATGAACTCATCGAGGTTGAGCAGAGCCCGCGCCACACCCAACCAATCGCGCTTGCCTGCAAGAAAGGTCTGAATGCGATCCCTCTCCGCCGCGGTCGGCCTGCGCGACAGCACCGCCATGTAGCCAGCCTCGAGTCCGTCTTTCTCTATCCGCTTCGCCAGCGCTTGCGCAAACTCGATATGCGCTTCATCGTTCAATAGCGTCAACGCCTGCAGCGGCGAGTTGGAACGAATGCGCCGCGTGCACGTCACGACGCCGTCCGGAGCGTCGAACACCGCGAGACTCGGATGCAACGCCGACCTCTGCGCGAACGTGTACAACCCGCGCCGGTACCGGTTTGGACCCGTCTCCGTCTTCCACACGCGATCCACCTGCGTGACCTTCGTCGCGCCCGCTGGAATCGGCGGATACACGCTCGGACCGCCAACCGTCGGCGTCAACAACCCGCTCGCCACCAGCGATGCATCGCGAATCGTCTCCGCATCGAGCCGGATGCGAGTCTGCCGCGAGAATAGCTTGTTCTCGGGATCCTCTGAGCGGTTCAGCGAAGCCTGTCGATAAGCCGCGGACGTCACCAGCAACCGCAGCATCTGCTTTTGGCTCCAGCCCTTGTCCATGAACTCGCTGGACAGCCAGTCGAGCAACTCCGGATGAGTCGGCCGGTCACCCTGCAATCCGAAGTCGTTCTCGGTATCGACGATGCCGTGCCCGTACAACCGCTGCCACCAGCGATTCACCGTCACGCGCGGCGTCAGCGGATTCTTTCGATCCACCAGCCACTTCGCCAGATCCAGCCGCGACTTGCCTTCCGCCGGCGGCAGAATCGACGGAACACCCGCCGCGACCTTGATGCCCGGACGCGTGAACTCCCCGCCGATGTGCACGAACGTCTCGCGCGGTTTCTCAATGTCGCGCATCACCAGCGTCGACGTCACCTTCGGCTTCCGCCTCTCGAACGCCGCAACATTTGCCTTGCGTTCTTTCAATCCGACATCTTCAGGGCCAACGGTCTTCTCATACGCTGCCAGTTCCTCACGCAGCACCTTCACCTGCGCCGTCCATGCGATCACCTTTGCGGTCTCTTCGGCCGTCGGCAGTTCGAGGAACGGCTTATTGAAATCCTTGCGATCCGCTTCTTTGTCGACCTCATCCGCCTGATTGAAGTAGTCGAACAATTGATAGAACTCGCGCTGCGTCACCGGATCGTACTTGTGATCGTGGCACCGCGCGCAGGTCAGCGTAAGTCCCAACCACACCGCGCCGGTCGTTTGCACGCGATCGGCGACAGCCTCCACGCGATACTGCTCGAAGTCGATGCCGCCTTCATAATTCGAGGGCGTATTGCGATGAAACCCGGTCGCGATCAACTGCTCCTTCGTCGGATTGGGCAACTTATCGCCGGCGATCTGCTCGATCGTGAACTGATCGAAGGGCATGTCCCGATTCAACGCTTGAATCACCCAGTCCCGATACTTCCAGACGTCGCGCGGCGCGTCGATCGTGTAACCGTCGGTGTCGGAATAGCGCGCCAGATCGAGCCAGTGCCGGGCCTGCCGTTCGCCATAATGTGGCGACGCCAGCAACCGGTCGACCGCGCGTTCATACGCGTCCGGACGCTGGTCGGCAACGAACGCCTCGACCTCCGCGGCCGTCGGCAGAAGCCCCGTCAAATCGAGGGACACTCGCCGCAACAGCGTCCGCTTGTCCGCTTCCGTCGACGGCGCAATGGCCGCCTGTTCGAGCTTCGCCAGAATGAACCGGTCGATCGGATTGCGAACCCAAGCCTCGTTGCGAACCACGGGCAACTCCGGCCGCCGCACAGGCTGGAACGCCCAATGATCCGCGCCCTTTCGCTTCACCTTCGCCATGTTCGCCGGCATCGGCGTACCCGCCGCCACCCACTGCTCGATGATCTCGATCTGCTCGGGCTTCAGCTTGCGTCCCGGCGGCATTTTCAATGCGCCGCTTTGCCGGATCGCCTCGACGATGTACTTCTCCGCGGGACCGCGATTGCCGCCATGCGTGATCGCTTCCTTCGAGTCGAGCGCGAGTCCACTGCTTGAGTTCGCTGCAGAATGGCAGGGAAAGCAGTTGGCGCGCAACACCGGCAGGACGGACTTCTCGAAGTCCTGCGCAGACAGGGCACAGGCGCACAGCAGGCCGGCGAAGGATAGAACTCGCATTATGAACTTCGTCAATATATCAAACCGCAACATATAATCGATCCTGTGGATCTTCAGGCGAAACTGCAGTCGTGGTGGGCCTTCAAACAAGGGCTCGACGGATCATTAGACGGCAAACCACCTTCAGAAATCCTCGTGCGTTCCGGCTGGGCGCGCTCGGTCGGAGGCGACAATCCGTACCTCAGCATCTGGTCCCGCGGCGGCCTTTCGCGCGAAGCGATCGACGCCGCCGTCGCCAACTGCGACATTCACGAACTGCCGTCCGCTCGCGGCTGCACCTACGTCGTACCCGCGCCGGACTTCGCGCTGGCTCTCCGCTGCGGCGCAGGTTTCGGTGACGCCGAGATGAAGACCGCGCGCAAACTCGGCGTCACGGATGCCGAAATCGACAAGCTCTGCGAAGCGGTCTTGA
>CAZVKC010000084.1:0-20226 GCA_964627455.1 uncultured Solibacteraceae bacterium | reverse complement strand
CGCAAACTCGGCGTCACGGATGCCGAAATCGACAAGCTCTGCGAAGCGGTCTTGAAGGCTCTGAAGAAAGGCCCGCTCGATCCCGACGGTATCCGCCAAGCCACTGGTGATGCGTCGCGCAACCTCGGACCCGAAGGTCAAAAGAAGGGCGTCACCACCACACTGCCGCTCGCGCTCGGCAAACTGCAAATGACCGGCGACATTCGCCGCATCCCCACCAATGGCCGCCTCGATCAGCAGCGCTACCAGTACACGCTCTGGCATCCGAACCCGCTCAAGGGTTTCAAAATGGATCAGGACGAGGTCTACGTCGAACTCGCCCGCCGCTACTTCCGCTGGATCGGACCCGCAACTCTGGCCGAGTTCCAATGGTTCTCAGGACTCGGCGTGAAAGCCGCCAAAGCCGCCGTCGAACCATTGCAGTTGTCGACGATCGAGGGCCGCTTGATTTTCCCCGACGACCTCGAAGCGTTCCAGAAACACAAGCCGTCTAAGACCCCAAACTATCGCCTGACCTCAGGACTCGACGCCATCGTCCTCCTGCGCCGCGACCACAAAAGCCTCTGCTCGCCCGAGGATCTCAACCGCGAGATCTATCTCGAAAAAGGCTGCGGCAGCGTCGCCAGCATTTCGGATCTCCCCAGTCACGCCATCCTCGATCGCGGCCGTCTCGTCGGCTTGTGGGAGTTCGACCCCGAAACGCAAACCATCGCCTGGATGAGCTTCATCAAAAAGAACCGCGAGCTCGAGGCCGCCGTCGCCAAAGCTGAAGCGTTCGTCCGTGACCAACTCGGCGACGCGCGGACCTTCAGCCTCGACAGTCCCAAAAGCCGCGCGCCCCGCTTGCAGGGGATTCGCAAACTCGGCGGCGCGTCCTGAAAAGCAGAACGCCCGGGAGGGGAGACTCCCGGGCGTTCCAGTTATGAATAAGACGGATAAGACTGCTGCTTACTTCTGCAGGCTGCGGATGTGCGCAACCAGAGCCTTTGCCTGATCGGCGGTGACCCCTTTCTTGCCAAATGCGTGCGCGGCTTTCTTCGCGGCGCCACCTTCCATGATCGCGGCGACCAGTTTGTCGTCGGCGGCCTTCTTCACTTCGTCGGCGGTGAGGTTGGTCCCCTTCAGCGCGGGCTTGCCCACACCTTTGGGTCCGTGACACGCGACACACTTCGACTGGTAGAGGGCAGCGCCATCTTCAGCGGCAAATGCCATGGCGCTAGCAGCCATGATCAGGATCGCGAACTTCTTCATTCGTTACCTCCGACCTTATTCTATGCCTGTTTGCGGAGAAAAGGAACCTACAAAAGGCTGCGGTAAATGTCGGCCTGGCGGCGCGCGATGACGTCCCAGTCGAAGTCTCGCTCCGCCGCGTGGCGGGCGGCCCGTTCGAGATTGATGCGCTTCATCACGTGACGAGTGAGGTCGAGGATCTCCGCGGCCATCTCTTCGCCGGTCTTGGCGACTCGCACGACCTTGCCTTCTTCTAACTCGAGTCCGTTGATGCCGCCGGGCGTCGTGACGATCGCTTTGCCCATCGCCATCGCTTCCATGATCTTGATGTTCGTGCCCGCCGAGGCGAGCAGCGGCGCGACCACCACTGACGCTTTGCGGTATGCCGGGCGCACGTCGGATACGAAGCTTTCAAGCAGGATCCCGGGTTGCGTGAGATCGGGCTTCGCGTGGTCTTTGTAGCGTTCGAGGTAGACCTCGGGATTGCGTCCCGCGATGATGTGCAGCAGCGGCTTCACGTCCTGGATCCGCGGCCAGACTTCACGCAGGAACCAGTCGAGCGCGAGGACGTTCGGCAGGTGCGCGAAGGATCCGATGAAGAGCAGCCGCCCGGGTTCGGTTTCGTCCTGCTGCGAGGGGCGGAAGCGATCGAGATCGACGCCGTTGATCAGCGGTTCGACGCGCCGCGCGCTGGTCACCATCTGCTTGTCCTTTTCGGACATGGTGACGACGCAGTCCACCTCGCGCCAGGCTTCCTGTTCGAAGGCGACCCACTTCGAATGCTCGCGTTCGATCTCCCAATCCTTGCTGGTCTTGCGCAACTGCGCATACAGATCGAGCGTGATGTCGTGCTCGACGAGCACCGACTTCGCCGGCGCGCAATCCTGCGCGTACGCCGCCAGTTGCGTGAATTCGAGTTGGACGATCGAAGGCTCGTGCTTGCGGATCGTCTGCCGCAGCGCGGCGTGGAACTCGGGCCGGTCGAACTCTTCGACGACCTGCGGACGGTCGGTCAACGCCTGATCGTGACTGCCCATCGCCTGCACGACGACGACTTCCGAACAGATGTCGAGCAGTTCCTGCGGGACGGCTTCGAGCTTGGTCGAGAACGCGACGAGGATCTGGTCGAAGTCCAGTGCGGCGCGGCGCATCAGGTTGTACATGCGGACGGCGCCGCCGTGCGAGAGCGGGAACGGCAGATAGCAACTTGCGATGAGGACGCACGGGCGTCCCTGCCGGCGGTCGCGTCCCGGGAAGACGGCGACGCGTCCGTTGTTCAGCGACAGGATCTCGTGTTCCGGGATCACGGCTGCGGGTTGCGGTTCCACCCAGTCGCCTGCCTGCTGCGCCGCTTTAAGGATCGGCATGTAGGGCGGGTTCTCACAGGCGTACCAGTTGATGCGGTAGATTGCCTCGAACCACATGCGCGCGAAGAGCACGCGGTCGGTGACGCTGCGGACGAGGAAGCGCAGGAAGTTCACTTCGAGCGCGAACTTCAACTGATCCTCGGTCAGGTAGCGCGACGTGGTGGCGCGGTGCTTGTGCAGGACTCGCGCGCCCGCGACGTACACGCTCGGCCAGCCTTGGCGCCAGCCGCGGAAACCGATGTCGAGGTCCTCGACGTAGGCCGGTTCGAAGACTTCGCCGATCGCGCCCAGTTGACGCAGGCGGCGCGTGTCGTAAAGCGAACAGCCGCCGGAGCCGTACAGGACGTAGCTGTGGTCCTCGCCGGGCAGCGGTTCGACGCAGTGCGGCAGGAAGTCCGATGGATGCTCGCGCGGCAGCATCACGGCTTTGCCGGTTTCTTCGCGGCGCTGTCCCTGCGGAAAGAAGATCTGCGCGGTGGAACAGAAGAGATCCGGCACGCAGTCGAACGCCCGGCGCAGTTCATAGAAGAAGCCGGTTTCGATCAGCATGTCGTTGTTCAACAGGCAGACGTGCGAATAGCGGGCTTGCGCGATGCCGCGGTTGACGGCGCGCGCGAACGAGAGCGGCGCGCGGCTTTCGATGACGATGCACGACGGATACTTCGCGCGGATCCAGTCCGCGGTGCCGTCGTCGGAGCCGTTGTCGACCACGATCACTTCGGACGGATGCTGTTCCACGACGAGCGGCAAGCATTCGGCCAGAAGTTCACGGCCGTTGCGCGACGGGATGACCACCGTGATGCCTTCGGGCAGCGGCTTTTCGAGAGCCGTCAATTCGCACGGGGCAGGGAAGGCGCGCAACTTGCCGGCCCACTGCGCAAGGCGATAGAGCACGGGGCGGCGGAAGCCGTCCGCCGGATGCGAGATCCGCCATAGCCACGTGTATGTTTTGCCGCCGGGGCGCATTTGCCAGCGGATGAGATTGCCGGTCCGCCAGATCAGGTGGCGGATCATTGCGGGCGCGCTGGACGGGCGCAGCGAGAAGTGGTTCAGGTTCTCATTGAAGACCAGCAGGCCGTAGCCTTTGGCGCGAAGTCCCATGCGGCGCATCGGCCAGTAAGGCATGTTGGGCTGCAGGGCGATGGCGGCTTCCGCGATGGGGCGGCCGTTCAGCTTCGACTGCAGCAGTCGTTCGTTCTCTTCGAGGGTCCACGAGATGCGATACGGGATCCACTCGACATCGCGCTTGGGCTGGAACTCCGACACGACGACGGTCGGGAGACTGGGAAATACCTTTTCCACCTCGTCGATCAGATGTTCGACGAGGTCCTCGGAGCACGACGCAAAGACAACTTTGACCACGGCGTTAAATCAGCGCAGTCACCGGGATGTCGCGATCGCCGTCCCACATGGCGAGAGCCTGCAGGCCGAAGGCGGTCGAGACCGGATTGGTGAAGGGCAGGAACTCGCTGCCGTTGACGCGTCCGAACCAGATGGAGCCGTCGTCTTTGTTCTCGAAGCTGGCGAGCGATAGAGCTTCCTGTTCGGCGGCCTTGTAGTTGAGCGGCACGTAGCCGAGGCGATCGGCCCAAAGGCGCACGCGCAGGATCTGGGCGTTGACGTCGGAGCGTTCGAACTTCGGCGCGATCTCGCGCAGCAAGCCAGCGGCTTTGTCGATGCCGGTGCGTAGCGCTTCGCGAACGGCCGGACGGTCGGCGACGGGCAGGATCGCTTCGAGGAAGTACGAGTAGGCGTGGAGGCGGTCCATCACCTTGAGCGGATCCTCGTGGCCGGGCAGAAACGACTCGTGCGTGGCAAGCGAGTATTCGAGCATGCGCTCGTAAGGCTGCTTCAACGCAGGCTGGCCGGTGGCTTCAGCGAGGTCGCGCCAGGCGAGGGCGGACTTCAGTTGATAGCAGCCGGGGCTGCGCGACCAACGCTTGCGGTCGTAATCGAGCGGCTGCTTGTCGGGCAGCGTGAGGATCGGATGCATGCCCTCTTCGGCCATGAAGTCATAGGCCATGGAGAGTCCGGTTTCCTGTGCGCGGCCGAGGAAGGACGTGTCGCCGGTGAGGCGCCAGACCGAAAGCAGTCCACGAACGATGATGCCGAGGTCGAAGAAGTAGGCGTAAGCCTGTTCTCCGGGTTCGGCAATCTCGTAGGGCATGGTGTTGCTTTCGTCGTCCCAGGCCTTGTCGCAAAGGAAGCGCGCGGACTTGATAGCAGCGTCGAGATAGCGCTGTTCCTTTGTGAGATGATGCAAGTACGAGTAGGCGCTGACCGCATAACCCGTGATTTCAGTAGAAACCTTGGCGTTCTGCTGGCGGTCTGCATAATGGTAGCGGGCGACGCCGCCGTCAGCTTCGCGAATGTAGGATTCGAGAAGCCACTGGCCAGCGCGCTCCACGATGGAAGAGATCGCGTGTGGCAAAGAACTGATTTTAACATCTAGACCATGCTGGCACTCGTTTTGCTGACAATCGCGCAGTTTATCGAGCCCAAGATGGGGATCGTGCGGGGTCCGCTGGTGGCCCGGCAGGGGGCTCATCTGATGGTGGAAACGGCTCCCGGCCAGCAGGTGGACTGTGTCTACGATTTGAAGACGTGGATGGAGCGCGACGGGCAGCGGATCGAGTCCGGGGCGCTCGCGACGGGCGACCGGTTGGAGATCGTGCTGGACCGGCGCGGCGAGACGGGTTGTTACGCGCGTACGATTCATGTTCTGGATATTCCTCCTCAAAATACGGTTCCAGGCCGGCGGCCGAGTCTGAAGCGCGAGTACAGCAGTCCGACGGAACGGATTGCGCCTCGCGGCGATATTACGGTGACCGGTCTGGTGACGGATATGTCGGGCCAGTGGTTGACGCTTCGTACTCGCAGCGAGGGAATCCAGCGGTTCCTGCTGCGGCACGACACCCGCTATGTCGGCGAGGGGTTGCGTGTGGATCGCGAGTCGCTGCATTCGGGGACTCGCGTGTTTGTGCGCGCCGGGCGCAATTTCGAGGGCGTGGTCGAGGCTTACCAGGTGATCTGGGGCGAGATCATGAAGCCTTGAGTTACGTGTGAGGGCGGAGCTGAAGCTCCGCGCGGGCTGAAGCCCGCCCCACCCAGGCAGAGCAATTCATGACATGATGTCGAGGAGCTTGGAACGGACCTGCTCGGCGGTCGGCTGATCCGGCGAGACGATCAGGATGGTGTCGTCTCCGGCGATGGTGCCGACGATTTCCGGCCAGTTGTCTTTGTCGATCGCGACGGCTAATGCGTTGGCGTTTCCCGAGGACGTTTTGAGCACCACCAGGTTTTGTGCGACCCGAATGTCCTGCAGAAATTCGACGACTACCGTTGGAAGATCGGGTCCGAGACGCTCGGGTTTGATTTGCCGGTAGCCCTGCGCGGTTTTGACCAGGCCGAGTTCCTGAATGTCACGCGAGACCGTCACCTGCGAGGCGACGATGCCCGCGACCTGCTTGAGTTCCGCGGCGACCTCTTCCTGTGTGTGCAGGTCCTTTGAGTGGATCAGTTTCAGGATCTGACCCTGGCGGAACGTCTTGTTCATTCGTTGGTTCGGCTTCCTCCGGCAGCTTAACAGTGTGGCGGTGTGATATGCAATGTCAGATGGTTTCCGTCCTCCTGCTGGTCGCTGCGGTCAGTCTTCAATCTCAAGCAAGTTACGATCTGGTTCTGAAAGGCGGTCGCGTCATTGATCCGAAGAACGGGCTCAATGGCGTGGTCCGCGATATTGCGATTACCGGTGATCGCGTGGCGGCGGTGGCGCCGTCGATCGATGCGGCACGCGCGAAGAAGGTGGTCGATCTTTCGGGGTTGACCGTCACGCCGGGGTTGATCGATCTGCATGTGCACGCGTTTTATACGATCGGGAATCCCGGGGCGTGGGCCGGTGAGTTGAGCATTCAGCCGGACGCGCACAGCTTCCGTACGGGCGTGACCACGATGGTCGACGCGGGCAGCGCGGGCTGGCGGAACTTCGAGCAGTTCCGGCAGACGGTGATCGATCGCGCGAAGACACGCGTGCTGGCGCTGATCAATATCGCCGGACACGGCATGGTGTCGGATCTCACCGAGCAGGGCGACTTCAGCGCGAAGGCCGTGGCGGCGCTGGCGCGGAAACATAAGGATGTGGTGGTGGGCGTGAAGTCCGCGCACTACCGCGGGCCAGACTGGACGAGCGTCGATGAGGCGGTCGCAGCCGGGAACCTGGCGGGGATCCCCGTGATGGTCGACTTCGGATACTTCCTGCCCGAACGGCCGTACTGGCGGCTGGTGCTGGAACATCTGCGTCCCGGTGACATTTCGACGCATGCGTTCCGCGCGCCCGTGCCGTGGGTGGACGACAGTACGGGCAAGCTGCATGACTATTTGAAGAAGGCGCGCGAACGCGGCGTGATCTTCGATGTGGGCCATGGCGGCGGCAGTTTCGCGTTTCGCAATGCGATGCCGGCGATTGCGCAGGGCTTTTATCCCGATACGATTTCGACCGATCTGCACGACGGCAGCATGAACGCGCAGATGCAGGACATGCCGAATTGCATGGCGAAATGCCTGGCGATGGGGATGCCGCTGGAGGCGGTGATTCGCGCGTCGACGTGGAAGCCGGCGCAGGTGATTCATCGCGAGGCTGAGTTGGGACACTTGTCGGTCGGCGCGGTGGCGGACATCGCGGCGTGGAACGTCGAGAGCGGCGAGTTCCGGCTGGCGGATTCGCATGGCGCGACGATTCCGGGCAAGACGCGTTTGCGCGCGGAAGTCACGGTCCGCGGGGGCAAGGTGGTGTGGGACCACAATGCTCGTACGGGCACCGACATCAAGCGTATGCCGGCGCGGTATGGCGTGCGGCCGGGCGTGGATGCGGTGGTTCTGCCGCCGCATTAACAGAGGGTTCGTTGTCATGCAGCTACCGCCTGGGCGACGGGGTTGCCGCAGCAGCGCTTGAATTTGACGCCAGATCCGCAGGGGCAGGGTTGGTTGCGGCCGACCTTGGCTTCGGCGTGGACGTAGGGTGCGGGCTTGGCGGGTGCGGCCACGGCTGCTGATTGCGAAATGGGTTCGTTTTTCTGAATCGGTTCGGGCTGTGGCCGTGGAGCCTGCTGCTGCTGCTGCGGAAGGCGCGGGGCTTCCCCTTTCATGAGTTCGTCGATGAGTTTCGCGGCGCGGCGGGTAAGCCGGGATTCCAGGTTATAGAGATTGGTGAGGACGCGCTTTTCGACCAGCCGTTTGAAGGCGAGGGCCTGCAAGTGGCGGACTTCGAAGCGGTCGATGTTGATTTCGGACGGGTCCTGGATGTCGAGTTCCGCGAGGATGGTCTCCATTTCGAGCGACAGGAGCGCGGCTTCGTAGCCGGGGACGCGGCGGAGGCGCCACTGGATGGAGGCGAGTTCATCGACCTTGGCGAGGGTGTCCCAGGATGCGAGCGGGGACGTGTAGGTTTGGCGGTAGAGTTCGCGATGGGCGAGGAAGTCCTGTTCGGATTCGGTGGGGAGGACGGGGCTTTGGGTGGTGAGTCCATGGGTGAGGGCGTTGCGGGAGGATGTGGCTTTGCCGGCTTCGGTGGCGGGTCCGGTGGAGAGGGCGGCGTTGCGGCGATTGGCTTCGATTTGCAGGTTTGAGGTCACGGTGGCGGCTCCTTTCAGGGTTCGCGGAAAAGCAAAAGGCGCCCGTGGCGGGGCGCCTTTCGAAAGTCCCGGAAATCGATCCGGCGACGAATTCCTATTTCCTAATTTCAGTGTAGCGGACCGGTGTCAAGCATTTTGGGTCGTCAGGTTCGCAATGTGTTGATTTCAGGCTGAATATATTTTTCAAATTTCTGAACCGGCTCAGACTCCGCAGGGGAATTAGTACATTCCAGTAGCTCTGAGCCCAGCTAAGATCCGGCTGATGCGGATACCCTCGTTCTTCTTGACCGGCGGTTTGCCGGCGATCTCCTGTGGCCGGCCGCCGGCGTGATGACAGGCGATCACTCTGCCCTGTTGATCGAACACCGGAGCGCCCGAAGAGCCGACCTGCGTGTCGGTAATGTAATGCACGACCTGTTCGTCAAGGTCCGTGACTTGGTTCCGGACAAATGCGAGGCGCTTCCGATTGCCTAACGGATGTTGAATGATGAATGCCGGATCGCCGCGGACCGGGTCCGCGGCATCCGTGGCGAGGTGGATGATGGGAATATCCGGAGGAAGCGGCCCGGAGGTGCGAATCACGCCCCAGTCGTCTGTCTTGTTCGTGCGAATGGAGTCGGCCCGGCAGGGGACCATGACGGATTGCAGCGCGTTCCCGGCCGCGTCGGTGTCGAACCCGAACTCCGCCGACACGGTCGTGGGCGTGTAGCCATCGACCGAAAGCACGTGCCAATTCGTAAGCAGCAAGTCGTCGCCCACTCGAAATGCGGTACCGCTCTTGCTGCGGTTGTTGAGGCTGACCTCCAACCGGCACACGGAGGCCGCCTTGCGGGAAAGGATGCGCAACACATCAATCAACCAGGGAACGCGCCCGGCGGGGATGGTGAGGTCGTCTAGAAACAGGAGCGCTTCCTGCTCGAACACGGTGTCATCGCTTTTGAGAAAGACCGGCTTGCCTTGACTGTCCGCCGGCTCGCCGTCCAAGGCGCGTTGCGGGCGCTGACCGTCGAGCAGCGACCGAAGGAACGGATGCCCGGTGGCCGTGCTGGGGTCGTCCGCGATTTTCTCCAAGAGGGGCCGCAGTTTCGCCGCGGGGCTGGCGCGTTCCAGGACCTGCTGCCAGAGATCGGCGG
Source organism: uncultured Solibacteraceae bacterium (assembly GCA_964627455.1). Lineage (GTDB taxonomy): Bacteria > Acidobacteriota > Terriglobia > Bryobacterales > Bryobacteraceae > F-183. The sequence goes on along the minus strand of CAZVKC010000084.1, from coordinate 10,866 downwards.
GAGACTGATCGGGGAGGAACATCCCCTTGTCCATGCCAATACTGGCCACAATTTGAAGGGCTCTTTGCGGGCGCGGCACGACCGTGTAGAGGGTCCTCCACAATTCCATCGCGTTTGGGTGATCCCATGGGAAGGCAACCGCGGTGAAGATCGACATCGTTTCTCCGTGCTTATTTTACTCGAGGAATGCGGGTGCAAACACGCCGGTGATAGAGTAAGAAACCAAGACACTGTGCATTCCGAGCAGGCGTATTCTTCATTTCCCCTCGAGGAACCCAATGCGCACCGGTTTCTTGAGGAACTGTCTAACGCGGTGACCACGGAAGCGGCGATCCGCCGGTGGTTTCGGCGTTGCGGCGGGGAGCCGGGCTTGCTGAATTGCAGCGGTTCTCCGTACGAGGCGTGGAGCCGCGCGCTGGATCAACTGGCGTCGAAGGGCAGACTATTGCAGTTTGTTGCGATGGTTCGCACGGACACCGACTTGGCGCAGTTGCATCCTCTGATCGACGCGATCCCCTGGGCGAGTTCGATTGCGTTCTACCTGCGGCGGTTGATCGAGCAGATCCGGGCGAAGGCGCTCCAGTATTCCCCGCTTGGCGGCATTGGCGATTTTCGCACAATCGACTTCGCCTGCGAACCGGACCCCGCGTTCGATGCGGACGAACGGATGGAAGAGATCCTGCTACAGGCTGTGGACGAGGTTGGGAGCCAGCAGAAGCAGGAGTACAAAGACGTTCTGGAAGCATTCGACCGGCTGCGCCGGGTGGTGGTGCTGGGGGAACCGGGCGCCGGCAAGAGCACCACTTTGTGGAAGCTTGCGCTGCAACTCGCCGAGCGGGCGTTGGAGAGTCCCGCCGCGCCCGCGCCCCTGTTTGTCGAGTTGCGCGACTGGAAGGGGTCTCAACCATTCGGGGAGTTTCTGGCGGCGGTGACCCCTTATCGCGCGCAGCAGACGGGCAACGGCAGGGGATGGATCCTGCTGCTGGATGGGCTGAATGAAATGCCTGCCGGAGAGTTGCGCAAGGAGAAGGCGAAGCAGATCCGGGAACTTCGAGGGGTTGCGGGAGTGTTTGCGTCGTGCCGTGCGGAGGACTATACCCCGGAACTGAGCTTAGGGTGCAGCACACTGCGGCTGGCGCCTCTGACGCCCATGCGCGTGAGAGCCGCCCTGGAGACATGGGCTGCGAACCGCCCAGGAATCGAGCCAGCCGAAGTGGACGGCTTGTTCTGGCAGATCGTGGGCGATGAACGGCTCAAGCAGGTCCTGCAAACCTGGCGGGATGCGGGAGCGACCGAGGAGGAGTTCTGGTCCGCCGCGGATCCGACAGACAGTGAGAAGGCCTACGGCCGCACCACGGCGTGGGAGGATCAACTGTGGCGCGATCACATCCCGAACCCGAGAAGCCTGGTGCGGATGGCGCAGAACCCCTACCTGCTGACGATGATCTTCCGGATTTGGGCGACAGGCGGACAGACCCTGCCCAAGAATCGCGGACGGTTGGTGCGGGCGTTTGTCGAGAGCCTGTTGCACAGGGAAGCGCCTCGTATTCAGGAGGAGCGCCGGGAACTGGTCCAAGGCTTGACCCAACTGGCGTGGAAGATGCAGCGCGGGGAGGCAGGCGCGACGGTCAGCGTGGGCGAGGACGTTGCGGTCCAGGTTCTGGGGAGCGAGGGGCGACTGATTCTGGCGCGGGACGCCAAATTGCTGGACGGGGGCGGTGGCGGATCTTGGCGATTCTGGCATCAGTTGTTGCAGGAGTACTTTGCGGCCCTGGCACTGCAGGAACAACTGGAGTCCTTCTCTGCGGCGACACTGTGGCCCAAGCGCCGCTGGTGGGAGCGGAATGCCTGGGAAGAGACGGTGGCATTGCTGGCCGGTTTTGGGGACCTTTTCCGAGTTGTCGAATGGCTCGCGGACGCCCAACCGGAGGTGGCCGCACGGTGTGTTTTGGAACGAGAAGCGGCGCAGCAGGACGAGGCGCTGCGTCAGCAGTTGCGGAAGCGTTGGCAACCTCGACTGCTGGCAGAACAACGTCCCCACGGACGAGCGGCGATAGGACGGGCGTTGGATTTGCTGGGGCTGGATGACCGGAGAGGGGTGGGGGTAAGGGATGGATTGCCGGACATCGAGTGGGTGAGGATGCCTGCGTGTGAGTTCCTGTATCAGGAGGAAATGGAGAAGCGGCGGTTGGAGGAGTATGAGATTGGGAAGTACCCTGTGACGAATGCGCAGTACGAGGTATTTGTGCAGGCGGAGGACGGGTACAACAATGATCGCTGGTGGAGAGGGATGGCGGTGCCGGCGGAACACCGGCGGCCGGAACCCTCGTGGTGGAAAGAGGGGAACCACCCCAGGGAGAGAGTGAGTTGGTGGGAAGCGATGGCGTTTTGCGGGTGGCTGTCCGCACGAACGGCGAGGGACATTGGGTTGCCGAGGGAGGAGGAGTGGGAGCGGGCGGCGAGAGGGGAGGAAGGGCGAGAGTACCCGTGGGGCGAGGGATTCGACGAAAAGAACGCGAACACCGCAGAAGGGGGAATAGGGCGGACGACACCGGTGGGGATTTATCCCGGGGGGAGAACTCCGGAAGGGGTGGAAGAGATGGTGGGGAACGTGTGGGAGTGGTGCTTGAACGAGTACGACAACCCGGAAAGGATACAGACTGATGGATTGGCGTCGCGATCTTTGCGGGGCGGGTCCTGGTACGACAGTTCCGGCGACGCTCGCACTGGGTTCCGCAGCGACTACTGCCCGATTGATCGGGGCTTCGACGTCGGTTTCCGGTTGGTTCGGCGGTCCCCTATCAAGGGGCGCTGAGCACTGCGCGGCTAGCCTCTGGAACACTGGGGTTCTGGACACTGAGCCTCGCGCAGCGCGGCGGCGTTTTTTTGAGGGGAGGGAACCAGACGTGCGCTGTGGTATTTTGACCTTGCGAGCCCCGGGGATCGAGGATCCTCTGGCAAGCGAGTATCCCGCGGACTTCCGGGGCGGGTCCTGGAACAACAATTCCGGCTACTCTCGCACTGTAATCCGCAATAACAAAAGCCGAATAATCTAAACAATAACATCGGTTTTCGGTTGGTTCGGCGGGCCCACATCGAGCTTCACCCGCCGAGTCCCGGCAGGTTGCACTGGCCACGGCTGGCGCAATGCGGGGGGCGGGTCTTGCTCTATGGCACCTGCTTGAAATCCAGCGGCAACTCCTCGAAGGTGCGTGGCTTCCCGGTCCCTACACGACCTTCCCGATCCGGGCGCCGCCGAAGATCCGCCTGATCAGCGCCGCGCCCTTCGCGGACCGGGTCGTGCACCACGCGCTCTGTAACATCATCGCGCCGTCCGTCGAAGCCGGATTCATTGCAGACACCTACGCCAATCGTTGCGGCAAAGGAACCCACCGGGCGGTCGACCGGCTGCAGTTCTTTGCGGCGAGGAAGCGGTACGTGCTGCGTTTGGACATCGTCAAACACTTTCCTTCGATCGACCATGCGATCCTGCTGGACATCCTGCGTCCTGGCATCCGGTGCCCGCGTACGCTGGCCCTGGTGGCAACCATTGTGGAGAGCGGAGACCGGATCCTCGAGCAGGAATACGAGATGGCTTGGTTTGCGGGGGACGATCTGTTTGCGGCGTTGCGGCCGAGGGGGCTGCCCATTGGAAACCTGACCTCGCAATTCTGGTCGAATTGCTGTCTGAATCCAATCGACCATTTCGTGGCGCGGGAACTGGGATGCCGGGCTTACCTGCGATACGTCGATGACATGGCGCTGTTCTCCGACTCGAAGGGGCAATTGTGGGAGTGGAAAGGGCGGATTGTTGAACGGCTGGGGGCTCGATTGCGGCTCACGATTCACGAGTCGAGTGCGCAAGTGTTGCCGGTAGAGTGGGAGATTCCCTCGCTCGGTTTTGTCGTGTATCCGGATTATCGGAGGGTGAAGGCGCGGAAGGTGGTCGAGTCCACGCAGCGGTTGGGTTGGGTCAACCATGTGCGCTACGCGGATACCTGGCGGCTGCGCGAGCAGGTGCTCGATCTCTCGATCGGATGGTCTGGGGGGGCGGGCCCGAGCGCCGCAGCACTTGTAACTCCCGGGGGAAGATAGGCAAAAAACTCGCGGCCGCGCTGGCGCGCAGCCCACTGTCCAGAGCCCCAGTGTTCCAGAGGCCAGCCGCGCAGTGCTCAGCGCCCCATTATGAGGGACCGCCGAACCAACCGGAAACCGCAGATGTAGAACCGGTCGTACGCATGGATGGGGGCGCTGCGGACCACGCTGCGAGCGTAGCCGGAACTGTGGCCCCAAGACCCGCCCCGCAAGCATCGCAACGCCGTTCCACCAGCATGTATCCTTTCCGGTTCGACGTACTCACTCAAGCACCACTCCCACACGTTCCCCGCCATCTCTTCCGCCCCTTCTTGAGTACTGCCCCCGGGATAAATCCCCACCGGTGTCGTCCGACCAATCTCCCCGTCGCTAGTGTTCGCTTTCTCCTGGTCGAATCCCTCGCCCCACGGGTACTCCCGCCCTTCCTCCCCTCTCGCCGCCCGCTCCCATTCCTCCTCCGTCGGCAACCCTACGTTCCATCCCGTTCGTGCCGACAGCCACCGGCAAAACGCCATCGCTTCCCACCAACTCACCATCTCCCTAGGGTGGTTCCCTTCTCTCCATCGCGGGGGCTCTGGTCGCCGGTGTTCCGCCGGCACCGCCATCCCTCTCCACCAGCGATCATTGTTGTACCCGTCCTCCGCCTGCACAAATACCTCGTACTGCGCATTCGTCACAGGGTACTTCCCAATCTCATACTCCTCCAACCGCCGCTTCTCCATTTCCTCCTGATACAGGAACTCACACGCAGGCATCCTCACCCACTCGATGTCCGGCAATCCATCCCTTACCCCCACCCCTCTCCGGTCATCCAGCCCCAGCAAATCCAACGCCCGTCCTATCGCCGCTCGCGCCGCCGCCGCGCGTTCGGTGAGGAGACTTGTCTTCCATCTTTCCCGCAGCACCCTTCTGACCGCATCTGCGTCCAGAAGACTGGCGCCGCTTTTCCGCAGCGCTTTCACGGCTACCTTCGGATTCGCCTCCATAAGCCATGCGATCACCGTGCTACAGTCCTCCGGATACAGCCCCGCCAACAGTACCGCTGGCTCTTCCCACCCCGTCCGCTCCCACCAACGATCCGCTGGCCAAAGCTCCGCCGCCCGATGGTTTGCCTTCTTCTTGCGGTCGAGCGCCACCGCCGCGAAATACTCCTGCAACAACTGGTGCCGGAACTTGATCCGCTCCGACCCCTCGAGAATGGTGGCGGCGATCGCCAGTCTGAGCCGCTCCTCGCCCTGCAACGCCTGTAGGGTCACAGCGCGTTCGACCACGGTGAGCACCCCAGAATCCGGGTTTTCGCTCGATTGCTGCATCTGCCACGCGAGTTCCGCCAATGCATCGAGTAACTGTTGCCCCTCCTGCGTCACTTCTAACCCGCCATTCGCGTCTTCCGCCAGTTCCTCCCGCTTCAGGAGACAGAGGACAAACCAGCGAAACAGGTCGCCGCGGTTGGTCGGCAAGCTGTGTTTCGACAGGTTCCAGACCTGGAACAACATGGACAGGAGGAACGGGTTTGCCGCCAGTTTCAACAATCTTCGCGCGTCGCTAAAGTACTTCCGCCGGTAATGAGCGCTCCAATCTTCTTCGCCGACGGGCTCCCGCCAGAACTCTTCTTCCGTGCTTTTCGATTCTTGAAACGCATCGCGGAGTTTCGGGTCTCCCGCCAGTTGCCAGAACAGATCGTCCGCCAGTTCCGGTGGTTCCCCGGCCACGTTCATCCAATGGTGCAACACGGCGCGAATGCGGGGTGGCGTGAGCGATTCCAGCGTGAGCGCCTCGATGTCGAGATGAAGCACTCCCATGTAATCTCCCGCGCGGCAGGAGACCCACACTCGCGCGCTTCCTTCCAGTTTGGCGATCTCTCTTGCCTTCTCTTCCTGTTTCGCCGTGGGCATCTCGTTCAACCCATCCAGCAGGTAAGCGATGGCACGATTCTCGGGTATGGCGTGGCGCTGCGGGGCTAGGAAGGCTCCCAACGGTTCGTCCGAGGTCCAATTGCCGAGGTCCGCGACGATGGGCACGAGGGCTTCGGGATCCTGCTTTGCCTTGGTGGCGAGGTCGAGCGCGAGCCGCCGGAGCGTGGTGCTCTTGCCTGCGCCGGGTTCGCCGAGGATGGCTGCGGACCGCATGTCCCGGAACGCATCGCGGGCGTCCACGTACTCCTTGCGCTTTTCCGGGGCTTGCTGGTCTTCCGGCGAGCGATACTGGCGGCACAAAATGCCGTGCGCGACGTTGCTCCGAAACAGCCGCAGAGCCTTATCGCGAGTTTCGACGCGGTTCTGCTGCTCCGCGGCGCTGCCCTGTAGCGGGGAGTAGAGGATGGCCTTTTCTTCGGAATCGCTGATGATGCGATCGAGGTGGGTGGCCAGATCCATGGCGTCCCGCACGGCGCGGGCTTGTGGGTGAATGGCGGTGACGGAGGGATCTTCCAGAATCGCGTGGCAGAGTGGGCGGAGACGGCTCGCGGCACACAGTCCTTCAAGCGCTTCTTGCCAGATCAGATCGGGGGCCGTTTCGAGGGCAAGCGGACGCAAGCCGGATCCGCATTGGCCGTGCAGGCGTTTGATGCGAGTCCGTTCTGGAATGGCAGCATACAGGGCCTGCCAGAACTCGAGCGCGTCCGCGCGATGCCAGGGATACTTAATTGCCTCGAAAAACGGGTGCGGCATTGAAGACACCTAAGGTATCACAAGGACCACGGGACGCCCAATTTCACGAGCTGGTCGCGGGCCTGAACCAGGGAATGGGCGAAATTCGAGTCGGCATTCACGCCGGCGAAATGGAGTCCGAATGCTCCGAATGGTGCGTCGAGCCAGGATAGAAGTGGGGAACCCGAATTGCCGCCCAGGGTTGTGGCATCGTGACCGAAGACCCAGGGCGGGTTGTGATCGTTCGGGATGGCGCCGAGAGGCTTATGCACCTGGCCTGGAGCAAGCCTCTTTACCCCGTAGCGAGCGCCGAACAGCGTCTTATGAACCCATGCCCAATCCACTCCTTCGTGGACGCCATCCGGGTAGGGAGGCGGACCCGGGCAGCCCACGACGCAGAAAGAATCCGTGACGCCCTGCGTGGCGTCGAGGTCTGCCGCCAGAGGAATGGGGTCAGGCCAAGCAGGGGCTGGTTCGCCGTCCACTGGAACAATTTTGAGTACGGCTGCGTCCAGCCGCTGAAACTGGGGGCCGTCGATGCCGGAGGGGGCTCCTTCGACGATCTGGAACCGCCTGCGTTCGAGGGAGCCCGATTCTGCCGCGAAGTCGATGTAGGCCGAGGGGCCGAGGAAGCGGTAACCGCCCTTCCCATTGGGCAACATCGCGTAGGAAAGCGAAGAGTACATTTTCGCCAGCACATGGAGATTGGTAAGAACCAGCCCGCTTTGCGCGCTCTCGTCTTTCGAGACCAGCCAGCCGGTGCCAAAGTACCATTTGGGGCCGCCGCCGACCGGTTCCAGCCGTCCAACTGCTGCCAGGCGGGGCTGTAACGAGGGCAAAGTCTGTTCCAGGGACGCTTTCCAGGAACCAGCCATCGGATGGTTTGCGTCGACGGTATTGTTGCGGACGAGCAATGAAGGACGGGTTCCGTCGGTCCGGACAACTGCCTCCAGTGCAATTCTAGAATCGTCGTGATCGAGGAAGCCTTTATCGAGTTGTCTCAGGCCGATCCCGGCATATCGCATGAAGCTGTCCATGGCGACCTTGAAGGCGGCCGGGTCTTCGATCTCCTCCGAGGGGGTTTGACGGAGAATCGCGTGGACTTCGTGCAGTTTGTCGTCAGGGTGGAACTCGAGGGAATCGAGGGATTCGGAGTTGAGGCCGTCAGCGTCGGATTTGCGGCGGTTGAGGAGGCGCCGGAAATGACGCACTGTGGAAGCTGAGGCGCTACTCATGGTACGTTTCCTGCTGGTCCGGCAGTTCGAGGAGGGAGCGAAGGGAACCGCTGACCACGGCGTCGTTCAATTCGCTCGATGCCTGAGCGTCACCGGATGCTGAATCGAGGGTTTCCCACCTCAGTTTCGGTCGTAGTCGCGAGGTCAGGATCCGGCTGGCGATTTCCGGCCCGAAACGGACCCAATCGAGGCCCTCCTGCAATGCTTCCGCGGACTGGGACGAATCGAGAACGAGCGACTGGATGGATCGCGTTGCGGTTTCCCGGGACGAGGCTGGGGCAGCGGCCGATTCGTGCTCGCGTCCGAGATCGAGGTCTGCCTGGAGCAGACCGAGGGCGTCGACGATGCCCTCGCCCATCTCAAAGCCGTTCCACCCCTCAGGCCGGCGGGCGGTGGCTCGAAGGAGCCTGGTGAACATCGCCTGCAATGTTTCCCCACGAGCGCGCGCGGCAGCAATCAAGTTGGCGCGACCATGGTGCGCGAGCCAGAGCGCGGCTACTCCAGCGGTGAGGGCAACCGCAAAGGAGGTGCCTTGGCCCTGACCCGATCCGGGCTGTTCGCTCCGGCCGGCTAATGCGCGATAGACGTTCTGGGCGGGCGCGGATACCGTGACGCTCGCACCGCGGCAACTTCCTTTCCACGGCTTGTCCGACGAGTCGACACCCGCGACGGCGATGCACTCGTCGTATCGAGCAGGCCACACGACCCAGCTCACGCAGTTGCCGGCGGCGGCCATGACGATAAGGTCCGCGCCGATGGCCCGCTGGATGGCTCGTTGCAGGGTGAAGGAAGGCAATCCGCCGAGGCTCATCGTGATGACGTGAGCGCCGTGATCCACGGCCCAATCGACTGCCGCGGCGACACTCACCTGTGAGATCCGCATGACGCTGTCGATGGCTCGGATCGGCATGTGTACGGATCGAGGGGCGGATCCAAAGACCACATCCACGTCTGGGGAAACCGCAACACTGGCGGTTCCCGTGCCATGGCCGGGATTATCGAGCAAACCGTCTGCCGTGAGAGGGTCGGTGGGGTCGAGAGTTCCCTGCAAAATGTTTACAGGATTCGATAGGACAACGTTGCGAAGCTCCGTGTGATCCGTGATGCCGGTATCGGGTTGGGCGATAACGATTCCTGCCCCGCGGTCCGGCCGTTGCATTTGTTGCGAATACCGCCACGCTTCCAACACGCGAGTATTTTCCAGCGCCCATCTTGGGCGATCTTCGAGGTGCGCTTCGTGGGGAGCCCAGCAACCGGGAGGAAATTCGCCGAGACCCTCCACGTGGGGAGCTCCGGGAGGAGGTGTTTGAGGAGGTTGGGGGAAAAAGGCGGTAGCCAGATCGGGTTCGACCTGGTCCACGTCGAGGGCGGCTGCGAGCGCGTAAGCTGCGGCGAAGACGGGTCCTTCACTGGCCGTAAGGAAGCCGCGTCCCGGGAACACGGCAATGAGCACCCGGGTCTCTTGCGGCGCGCTAAATCTGACGGTCGCATCGGGATCAATCGCCTGCAGGGCCTGCGCGATCTGGTTGAGCATGGCGACGCGGTCCTGATCGGGTTTCAGGAGAATCGCGAAGCGGATCCGAAAATCAGGTTCCCGGAAGGTGGCTTGGTTCAATGTCTCTCGAAATGATTGCACTCCTGCCTCCTGCACCTCCGCGATTTCGGTGTTCCCTTGCAACTCACTGCGAACGCGGATTCAGCTTCTTGAATATCACATTGGTCTTTGGGAATGCCGTACAGTCCAGGAAAACCATTCCATTTTCTATGTTGTGCTGGTAGCTGATTGGGTAGGTCCTTCCAGCGAGAGTGCGCGAACTGGTCTTGAGGACAAACTTGCCGAGAGGTGGCTGCCTCTATGAGGTGAACAGCCTGGAGAGAGTTGTCGTATCTCTTCTGCGTAGAGCCTTGTGCTCAACTGCGCCGACGCTGGCCCTGAGATGGTCTCAACAGGTTTAGGGCTCTAGTACGCAGTTTTTCTGTTGCGGCGACAATCTGCTCCAAATCAATCTCATCATCCAGGCATGAGACAATCCACAAGCACTTCATTGATCTCAAATGCTTGACCGGTGTGGTTCCGATTGAGTCGATTGTGGCGGAATACCCGCGATGCAACGGATAGTGAAGATCGCTGAAAACCTTGGGGAGTGATTCGCTCTTCCATTCATCCAATCGTTCGTCGAAATGCTCGAAGTGATCGCGCACCGACCTGTCTTTCAAAATGCGATTGTCCACTCCAGCGAACGCATCTGCCAGGAATCGGGCTCTTGTGATGCTTCGCGCGTTTGGTCGAGGCGGCCAAAACAGTTTTGAAAGGTTATCGGCGGCGACAAGGATTGATTGAACCGAATACCAGAGGCGCTGCTCATCATTCGAGCGATGTGCATCCTGAAGATCGTTCCATGCCAACGCGACAAAGGAAGCCTGAATGTCGATTTCGCGAACAAAGTATTCTGATTCGTCGCTGAAGCTACTTTCCATCACAATACGTCAGGGTACCGGAGGAGTAGCTTGCGCACAAGGCTGGAGGCGCGACTTGCCGTCTTGTCTCCGGTCGACGGCTGATCCGTCGAGCCCTAGTAGAAGTGCTGCGGTGGTCTGGCGACCGTATTTCGACCGCAGCCGGCAATCCACCGATGCCCCCCGGCGTTCCGCCAAGAACGTCCAAGCTTGGGTGCTCATCGCGGTGACCACCGTAATGGCGCCGCCACCACAGAGCCCCGCCCGGGCATGGAAATCATGGGATCCAGAGGGGCGGCTTGCGTCCCTCTGGATACGCTTCCAGACACCGTTGTCACCGCAGTGCGGCCGTCAAATCCGGTCGATGCGGGTGCGAATCATCCGGGCCAGTTCGTGGCGGGATCGGGCCTCCACGTCTCGACCCACCTTCT
>CAZVKC010000083.1:12235-31763 GCA_964627455.1 uncultured Solibacteraceae bacterium | reverse complement strand
CGGCGTCGTTCGGCGGATACAGCGAGGCATCGCCGTTGGCGCCGCCTTCCTGGATCTGCGATTCCATCACGAGCAGGGCGTCGAGCATAGGATCGAGGACATCGTCGACCGAAATCGCGACATCGGCGCGGAACGGATTCGGTGTGCGGAAGCGGTCCGGCGCATAAAGGAAGATCGGGTTCTTCTTGAGCGGCGTGACATCCGGGCAGAAGAACGGCACCGTCACCATGTACGCGGAATCCTGAACGAGGATCGACGTGTAGCGGTGATCGGGATGATAGTCGTTGGGGCGATTGGTGATCACGATGTCGGCGTTCCACTGGCGGATGAGCCGAGTGAAGGTCCGCCGATTCTCGAGTGTCGGCGTGATTTCGCCGTCGTGAATATCGAGGACCTCGACCGTGACGCCCAGACGGCGCGCGACTTCCATGACTTCTTTCTGACGGCGCAATGCCAGGGGACCACCGGCCGACTGCCAGTGTCCGATGTCGCCGTTGGTGGCGGATACGAGCTTGACGTGATGCCCAAGCTTGGCCCATTTCATCGCAACGCCCGCGCCGCGATATTCGGCGTCGTCGGGATGGGCTCCGAAGACGATGATGCGAAGTTTCCCGTCGTCGGCGGCTGGAGCCTGTGCGGCCGCGGCGTAGACGGTGCTGTGCACGGCGCCGGGCTGAGGTGGCGCGGTGAGGTAGCATCCGATGACGATGCCGAGTCCGCCGCAGGCGAGCGCCGTGATGGGCAGGATTGTGTGACGCATGGGCAGAGCATACTAACTTTGCGTTCGCGGCGCCAGCGAGACATGGCGCGTTGGGGGCTTGCCTGGATGATGGACCTTTGATAGCGTTGCCGCAGAAGGATTGCAGTCCGGGGTTGCCTGACCTCCAGCGAGGCGCCCGGTGGATCGCATGTTTCGCCGCACGCGCCGGATGGCTGATCGCTACCAGCCGGACTGTCGATAGACAGTGTATGAAACGATCTGCGATCGTATTACTGGCATTCTTACCCGGTTGGACTTCAAACCTCACGGCACAACCGGCGCCGCCTGAGGAGACACTCCGGATGGCCGCCGAAGCGCAGGCTCAAGCGCGCCTGGACGATTTCGAGGGGTATTTCGCGATGGACCGGCATGGCGACTCCGCGAAGACGCTTTTCCGCTCGCGGCTGCGAGCCGTGCAGGGCGACCGGCGTTTCGAAGGATTTTCGCTGACGCCGCTCGCGGTAGGCATCGCCGTGGAGGGAACAACCGCTATCGTACGAGCCGAGGTTTCCTTCAGCGTCAGTTTGAATGGGGCCACGACGCCTTTCCGTCATGGCATCCTCGCGCTGCTTGTACTGGATAAGGAGCAGAGGTGGAAGATCCTCACGCTGGCGCCGGACGATATCCACGATCTCGCGTTGTTCGAAGAAACTTCCGCTGCGGTTGCGGCGCAAGGCAAACGGGCCGTTCCGGCAGCAGGCATATCGAGCTACCGCGAACTGGATGCACGCATCAGTTCGGCAATGAAGGAAACACATATCAGCGAGAAGACCGTATTGGACGCGGCGATGGCGGGCATCGGACAGGCCGGACCGATCGGAGACACGATCGCGATTACCTATGGCGTGATCGATGTCGCATGCGACACCTGGGATCTGGTGAAGGAGTCCTGGACCTACGGATCTTCGGGTTTGCTGCCGCTTCGCCTGCGCAAAGTCGCGCTGGGGATCCTGCAGGTTGCGGCGGAGCCGGTTCCGTTTCTAGACGCGCAGGCCGATGCGGTCGCCTGGGTCGACGACCAGTTGATCTATAACGCGGAAATGCTGCGCGCCTTGAGCGAGTTTCGGATGCAGATCCAGAATGCGTCGAGAGGGGAAGCCAGTCTCAACCCGAGATTGTGGCTCCTGCAGGATCTGTCAGAGTGGCGCTATCCGGCCGGACTCCAGCAGACGCCGGAAGAAGGTGCGACGCACAGCAACGGAGTGCCTTTAGGCGGCATCGATCTCACGGCGCCGGACGTGTACGGGCAGCGCGTGCCGTTCCGAGTCGCGGGCGAAGTCGGCCTGGCGGCTGATTCGCCCGCGGCTTATTACGCGATCCGCTTTGGCGGTCAGCGCCGCGGAGATATGTTCTATGTTCCGGTGGACGCCACGCATCTGGTCGAGGAGTCGAAGGAAGAAGGCGACATGATCCTCGAAGGGTTCGCCAAGTACCGCAAGAAGGGCACGTCTTTTCGATTCGTAAGTTGGGACGCCACATGCCGTCGGGGGATCGAGAAGATCTCCGTGAGTCTGCGGAACGGAGAGTCCACGCCGCCGGTTTGGATTGTGAACCGGTTGATGAATGGCGTATCGGAACTGCGTGTGCGCTCGATCTGGCCGGAGACCCAGATGTCGATGCAGCCGGGCGAGTTTCGCGGGTATTATCGCGTGTTCGGCTGGGGCAAGGACATGCCGGATGACCGGTTCATGCCCGATCTGACCGGCGCCGGCGCCTGCTTCAATACGCGGATCACCGATGAAAGCGTGGTTTCGCTCGGCATGAGCGGCGACGGATATTCTCTGACCGCGATCAAGAACGGCGCGACCCGGTGGGAGTTCCTGCTTGGCGGTTCGACCGCTCCCGGTGCGGGGGAAGTGCCTCTCTCGATTCCGATTCAGGTCGGGCCGAAGCAACTGGACGAACTCCAGACGATGCGTCTGGTGCAACTTGCGGTGCGCGGCGACTTCACGTATACGACGCAGACCGGCACGAAGAAAGTCGAAAGCGTTGCGTATGGAAACTACTACAATGCTGCGACCGAGTTCAATCAGAGCGTTGCGAATGTGCCGTTGAAATGGACTGGAGCCCGGTTCGTTGCGGAAGGACAAATGAACGGTGGGAATCTTAAGTTCAAGGTCGAAGGCGAGGTCAACGCGTCTGGAACCGAGCTGCTTTGGGCGTCGATCAAGTGGGACTATTCAGCCTCTTGGGAGCAGCACTTTGTTCTCCGGATCCAGGGCGCCAAGGCTGTACCGTACCGTGCGGGGACCAAGTTTACTTATGAGTTGAAGGGCGTGGAGGTCCCGCCGTTGATCGCGGAGTTCAACGAGACGTACAAGAGCGGTAACCTCATCAGTAACTACAAGTCCGTAGACTGGACCAGTTCAACAATTCCGCCGGCGATTCAGATCCAATTCCGCAAATAGAGTAGCGTCATGAAGGGCCGGACGACATCTGGCGTCATGCTATGCTGCGGTGAAAATGCGTTTGGTGAAAGGGCTATTTCTTTTCCTCGCGGTCTGCGCGCACGGGCAGACGTTTCAGAAGGCGCAGGGTTTTCTGAAGACCTATTGCGTGGCCTGCCATCATCCGAAGGGTGCGGCCGGTGGATTCGACGCGACTCGCATGGATGAGGCGTCACTGCATGAGCGTCCGAAGCTGTGGACCCGGGCGATGATGCGGGTCCGCGAGCATGAGATGCCTCCGATCAACGCGCCGAAACCTTCGCTCGATGCACGCGAGGCTTTCACGAATTATCTCGACACGGCGCTGCGGTCCGCGGCGTGTGGTGACGGGATCCAGGCGGGTCGCGCGCTGACCAAGCGGCTGAATCGCGCGGAATATGGCGCGACTGTCGGACATCTGCTGAACATCCACATCAACGCGGGACATGCGCTGCCGGCCGACGGCGCGGGCGGCGAGGGGTTCGACAACGCGGCGGAAACTCTGTTCCTGTCGCCGGTGCATGCGGAGAAATATCTCGATGCCGCCAAGCTTGCGCTCGAATACGGCATGAGTGATCCACGGTCGCGCGCGACATTCCTGCCTGCCGAGCCGAAGGAAGGTGTTCTCAGCGCCGAGGATGCCGCGCGCAAAGTCCTGTCGACCAATTTGCGGCGCGCGTTCCGCCGCACCGTGACCGACGCCGAGATCGAGAAGTACATGGGATTCTTCCGGCGTTCGCAGCTCAAGGGCGAGAGTTACCGGCGGTCCATCGCGTATGCAATGCAAGCTGTGCTGATCTCGCCGAATTTCCTGTTTCGCATCGAAGAGCCGAACCTTGGATCCGCTCCGAGACCTGTGCCGGACTATGAACTCGCATCGCGGCTGTCGTATTTCCTCTGGGGATCGATGCCGGACGACGCGCTGCTGCTGCTTGCGGAGCAGGGAAAACTCCAGGATCCCGAGGTGTTGAAAGCCGAAGTCCTGCGATTGCTGAAGTCCGAAAAGACGCGCGCGTTCGCCGAGAACTTCGTCGAACAGTGGCTGGGAACGCGCGAACTCGGCCGCGACATCAAGCCTGACGAGAAGCTGTTCCCGCAGTATTACGAAGCGGAGACGATGTCGGGGATCCGCTATGAACCGATCCTCTTCTTTCAGGAACTGATCACGAACAACGGTTCGCTGCTCGAGTTGATCGACTCGAAGTGGACCGTCATGAGCAACAAGCTGCAGAAGTTTTACGGGTACCCACCGACCGAGGGTTTGCGTCAACAACCCAAGCGCGTGGACCTTCCGCCGGACAGCAAGCGTGGCGGATTGCTGGGCATGACTGCGGTGCTAGCGGTGACGTCGATGCCGACGCGTACGAGTCCCGTGCTGCGCGGCAAGTGGCTGCTGGATGCTATCCTCGGCACGCCTCCGCCGCCACCGCCTCCGAATGTGCCGGCTTTGGATACGGCGCACAAAGAAGGCGCTGCGCCGAAGAGCATCCGCGAACGTCTGGAGATGCATCGTAGTCATCCGAACTGCGCGGGTTGTCATAGCCGCATCGATCCCTGGGGATTCGCGCTCGAGAATTACGACGTGATGGGTAAGTGGCGCACGGAAGATCGCGGCGCGCCCATCAATTCGACAGCGACGCTGCATGACGGCGCGACCGTGGAAGGCGTGGCGGGATTGAAGAAGATCCTGCTCGAACGCAAGGACGTGTTCCTGCGCAACCTGACGTCGAAGGTCATGGGATACGCGCTCGGCCGCAGCCTCACGCTTGAGGACTATTGCGCCGTGGACGCCGTTGTGGAACAACTGAAGAAAGAGAATTACAGCGCGCAGACGCTGATTCGCGAGATCGTGCTGAGTACGCCGTTCCGGTATCAGGCGCCGGAAACCACGAGTAAAAGGGAGACGAAGAAGAAATAATGTCGTGGAAACCCCTGTCCCGCAGAACCATGTTGCGAGGCGTTGGCGCATCGCTCGCGCTGCCGTGGCTGGAGGCGATGGCCGCCACTCCGGCACAGTCGTCGCCAACGAAGCGCATGGCGATCCTCTACATGCCGAACGGCGTGCATCAGGACACGTGGACCCCTGAGGGTACGGGCCGCGACTTCACACTCGCTCCGTCGATGGCGCCGCTCGCGGAATTCAAGAACGATCTCGTCATCCTGAGCAATCTGTGGAACCAGGCGTCGGTCGGCGGCGACGGACATTACGTCAAAATGTCCGGCTTTCTGACCTGCACCACCATCACCAAGACGCTGGGCGTGGACATCAACGCTAACGGCACGTCGATGGATCAGGTGGCGGCGCAGCGCATGACCGATCAGACGCCGCTGCCTTCACTCGAGTTGTGCACGGCCCCGGTGACGACGGGCGTCGATAAGAATGTCGGGTACACGCGCGTGTACGGGTCGCACATCGCATGGGCGGGTCCCACGAAGCCGCTGGCGCGCGAGATCGATCCACGCATGGTGTACGAACGTCTGCTGCGCGCCACGCGTCCGGCCGGCGATGCGGCGAAGGACGACGTGAACCTGCTCGACAGCGTACTCGATGACGCGAAGAAGTTACGCACCAAACTCGGCCAGGCGGACCGGCATCGCATGGACGAGTACCTGTCGGTGGTGCGGTCGCTCGAGGAGCGGCTGCAGAGGTCCACGCGGCCGGGCCACTCGAATTGGAAGGTGCGTGTCCCGGTGGAGAGTACGCCGAAGCCTCCCGAAGAGCCGAAGGACTTCGCGGATCGCGTGCGGCTGATGATGGACATGATTGCGCTCGCGTTCCAAACGGACACGACGCGCATTGCGACCTTCATTTTCGGGAACGAAGTGACGAATCAGAATTTCTCGTTCCTCGATGGCGTGAAGGGCGGACATCACGACATGTCGCATCACCAGAAGGATCCGGAAAAGCTGAAGGCGTACCAGATCATCACGCAATGGCACGTCGCGCAGTACGCGTATCTGCTGCAGAAACTGCGCGGGATGCAGGAAGGCGAGTCCAACGTGCTGGACCAGTCGATGATCCTGCTGGGCGCGGGCATCCGCGATGGCGACAAGCACGATCCGCACAACCTGCCGCTGATCCTCGCGGGCAAGGCGGGTGGCAGCATCGCGACCGGGCAGCATCTGGTGTATACGAAGGACTCCCCGCTGTCGAACCTGTATCTGTCGATGCTCGACGCCTTCGGAACGCCCGTGGAACGCTTCGGCGATTCCACCGGAAAGTTGACCGGCGTTCTGTCTTAGAAAAGAAAACCCCAGCGAGCGGCATTGAGGCCAACTCGCTGGGTAGCTCGATTGAAATGTGTGGAGGCTCGCTACGACCGGCGCCGGATCCGGCGCTTCGCAAGCAGGCCGGCCACGCCTGCCACTGTGAACAGAGCGTAAGTGCTTGGTTCCGGCACGGCGCCAACACCGGTCAGATGATAGCCGATGTCCGGAACCCCGTATTGATACCCGTTGAGTACATTTGTCGGGAAGGTATTGACAGTCGCAGAATTGGCGTAGCGCATGTCCAGGTACTGTATCGTGCCAGTCGGCTGCCAAGGGCCACCGATGAACTGGTAGTAGTAGTTGCCGACCGTCGAGAAGACGCTGACGATGTATTGGCTGCCGCTGGTCAGGTTGACGGGCGACGAAAGATTCTGCCACTGCCAAACGTCGAGGCCGTCGCTGACGAAGTTCTGGCTGGCGAGAATCGATTGGGCATTGAAGTCCCAAAGTACCACCGAGAATGGCGAACCCTGAGGATGCGGAGTGAATGCTCCGAGTTCTGTAACCGTAACGTTCGCGTTGGCCTGGAAGCGCCAGCCACGGACATAATCGGCGACGCCGCCACTGTTGAATCCCGCCGAAATCGGTGAGAGATCGCCGAGGGTATGGATATCGGCAAACACGCTGAGAGCAAAAGCGCAAGTGAGGACTAGCAGTCTCATATAGCCTCTGATCTTATCAGATATAGACCCAATTCGACTCAGGCTTTGGCGGAGGCTGCCGTATTTCTTGCCCTAAGAGATTCGAGAAGACGGGATCTCCAGCTAAGGCGTTCCGCTGGTTACCCGGCAGCGTACGCTATGACAGAATCACTTTGACGGTCAACAATCATGCCGCCAAGCCAGTTTTCTGCGTCTTACGACTCCACAACAAAGACAATTTCAGCGATTACGTGCGCGTTGTTGATCGGTGTTTCGCTGCTCGCGCAGCAGCCTCTGGTGTTGGGACTCTCCGCGCTGATCCTCGTCCTCGCCTACGCGTACTCACCGCGAGGATACGGGTTCTCGGAACAGTCGCTGATCGTCAAACGCCTCATCGGGGACGTCCGAATCCCGCTCGAGGATGTGCGTGCGGCGAGGCGTGCGACATCCGATGATCTCCGTGGTTGCATGCGGCTGTGGGGCAGCGGCGGCCTGTTCGGTTACTACGGACTGTTCCGCACCTCGGCTCTCGGGCGATGTACGTGGTACGTGACGAACCGGCAGAAGATGGCGGTTCTGGTAACGGGATCCAAGACGGCGTTGTTCAGTCCGGACGATGTGGACGGGTTTCTCGCGGCGATTCCCGGCGTTCCGCAAGCTTCAGGGCACGAGATCCCCGCCGGCACTACGTCGACCTCCTGGTTCGCGCCCTCGATTTGGATCGGAGTGGCCGTGGCGATTCCGGCACTGATTCTGGCGGTGTTCGCGGTACAGTATTCGCCGGGTCCGCCGGAGATCACGTTGACCCGCGACGCGCTCACCATTCACGACCGGTTCTATGGCGTAACGGTGAACGCGGCTGATGTCGACGTGAGTCAGGTGCGAACGATCGACTTCCAGACAGATCGCGGATGGCGTCCCGCCGGACGTACCAACGGCTTTTCGAACTCGCACTATCATTCCGGCTGGTACCGCGTGGCGAACGGGCAGAAGGTCCGCCTCTATTGGGCGAATGGAACTCCGCTCGTGCTGCTGCCGCCGAAAAGCAATCAGGCGCCCGTGCTGTTGGAGGTGAAAGACCCAGCGCGGTTCATGGAAGACTTGCGCAGAGAGTGGGGGACGCGGCCCTGATCAATGGGTCATCGCGTAGACGGCGTAGTTCGTCCCGAGCCGTATTGCCTCGGCGGAGAAGCGCTCCGGGTACTCAGGTTCATCGGCGAACTCCCAGCCGTCGCCCATGTCCTGATTGAAGCTGATGGCGACCATCATGCGGCCGCTGCCGCGAGGATCCATGATGGCCCGCCAGTGTGGTTCCACGCCCCCGCGCTCAATGCCGGATCCGTGGACCACGTTCGCGCCGGGCACCCGGATGCGCTCCTTCAAATCGAACAGAATATGAAACGATGGCGCGTCTTCGTATAGCTCCTCGGGTTCAGATCCCAGGCTCATTTGCCGGATGCCTTCCATAAAACGCGCCCACTCGCGGTCATTGTGAAAGTCGTCGACCAGCAGGAATCCACCGCGGCGCAGATACTCACCGAGGCGCGCGGCCTGCGAAGGCGATAGTTCCCAGTCGCCGACCGAGACCGCGAAGAGAAACGGGACCTCGAATATCTCGTCACTATCGACGTCGATGATCGTCTCGATGGGCGTTACGTCGATGCGCGTCAGCCGCTTCAGGATCCCGATAAAGAGACGGTCACCCTTGTTCGCGTCGATGCCCCAGCGCTTGTAACCGCCGAAGCGCCGGCCGTCGAGCGGAGAGCGGTAGCGCAGGCGCCCGATCGTGAATTCGCCCTTGCGCCCGGCGTCCGGCGGATCATCGACCGGATCCTGCATTTCGTGCTCGTATCGCGCCCAGACGTTTTCTCCGCGGCCGCGCATTTGCGCAGCGAGGACTCCTGCGAGCATCGTCAGTACAGCGAATGCCGCGGCTGCGGTTCTCCGCTTGCCACTGGCCGACAGAAGTAGATGTCCGAGTCGCCGTCCCACACGTGCCTCGCTACCGTCGAGAGATTCAGACCTCAGGATAGCTCCAACGGCGCCTGTACAATCTGACTATGATGACGCGTATCGTCGCGCTCGGCGGCGTGGTTCTTTCGATCTCTTTGGGACAGCCCGCCGCGCCACAGCCGGCAGCCGACGATCTCGCGATCAAAGTTAACGTCGACCTGATTCAGGTGGACGTGACGGTGTTCGACAAATCCCGCCGCCATGTCCCGGGTTTGACCGGCGACGATTTCGAAGTTTTTCGCGACGGCAAGAAACAGGCGATCAAGAAAGTCCTGTATGTGTCGCGTCCGCAACTCGATACGGCAGCCGCGACGCCATCGACGCCAACGACGGGCGTTGCCCCCTTGATCTCGACCAAAGGCGGGATCCGCGCCAAGGACGTTCGCCGCACGATCACCATCTTCGTCGACGACCTCAGCATGAATTTCAGCAGCGTGAAGTACATGCAGGAAGCTCTGCGCAAGTTTGTCGAAGAGCAGATTCAGGCGGGAGATATTGTTGCGGTTTATCGCTCCTCCGGCGGACTCGGACTGTTCCAGCAATTCACCACGGACAAGCGCGCGATCCTTGCGGGGATTGACCAGATTCGCTACCGCAACCTCAACGGTGTCGACTCACTCGCCGCGATCCAAAGCAATCCTCTCGAAGACGATCCCGAACCGATCATCGCGCAGATGGCGATCGAACAGCGACAGCGCGAAGAGATCAACAACCGCCAGCGGCAGGACATGCTGACTTCGAACATGCTGGCCAACGCGGCGTTCATCGTGCAGGGTCTGCGGGAACTGCCAGGCCGCAAGTCGATGGTGCTGTTCTCGGAAAGCATCCAGCTTTCAGACTCTCCGCAAAGCATGACGATTCCCGGTGCGAATCAGATGATGCCGGGGGCGATGGGCGGATCCCGCCAGTTGACGCAAAGGTCCATGCAGTCGCTCATCGACATGGCGAATCGCAGCGGCGTGACGTTCTACACGATCGATCCCCGTGGACTGCAGACGTTGACCTTCACGGCGGCCGACGTTCCATCCGGCAATCCGCGCAGAATGCAGGGGCAGCAGTTGCAGCGGCAGATGGACTTTCAGGCATCGCAAGGCGGCATGGCGAGTCTGGCCGAAGCCACTGGCGGACTCTTCTTCTCAAACACCAACGATCTCGCACGCGCCCTCACCGAAGCCTCGCTCGATCTCGACGGCTACTACCTGATCGCGTTCCAGCCCGACGCCGACACGTTTCAGAAATCGAAGCAGGGGCAGACTCAGATGCACAGGCTGGATATCCGCGTGAAGAAGCCCGGATTGAAGGTCCGCTACCGCCGCACGTTCGCCGGTGTCACCGACGCGGAGCGCATGCCGGCGGCGAACCAGCCGCTACTGTCCGCAATGATCAGCCCGTTCCGTTCGGTCGAGATCCCGATGAAGTTCACGCCGCTGTATATTGAGGGAGCCAACGGACCATTCATTCGCGCGTTGCTGTTTCTCGACGCCAAGGCGCTGCAGTTTTCTGACGATCCTGCCTCGCCTGAGGACAAGAATCAAACACCCTGGAAGAAGGCAGTGGCGGAAGAGGTCGTGATGCTATTCGACCAGTCCGGCAAAGTGGTCGATCGCGTGGCGCAGACCCAGACCATTCGCCTGCGCAGCAACACCTATGACTGGATCATGAAGAACGGACTCGCCCAGGTGGTGGACATTCCGATCAAAGTTCCCGGGCCGTATCAACTGCGCGCTGCGGTGATGGATCAGGCGACGAAGCTGACGGGATCGTCGGCGCAGTTCGTCTTCATTCCGGACGTGAAGACCAGGCAGTTGGCGATGTCCGATGTCACGATCGCGACCGAAGCATTCGTGAAGGCGCAGTCGGAAGATGGCGCCCCGGCGTTGCGGGTGGTGCGGGGTGGCGACAAGCTCATCTATGGCGCGTTCCTTTACAACGTGAAGGGCGCCAAGCCGAACATCGAAGCACAGGTGGTGCTGTATCGCGACGGAAAAGCCGTCTATACGGGCAAGAAGACCGCAGTTCAGCCCGTGGACCATACGGAAGGGAAACCCGTGACGATCACGGGCACGTTAAGCCTCGGATCCACTATCGCGGCTGGCGAGTATCTGCTGCAGGTAGCGGTTCGCGATCTGGATGCGCCGAAGAAGTTTCAGTTTGCGGTGCGTTCGACGGATTTTGAGGTCCGGACGCGATAGTCCATTTGATCGAAGGTTCCGCGTCACCCGCCTGCAGGAGTTCCTGCGCACACAATGCGGCCTTGAATCCGCCCTCTTCGTCGTGTTGCATGGAGCGCCGCATGTAATGCGTGAGTTCGTGCCGGATTACCGAAACGACGGCCGGCGCCATGTTGGTTCCCCGTGCGCGTCGCAACGCTTCGCCGATGCGTTTGCAATCGACATGAATGTAGGAGAGCCACTCGCCGTTGACGATTTCGACCCGGCCCAGCGGCGCCTTTCTCCACGGGACATCGGTTGCCGGCACCGCGCAGTTTCCGCGGACCTTCACGATGATGACTTCGCCGTGAGATTCGCCGACCCAGTCGGAACGCAGGCCGACTTGCCATTGGACCTTCTCGATGGGACGCGCGGACAGACGGGCGCTGAGTTCTTCCCAGAATTCCGCTGCAGGAGGCTTCTCGAACTCGAAACGAAGCCATCCCTCGGCGTTGGCCGGGGTGTGCCGTTCAATGGGCGAGAAGACGAGGCTCGCCGCGAATACAAGGCCGAGAACGTTCATGGTTCTGTTACGCCGGGAACTGACACAGTCCAGGCAGTGCTTGTTTGCACCTCAAGCATACTGCAAATCGGCACAACACGGGCGAGGCTGTAGGCGAAGCGAGCGGAAGATCAGCGGAACTGTTGCAGACGGCGGGCGAGTGCGGCGAACTGCGGTTGCGGATCCGACTTGCTGTCCCAGGCGTCCGCATACGCGCCGAGCAGGGAAGTCTCGTCGTGCATCAGTTGTTTTGTGTCGCCTTCGAGCACGCTGCCGCGCGGCTTCCATTCGGGACCTCGAGCCTTTGCGGTGGCATCGAGATGCGCCTTCTTCGCGGCCGCGGATGGCGTCATATAGGCGAGCAGGAAATGAGCCAGCGCGGACCGCTGATTGCTGCGAATGACGCGATCGAGATGGCCCTGCGCCGCGGTGTTGTTGCCTTGCAGTAACTCGATCTCGGCGCGCAAGAGCAATGCGCCGGTCTCTTCGGGATTGAGATCGTGCGCGCGTTGCGCTTCCATGGCCGCGGTCTCGAGGTCCGCGCGGGTCTTGGCGGTCTGCGCGCGGAGGAGCGCGAGACGCTGCAGTCCCCGGTGGCTTGCGGGATTGATGGTGAGCAGCGTTTTGAGTTCCGCGATCGCGCCGGCGCTGTCGCCGAGTGCGGCGAGGGAACTCGCAAGGTAATAACGCGCGTCCTCATGCTTTGGATCGAGTGCGAGAGCTTCTTTGAATAGCGCTGCCGCGGCTTGCGGATCGCGGTCGCGCTTCCACTTATCCATGCCTGCGCGCTGCTTGTCCCAAAAGGCGATCTGCCGCTGTTTGTCGTCCATCGGAGCTTTCGGAGGCTGACCGGGTTGGATCTCCCAGATCACGTTCCGGGTCGCGTCGACGGGACCGAAGGTTTCCTCGCGCGCCGCGCCCGGCCAGCGGACCACGAGGCGATCCACTCGAGTCGCATCACCGAGCCCGATGTGGACGAGACGCGTACTCTGCGACAGATACGAAGCGCTCGAGATCGTGCGGCGCAGCGGAGTATTGCCGGTCCACGCGGTGACTTGCGCGCCATCGGCGGGAGCCCGCAGGCGAAGGCGGATCGCGTGGCCCTGGCGCGTGTCATTGCGTAGCAGGCGCACCCCGCCGTCGAGGTCCACGATGGCGATGTCGAGGTCGCCGTCGTTGTCGAAGTCGCTAACGGCGAGTCCCCGGCTGACGTGTGGTGTTTGCGTCGGAAGCGTCGAAGTCGTGATGTTCTGGAAGCCTTCACCCTTCTGGTTGCGGAACAGGAACGACGGCATGCCGATGAGGCGCTTGGGCGACGCTTCGGATTCGAATGTGCTGCCTGCGGCAACGGCGAGATCGGGCCAGCCGTCACTATCGAGGTCCGCGAATTCGGCGCCCCAGCCGATGGAACGCAGCGTCGGTTGGCCGATGCCCTTGAGCTCCGCGACATCGGTGAAGTGGAGTTCCGCGGGCTTCTTGTCGACGAGTCCCTGTTGTGCGAGTAGCGATTCGTACAACGCGAATTGTTGCGCGACCCAGTGCGTGATGAACAGGTCGTCATCGCCGTCGCGGTCGAAGTCGCCGGCGGCGAGTCCCATGGATCCGCGATATTCGCCGACCCACGCGGTGCGTCCCGCGTCTTCGAAGCGGCCGTCGCGATTGAGGTAGAGCTTGCTTTCAGAAATGTCGTTGGCGACGTAGAGGTCGAGCCAGCCGTTGTTGTCGAAGTCGTGCCAGAGTCCGCTGAGGCTGCGGCCGGTCGAGTTGTCAACGCCGAGGGCGCGCGCGACTTCACGGAAGCCGCCTTTGCCGTCGTTCTGGAAGAGGAGATTGCGCTCGGGTTCGTAGGACGAGGGGTTCAACGTGTGCGGCACCGCTTGGCCGAACTGTTCACTGCGGCGGCTGGCGTCTTTGGACTCGAAGCGATACTTCACGTAGCCGCAAATGTAGAGATCCTGCCAGCCGTCGCGGTTGAAGTCGCCCCACGAAACGCCGGTCCAGAAGCCGGGTAGCGACGGGATTGCTTTGGCGACGGGTTCGAAGCCGTGACCCTGTTTATTGTGAAAGAGACGTATGGTGTCGTAGCCGGTGACGGCGAGGTCGAGCCAGCCGTCGTTGTCGTAGTCGGCCCATGCGGCGCCCATGCCACGGATACGAAGGTCCGGGAAGGCGTCGTACTGACGGAACTTGCCGCCTCCCAGGTTTTCGTAGAGGAGCGACGGTGCGAGGGCCTTCTCAGGCGCGCCCAGTGGACCTCCGGCGCTCACCACGAAGAGGTCGTCATCGCCGTCGTTGTCGAAATCGCCCCAGGCCACGCCGCCGCCCATGTCTTCAGGCAATTGCGACGTCCTGTTGCCGGCGAACGAAACGAAGTCCGACAGGCCGGCCTCACGCGTGACGTCGGTGAAGGCGAAGCCCGATCCCGCCGCGCCGGCGTTGCGGTCGAGTTCACGCGTGATGCCTTCCACGGAATCGCCCGGGCGATACTGCTCTTCCTGATTCAGCACTTTCAGCAAAGCCCAGGCCGCGAGGCCCGCAAGGATCATGCCGAGGCTCCACCAGAGTGCACGGCGGATCCGCTGGCCGCGACGGCTGCTGCCAGTGGCCGCGACGTTCACCTGCGGACCTCGATGTTGCGTTCGGCACGCGCGATCTCGACGACGGGCGCGGTCTTCGCAGCAGGCTTGCCGCCTTCGAGGAAGTTCAGCAGGAACTGATCGATCTTGCGATACATCAGGCGCGCCGTGACCTTCAACCTGCCGGAGCCGGGCGCGGCGAACTGGACTGCGGTGGCGGTTCCCGGCTTTGCGTCCTGTTTCGAAGGCGCGAGTCCGGAAGGGCAATCCATCTTGTAATCCACGAAATCGGTGTAACCGGGGAAGAGGCTGCGGCGGAAGCGCACGCCCACCATCTCCCACAGGTTGTGGCGATCGATGAGGTTGCCGTGTTGATCGACTGGTTCGGCTTTGAACAGAAAGCTGCCGGGCTCGATGAAGTTCTTCTCGTCACGCCGGCCGGATTCGAACACGGTCTTGCCGTTCTGATCCTGGACTTCGATCTGGATCCAGCTTTGGATGATGTCGAGGGGTCCAGTGGGGAAGTCGTGGCCGACTTTGTTGGAGTTCAGCACCACGCGAAACGCGGTCTTCTCGCCGCCGCGCACGGATTCCGGGGCTTCGATCGCGAGTTTCACGATCGGACCCTCGGCCCACTTTTCGCGGATCTCCGGCACATCCATTTGCCCGCGCAGCCATTGCTCGGTCATGCCGACATGCTCGGCGGCGCCCGGCAGTTTCAAGACGGCCGGCATGAAGTTGTTGGCGGCGAGGAATCGATGGCTGCGGTGTTTGCCATCAACCGGAGTGCGGTTGTAATCGGCCGTGTCGCCTGCCGCAGGATCGTGCGACTGCATCAGCGGCATGTGACATTCGCGGCATTCGATGGTCTTTTTCGCGTTGCCCTTGGTGAACCAGTGGCTCGACGCCCAGTTATCGTACTGATTCTGTAACTGCACCCAGCCGACTCGGTTGAGTTCCTGGTCGATGAACTGCTTGTGACAGGCGGCGCAGAACTCGGGCGTCTTGAACATGCGCTTGCTGAGCTTGTTGTGCTCGGCGGGATAGGCGCGGATGATGAAGTCGCGCGCCACACGAGCCACGCCCGCTGTCTCCCACTGCCAGAGATATTCGGTGGGTTGCGCGATGGTGTAATTCGCGTTGCCTCGAACGTCCGTCTTCTGGATCGCGTGGCAGACGAGGCACGAGACGCCTTCCTGGTATCCGGTGAGACTGGTGAGGTTCTCGACGAAGATGTTCTTGGTTCCGGAAAACAGTGAAATCGGATCGTGGCAGCCAGCGCAATATCGCGTCGATTCGGGGCCGTTCTGCTTGGCCATCACGTCCTGAATCGCGAGGAAAACGGAGTCCATCGCCGCATAGCGATGCGCACTCGGACGCCACTCTTCGACGATCGTGGTGTGGCAGTTCGAGGTGCCGCAGGACTCCGATCCCGACAAGGCGCGTGAGTCGATGGCGCCTCCGGTGGCAGTGCGCGCGAGGCTCGGCGCGAAGGGTCGATCTTTGCCGTAGAGATAACGATAGTCGGAGGGCAGTTGATGCGTCATCTTGCGGCCGCTGTATAAGAGCGCCGGCAGGATGATGAGCGCGAACGACGCGATGGCGAGGATCCCGGAACAGGCCAGTCCCGCACGGGCGTTCGCGCCTTCGCCGACTTTGCTGGAGCGGAAGTAGGAGAGAACGAGGTGCGCCGCGCCGGAACCGAGGAGTCCCAATGTGGTGATGAGGTGGGTGTCGCGCCAGAGCGAACTCGTCTTTGCGGTGGCGAGAGCCTGCACCGTCACGACCACGCCGCTGACGAGACACACAGCGAGGAAGAGGGTCGCGAAATATCCGATGAGGACGAGATCAGAGAGCCCCTGCTTGCGATAGTGCTGCCAGTGTTGAACGGAATAATAGACGACCGGGACAAGGAACAACGCGCCGATTGCGGTATGGATGAGGACGTTCCACTGGTTCCAGGCGTGGAAGGGCGCGAAGCGGAGGGCAAGTCCGGTGACGGTCTCTGCGAGGAGGAAGGCGAGCGACGCGACGGCCAGCCGGGATCGCCAGGGAGAGCGTGCCTGAGTCATAAGGTCACCTCGCTACTGCATTCTGGATAAATTCATGAAGAAGTATACCACTGCTCGGGCGAGAGACCGCAATGATGGATTTCTACTACTAGCGGCGGCGGGAGGCCGGCGTCTTCGCGATGTCGGCGAGCGAGGTGCTGCGAAGGAAGGTCATCATGGATTCGCGGATCGGCTTCCAGGACGCGTGCGCGGAACACGCGTTTTCGTCGGAGCACTGCTTGGGGAATCCGAACAGGCAGCAGGGATTCGCGACGTCACGGTCGAATATGCTCACCACGCGATCGAGCTTGATGGATGCAGGATCCCCGGCCAGGCGATATCCGCCGCCGGTTCCGCGAGAGGCGACCACGACGCCGGCGTTGTTGAGTCCAACCAGGATCTTGGACAGATAATTCTGCGGGATCCCGGTTTCTTTGGCGATGGTCCGCCCGAGGATCGCCTCTTTGCCGTCGCTT
The DNA here is from genome assembly GCA_964627455.1 of uncultured Solibacteraceae bacterium. Taxonomy (GTDB): domain Bacteria; phylum Acidobacteriota; class Terriglobia; order Bryobacterales; family Bryobacteraceae; genus F-183. The sequence goes on along the minus strand of CAZVKC010000083.1, from coordinate 14,838 downwards.
GCCGCGAGGAACGCGAGCGCGCGGAGAGCATATTGAGAGGTCGTCGAGAGCATGGTCTATCTGTGACCTTACCATTTGCGCGGGTACGCTTCAGTCACGCTCCCGCAAGCCCCGGGGGGACTGACCTAGGGAAAGCACCTGTTGACTTCCCCCCCAGAGGGCGTACACTCAACCCGTAAGGTGGAACTCGAACATGGCGAGCGACTTCCTCCGCTGGTGGGTGCGGGCGCCCTTCATTGATGCGGCTTTTGAGCGCGCCGGCCGCACTCCTGCCGGTGTTCACGCCCTGAACTGGCTTTGCCGCCCGAGGGGTATCTACTATTCCTGGGAAGAAGCGGTGAAAGCCGCCGCGGATGTTGCAGCCTCAGGCCACCGCTACGCCGGGCACGATCATCCGGACCTGATCGACTTCCACTCTTCGCTTTCCGGCAAGATGCGCGCCTCCGATCACGCGGCGTTGTTCTGGATCTCCCGCGCCGCCAAGTGCGGCCGCTTGCGGATCCTCGATATCGGCGGATGCGTCGGAAACCTGTACCATTCGTACCGGCCCTTCCTCGATGCGGATGTCGACGTGGAATGGACAGTGTTCGACCTGCCCGCGGTATGCGATGCGGGCCGAAGGATTGCCGCCGAGCGAGGGGCGAACCGCGAATTGCGGTTCATCACCGGACTGCACGAAGCCGGGGATCCCAATCTGGTCCTCATCTCAGGCGCCCTGCATTACTGGCCACGCCCGGTCCAGCAATTGCTTCCCTTGATCCATGGCCAGCCGTCCTGGATCGTCGTCAACCGCACTCCGATGCGCAGCGGCGGCGACCCCGGCTTTTTTGCCGTGCAGGACACCGGGACGTGTTGTGTGCCCGCCGCCGTCTTCCAATCCGAGCAACTCGCGGCGGAGTTCGATAAAGCCGGATACAAGACAGTCGACACCTGGGAGTGTCCGGAACTCAGCTTCTTCTTCCCGGGATTCCGGACTCCCTACGCCGGATTCTGTTGCCGTCGACTCGCGGACCCCGCGTGACTCACCGGGCTGTTGACCCCCGCTATACAACGGGACAAAGCTGATATAGAATCCGGGTGACAACTGCCATGACCACCCGACGTCAAATCCTCAAAAGCGCTGTGGCGGCGCCGATGATCGTCCCCAGTGTGGTGCTCGGCCAGCGGGCCGGGGCTGTCGCTCCCAGCGACAAAATCACATTTGGAGGCATCGGAATCGGCTCCCGGGGCGCCCACGTCCTTAGCAAGATCCTGAATGTCGCCGACGCGCGCTTCGTCGCCGTCTGCGATGTCCGCAACGAGCGCCGTGAAGAGATCAAATCCACGGTCGACAAGAAATACGGCGACCATGGATGCGCCATGTACGGCGACCAGTACGAACTGCTGGCCCGCCAGGACATCGACGCGGTCCTCATCGCGACAGGCGACCGCTGGCACACGCCTCTCGCGATTATCGCGGCGCAGCACGGCAAGGATGTCTACTGTGAGAAACCCTGCTCCATGTCGATGGAAGAAAGCTGGGCCCTCGCCGACGCCTTCCGCCGCTACAACCGCATCTACCAGGCCGGCTGCCAGCGCCGCAACGGAGCCAACTTCGAACTCTGCAAGGACCTTCTGAAGCGCGGCGCACTCGGCAAACTGAAAGCCCTCTACGCCAATGTCGGACCCTCAGTAAACTGGCCTCCCCTGCCAAGCCGTGACTGGCTGGCCGCCGAGCCACTGCCTCCCAAACAGGTCCTCGATTGGGACCGCTGGCTGGGACCGGCGCCGTGGCGTCCTTATCATTCCTCATATGTCCGCGGCGGCTGGCGCAACTTCTACGACTTCCACGGCGGCGGCATCCTTGAGTGGGGATCCCACACCGTCGACCTTTGCCACTGGGCCGCGGAACTCGACGATACGCAGCCAGTCGAGTACGAACCCGTCGGTACGAACACGGGTCCCTACAAAGTGAACTGCAAATATTCGAACGGCGTGAACCTCGTCATGCGCGACAACGGCTGGGACGGCGCTCTGAAAACCGGATCCTGCAGCTTCCGCATCGAAGGCGAAGATGGCTGGGTCGAAACCGGCGATCAGACGAAGATCGAATGTTCGGATAACATCAAGCCGCTCATTCGTCCGACGCAGGCGGCGAGCCTCGCCCTGCAGAATCACGTCGAAGAACTGGTGAAGTGCGTCAAGACCCGGCAAGCCCCGCGCGCGAGTGCGGCCGCTGCCGCGAACTCCCACGTTACCTGCCACGCCGCGTTCATCGCGTATCAGCGCGGCAAGACCCTCGCGTGGGATCCCGCCAAGCGTGAGTTCACCAACGACGACATCGCCAATCGCATGCGATCGCGCGCGCTGCGCGAGCCGTGGAGAGTGTGAAGAAGGACGGAGGAACAACATGCAACAAGCGACAACCACGCCACAACAGCCGGCGCCGGCGAAACCCAAGCCGCAGCCGCCGCCCATGCCTCCGGCCGAGTTCCAGGAAAAGGACATCGCCACGATGGACGGGGCGGGTCTCATGCAGATCCTGAGGGATCCCGCGTCTTCGGAGTTCCAGAAAGCGAAAGCCTGTCAGCGCGCGGGTGAACTGGGCGTCAAGGAAGCGATCC
>CAZVKC010000083.1:0-12135 GCA_964627455.1 uncultured Solibacteraceae bacterium | reverse complement strand
CAGAAAGCGAAAGCCTGTCAGCGCGCGGGTGAACTGGGCGTCAAGGAAGCGATCCCGGTTCTTGCCGCGATGCTCGGCGACGAGCACCTCAGCGTGTACGCGCGTTATGGACTCGAACCGATGCCGGATCCAGCCGCCGACGAAGCGCTGCGTTCCGCGATGACGAAGTTGAAGGGCGTACGGCTGATCGGCGTCATCAACTCAATCGGCAAACGGCGCGATGCAAAGGCCATACCTGCGCTCGCGAAAATGATGCATGGCGCGGACCTCGACCTCGCGCGTGCTTCCGCTGCCGCGCTCGGCGCCATCGGCGATGCGAAGGACCTGCAGGCCGCACTCGGCAAAGCCACCGGTCCGATGAAGATCGCGATCGCGGACGCCTGCCTGACTTGCGCGGACCGGCTGATGTCCGACGGCAAGCGCGATCAGGCGCTGGCGCTTTATGCGGCACTCAGCGCGCCCGATGTCCCGAAAGCCGTGCGCCTCGGCGCGATGAGCGCAATCGTACGCGAAGAGACGTCGGTCACGCGTCCTCGCTCGTAGTAGCGTTTAGTAACCCGGAGGCGGCGTGAATCCGCCGATCTCGCGGGCGAGCAACCGCGCGAACCCAATGGAGGTTGCGTCCTCCATGTACGGCGCCATGATCTGCAGTCCAACCGGCAGGCCGCTCCTCGAAAGTCCCACGGGAGCGGTCGTCGCCGGATTGCCTGTCAGCGTCGCCGGCGCGATGTACTTGACGATGTTCCAAAACGGCTGTGCCGGACGGTCGCCTTCCGGCAGCGGGATCATGCGCTCGTCGGGTGGCGTGTGGTCATGCTGGAAGGCGGCAGTGAACGTCGTGGGCAGTAGGAAGACATCGGCTTCACGTGTGAAGTAGTTCTCCCAGAATCCGCGATAGAAGATGCGTTTCTGGTTCCGTTCCTGCCACTCGGCGAAACTCGCCAATGCGCCTGCCCGGAACATCTCCGTGCGCCTCGGCAGTACGTGTTCTCGAATCATCGGCCGGACGTGGGCCGGCTTCATGCTGAAGTCGAAAGCCCCCAGCAGGAAGGTATACGTGTCGATCAGGTCCGTGAAACTGAATCCAGCCGGCCAGCCCTCTTTCACTTTTGCGCCGGCCTTTTCGCAAGCGCGCACGGCGCGCTCCAGGACCTCTCTTGTTTCCGAAGAAACCGGCACGGCCGGATCCTCGAGCACATACCCGATGCGGAAGTCGCGCAACTCGCGATGACGCGGTGCAGGGAGGGTCCAGCGCAACGCCTTTGCGTCAGGGAATTCTTTCCCGCCCAGAACTTGCAGTCCCGCCTCCAGGTCTTCCGCAGAGCGTGCCATCGGACCCGCAACCGCGAGCAGCGTCGAGAATCCAACGGGGGCCAGCAGTCCGCCTGGCAATTGCCCGGTCTCCGGCACGATGTCGAGGGTTGGTTTGTGCCCGTATACGCCGCAGAAGGACGCTGGCGAGCGGATGCTGCCGCCGATATCCGAACCGATGGAAAAGTATGCGAGGCCCGCCGCAAGCGACGCCGCGGACCCGCCCGATGAACCGCCGGGCGTACGCGAAAGATCCCAGGGATTGTTTGTGGTCCCGTAGATTTCGTTGAAGGATTGCCCGTCCATGAGCGTCTCCGGTACGTTTGTCGCGCCGAGCAACACGCACCCTGCTCCCTCCAGCAACCGCCGAACCGCCACCGAATGCTCCGCCGCGGTCGCGTTGCGAAACATCGGCATGCCCCAGGTGCAGGGTCGTCCTGCGACGCCGAAGCTCTCTTTGACGTTTGCAGGGACTCCGTGAAACACGCCCGCCGCTTCACCGCGCGCGAGTTGTTCGTCGGCTTGCCTGGCTGCTGCCAGTGCCTGATCCCGCAGTTGATACACGTACGAATTGAGCTTCGGTTCATGCGTATCCATGCGGCGGAACATGTGCTCGGTGAGTTCCACGGACGACGTCTTTTTTTCGCGGATGGCGGCTGCGGCGTCGAGGGCGGAGCCAAAGTCGGGATCGAACGGTTTGGTGGGCACGGCGATAGGTCGCAGAATAGCACTTGCGCACGCCGGATACTATCCCTTTCGGGGTTGGTTTTCAGGCATCGAACCGGATGTTTGTAAAGTTTGGTTTGGCATCTAAAATACCCCCTTGACAGAAGCACAAAACGGAGTCAAACTGCAGTCGGAGTCAGAAGTTATAGATAGAAAACAGAGAGCCAAGTAAGGTAGTCAAATCAACGAGTTGCGGTTGATTATGCCCCAGGTGGTTTCTGGGATTCTTGCTTACAAGGAGGGATTATTGGAACCGGGCCAGAACACGGGACGGATACCGAAGGCCCACCGAAAAACTTCTCCAGTCGTTTGCTGAGGAAGTCGGATCCGGAGCAGCAAAGTTACGCGGTACAACACGCCCGCAAACGGGCCGGCCGCTGAAGGTGCTTCATCCAGCACTCGATCCGATATCAGGTGGAGCTTGTAGGGCTCCCGTCCCGCTCAAAATCTAGCGATTCCATACAGGGCTGCCCTCAAGGCAGCCCTGTTCTATTTCAGGCATCCGTTTCGGATACCATTGAGAATTCAAATGGCACAACCACAGCAGCGGCGTGTGCTCACCGTGGCGCCCATGCCCGCCGAAAAGTGCGCCTACGCGCTCGCCCGCTATAGCCGCTCGCCCGACTCGATCGCGCAATCCATCGAGTGGGTGCGGACCCACGACGAATCCAAGTTCCTCGACAGTTTCTACTTCCAGTACGGGCACGCGTCGATCGCCGATCTCGGCCACGTCACGATGTGCTTCGAAGGCATTTCGGAACTCGCCGCGACCGAAGCCGAAGACGAACAATTGTGGGACGGCCAGGCGCGCTCGTCCCGCTATCAGGACTTCGGAAAGTCCGGCTTCATCACACCTCCTGAATTCAACGATGCCGAGGCTGCCCGCTATCAGCAGGCCGGCGCCGCGCTGCTCGCCGCCTATCGCGACATCCACGAAAAGATGGTCGGGCATCTCAGCGCACAACTCCCCAAGCCAGACGAGATGAAGGCCGACGCCTACCAGCGCAATATCGCCGCGCGCGCCTTCGATGTCGCGCGGTACTGCCTCTTCTGGGGGATCCCAACCGGCGTTGGCCAAGTAACCAGTATCCGCACGCTCGAACGCCAGATCCGCCGCATGCGCGTTTCCGAGTTTCAGGAGATCCGCGAACTCGCGGCTGAAATCGCGACGGCCTGCACCGAACCCGCGACGTGTACACTCGACGGCACGCCTGCGAAAGAAGCGCTTGCGCCGACGCTTGCCAAATACGTGGATCCGGACGAGCACCTGCGAACCTCGCGCGCGGACCTCGAAGCCTGGGTCAACGCCGGCAACCTGAAGGGTGTCCCCGCGGTCGACATCGAAGACATCGACCTCGTCGAACCCAGGGACGTCGAAGCCGACATTGCTGCGACCCTCCTCTATCCGGTCACCCGCTTCCCGTATCGCGCCCTGTACGAGTTCGCGCTGGCGCATCCGAAACTGCGCGCCGAAGCGATCGACGTCGCGCTGCGATCCCGCACCCGCCGCGATGAACTGCTGCGCGAATTCCGCGGCGGACTCTTCGCCTACGACATGATCATGGACATCGGCGCCTATCGCGACCTCCATCGCCACCGCCGCTGCCAGCAGTTCCGCCAGAGTTACGGCACGCATCTCGGCTACGAGATCCCGCGCGCGATCCACGACGCCGGCCTCACGGGCCTTTATCGCAATACGATGGATGCGGCCTTTGCGGCAGCCGATGCGCTGCCAGCGCCCGCCTCGCAATACATTCTCCCGTTCGCGACCCGCGCCCGCTTCCTCTTCAAGATGGACTTCGCCGAAGCCGAATACATCAGCCGTTTGCGGAGCGGCGTGAAGGGCCACTTCAGCTATCGCAAAGTCGCCTGGGAGATGAAGCGCAAGATGGATGCGCTGCGCCCCGAACTCGGCCGCCTGATGCAGGCGACCCCGCCGGAAGTCGAGGATCCGCTAAAACGATGATCGCTTTCGAGAATCCGGAACTCGCCGCAAAGATCCGCGAGATCGTCGCCGCCGCGCCCGCGCCTGTCGATGTCGCCGGCATCCGCCGTAAACTCACGGGTCCGTTTGCCGTCAAGCCGAAAGAACAGCCGCAACTCGCGGAATTTGTGTCGCGTCTCGAAGGCCTGATCGTATGGCCTGCGCTGAACGCGAAGTCGGGTCCCCGCTATTGGACTTCCACCCCGGAACAGGTCGCGGAAGCGAAGGCCATTGAAGCCGCCTCCGCCGGTCCGCTGGCGCCGGCCAAGTTGATCACGGCTATCGCGAAGGGTAAAGCCGGATATCCAAAAGCGCAAGCCGCGGCGCTGCTCGAACGTCTCGAAGAAGAAGGCAAACTGCATCGCCAGCCACTGCTCGAGGAGAAGAAGTACAAGCTCACGGCGAAGCTGACTGAAGCCGATCTCGCCTATCTGCGGCGTGCGTTGCAGAAGATCCTTCGAGCGTTGGGAGAACAACCGTCCGCGCCCGTCGCCGCCACCAGCATCGACGAGCAGATTCTCGACGTGCTCGAACGCATCGAGCCACGCAAAGGTCTCGTCGTCAGTGCGCCACGCCTGCGCCATGCCGTACCCGGCGTATCGAAGGCCGACTTTGACGCCGCCGTGATGCGGTTGTATCGTGCCGAAAAGGTGCTGCTGCACCGCCACTCCGGACCTCACCTCCTCCCTGAAGCCGAGCGCGAAGAACTCGTTCGTTCCCAGAGTGGCGGCGACTTCTACGTCGGCGTATGTTGGAATACGGGGGAAGCGTAGAACACAATCCACCATGCTGGGCGGCATTCGCAATCCATTTCTGCATCAAATCGTCGCGGACCCTTGGGACCGCGTGGATTCCGACGTCCGCTCGATCAACGGCAAGGCGTTCGACGCCTGCGTTTCGTTGATTCAGGAAGTCGCTGCGTCCGGCCGCAGTACGTCGCTGCTGATGAACGGCGAGTCCGGATCCGGCAAGACGCACCTGATGACGCGCCTGCGCAAGCACATCGAAGGCCGCGACGATGCGATGTTTTTCGCCGTGCGGCTCGAAACCGTGGCGCCCCGCATGTGGCGTCACATCCGGTTGTCGTTGGTGACCGACCTCCTGCGCAAGGACTCTTCCGGCCATTCTCTGCTGACGCGCATCCTCGTGCGCCGCGATCCGGCGGAATCGATCGGCACCCTCAGTTACGGTCTTGCGACCGTGCTCGATCACTATCGTGCCGGCCGTTATCAGTCCTGGTGCATCGCCTGGCTGAAGGGGGAGATCCTTCCGGAATCGGTTCTCGAAAAACTCGAACTCGTGATCGATGAGACCGAAGAGACCTCGCTCGAGGAACAGGCTCACCAGTTGGTGCTGGAACTCTGCCGCTTCGCATCGCCCGCTGTCGCGGTGTTTTGCTTCGATCAGGTCGAGGCGCTCGAAACCTCCCCGGGTGATAAGGAAGGGCTGCTGGCGTTTGGCAAGGCAGTTACCGCTCTGCACGCGGAACTCAACAACGCGGTGCTGATTTCGTTGATCCAAACCAGCTTCCTGCCGGCGCTCGAAAAAGGGCAGAGTTACATTCTGGACCGCCTGTCGCAGCATCGCGCGGAACTCCATCAATTGAACCGGGAACAGGCGCAGGCGCTGTTGCTGGACCGCTTGAGCACGGCCGATCCGGAACTGGCGGTAGAGCGGCAGAGGCATGCAGAAGAGCCGTTGTGGCCGGTGCCGCAGGCGAAGATTTCGGATTTGTTTCGCGACGTCCCGCGTTGTTCCGCGCGAAGGTTGCTGCATCACGCGGCGCAATTGTTCGAAGAGGCGCGCGGTTCCGTCAAGGCGCAAGACGCCGCGAGGACGATCGAGGAGTTCCTCGATATCGAATATGCTTCGCGACAGGAAGGTGTGTTGACAGGTGCGAGCGCCGCCGGGTCCGTGGATCCCGACACCATCCTGCTTGGCGGATTGCCGCCGCTGCTGTCGCTTTGCGGCAAGCGGGGGCAGACGGCTTATGATCACGACCTCATCGATTTCGTGATCGATACGCCGGGCGCTCCGGTGGCAGTGTGCCTGGTGAACCAGACGCATGCCGGCGCGCTGGCCCGGCGGTTGCGCAAGATCAGCGTCAACTGGAATGCGCGCGAGTTTGCGCGGCTCCGGCTGGTGCGCGATTCGCGGCTGGCGCTCAATCCGAACGCCACTGTTACGAGAGACGCGTTGAACGCGTTGCGAGCCCGTGGCGCGAGACTCGTGCGTCCGTCCGCGGAAGCACTCGCCGCGCTCGAAGCTTTACGATCGCTTTACGCCGACGCGCAGTCGGGGCATCTCGCGTTTCAGGGCGAGATGGTGCCCGCCCGTTCGGTGCTGGACTGGCTCACGCGAAGGATCCCCGTCGCATTGCAGGAACTCGTGGGCGAACTCGTGGAAGCCACCAGCGAAGAAGCACCGTTCTCCAGCAATTTGCTGGAGTATTTGCAGAAACAATCCATTGTCAGATTAGAAGACGCCGCTGACGCCATTGGCGTATCGGCAGAGGAAGTGGCAGCCTATGCGCGTAGTCATCCCACTCGAATTGGATACCTTGCCGGACCGCCGCCGGTCCTCTTTGATCCGGTTACTGCACGGGCTCGGCCTCCAGCTGAAGCGAACTGAACCCGTATCGCTGCAAGTCTCCAAGGTGCGCGCCGAATTGCGCGGGGCGGCCGAGGGGGCGTGGCGTAATGGCGGCGGATCCAATTCGTTGCTGGGGCAGATCTTCCATCAATGCTTTGCTGATTTGTTTACTGCTACGCATGAGGCGCGCTGGCAGCAGGTGCTGACGCCCGACAATGTTGACGAGCCAGCGGTGCTGGCCCGGCATGTGTACCGTGAACTGGCGGGTCCGCGGATTGCGCGGCAGCGGGCGGCTTTGCAGGAATCCTCGCAGGAATTGCTGAATTTCTGGGAAGCCGTACAGAGCATGTGCTCCTGGTTTTGCCAGTTGTTGCGCGGCGCGCTGGACGCCAATCTGGTGCGGTACGACGAACTGACCGGCTATTGGATGAACGTCGATTGCCTGGTGCGGCCTGAACAGGAACTGTCGTGGGTCATTCGCGATCCCTCATGGACCGCGCCGGTCCGGCTCGAAGGCCGTGCGGACGTCGTGTTCCGCAGGCCGGGTTCGGATCAGTGGTGCGTGGTCGAATACAAGATCGGCGGCGCATCTCCCGAAGCGGACCTTGCGCAGGCTGTCCTGTATCACGGCATGCTCGATGCGACGATGCCGGGCGACGGCAAGGTCGCGCTGTTGTATTTCTTCCCCGAACTGCGGGAGCAGGTTTACGATGCGGAAGCACTGGCTCCTGCGCTTCGCCTGTTGAAGCCTCTCATCGGCCGGCTTGCGGGCGTGGCCGGCGCGGGCCAGCAGTCAATGGAATTGCCTCGTGTTTCCGGGCGGCGGGAAAAGAAAAACGTCTGGTATCCTGTCCAGCCGCCGCCGCGGGAACTGGAGTCGAATCGCATTCTGGAGGTCTGCCGCGAGTTCGGCGCGAATGCGCAACTGGCGGGCGATCCGATTGTAGGGCCGACATTCTGCCGCTATGCGATCGAACCGGCGCGGGGCGTGCCGGCTCGCAAGTTCCACGGGCTCGCCATGGATTTGCAGGTGCGCTTGAATCTCGATGCGCCGCCGATCATCAGCGTGCAGGGCGGGCAACTGGTGATCGATGTCCAGCGCAAGGATCGCAAGGTGGTGAGCTTCGACGATGTGAGAAGCCAGTTGGGCTCACCGGATTCGGCGTCGTCGCGTGTGCCGGCCGGCGTCGATTGCAGCGGCACGATGCGGTTCATCGATCTGGCGAATCCGCTGCATGCGCACGTGCTGGTGGCCGGGACTTCAGGTAGCGGTAAGACGGAGTGGCTGCGTACCGCGCTTGCTGGATTGATGGAAACGAACACGCCCGCGTCGCTGCGGCTGGTGCTGATCGACCCGAAGCGGGTGGCGTTCGGCGAACTCGCGTCGTCGCCGTTTCTCTATGTGCCCGATGCGCTGGTGTATCCGGACGGCGTGGTGTCGGCCGTCGATATCCTCGACGCGCTGATCGAAGAGATGGAGGCGCGGTATCGCGCGCATCAGCGCGCGTTCGTCGACGACCTGCGCCAATACATCGACAAAACGGGAGACCGGAAGCCTCGCATCGTATGCGTTTGCGACGAGTACGCGGACCTGATCACCGGCGATCGCAAAGTGCGGAAAGAGATCGAAAGCCGGATTGCACGGCTGGGCGCGAAGGCTCGCGCGGCCGGGATTCATCTCATCGCGGCGACGCAGCGTCCGAGCCGGGATATCGTCAGCGGAACGCTGCAAGCCAATATGACCTGTCGCGTTGCGATGAAGATGCAGAGCGCGATCGAGTCGCGGTTGTTGCTCGGGCAGTCGGGCGCAGAGGCGTTGCTGGGGCACGGCGACCTGCTGTTTCAGGACATCCAGGATCCGGTGCGGCTGCAGGCGCCGTTACTGAGCGAGGCGAGCCGGCAGCGGATCTTTGCGAAAGGTGCGGCGGTGATCGCGGCCACAGGTTCCTGAATATCATGATGACTCGCCGTAAGGCTCTTGCTTCCTCTGTTGCTGTCCCCTTTCTGATCACGTCTTCGAAAGGGCAGAATCGTGCCCCTCTCGTGACAGGTTCTGGCGCACACACCTACGAAATCCAGCATGATTTTCTGAAACCGCCGGATTCGCTGCGGTTCGGCAATACGCACGGCATCGTCGTGGATTCGCAGGGGCGCATCATCGTGTGCCATACGGTGCACAAGTCGAGCACGTCGCCGGATGCGATCGCGATCTTCGATCCCGACGGGAAGTTCATCAAGAGTTGGGGCGGCGCGGATCTGCGTGGCGGCGCGCATGGACTCACGATTCGCAAAGAAGGCAGCGAAGAGTTCCTCTATCATTGCGACAACGTCAAAGGGTACGTGCGCAAGACGACGCTCGATGGCGAAGTCGTGTGGGTGCTGCACGCGCCTGTGATGAGCGGCGTGTACGCGAAGGCCAATGAGTACAAGCCGTCGAACCTGGCGTTCGCGCCGAATGGCGATTTCTATGTCGCCGATGGGTATGGGAAGTTCTACATCCATCAGTACGACGCGAAGACCAACTGGGTGCGGACGTTCGGCGGTACTCGCGAGTTGATGAATCGCGATCCGAAGGTCGAGACCGGCGCGGGAACAACGATCTGGCCGCATGCGATCGGCGTGGATACGCGAGGTCCGCAGGGGCCGCTGTTGATGGTCGGCGAACGTGGCGCCAATTCGCGGATCCAGTACTTTACGCTGGATGGCAAGCCTCTGCATACGGTAAAGGCCGGGGTCCGCTGGCCGAGCACGTTCGACTTTCGCGACGGCGTGATGCTGATGCCGGACTTGAAGGCGGTGGTGACGTTGTTCGATGTGAACAACAAGCTGATCGCCCACCTGGGTGACGGCATGCAGCCGGACGGCAAGACTTACGAGGGGATCCGCGACAAGGACGCTTCGGCGTTTACTCCGGGACGCTTCATCGCCCCGCATGGCGCTTGTTTCGACGCCGCGGGCAATATTCTGGTGGCCGAGTGGGTCGAGGTCGGCCGCGTGTCGCGCTTGCGCCGCGTCTAGATCCCGACGTGCTGGTGGCATGCCAGTTACGATAGAAGAAATGGACCGCAGAACGTTTTTGGGCGGCGCATGCGCTGCCGCTGTCGCCGCAGGGGTCGGAAGTGCGCAGGCGAAAGGACCCGAGATTTTGAAGCCGAAGGTGCTGAAGCCGGGCGACGCCGTGGCTTTGATCACACCGTCCACCTTCGTGACGGATCCGGATTTGCTCGAGAAAGTCGTCCGGACCATGCGCTACTTCGAACTCGTGCCTCGCATGGGCAAGAACGTTCGCAAGAAGTGGGGTTACGCCGGAGGCACGATCGCAGAGCGCATCGAGGACCTGCACTGGGCGTTCCGCGATCCCGAAATCAAAGGCGTCTTCTGCATTCGCGGCGGATACGCGGCCGGACATCTGCTGCCGCATATCGACTACGAACTCATCCGCCGGAATCCTAAGGTGTTGATTGGCTATTCCGACATCACCGCGCTGCATCTGGCGATTCACAAGCGCACGGGACTGGTGTCGTTCCACGGTCCGGTGACGACTTCGGCGTTCACGCCCTTCACGCAGGACTGCTACAAGCGGGCGCTGTTCGACGCCAAGCCGCTGGGGACGCTCACGAATCCGAAAGAGACGAACTTGTTGCGGCCCGCACATACGCTGCGCACGGTTCGCGGCGGCAAGGCGACTGGTCCGCTGGTGGGCGGCAATCTTTCTCTGATCGCGGCAACGATGGGGACGCCCTACGAGATCGATACGCGGGGCAAGATCCTGTTCCTCGAAGACATCGAAGAGCAGCCGTACCAGATCGACCGCATGCTGACCAATCTGCGCCTGGCCGGCAAACTGCAGGCGGCCGCCGGCATCATCTGGGGCGAGTGCGAAGGCTGTCGTCCCCGGCAGTTCCAGCCGTCGTTCCCGGACGGCAACTTCACCATGGGCGAAGTGGTCGATCTGATGTTCGGCGACCTGAACATCCCTGTCATTTCGGGACTGACGATCGGCCATACGAACGATCAACTGACGCTGCCTTATGGCGTGCGGGCGACGCTCGATGCGGATGCGGGCACGGTGACGATCGAAGAGTCCGCGACCGTCGCTTAGGCGTATGCGGTTTTCGCAGCGCCTTCAGTGGACGGCGGAATCGAACGAGATCACGCGGCGGTTGGCTGTGCGGCGGCCGCAGTTCGACCTGACCGAATCGAATCCGACGCGTGCGGGATTTGCGTATCCGGCCGAGTTGTTGCAGGGATTTCTTGATCCGCGCGGGTTGCAGTATTATCCGGATCCGCGGGGCCTTGCCGAGGTCCGCGCGAAGACCGGCGCGGATCTGCTGACGGCGAGTTCGAGTGAGTCCTATTCGTATCTCTTGAAGCTGCTGTGCGATCCAGGAGATGAGATTTTGGTTCCCCGGCCGTCCTATCCGCTGTTCGAATTTCTCGCGCATCTGGATTCCGTGCGCGTCGTCCAGTATCCGCTGTTCTACGATCACGGCTGGCACATCGACCCCGGCGCGCTGCGAGCGGCGGTGACGGATCGCACGCGGGCGATCGTAGTGGTGAATCCCAACAACCCGACGGGCTCGTATCTGAAGCGCGCCGAACTCGAACTGCTCGAGGATCTCGGACTGCCGCTGATTTCCGATGAAGTGTTCGCCGATTATGGCTTTGGCGAGGATCCGCAGCGGGTGTCGTGCGTTGCCGGCGAGTGCCGGCGCGTAACCGGATTCTCGCTGGGCGGCTTGTCGAAGTCCGAGGGGCTGCCGCAGATGAAGCTCGGCTGGATTCGCGTGGGCGGCCCGGGCAGGGAAGCAGCGCTCGAGCGGCTGGAGTTCATCGCGGATACGTATCTGTCGGTGAGTACGCCGGTGCAATGGGCCGCGGCGCAGCGATTGCTGGGATGCGGAGTCCAGGCACAGATCCGCGAACGGTGCGCCCAGAATCTGGCGCTGCTGGGATCCGACCCGTTGCACGTGGAAGGCGGCTGGTATGCGATCGTGCGGCTGCCTGCCATCCGGCGGGAAGAGGAGTGGATCCTGCACTTGCTGGACGAACACGATGTGTACGTCCAGCCGGGATATTTCTTCGATTTCGAGCCTGGGACTCCGTATGCGGTGGTGAGTCTCATCACGCGTCCGGATGTGTTTCAGGAAGGCGTGCGCAGCCTGCGGTTGGCGACGGCCCTCTCGCCTTTCTGAAACTGCTTGTTCCGGTGTGGTTTGTCCACAGCGGAGCCGAGGCAATGCAAATGTCAAAGATCACTGAGCGCGCTGGCATCGACAGCGAAATACTGAGAATGCCATGCCCCCGAATTCGCCGGCTACAAACGAACCAATCTCGAGCCGGCGTTTGATGGTTCTGGTTGCGGCCGCTAACGGACCAGTCGACCGAGATTGAGCCGGCGGGACTTGGCAGGCCGGGGTGATTGCCGCCGCCGCTGGGGGAGTTCGTTCCGAACTTGTTGTGGTTGCGGGGTTTCTTCCTCGTTGTCGACTTCCGGCTCTTCGCCCGGTTCGGGCTCGGTG
>CAZVKC010000082.1:0-31783 GCA_964627455.1 uncultured Solibacteraceae bacterium | reverse complement strand
TCGAGTACGAGTGCATCGTCCTCACCGACCACGAAAAACTCGCCCGGCGCGAAAGCCCATGGGAACTCCGCCACTACCGCACGCTCAGCTTCATCGACATCACCCAGGAGCGCGCCTGGGACCTCCTCCATCGCTACTACGCCGACGCCGCGCGCGAGTACACCCGCGCCTTCGCTGTCTTCCGCAAACTCAAAGAAATGCGCGAAGGCCCATCAGCGCCGCCACTCTCGGAGCAGGCCGACCCGGAAATCCCGATCACCGAGCCTGAACCAGCCCCAGAGCCGGAAATCGACAACGAGGAAGAACTCCCGCAACCACAACAAGTTCGAAACGAACTCCCCCGGCGGCGGCAATCGCCTCGGCCCGGCAAGTCCCGCCGCCTCAACCTCGGCAGGCTAGTCCGATAACAACAGCACCGGTAGAAACGCCGGATGTCCTGGGTGCATGGCATTCTCAGTCTTTGCTGTCGATGTCAGCGCGCTCAACGATCTTTGACATTTGCATGGATTCTTCTTCGTTGGGGACAACACTGTCGCTCGAAATCCCAGCGCGCCGCGGCAAGGCCCGACCGGGCGCTGGGAGGCGTGGATCAGTGCTGATCTCCGAGCATGGCTCTATGGCGCAGCAAACCGCGGCCGACCGCGATGACCGCCTTCTGCCGGCCGGGACGGCTTTCAGAAATCGATCTGCAGGCGGTTGCTGGCGACGTCGTTCACCAGCAGTTGCACCGTCCGGCTGACCGCCGCCCCCGCAGCGGCGAAGTCCGGCATCGTGAACTGGATCTGGTACACCCCGGGCTGGTCCGGAGCCAGGGTCACGCGGTCCGCCGGATACACCAGGTTGGCGCTGAACCGGATCGAAACCGCCGCCACTGGAACCCCATCCTTCACGGCCCCGAGTCCGGTCGCGGTAATCGTGACCGGCTCGCCGGGCCGCGCCGGGTTCGTCGACTCCACCGTGCTTACGCCGTCGGCATGCAGTGCCCAAACATACGCCGGCCTCCCAACCTGGGCGAACACCACCGGCGCGACCGCCCGCGCCGTGACCTTCGTCTTGACGGCCGCGTTCGGTGTCGACACCGTCAGCACACCTTCGCCAGTAAACGACATCGGGATCTGCACTGCGATCTGGTTCGCGTCAGCCGAAAGGATGCGAGCCGTCGTTTCGCCGAACGTCACGCTGCACGTCGATCCGTCATCCGGACACAGATTGCGCCCGTTGATCCAAGCCAGCCCGCCTGTCGCCAACTGATCCGCCGCGCCTCCGACGCCAGTCACCGGTCCGCTGAGGATCGGCGGTGGCGCCAGCGTCACAGTGTCCAGATCCGCCCCTTCCTGGTCGATCCCGCGGACATGCAGCGTCAACTTACCGCCCTGGACGTCCGCGCGGACATAATGGTTCAGGCCGATGCTCTCGGCCACCAGTTCGTTAGGCTCGACCCAATACGGCGTCGCCCCACCGCCTCCTGCCGTGACATACACGATCCCGCCCGAGTTCGGAGAAACGACTTTCCCGCCCAGCAATTCATACGTCCGTTGATACATGTGCTCGTGGCCATGAAACGCCAGTTGCACCCCATAACGCTCCAGAATCGGAACCACGAGATTGCGCACCAGTTGGGCCTCGATCTCATTCCGGTGCTTCCCGGTCGAGTAGCCCGGATGATGGAAGACCGCGATCCGCCAGAACTTGCGCGTCCGGCGAAGGTCCGCATCCAGCCACTCGAGCATCGGGTTGCGCCCCTGCGCTGCTTCGATTAGAGGCCAGTTGGAATCGAGGGCGACGAAGTGCGCATTGCCCCAGTCGAACGAATAATAGCGGCCCCGGTCCGGCGCAGGCACACCGGCCGACGTCGGACTCACCCGCGTCGTCAGCGCGGGACGCCCGGCCTCGGTGAAGTACTCATGATTGCCGAGCGTCGCAAAGAACGGGATCTCCGCCATCAGGTCGCGATACACGCCGAAGTAGTTCTTCTCAAAATCGGCGTGGGTAGCCAGATCATAGGCGAGGTCGCCATTGGCCAGGATAAACGCCGGATCCTCTCGTGACATCTCACGCATGATCGAGTACTGAGCGTCGCCACCGTCGCCACTGTCGGCAAAATGCAGAAACTGGAACGACGTCACCGCCGGATCGACAGTGCGGAACCGCAGCGCCCTGCCCAGGGAAGCAGGCTGCGCTGCGGCTCCATTCACGCGAATCTCGTAGGCATAAAGGGTCCCGGGAGTGAGCCCCTCGAGATCCGCGCGGTACTGGAAGACCTGGCGCGACAAACCGGTCACGCCGACCGGTAATTCCTCGGCAGTCGCAGAGAAGTTCCAGGTCTCGCCATTTGGCCCCCGGACCCTCACGCTCGCAGTCGCTTGCACAGGCATCGCCCACAGGATGGACGCCCCCTGCAATCCGACATTGTGGACCGAAGGAGCCCGGAAGAACACCGCCTGTTCCGCCGGAGGCGGAGCATCGTCGAACGCCGCTCGAAGCGGCAGCGGAAGCAAAGCAACCGCAGCCAAAAACTCCCGGCGGGAAACAGCAAACACGCCACGCGGCGACGGCATAAAAACCTCCTGCTAACGAACCGGCAACCGGAAAGCGACCCCGGGTTCGTCGAACACCCACATCGTCAACGCCGTGTATCCGGAGGCGTCGACCGAAACCTGCGACGGAAGCTGGAAGACAGCCATCTGCAAGATGGCGCCTCCCGGACTCACACCAGCCCACAGCATCTTCGTGGGCGCGCCTCCTGCGTACACTGCGGCGCGATACAGCAACTCACCGCTGGCCGCGCCTGCCGGTGGACTCAGCTCCGCATCGCCATAGGTACACCCCAGCCCGGTCAACCAGGCGATGAGCATCTCGCCGGCCGCGGCAGGAGACGCCGGGCTGACTTCATGCCCATCCAGATGCATCACGGATTGAATCACGGGGTTGGTCGGGCGCACTTCGATCGCAATCGAGTCGCTTTGCTGGTCCTGTATCTTCACAGACAAGTTCGCGGGCCCCGTGACGACATCCGCCGGAATATTCACCAGCACACCCATCGGCCCCGCCTCGAGGACCGGCATCGGAACTCCGGAAAGCAGAACGCGGACCCCGCCGAGTTCCGTGGGCAACGGCCACCCGCTCGCCCGGATTTCGGAATTCAGCGGAAGAGCCACGTGCACCTCCGCAAGACCGCGCGGCGTTACGAATGGATCCGCGGATCCCTCGTTGTGCGCGGCGCCCGGGTACAGATACGGATTCGCCCAGTTCTGCGTCCAGCCCGCCTCCACAGCCGAACGGTACAGGAAGTCGTATCGCTGCCGGGCAAATACGCGCATCCAATCGACCACCTCTTCGACGGTTCCCGGCTCGCAACGCAGGAACGCCGAATCCACCAGGCACACACGATTGGGATCCACCGCCAGGGCGTCTTTGATTTGCGCGTATTCCAGTTCGATTTCCTGCGCGAGCCAGCCGCCCGGACCACCCAGGATCCCGGAAACCTGCATCAGCGTATTCAGGTACAGCGTCCGCAAACGCGGAACCTCGAGCGCGCGCCGCAGCAGGACATTGTTCGCCGTCTCGTACCAGATGGAGAAGTCCGGAGCGTTAAAGGTCATCTCGGCGTCCCAGACAATGAAGACATAGCGATCATCGCTCGCCCGCCGGTAGAGATAGTAGTTCGTCATGCCGCCGGTGCTGAGAATCCCGTCCGCTTCCGCCAGCGCGACCTCGGCGGCGATCAGCGTGACGAATCCGTCGAGATCGAGGTAAGTGTTCACATCCCGCTCGAACGTCTCGGGTGGAGCGTTGTTGATCGTTTTGACCATCTCCATGATCCGCGCAATGCCGGGATCATCCGAATGGTTCTTGGGGTCGAGCACACCGGGGACGTAGTCCTTGGGATCGTCTCCCAGGTCCTGCATGTGGAAAGCCGTGCCGCCTGTCCCTTCATACAGGTAGCCTCCGGCTTCGCCGAAGCGAGTCATCAGGAACCGGTTGTCCAGAGGCTCGAGCGTCTGGTAAAGGCCAACGTACTCACCGTTCACGAACAACCGGGCATGGGCCGCGCGCTGATAGGGGATACCGAGTTTCGAGAAGATTCGCATCGTGACGCGTTCATGGAGGGACGAGTAGTCTTCAGCGAAATTGCGCAGGAAAACAGAAGGTAGGCCGAGAAAGGTTTGATTGACGTCAAACTTGGCGAACTCGAGCCCCATCCCGGGCTTGATCGGATTCAGGCTGCCGGTTCCACGGGTGTGGAGCCCGACGTTGTCGATCCGGATATCGCGCCACTCGAAGGTGCATTTGTAGTTCGTCTTCTTGTCCGTGTACTTCTCGTGCAGACGTTGCCAGTCTGCAGAATCCATGGTCAGCCGGATGTCGTGCAGTTGGCTGCCGTCGAAGAAGTCCTGAATGCTCTGGGCGTTCAGACTTACGCTCGCGGCAACCGCGGCCCACAGGGCAAACGGCAGACCCGGGAAATGGTGTCGTGCCATACGCGCCCCCTTTGGCTTTTCTGGATGCACACGTGCTGCCACTTCGAAACCGGGCGCGTGCCCCCGCGTCCCGCCGCAGCGCATGCGCGTACTGACGCTCACGCTGCGTGGACTGGCGCGTCAAGGATGTAAAGTAAGAGAGACTAATATGTCCGATCCCAAGCCGCTCCGCAGCCACAACTGGTTCCGCGGACGTGAATATTACAACTTCTCGAGACGAGCGAACCTGAAGGCCGAAGGGTTTCTGTTCGACCGCTTCGAAGGCAAACCCGTCATCGGCATCTGCAATTCCTGGAGCGAACTGAACAACTGCAACGCTCACTTGCGGACCGTGGCCGAGGCCGTGCGCCGCGGTGTGCTCGCGGCCGGCGGATTCCCGCTGGAATTCCCGACCATCTCGCTCGGCGAACAGTTCATGAAGCCGACCACGATGCTGTTCCGCAATCTGATGGCGATGGACGTCGAGGAATCGATTCGCGCCAATCCGGTCGACGGCGTCGTGCTGTTGTGCGGCTGCGATAAGACGACACCCGCGCAGTTGATGGGCGCCGCATCGGCGGACGTCCCCGCAATCGTCGTCACCGGCGGTCCAACGCTGAGCGGCAACTACAAGAACACCGCCTTCGCCACCGGCACCGACGGGCGCAAGATTTTCGACCTCTATCGCATCGGCGATATCAGCGAAGAGGAACTGCAGGAAATCGAAGGCTGCATGGTCCGCAGCGCGGGCCACTGCACGGTGATGGGGACCGCCTCGACGATGGCGTCCATCGCCGAAGCACTGGGCATGACGCTGCCGGGCGCCGCAGCCATTCCGGCTCCCGATTCGCGCCGCCTGCAATTGGCGGAAGCCACCGGACGCCGCATTGTCGACATGGTTCGCGAGGATCTGAAGCCGTCGAAGATCATGACGCGCGAGGCGATCGAGAACGCCATCACCGTCGACATGGCCGTCGGCGGATCGACCAATGCCGTCGTGCACCTGCTCGCCATCGCCGGACGCCTGGGGATCCGCCTGACGCTCGACGACTTCGATCGCATCTCGCGCAAGACGCCGTATCTCGCAAACATCCGTCCGTCCGGACAATACCTGATGGAGGACTTCTTCTTCGCCGGCGGCATCCCCGCGGTGATGCGCGAACTGCTGCCGCTGCTGCACGGCGACTGCATCACGGTGAACGGCTCGACTATCCGCAAGAACGTCGAGAACGCTCCCTGCCACAACCGCGACGTCGTGCGCGCCTACGACAATCCGCTGCATGAAGAAGGCGGGACAGTGGTGCTGTACGGCAACCTGGCGCCGGATGGCGCGGTGTTGAAGCAGACCGCTGCTTCGCCGGAATTGCTGCAGCACAAGGGCAAGGCATACGTCTTCAACGGCCACGATGAAATGCTGTCGGGCGTCGACCGT
Organism: uncultured Solibacteraceae bacterium; assembly: GCA_964627455.1. Taxonomy (GTDB): domain Bacteria; phylum Acidobacteriota; class Terriglobia; order Bryobacterales; family Bryobacteraceae; genus F-183. Next base: position 25,891 of record CAZVKC010000082.1, on the reverse strand, counting down.
CTCGATCTCCCGATCGACAAAGACACGGTGCTGGTGATGAAGAATGCGGGTCCCAAGGGTGCGCCGGGCTTCCCCGAATGGGGACACATCCCGATGCCGAAGGTGCTTCTCAATCAGGGCGTCAAGGACATGGTCCGCATTTCGGATGCGCGCATGAGCGGCACGAGTTTCGGCACTGTGGTGCTGCATATCGCGCCGGAGTCCGCGATCGGAGGTCCGCTGGCGCTGGTGGAAACCGGCGACGAGATCGAACTCGACACCGCGGGTCGCCGCATCAATCTGAACATCTCGCCGGAAGAGTTCGAGCGCCGCAAGAAGGCGTTTCAACCCGCGCCGCCACATTACGACCGCGGCTACGGCAGGCTGTTCCTCGACCACGTAACGCAGGCGAATCGCGGTTGCGATTTCGACTTCCTGATGCCGGTCGATTTGCGCGACTAGCTGATCTTTGGAGTCACACCGAGGCCCGCTGCGTCCGGCAGGACGTAGCGGGCTTCGCGCATTGCAAGCGGCTTTTCGAGATGCCGGTTACTGGTTTCGAAGACCGCCGGATTGAATTCGCACACCGGCGCATTCGGCAACGCCGCGGTGAGGTGAATCGCGGAGGCGATTTGCGGTCCGAGCGCGATCGACACGTGCGGTACGACGGAGACCTGCGGATACAGTGCGGCGATGCGTAGAGATTCGGTGACGCCACTGCGGCCGAGATCCGGCTGTACGAATCGCACGAGACCTTCCTCCAGAAACCAGCGCATCTCCCGATGCGTGCGATAACTCTCGCCAAGCGCGATGGGGAGTTCCGGCAAATGCTTCGCGAGTTCGCGGTGTGGGTCCGGTTCATCCGGCATGAATGGCGCTTCGAGCCAGTGCAGGTTGCGTTTCGCAAGTTGCTCGATGAAGCCGCAGTTCGACGGCCATTCGAGGCGCCACAGTGCATCGACCGCGAGTCGTGCATCGGGGCCGAGTTCGGCGCCTAGCGCATCGAGCGTCTCGAGCAACTCGGCCTCGGATTTATCGAAGAAGATTTTGAAGAGACGGAAGCCGTCCTCGTAGTGCCGGCGGGCGAAGGCACAACGGTCGGCTAGCGTTGCCCCGGCGAGTCCGCTGCAGTATGCCGGGACTTCGGTTCGCGCATCGGGGTTGATGAGCTTCGCTGCCGGTTGATGGTGGATCTTGCCGGCGAGATCCCATAGAGCGAGATCGATACCGGAAATCGCGTCGAGCATGAAGCCGCCGGTCTGCCCTCGGACACGCATCGATTGATACATGCTGGACCAGTGACGCTCGATATCCGCGCGGCTGCCGTCGAAGGATTCACCTTCGAGCAAGCCGGCGAGAATGTCTTCGATGATCACCGCACTCACTCGCGGCGCAACTGGAGCCTGTGCTTCGCCCCACCCGGTGAGGCCGTCATCGCAGATGATGCGGACCAGTGTCGACTCGATGCGTTCGCCGTATACGGCAGCGACGGTCGTGGACCATTTGTACGCGCCAGTCGTGCCTTTGTCGGCTAGGCGCGAGGGAGATCCTGCGGTTCCGGTTGCGGCGGCGAGATCACGCGCAAACGAAAGGGGAAAGGCTTCAACTCGCTGAATGATGCGGCGCGGGGCTGACAAAGTGCCTCCTCAGAATCAGGCGGAAGATGACGAATGCAATGGGATGCAGAAAGCCCATGATCACGAAGATCGCGTCATAAGAAACGTTACCGACGATCCAACCTGTGATCCAGGTGAACAGCGAGCCGCCGAGCCCACTGCCAAAGGCGATGATGCCGGCGACGGTTCCGACCACATGTAGGGGAAAGACGTCGTTGGTGACGGTCTGCAGGTTCGTCTTCCACGCCATGTGCGCGAATGCGACCACGCAAATGATCGCAAGTGCGACGTCGGTGCTCGCGCCGGGGATCAGCAGGCTGAGCGGCATGAGTGCGGCAAACGGCAGCATGCCGATGGAGCGTGCGCGAATCACCGGCATCCCAAAGCGCGAGATCAGCCAACCGGTGAACATGCCTGCGGCGAGTGCGCCGATGTCGGCAGCAAGATACGGCATCCAGGCGAGACGTCCGATGTCGGCGATCGAGAAGCCGCGCCGGTCCGCGAGATATTTCGGGAGCCACAACAGATAGAACCACCACACGGGATCCGACACGAAGCGTGGCAGCAGCAGCGCCCATGTCTCCGGCTGTTTCAGGAGTTCGACTGGATTCGCTTTGGGCTTCGCAGCGATGGTCTCTTGTGGCTGAGGCGGCGACTTGTAGACCAGCAGCCAACCGATCAACCACAGGAATCCCGCCGCGCCGGTGAGCACGAAGGCGTTGCGCCAACCATACGTGATCGCGAGCCACGCGACGAGCGGTGGTGCGATGATCGCGCCTACCGCGGCGCCGCCGTTGAGCAATCCATTGACGAAGCCTTTTTCTTTCGGCGGATACCACTCGGAGATCGCGCGGAACCCAGCCATGAAGTTGCCGGGTTCGCCGATGCCGAGCAGAAAACGAAAGAAGCCAAGCGAGAACGCGTTGCGAGCAAACGCATGCAGCATGCTGGCGGCGGACCACCAGACCATGAAGATCGCGAGAGCCTTGCGCGCGCCCCAGCGATCGACGAGGAAACCCGATCCAACGTACATCAGCGTGTACGGGATTTGAAAGGCCAGTCCGATATTGGCGTACTCGGCCGGCGTCAGCGAGAACTCTTTGGTGAGGATCGGAGCGACGACACTGAGAACCTGGCGATCAATATAGTTGATGATGGACGAGAGAAACAGAAACCCGGCGATCCACCATCGAACATTGCTCACGATTCGTCCAACATAGCGCGAAGCGCAGCGAGTTCGCGAAGCCCTTCTGCATCGACCTGCGAAGTCGGGTGACGCACCACCGTCGATGCAATCACGCCGCGCGCCTTGAGGTTATGCTTCATCGCCGAGACGCCGAGTCCGGGCTGCAGTTCATAGCGGATCAGCGGCAACATGCGCGTGAACAGCTTCCAGGCCTCTTCGCGCCGTCCGGCTTCGAGCAACGCCCACAGTTGCACGAACTGCGGAATGAGATCGGAACCTGGCATCACGCCGCGCGATCCGCGATCGTACTCTTCGATGAAGAAGTTGCCGTTGAGTCCTCCGAACAGCGTGATCGGCGGCTTCGAGTCGAGGATCTGCGTGAACTTCGGCGCGGTCGGCGGAGCTTCGACCTTCACGAGCTTTACGTTCTCGATCTCGCGAGCCATGCGCGCGAGCAACGCCGCAGGCATCGGGACCTGCGACATGAGCGGTGCGTCCTGCACCATGATCGGGATGCTCACCGCCTTGGATATGGCCTCGAAATAGTACATGAGGCCGTCGGCGCCGGGCTTCAGATAGTACGGAGGCAGAACCATGAGGATCTGCGCTCCGAGATCCTGCGCTTGCTTGCTTGCGCGAACGGCGAGTTCGGTTCCGGTGGCTCCTGTGGATACGACAAGAGGCACGCGCCCGTTCACATGCTTTGCGATTGCGGCCTGCAACTGGCGGCGTTCGTCGTCGGCCAGCGCGTAGCCTTCGCTGGCGTTGCCGAAGAGGCCGAGTCCGTGCGCGCCGGCTTCGAGAAGATAATCGACCAGCCGAAGCTGGCTCGCCTCGTCGAGCGAGCCGTCTTCGTGGAAGGTCGTGTTGACGATCGGGTAAACACCCTCGAATTGCGACATGGAGTTAAAAGTAGAGTTTCAAAGCCAGTTGGCCAACCCGCGCGTCACGGGCAGAGTTTATCGTACCGAAGGTTGCGCTGGCGTTCTTTCCGTCCGGCCCTGCCGAGAAGTTGTCGTTCGCGAGGCCGAGGTTCACCCGGTTGCTGAGATTGAACGCCTCGGCGCGGAACTGCAGTTTGAAGCGTTCGGTGATGCGGGTGTCCTTGATCAGCGAGAAGTCGATATTGAACGCGCCGGGATGGCGGACATCAGGAATCGTGCGTCCCACGTTGCCGAAGGTGAAGTTCGGCGGATTGATGAACGCGTCCGTGTTGAACCACTTCGCCGCGGTCGGATTGTCGATCTTCGCGCTGACGCCGGTCGAATTCGGACGATCCGCCTGGAAGTTGTTTGCGCCGCGCACGGTGAGCGGAAGGCCATTCTGCGCAACCGTGATGACGTTGATCTGCCAGCCGCTCGCGAGCTTGTCGGCAACCGCGTTCGAAGGATGGAACAGCTTGCCCTTGCCAAACGGCAGTTCGTAGATGAGCGAGATCACCGCGCGCCGGGAGACGTCCGCGGGATCCACAGACTTTTCGGCCTTTCGATTGTAGTAGCCGTTCTGGAAGCTGTTGTCGGTCGTCTGTTCGATGGCGCCGAAGTCGATCGGGACCGCGTTGGAATCCGAAATCTTCTTGCCGCCGGTGAACGCAAAGTTGACGAGCAGTCCATTGGTGAAGCGCCGCTTGACGTTCAACAGGAAGAGCTGCGCGTTGTAGTTGCCGTAGCGCGGATTCGCAACGGTGACGCCGTTGTACTGCGGATACGGCTGCAGCGTGCGTTCGCGTGTGACGGTTGCGGCGCCGAGTCCACCGGGGACCTTACCCGCGAGTGGATTCGCAACGGCGTCGTTCAGCGAAAGACCGAGTTGGAAGCGCAGTGCGGGATCCAACTGATTGAGGTTGTAGCCGCTCGCAGCGTAGTGATTGCCTTTGTTCGCCGAGTAGGTTGCGTCGAAGAGCCAGCCGCCCCATTCCTGCTGCAGCGAGACGCTCCACTGCTGCGTCATCGGGGTCGAGCCGAAGGATTCCCAAAGCGTTGCGCCCTGGCCGAGCAATGCGCTGGGTCCAGCCGACGCGCCCGGCGATTCCGTGTACATGTACGGGAAGCCGTTCTGGAAGCGGAAGGCGCTGAGGCCGGGCCCCGTTGCCGCGTACGTGGTGCGCGTCGTCGAGAAGAGTTGTGTGTTGCCGAGGAACGTGCGGAAGAAGATCGACGGATAGAAGATTCCGTAGCCGCCGCGCAGCACGGTCTTGCCTTTGCCGAAGACATCGTAGGCGAAACCGAAGCGGGGTCCGAAGTCGTTGTAGTCCTCGTTCAGGAACGAGCGCGGCTGGCCGTTGCGGCCGGCATACACCACGACGCCTTTGCGTCCGGTGATCGGCTCGGTCTGATTGAAGTCCATGTTGATGTGGCCGTCGTAGCGTTCGTACGGCTTCTGCTGGTAATCCCAGCGCATGCCGAGATTCAGCGTGAGACGGCGGCTGACCTTCCAGTCATCCTGCACGAAGATGCTCGACGCAAAGCCGTGCCACGAGTTGCCGAGGATGCGATCGATGCCGGAACTCGAGACGTCGCCAAGCAGGAACTGCGCGAGATTGCTGCCGGTGTTCGCGGGGACCTGCGGGTTAGTGGTGAGTCCGGAGAACGCGAAGTCGCCGGAGAGCGCCGCGCCCTGGCGATTGCTGCCTTGCAGGATGCGGTGGTTGTAGCCAATCTTGATCGAGTGGGCCCCGGCGATCTTGGTGATCATGTCCTGCATGTCCCAATTGAGGGATCCGCGAGTGCCGGCGGCCTGGCCGCCGATAGCGCCGAAGCCAAAGTCGATCTGCGGGAACTGATCATTGGGGACGATCGAAGGGAGACCGAGTTTCGACGGCCAGTCCTTGCCGAAGTTGATGGCCCGGAAGATAAAGGACTGGCGCATGATGCCGACACGGAGATTGTTAATGAGCGTGGGCGAGAAGGTATGCGTGTCGCTGACGACGGCGTTGCGATTGGTCTGGTCGTCTTCGCGATTCTGGCCGACTGTGGGATCAGTGAATATGTTGTTGCCGGTGGGGACGTGCTGCGACGAGGTGTAGCGCAGGAAGATCGAATTCTTGTCGGTGAAGCGATGATCGATCTTCCAGTTCGTCTGGTTCCAATCGACAAGCGAGAGGTTGGAGTCCTGGAAGTTCTGGCTCTGCGTGAAGCGATTGATTGGCGCTTTGTTGGGCTCAGGCCAGAAGGCTAGGATCTTCGGTGTGACGCGGTCGAAGCGGCTGGTCGGGATGATGTTGCCGGGGAAGAGGTCGCGGACCTGGCCGGATCCGTTGGGGTTCTGGCGCGTGGTGGCCGTGTCGTAGATCGGAGTGAGGACACCGTTGGCATTGGCGAGAGTGGAGAAGTCGCCGCGCTTCCACTCGGCGATCGGCACGCTCGAGATGCGTGGGGTCGAGCGGCGCAAGTTGTAGCCTTCCCAGTTGAAGAAGCCGAAGGTGCGGTTCTTGATGAAGGGTCCGCCGACAGTGCCGCCGTACTGGTTGTAGCGGAAGGGGAGACGCACGGTCGCAAAGGCGTTGCGGGCGTCAAGCTTGTCGTTGCGGAAGAATTCGTAGAGGGTGCCGTGGATCTGATTGGTGCCCGACTTGGTGACGAGGTTCACTGCGCCGCCGGCCGTGAATCCGAACTCGGCGGACATGGGTCCGCTTTGGACTTTGAATTCTTCGACGGCGTCGACAGCCGGAGGCACGCCGACTTCACCGACATACGACAAGATGTTGTTGTTGCCGTCGAGCATCTGCGCGTTCATCGAACTGGGCGAGCCGTTGATCGAGATCGCGGAGATGTTGACACCGCGGTCGCCGAAGCCGGATTGCGTGGGTCCTGCGTTGGAGATCACGCCGGGGGTGAGAAGCGTGAGCGCGAGAGCGCCGCGTCCGTTGAGCGGCAGCGCCTGCACCTGCCGGTTGTCGATGACGGTTCCGACAGTGGCGGAGTTCGAATCGACGAGGCTGGCTTCCGCGCGAACCTCCACCGTTTCGGCAAGCTGGCCGACCTGGAGTGTGATGTTGATCTGCGCGGTCTGGTTGACCTGCAGCGTGATGCCGGTTCGAGCGGCGCGTTTGAATCCCTGGCGCTCAGCGCGAACTTCGTAGCGACCGACGGCAAGGCCGGGGGCGCTGTATACACCCTGGTCGTTGGTGGTTGTTCGGAAAACGGCGCCGGTGTCGGCGTTCAGGACTTCAACTTTGGCCGCTGGCACGGCGGCATCCTGGCTATCGGTGACGTAGCCGGTAATGGTTCCGGTGGCTTGCTGGGCAAACGCGGAGCAGGCCGTCAGGGCGAGCAACAGGGCGATGTAACGCATTCTTGGCGAGACCTCTTCGGCTTGAAGCAATCTGAAATTTCAGATGAGATCGAGCGTACCACGACCGGATTTCGTCCGTCAATGAGATTCTGGTCTGAGTATGCTTGTCGCCGCTCTCATCACCGTTTCGTTGACTGCTCAGTATTACGAAGAAGATCTGCAGAAGTCCCGGCCGCATCGCGAGGAGAACTACCGGCAGTTCGCGGGCTACTCGCGGTTGTTGCGATTTCAGAAGTTGATCGGATATCCGGCTCCGGGGTTCTTCGAAACGGCAGGCGCGCCTCGCATTGAGAAGATCGGCGAGGACGCAATCGGCGTGTACCACCGCGTTTGGATCCCGGTCGCGCCGGGCATGGAAACATACGGGCTGTACATCGTCCCCAAGAAGGTGAAGCTTCCTGCGCCGCTCGTCGTATCGCTGCATGGCGGCGGCGGGATCCCCGAGAGCGCGCTGTTCCACGGCGGATCCAACTATCACGATCAGATTCGGGGCGCGGTGGAACAGGGTTACGTCGTGTGGGCGCCTTTGTTCGTGATGTTCCCGTTCGCGGATCGCAACAAAGATCCACAGCGGATTCCCGTGGAGGTCCGGCGCGATCTCGATGCGCAGTTTCGCGCGGCGGGCACGAGCCTGATGGCGGTCGAATCGATGAAGGTGATCAAGGCGCTGGACCGGATCCTCGAGCGTCCTGAAGTGGATCCGAAGCGTGTCGGGATGATCGGGCTTTCGTACGGCGGCTATTACACGCTGTATATCGCCGCGCTCGACCAGCGGATCCGCGTCGCCGTCGCTTCGTGCTCGTTCCGCAATACACCCGCAGCGACCGTCACACCAACGGAAGGCCGGCCCATCGACATCACATCGCCGGATCAGGTCGCGCTCATCGCGCCGCGCCCGTTGCAGATCCAGGCGGGGATCAAAGACGTAAGCGCGCCAATCGACACCGTGCGTGTGACGATCGAGGAAGCCCGCAAGCATTACGACGCCGCGGGCAAGTCCGGCGCGCTCGATTATCAGGAATTCGACGGCGGGCACGAGTGGCGAGGCGACGTCGCCTGGACGTTCCTCGCCAGATACCTCAAATAGTTACTGCCGCCAGAAGCGCGCATACGGCGGAGCGCCGGGTTGCGCCGCCGCGATGCGATCGGCTTCCGCGGAATCGGCCGTATCGGGACCCTCGGGATAGCGGTAGCGCGCCACGAACTCCGACTCCATCTCGATGCCCCAACCCGGCGCCGATGGCAGCACGTAGTGTCCATTGCGAACCCGCAGCGGCGACAGGAACACGCCATCCTGCAGGAACTCCAGGTACTCGAGCCAGCGTCCTTCGCTGCCGAACCACGCCTGATCGAAGACCGACATCGGGCCGACCAGTTGTCCCAGGCCGATGCCTCCGCTATGCGGGCACACGGGGACGCCGAATTTCGCGGCCATGGCGACGATCGCGAAGAGTTCGTTGACGCCTCCAACACGCGCGCCGTCGATCTGGCAATGTGTGAGTCCACCGCCGGCCAGCAGTTGCTTGAAGGTGATGGCGTCGGGCGCCTGTTCGCCGCCCGCCACGCCGATGCCCACGGGCGCGAGCGCTTCACGCAGCCGAATGTAGCCGGTCACGTCGTTGTACGCGATCGCTTCTTCGATGAAGAGCAGCTTGAACTCGGCGAGTTCTTTCATGTAACTCGCGGCGTTGCGCCAATCGCCGAGGTTCTGGTTCGCGTCGGTCAACAGCAGCGCATCTTCGCCGGTGGATTCACGGATCGCCTGCAGCATCCGGCGATCCTCATCGAGCGCGCGGGCACGATCGTACTGCTGGCCGCGGCCGACCTTGGCCTTGAAGGCGCGCGTGCCGTTGGCGTAGAGTCCGGAACACAGTTGGCGGACCTCGTCGAGCGGCCGGCCGGACCAGCCTGCCGTGCTGTACACACGCACGCCGTCGCGTTCGAGACGGGCGAGGTTCGCATCACGCGACGCCACGCGCGACTGCAACATCTCGAGCAGTTCGTCTTCCGTAAGGACATCGCGCAGGTGATGGAAGTCGATGCATTGCACGATGCGCTCAGGCGGCAGCGACGTCAGCAATCGCCACATGGGGACACCGTCGCGCTTGGCCCACAGATCCCACAACGCATTGACCACGCCGCCGACGGCCATGCGGTAGGTTCCCAGGGCGAGCCAGCGCAACTGATGATGTTCGGCGAGCGCTTGCGCGAAGTAGCCGGGCTCTTCGATGAAATCCTCGAGGTCGCGGCCGACGACGAACGGACGCAACGCTTCGATAGCCGCTTTCTGGATCTCTGTGCCTGCGCCGATGGTGAACACAAGCGAGCGGCCTTCCAATCCGCCGCTGGTCTTCAGCACGGTGATCGCGCAAGAGTAGTTGGGGGCGAGATGCCGGGGATCCGAACCGGCCATGCCGAGCCGCACGGTGGGATAGCGGATGTCCAAAACTTCGAGTGAGGTGATCTTCTGCTTCGTCTGCATTCTGAAAAAGGTTTCTTCATCATATCGAGACGAAGAACGATGACAGGATTTGCCGTGGACATCCGCATGTGTCTATGGAGGACAAAACATCCAATCATGCGAAACAATACACTTGCATTTTCTTTCCTGCTGCTTCTTCCCCTTGCTTATGGCGCGGAGGCCAAGCATCCGTGGGCGAGTTTCAAGCCCGGCAGCTACGCCAAGATGAAGACCACCACCATGGCGGGTCCGAGCAAGACGGTTACGGAAATGACGCAGACGCTCATCAGCGTCGACGCCAACACCGCTGTCGTCGAAACCGAAACCAAAGTGATGGGCCAGTCTAGCAAGACTCGCGTCAACATCCCGCTGAAAGCTGCCGCGACGCCCGCCAATGCGGCGCAGGCGAAGGCTCCCACGCCGGTCAATGAAACCATCACCGTCGCCGGCAAGGCGATCGCGTGCAAGTGCGTCGAAATGGACACTGCGGCCAACGGCATGAAGACCAAGACGAAGGCTTGCACCAGCGAAGCGGTCCCCGGCGGCGCCGTCAAGATGACGTCGACCTCGACCGGCGCTGTGAAGATGGAAACCGTGTCGGAACTCGTCGAGTTCGCAGCGAAGTAAAATCCCGAGCGTGGACCGCGTCTGATAGGATGCGGTCCATGCGAAAACTGTTCGTCACAGCACTCAGCATTGCCTCCGCGTTCGCGGCTGACTTCGAGATCAAAGACGAAGCCGCGTTCCGGAGGCTTTTCCCGTCTGGCGCGAAAGTCGAGCGGCTTGCGACCGACATGCAGTTCATCGAGGGTCCGGTGTGGATCGCCCGCGATGGCGGATACCTGCTCTTCAGCGACATCCCGGCCAATGAGCTGAAGCGCTGGGATCCGAGGACGCGCAAGGTCACCACCTATCGCAACCCCAGCAATAACGCCAACGGCAACACGCTGGACCTCGACGGCAACCTCATCACGGCCGAGCATACGGCGCATCGCGTGTCCCGCACGAACCTCACGACGGGCGCAGTGGAATCTCTCATTGAGCAATTCGAAGGCAAGGATCTGAACTCGCCCAACGATGCGGTGGTGAAGTCCGACGGCACGATCTGGTTCACGGATCCCGACTACGGCCTCGGCACACGCAAGAAGGTGCAGACGGGCAACTACGTGTATCGCTTCGATCCGAAGTCGAAGTCGCTGACGCCGGTGGTGAAGGATTTCGACAAACCCAACGGCCTCTGCTTTTCACCCGATGAATCGAAGCTGTACGTCGCCGATTCGGGCGCGCCGCGGCACATTCGCGTGTTCGATGTTTCGAAAGACGGCATGCAGGTGACCAACGGGCGCGTGTTCGCGAAGATCGACAAAGGTGGTCCGGATGGAATCCGCTGCGACGCGGGTGGACGCGTATGGTCAAGTTCGGGAGACGGCGCGCAGATCTTCGATCCCGCCGATGGACACCTCATCGCGCGGATCCTGTTGCCGGAATCAGCCGCGAACCTCACGTTCGGCGGCGACGGCCTGCTGTACCTGACGGCGCGGAAGTCGCTCTATGCGGTCCCGGTGAAAGTGAAGGCGGCGGGCCGACCCAAAGGTCAGCGCGCGAAGAAGTAGCGCACGGCGTGAAAGAAGACGGGCGCGGCGAAGCAGATGGAATCGATGCGATCCATCACGCCGCCGTGCCCGGCAATGAGCGCGCCATAATCCTTGACACCGCGATCGCGCTTGATCGCGGACATGGTGAGTCCACCCCAGAATCCCATCAGCACGATGAGCGCGCTCATGCCCGCCGCCTGCTGCGGCGTGAACGGCGTCACGCGATACAGCGCGGTTCCGAGCGCGATGGCGGTGAGTCCGCCGCCGATGAGTCCTTCCCACGTCTTGTTCGGACTCACGCTCGGTGCGACCTTCCGCTTACCGAGCAGTTTGCCCCAGACATATTGGAAGACATCGCTAAGTTGCGCGACGAGAATCAGGAAGAAGACGAGTTTCGCGTTCTCACCTTCATAGCCGGGGATCCGCAGGATCATCAGCGCAGGCGCGTGGCTCAGGCAGAAGACGCACACCATGAGTCCCCATTGGATCTTGGACGTACGCTCGAGGAACTGACTGGTGTCGCCCGCCATCGAGATGCGAATGGGGATGTACAAGAACGCGTACACGGGAATCAGAATGCTGAACATGCCGTACCACTGGTTGTAGATCAGCGTGTACTGCAGCGGCGTAAAGACGAAGAAGATCCAGAAGAGCGCGCGGTGATCGCCGCGATGCGTCGGCGTCAGCGTGATGAACTCGCGCAGGGCGAGGAATGAGATCAGGCCGAACAGCGTCACGGTGACGCCAAGCCCCATGATCACGCACGATGAGACGAGGATCGCCATCACCCACCAGGCGCCGATGCGCGCGTTGAGGTTCTCAACCGTGGACCGGCCTTTGGGCGACTTCACGGTGCGGCTGAGAATGAAGCCGATGATCGAGAAGATCAGCAGCAAGCCGCCGATCAGCCCGAGCAGAACGTACAAATCCTGTTGCATGGTTTACTCGCTGCCTCGCAGCCTCACGACGCATTGATGCGCACGGGTGAGGAACTCCGGCTTCCCTTCCCCATCTTCCAGATGGATCCGTGGACCGAAGTGCACGCGGCTCAATAGCGGGGCCATCAGGAACTCGCCCTTCGGCAGGATGCGGTTCAAATTATCCAGGTACACGGGCGTCAGTTCTAATCCCGGGCGATGCCGGCACATATGAAAGATGCCGCTTTTAAAAGGAGCGATCGTTTCGCCGGATCCACGCGTGCCTTCAGGAAAGAGAATCAGCGAATCGCCCGCTTCCAGAGCGTCGAGCATCGGCTGCAGCACGGACGGGCCATGCACCGATAAGCCACCCTTGCGATCAATCAGCAGGGCCCGAAACACGCGCACGGCGAGGAACCGGCGCAACGGGGTTGAGTCCCAGTAATCCCGCGCCGCCACTGGACGGGTCCTGGCGCGAATCGCCGCGGGCAGCGCCGCCCACAACACGAGAAAGTCGAGATGGCTCGAGTGGTTCGCGATGTAGACACACTGGCGGTGGTCGGGTTCGCTGTCGAACCACATGGCTTGCGCGCCGGTAATCAGTCGAATCAGGAATGCAACGAGGTCGCTCAAGGACGGTTCCGCAGGAGGTCGAGGATTCGCGACGTGCGGCGCAGGATGGTCCACAACGATCCGGCGGCGATGACGGCCAACGCTCCTGACAATACATAGCGCGTTTGGGGTTCGAAGATGCTCACGAGGGCGGAGATTGTGAGGATCGCCATGCGCTGTTGTTTCGCCATGGGACCCACGAAGTCCTGGCGGAAGCCGAAGGATCCGCCGAGGACGCGCACGTACGCGGTGAAAACGGCCAGCGCACCGGCGCACCAGGCGAGTTCGGGACCGTGGGTCCACGGGATGGCGTATCCGGCGGGGACGATTAAGAAAAGGTCAGCAAAGCGATCGGGGAGATCGTTGTAGACGTCGCCGGTCTTGGATTTCATGCCGCCTTCGATGGCGACCATCCCGTCCATCAGATTGCAGAGCAGCCGGAGCTGGATGCCGGCAGCGGCTGCTACCAGATAGAAAGGATTGGACTTAGATGCGAGAAAAGCGATTCCGCCGAATACTGCGAAGATTACACTCCAAACGGAGATCGTGTTAGGTTGGATACGTCTATCTGCAAGAAAACGAGAGAGAAACCGGGCCCAGCCGGTATCGCGGGAGGAAAGCGGGCGTCTAGCGGGAGCATCCATACTTCGTATTCCCCTTGGCTCGATGTTTTGAGCAAAGTTTTTTTGAAACCGATTCGGCTTCTAATGAATCTATCTTAATGATGGACTGGCTGAACTATCATCATCTCCTATATTTCTGGACAGTTGCAAAGGAAGGGTCTATAACCAGGGCGAGCCAGCAGCTCAATCTGGCGCAACCGACCATCAGCGCCCAGTTGCACACACTCGAGGAATCGCTCGGGGAACCACTCTTCGTCCGCACAGGACGCAGCCTCGCCCTGACCGATTTCGGGCGTCTCGTCTTCCGCTACGCGGAACAGATTTTCGGCCTCGGCAAGGAGTTGCAGAACGCCGTGCAGACGCGGCCCAGTTCGCGGGCGCTGCGGCTGACGGTGGGCATCGCGGAGGTGCTCCCGAAGCTGCTGGTCCACCGGGTCCTGGCGCCGGCGCTGCAGATGAGCCAGCCGGTCCAATTGATTTGCCACGAAGACAAGCCGGAGCGGTTGCTGGCTGAAATGAATCTGCTCGGCCTCGACATCGTTTTATCGGATACTCCGGTACCGGCGGGTTCCAAGGTCCGCGCCTTCGGCCACTTGCTGGGAACCTGCGGGGTAACGTTCTTCGCAGCGCCCCACATTGCAGAGCCGCTGAAAGCGGAATTTCCGAAATCGCTGAACGGCGCGCCCATGCTCCTGCCGTTCGAAGGAACCGCGCTGCGGCGGAGCCTCGACACCTGGTTCGCGAGACTGGACATCAAGCCGGCGATGGTCGGCGAGTTCTATGACAGCGCGCTGATGAAAGTGTTCGGCGAAGCGGGATCCGGCATCTTCCTGGCGCCCACGCCGATTGCCGAGGAGGTCCAGCGGACCTATCGCGTCATTCCGATCGGCGCCACCTCGGAGGTCGAGGAGCGCTTCTACGCGATCTCGGCAGACCGGAAATTCAAACATCCTGCGGTCGTTGCGATTTCGGATGCCGCCCGTACGGGGCTTTTCGCCAGTGGCGCAGCCGCAGCACATCAGAATAAACAACCCACCACCAATCACATTACTCTATGAGCAACCACCATACGAACTCTTCGAGCGTACGCCCGTGGCACGGGTCCGCTCCCTGGGTCCGCCTGCGCGGATTACTCGAACTTGAAAAAGGCAACCTTATCGTTGCCATTATTTACTCGGTCGCGATCGGCGTTTTATCTCTCGCGTTGCCTCTCGCGACCCAATCCCTGGTCAACACGGTGGCCTTCGGGTCACTGCTGCAACCGGTCGTCGTCCTCAGCATCCTCCTCTGCGCATTCCTCAGTTTTTCTTCGATTCTGCAGACCTTGCGACACTATGTCGTTGAAGTGCTGCAGCGCCGGATCTTCGTTCAAATGGCGTCGGACTCGATCGACCGCCTGCTGCGGGCCAGAGCGTCAGCCTTCGACGGATCGCATCCTCCGGAACTCGTGAATCGCTTTTTGGAGGTGGTCACGGTACAGAAGGCCGCAGCGGTCCTGCTGGTCGACGGACTCACGATTCTCATGCAGACAGTGATTGGCATGTCGCTGCTCGCCGTGTACCATCCCTTTCTCGGCATCCTCGATTTCTTTCTGATCGTGTGCATCGCATTCGTTCTCTGGCCGTTAGGACACGGCGCCGTAACGACAGCGGTCAAGGAGTCCAAAGCCAAGTACGCACTGGTCGCCTGGATGCAGGAGATCGGCCGCCATCTCGATGCGTTCAAGTCCGGCCCTGGTGCGGCGTATGCGCTGCATCGCGCCAACGACCTGGTGAACGATTACCTGACGTATCGCAAGAAGCACTTTTCCATCCTGCTCCGCCAGATCATTGGATCCCTCGCATTGCAGACCGTGGCGAGCACGGCGCTGCTGGGTGTCGGCGGATTCCTGGTCATCAACCGCGAACTGACTCTCGGTCAGTTAATCGCATCCGAACTCGTGCTGGCGCTCGTGGTGAGCGGCTTTGCGAAGTTCGGCAAGCATCTCGAAACGTACTATGACCTGTGCGCCGCCGTCGACAAACTCGGCTATCTGACGGACCTTCCGACCGAGATCTCGGGACCCGATCGATTGCCGGCTCGCAGTGGTTCCGGCGCGTCCATCGCCATCCGCAACGTCGCGTTCACTTACCCCAATGACAAGGTGGTGTTCGATGATCTCAACCTCACGATCCGCCCCGGCGAAAAGATCGCAATCACCGGGCGCAGCGGCGATGGCAAGAGCACGATCGTCGACATCCTGTGGCGCCTGAGGACCCCGCAGCGAGGCGTGATCGAGATCGACGGCAACGACATCCGTAATTACGACGTGAACAGTCTGCGCACCGAAGTCGCCGTGGTGCGAGTGAATGAAGTCTTTCATGGCACGATCGCCGAGAATGTGGCGTTTGGCAGGCCGGAGATCGACACGCTGCGGGTCCGCGAGGCGCTGACCGCCGTGGGCCTGCTCGCGGAAATCGATGCGCTCCCGCGGGGCATCCATACCGAACTGTCTACCTTCGGCCGCTCGATCTCGTCCGGCCAGGCCCTGCGAATTGCCCTCGCCCGCGCCATCGCCGGCCGTCCATCCGTGTTGATCGTTGATGAAATCCTCGACCAGATCGACGACGTCAGCCTTCGATCGTCGCTGCTGCGGCATCTGTTCGACAAGAACGCCGGCTGGACGCTCATCGTAACGACGGAACACGATTCCGTTCTGTCGATGTGCGACCGGGTTTACGAGCTTCGCAACGGCAGACTGGAAGTGCAGGTTCCGATGGAGGTCACGCAATAACATGACGCCTGCAACAACACTTCCAGGCAAGCGTTTCTGCCTGCCCGCCATGGACTCCGTCGCTCCGGCCAGGCCGGCGAGGGTCTTCGCATGGCTTCTATCGTTCGTGATCGCGCTCGCCGTCGTGGTCCTGTGGTTCACGCCATGGGTGCAGAATGTCACGGGAACGGGCAGGGTTGTGGCGGTGAATCCGAATGATCGCGAACAGCGCATCTCGGCGCCTGTGGAAGGCCGGGTGGTCCGCTGGTACGTGGTTGAAGGATCGAAGGTCAAGAAGGGCGATCTCGTAGTCGAGTTCTCGGATAATGATCCGCAGATCCTCGAGCGGCTTCGCGCGCAACGCGAGGCGATCGTGATGCGCCTCGATCAACAGAAGGCGAGAGCGGCCAACCTCTCGCAGGGCGTCGTGGGACTCACAGGGTCGCGGCGCAACGCCCTCGACGCAGGGCTGGCGCGCATCCAAATGGCCAAGGAAAACGTGCGCGCGGCAAGCCGTTCGCTCGATGCGGCCGAGGCCAATGAAGTCACGACGAAACTGAACATCGAACGCCAGCGCCAATTGCTTGCCAAGGGACTCACATCGAAACGCGCACTCGAACTCGCGGAACTCGACCACAATCGCGCGATCGCCGATGTGGACCGGTCCAAAGCGCAATTGACCGCGGCCGAATCGGACCGGCTCGCTCGCGAAGCAGAACAGCAGCGAATTGAAACGGACTTCAAGACCTCGATCGAGAACGCGCAAGGCTCCGCGGCATCGGCACAGGGCGACATTGCCAGCACGATGGCGGAGTTGCAACGGCTCGATTCCCAGATCGCGAGGCAGTCGCAGCAGAATATCGTTGCGCCTCGCGACGGGACGATCTTCCGGCTACTGGCGCAACCGGGCAGCGAACTGCTGAAGGCCGGCGAACCACTTGCGATTCTGATCCCGGAAACGAATGAGCGTACGGTCGAGTTGATGATCGCTGGAAACGACGCGCCGCTGATCCAGACGGGCGCCAAGGTCCGTTTGCAGTTCGAAGGCTGGCCGGCGATTCAGTTCGCGGGATGGCCTTCGGTCGCGGTCGGAACATTCGGCGGCGAAGTGATGCTGGTCGATGCGACCGACAACGGGCAGGGCAAGTTCCGCATCCTGGTGCAACCGGATCCGAAAGAAGATCCATGGCCCGGCACGCAGTACCTGAGGCAGGGCGTTCGGGCGAATGGCTGGGTCCTGCTGCGGACTGTGCCGCTCTGGTTTGAACTCTGGCGCCAGTTCAACGGCTTCCCGCCGACGACGGCCGCCTACGAGCCGGGCAAAGAAGCCAAGGGGGGCGAAAAGAAGAAATGAGCAGGATCGCCGCAATCGCAGGCTTTCTTTTCCATGGATCTCTTTTCGCCGCAGCAGCGCCGGAATCCGGCGTTCTGACGCTCGAGGAAGTCCTGGCGTCGGTAGAGAAAAATTATCCTCCGCTGGTCGCCGCGCTGCAGGAAAAGAACATCGCGGAGGCGGACGTGCTGGCCGTCCTCGGCAGGTTCGACCTGGTGGCGCGTGCGCGCAACGATCAGAACCGCCTGGGGATTTACGACTATCAATCCTTCGATGCCGGGGTCGAACAGTCTCTGGCGTTTCAGGGCATGTCGTATTCGGCGGGATGGAATCGCGGCAGCGGCGACTTCCCGTCTTACCTGGGCGGGCTTCTCACGCGTTCGACTGGCGAATATCGGGCGGGCTTGAAGCTCCCTCTCTTTCGCGATCGCGAGATCGATTCCAAACGCGCGGACCTGCAGCGTTCCCGCATTGGAGTGCGCCTCGCGGAACTCTCGATCGACCAGCAGCGGATCGCGATCGTGCAGATGGCGACGCGGCGATACTGGGACTGGGTGGCGGCCGGACGCCGCTACAACGTCGTGAAGCAGGTTCTCGACATCGCGATGGCGCGAGACCAGCAATTGCGGGAGGCAGCGAAGCTGGGACAGATTCCGGACTTCGACGTCCTCGACAACGAACGCATCATCCTGCAGCGGAGATCGCAATTGGTGGAGGCCGAACGGCAGCAGCAGTTGGCGGCCTTCGACCTGTCGCTGTACTATCGCGACGGGCAGGGCAACCCGGCGATCGCGGGGCTCGAACGGACGCCGGCGGGATTTCCGCCTCCGCAACAATTGAACGAACTGCAGTTGGAAAAGGACATCGAGATCGCATTGAACCGCAGGCCGGAGATCGAGCGATTGCGGCAGCAGCGCGCACAAGTCGATGTCGAGCGCAGGCTGGCGAAGAACCAGCAAATGCCGAACATCGACTTCGGCCTCTCGTTCTACCAGGACACGGGACGAACGAGCAAGACGCTGGCGGGTCCGCAGGAGTTGAAGACTTCGATCACGTTCGAGTTGCCGCTACAGCGGCGGAACGCGACCGGACGGTTCCAGTCCGCGCAGGCGCGACTGTCCCAAATCGATCAGCGCGAGCGGTTCCAGAAGGATCAGGTGATCACGGAAGTTCGCGACGCCTACTCGGCAGTGATTACGGCCTTCAAACGCGCCGAAGTGATTCGCGATGAGGTGCAGACGACGAAACGAGTCGAAGACGGCGAACGCACGAAGTTCGACCTCGGCGACACGAATCTGTTTACCCTGAACCTCCGCGAACTGGCGACAGCGGAAGCTGCAATCCGCGAAGTCAATGCGTACGCGGACTTCTATCGCGCGTATGCGTTGTACGAACTGGCGATCGCGCAGGCGCTGAAGAAAGCAACGCCCTAACCGACCTGCACAAGACCGTAGCGCCGCTGCCAGTGGTCGCGAATGTAGCGCACGGCGCGCTGCAGTTCCTCTGGTGAGGATGGATGATCCACGAACTCGCCTGCCTGATGACGGGCGAGTTCGAGGATTTCCTTGTCGCGAATGATGTTCCCCAAGCGAAACGCAGGCAGGCCCGATTGCTTCGTTCCGAAAAACTCTCCCGGGCCGCGCAGTTTCAGATCCATTTCCGCAATGTAGAAGCCGTCGGTGGACTCAACCATCGTGCGGATCCGCTCTTTGGCTGTGTCGTTCAGCTTCGCCGTGACGAGGATGCAATAGCTCTGCTCGCCGCCGCGGCCGACGCGTCCACGCAGTTGATGGAGTTGCGAGAGTCCGAAACGCTCGGCCTGCTCGATCACCATGACCGTTGCATTCGGCACGTCTACGCCGACTTCGATCACAGTGGTCGAAACGAGGATGTGCGTTTCGCCGCGCTTGAAGGCGTCCATCGAGGATTCCTTCTCATCCTGCGAGAGCTTGCCGTGCAGCAGCCCGACTTGCAGGTCCGGAAACACGACGCGCGAGAGGTGTTCGTGCATCTTCTGCGCGGCCTTCATCGACTGCGTTTCGGATTCTTCGATGAGCGGATAGACAACGTACACCTGACGACCGGCTTCGATCTCGCGCTTGGCGAAGCTCCACACCTGCTCGATGCGGTCTTCCATGACATGCTTCGTGACGATCGGCTTGCGGCCCGGCGGCAGTTCGTCGATGATCGACACATCGAGGTCCCCGTACATGGTCAGCGCGAGGGTGCGCGGAATGGGCGTCGCCGTCATCACCAGCACGTCGGGATTTCCGCCCTTGGCCATCAGGCGCTGCCGCTGTTCGACGCCGAAGCGGTGCTGTTCGTCGACGATGGCGAGTCCCAGTTTGCCGAAGGCGACGTCCTCTTCCAGCAGGGCATGCGTGCCCACTGCAATCGGGACCATGTTGGCAGCCAGCAGGCGCTTGTATGCGGCTTTCTCTTTCGCGGTGTTCGACCCGGTGAGCAGGATGATCTGGTAGCCGAGGCTCTTGAACAGGCGTTTGAAATACAGGAAGTGCTGCGTGGCGAGGATCTCAGTCGGCGCGAGCACCGCGACCTGATAGCCGTTCTCAATCGCAATGATCGCGGATTCCGCGGCCACCAGCGTCTTGCCGCTGCCGACGTCGCCCTGCAGGAGACGGTACATCGGATGCGGCTTCGACATGTCGTCCGCAATTTCTTTGAGTACCCGCTTCTGTGCGCCGGTCGGCCGGAACGGCAGCATCGCCTTGATCTGGTCGCGAACCCGGTCCGTCAATTGAAATGCGATGCCGGGTTGAAAGCGGGCCTTGTTCTTCTTGAGCGTGAGTCCGCACTCGAGCCAGAAGAATTCTTCGAAGATCATGCGCTGCTGCGCGGGCGAGCGGAACGCATTCAACAGACGGGCGTCGGAACCCTGCGGCGGGAAGTGCATCTCCCGAATCGACTGCCAGCGGTCCGGCAATTGCACTCTGGCGCGAACCTCTTCCGGCATTGGCTCGGGAACAGGCGAGAGTCCTTCGAGGACCCGCCAGACAATGCCGCGCAGCACTCGCGTGGTGACCTTGCCGGCCGCTTCATACACCGGCACGATGCGCCCGGTGTGCAAGCCCGCGATCTCGGGATCCTCGTCATCGCGCAGGATCTCGAATTCCGGATGCATCATCGAGATCGTGCCGGCGTAGCCGTCGAACTCCACTTTGCCGAACAGCGCGACGCGAACGCCGGGCTGCAGGACATCGGCCAGATAACCGCCGTGAAACCACTTGCCGACGAGCGACATCGGCGAGGAGTCGCGAAAGACGGCTTCAAACATTCCGAGCCGTTTGCGTTGAAAGCCTGCCGCCTTCGAAGAACGGACTTCCGCAATGACGGTCGCCGTTTCACCGACCGCAAGCTCCGAGATCGGCTTGACGTTGCTGCGATCTTCGTAACGGAACGGCGCGTAGGTGAGCAGGTCCTCGACGGTTTCGAGTCCCTTGGCTTCGAGCATCTTCGCACGCGCGGGCCCGACGCCCTTCACGTACATCAATGAGGTGGAGAGGTCCAAATGTTCAGGTTAACTGTTCTTCGAATAGAGCCCAGACTTTGTCGGCCGCAGCTTTGCCGATCTGCACGGTAGCCCCGTGGACATTGAGGCTGAGCGTATCGTCGTAGTTGCGCGAGAGCACCGTAAACGCGGCGCCGGGACAAAGGCCGAGGCCGTCAAGGTACTCGAGCAGTTGGCGATCGCGCTCATAGACGCTCATGATCCGCGCCTGCCGGGGCGACGCTTCGAATTCCGAAAGCGGCTTCCATCCGCGGCGGCGGCGTTCGACGGCGGATTCAAGCCCGGCGCGGTTGCCGTGCGGACAGGCCTCTTCGCCGCTCCCCAGCTTGATCGTCAGCAGACGCTCGAACTCCGACGACACGGCGTGTTCCAGTTGTTCCGCCTCGTCATGCACGCGATACCAGCTCATCCCAAAAACTTCGGTGAGCATGCGTTCGATCAGATGATGGCGCCGCAGCAGGCGGTCGGCGATCGCACGTCCTTCGATGGTCAGGGAAATGTGCCCGGTGCGCGGCGCGACATCGATGCAATCGTCGCGCTTCAGGCGGCGGAGCGCCATCGTTACCGCGGGAGGCGAAACATCGAGCCAGCGCGCCAGTGTGGCGGCGATCACGGGCTCGCCTTCAGCCTCGAGTTCCGCGATGGCTTTCAGGTAATTCTCTTTTGAGATCGTGATTTTCAAGCGACGGGCCGGTTGTTACTGCGATTCGATTGTAGCGTCTTCCTGCTAGCCCTTGCCGCCTGCGGCGACGTGAGTTCCGGATCCTTCGACGATGGTGTGATAGCGGTCGATCTCGAGGCCGGTGAAGCGTTCGATGCGATTGCTCGGCTTGGGCCAGCGGACCTCCACCCAGTCGAGTTTGCCGGCGCCCAAACCCAGCACCTCGCGCATGTCGTGGCTCGACAAATAGCTGCCGCCGTTATTCTTGAGGCGCGTGAACCGCTTGCCTCCGGCGACCTGCCAGGTGATGCGAGCGCCGACCGAATCGCGATTACAGGTCTTGCCCTGCAGCTTCAACCCAAGCCAGTGGTTCCCCTGCCCGGACCGGTTCTCGAGCAACAGTGGAGCCTCGCCGTTGTTGGCGACCAGCACGTCGATGCGGCCGTCATTGTTGAAGTCGCCGACAGCAAGTCCGCGCGCGGGAAATGACTTGGCGAACACCGGACCCGCTTCCGCGGCAGGGACGTTCCGCATGTTCGCGCCCTCGTGATGGAACAGCAGCAGCGGCTCTTTGTACTTCACCTGTTGCGAATACTGCTCGATCATGTCGTCCGGATGTCCATTCGAAAGCATCGCGTCGATGAGACCGTCATTGTCGTAATCGAAGAACTTCAGCCCCCAGCCGGACAACAACCGCGTCGATTGCGCGACCGAGTGTTGGTGCGCCGTGTCCTGAAAGCTCTCGTCCTTGCGGTTCTGATAGAGCGAGAACATCTCCTGGTCGACGTTGGCGACAAAGAGATCCTGAAACCCGTCGCCATTGATATCGAACGCATCGACGCCCATGCCGGAGCGCGCCTGCCCGCTCGCACTGAAGGCGACCTCCGCAGCGAGTCCGATCTCTTCCCACTTACCGTTGCCGCGGTTCACGAAGAGGAAGTTCTGCACCGTATCGTTGGCCTGGAAGAGATCCATGAGGCCGTCGTTGTTGATGTCGGTAGCCACCACGCCAAGCCCTTTGCCCAGCGCCTTCTCGATCTCCGTGCCCTTGCTGACGAGCTTGAAGGTCCCGTCGCCGTTGTTGTGATAGAGGAAGCTCGCGGTCGGCTTGAAGACGCGCGGGATGCAGTAATACTTGCGGCCCAGTTTGTTGTCGCCGCAGGAAAATCGATCCTTCTCGCTGTACTGCACGAAGCTGCACACAAAGAGATCGAGCTTGCCGTCGTTGTCGTAATCGACCCAAACCGCGCTGGTCGTCCAGCCCTTGGCCATCTCTGCTGCAAGGCCGGACTTCTCGGTGATATCGGTAAAGGTCCCGTTGCCGTTGTTGCGAAGCAGCGTCGGACGTCCGTATGCGGTGATGAAGATGTCGGGGAATCCGTCGTTGTCGAAATCACCGACGGCCACGCCTTGCCCGAAAGACACCGAAGGTCCGATGCCGGCCTTCTCGGTGACGTCGGTGAAGGTCCCGTTGCGATTGTTTTTATACAGAGCGTGGCGCAGCGTCTGCTTCGGCTTGTAGAAATCCGACGGCCCCGTATTCACGAGGAAAATGTCGAGCCAGCCGTCGTTGTCGTAGTCGAGGAACGCGCAACCCGGCGGCAACGTTTCCGGCAGAAAACGTTCCGGGGACATCGCATTCTCGTGGACCCACGTGATGCCGCTCTGCGACGCCGGCACTTCCACGAATAAGGGACCCGCCCCGGCTGCGGCAGTCATGGGACGCAGGCCGAGCGCGCCGGCTGCGGCAGTCAGGAGATTTCGCCTCGAAATCTTCATCTCATTCAATCGTAACGAACAGGCTTTGTCGATCCGCGCCCGCGCCCTGGCGCGCCGTGACGCGCACTTCATACAAGCCGGGCTGCCACTTGTCGAGCGGGATGTTGGCGATGTACGGGATCCGCCCGTCCGCAAGCGGCGGCGAGAGTTCCGGTGCGCCTTCGCCGAGTTTCACATCGTCACGAAAGAACTCCATCGTGACGCCGGGCTTGGCAGGATCATTCGGATTCGGATAGACGATGAAATACAGAGACATCGCCTTGGTGGTGATCCTGTCGTCGAGCGTTGGAATCACGCGATTCTGCAGGACGATGTACGGGTCGCCCGGTTCAGGTTCCGCCGGCGCCTTGTCGGTGCGGCGAACCAACGACAGTCCGCTCAGAGCGACTGTGTTTTCGGGCTTCGGACGCACGACCACCGACGTACGGCGCGCGGCGAACTTCGCCGCTTCGAGGTCCGCCACCGCGGACTCCAATGTGTACCGGCCGGCAGGCAACTTCACGGTCTTGGTGAAGATCGCGCGGCCTTGCTTGAAGCCCTCGATCTTCTCCGAAGGTTCTTCCATCGGAATGTCGCGGCTGATCTTATCGACAACCTGTCCCTGTTCGTCCTTGATCAATGCGAGGAACGAGAAGTGCGAGCGATACGCAGTCTTCTCTTCGGTCTCGCGGAACTTCAGGTTCTGCATCGGCATGTCGAATACGATCGTGGCCTGCCCGGGGCGGAACGGGATCACAGAGGCGCGGAAGTCCACCTCGCGCTGCAGCGGCTTGCGCTCGAGCGCCTGGAGCAGCGGCACTTCAAACGGCATCACGCCGCGCGACGGCAGCGCGAAGTAGCCGATGCGGGCCTGGATCTTCACATCCGGACGCGACGGGATCTTCACATCGATCGCACGGAACTTGCCATCGAGAGCGGTGTTCGCCGGCCGGTAAATCAGCTCATAGTAAGAACCGAGGTCCTCGGTGACGCGCTGAATCGGCTTGCGGAAATCGTTCATGTTGGCGATCAGAAAGCCGCCGGTCGATTCCGCAAGTTCCTGCAGCGCGACCTGCCCGTTGGCGCGGATCGCGTCCAGCGCGCGATCGAACTGCATCACCTCTTCGCGCGTCACCGCCGACGATTGCGTAGCGCCCCGATACGCGCCCTGGCTGACCTTGAGATTCCGATTCATCATCTCCTGCCCCAGGCCGCTATCGCCGGTGACGGAGAGTCCACGGGCGTCGATCGCGTATACGCTGACGTTGGCGCGATTCGCATCCGAGATCAGGCTCTGAAACTGGTGCAACACCGCATTGGGCAACTGCAGGCCTTCTGAAAAATACATCACCGTCTTGCGGCCCGGAAGGCGGAACTGCTCTTTCACCACGGCCCACAATCCGAAGATCGAGAACCGGCCCTGCTGCTCGCGACCGCTATTGTCGGCGAAGTCGAGCATGTCGGTCACCATGCGATTCATCGCTTCCGCGGCCATGCCGGCGCCATCGACCGACGCGCCGTTGCTGGTGGCTGCAGCATCCGCCGCGCCCGTAGCGCCGGAGGTCGAATCCACCGCAGCCTTGAGGTTCGCGTTCGCATCGGCGTAGTTGGTGGGCGTATTCGTACCCACGGCCTGATCGATCGCGGCTTTGAGCTTAGCCCGGTCCTTGGTGAACGTCTGCAGGACCTTCAATCGCTGATCCGTCAGAAAGACGCCGATATACACGTCTTGCGCGAGATCCTCTTTGATGAGGTCGTACGCAGCCTGGCGCGCGAGACGGCGGCTATCGATACCCAGGCGATCGAAGACCAGAGAGAACAGCCGGACCTGCCGCGTCGGATCCGCGATGCGTCCCGGGGACGGTCCCGCAGGGCTTCGCGGAGCATCCCCAGCAGCCAGCGTGCCCGAACTCTCCCGAATCGAGGTGATCGCCTGCTGCACGCCGTCCTCGAAGACCGTGAAATCCGCGGCAGTGAGTCCCTTGACGATCCTGCCCTTCTTATCGCGCACAACGACATCCACGACCACTTCGTTGGTGGATGTACGAATGGTCGTTTCCTGCGCCAATTGCAGTGCGAGAGCAAGACTCAACGGCGCGGCGATCATCATGACTCGATGTTCAGGAACACGGATTCCTGTGCGGGCGCGCCGGCGCCTTGTTTCACTACGACCTTGATCTCGTACGCGCCGGCGGGCATGCCGTCCATGGGCGATGACAGGACGTATGGAATGCGATCATTCGCGCCGGCGGCAGGAAGTTGCAGGTTCGCGCTGCCGACCACGTTGCCGTCCTTGAGATACTGCACCGACGCCTGTGGCGCGTCGGGCGACGCCTTGTCCGGATAGACGATGAAGAACAGCGCCATCTGCGCGCCCTTCACCGCCTTGAGGTTCGTGTTGAGCGTCGGTGTGATGCGGCCGCCCTGGAACTGAAACGGCTCATCCGCACTGAGATCCTTCACGTTGGGCTGGAAGTTCCGCACTACGGTGACGCTGCTCAGCGAAACCGCGCCTGCCGGTGGATTCGCGAGAAGCGAGGTCTTGCGGGCGCCGGTCTTACCACTGAACTGATCCG
>CAZVKC010000081.1:25577-32111 GCA_964627455.1 uncultured Solibacteraceae bacterium | reverse complement strand
ACCGATCCTGTGGACAGTACGGCGCTTGCGCCTTACGCGGCGCATGGGGGAATGCAGGTGCTGGAGTACGGAGCGACGGGGCACACGCAGTTCACGCGGTACAGCAACTTGCTGCAGGCGCAGCGGATCCAGGTGACTGGGGCGAATGCGTTGCGGCTGGATTACGACTGGGGTCCGGGCGGGAAGAACAACGGGAACTTGCGGGCGCAGACGATCAACGGGGCGATCGTGCAGAGTTACGAGCATGACCGCTTGGACCGGCTGGTGAAGGCGGTCGAGGGGACGTGGACGCAGCAGAGCGTGTATGACCGGTACGGGAATCGTGCGGTGCTGTCGACGGCGGCGGGACCGTATAGCCTGACGGGGATGACGCCGCAGGTGACGAGTGCGACGGAGAGCGCGGTGGAGGCGGTGTATCGGCGAATGGGCCACGCTTCGGTCGTCCGATTCTCCGGACAACCGGCGGCAGGTCCCCAGCATTGTGACGGAACTCTATCGGTAGGCTTCCTTGCGGTCTAGGACGCGATCAATCTCCAGGTAGTCGCCTTTGTCGCGAAAGAAGACCCGGTGATTTTGAGCGCGGAGCCGGATCATTGGCGGCGTGACACCCTTGAGTTGCTTGGTCGCGCCTTCTCCGGAAAGTACATAGCGGCCCAAGGTCTTGAGGATCTGCATGGCGATGGGCTGCTCAATGCTTCGAATGTCGGCCCTGGCCTGGTCAGACCAGACGATACGTTTGGCCATAGCTGCTGATTAAGGCTCGCGGCTCATCTTCTCCCACTCGGCCATGGAAAGGCCGAACTCTGCGAGTACTTCTTCGTGCGGTATCGGCTTATTGTGCTGGAGCCACTCGTCGGCCTCGGCGATCGCCTTGGCTTCCGCGGGGCTGAGCGTGTCGCCGTCTTCGTCGAGGAATACTTCGAGGAGATTGCGCACAGCGCCGAGTTTGGCAGGCGGCAACAGATCGACGAGTGAGTGAACTTGCCGGCGTTCCTGTTGAAGATCGAAGGCCATGGGTTACTTCCTTTCTCGTTCATTGCTGGTCGGCATCCAGCGGCTAGCTTCGAGCCTCAAGACCATGCCTTCAATCCGTGATGGGCCAGTCGCTCATCATTTTCGTCAAATTGCCCCCGGGCGAGGTCGTAGGGCATGTGGGGAGCACTCAAACGTTGCGGAAGGCCGGCAGCAGTCGTCAACTCTCTCTCGGATCCAAGGCGAGGACGGGAGGCGGATTTGATGACCCAATGAGGCAACATCTGATGGCTAACATGTAACACACATGTTCCTGGGCGACAATCTCATCTGCCGGGGAGGCTGCGGAACGCGCCCCTCCTGGAAGCCAGGCGCGCTCGGCGTAGTGTACGCGGAAGAGTTTCTGTACGACGTACGCGCCGCCGGGCTCTTTCAACACGGGATAAGCGTGGGTTAGGTCTGGCGATCGAGCGGGTGCTCTTCAAGTGGACATTTCCGAGGCGTTAACATCCCGAGTCCGGAATGACGGTGCTCTTTGTTGTACCAAGGGAAGACCGGCGAGCCCACGATAGCTCACTCGAATATTGTGGCTAGTTTGGCGAGCACATCGTCCATGATGTCCGGTGAGACGATCAGAACCGGGCGTTGTCGTTTTTGCTTATGCCTTTCGGTTGGGTCGAGCCACTCCCGCTCTTCTGTTGTGCGGGGGCTCCTGGGATTGCACTGAGCAAGGAGTTCTTCCAGAGGGTAGTGATGCCTGCGCCGGGATTCTACGATCAGGCGTCCGCCTTCGACCGTGATGCCGACCTGGGCTCCGGTCTCCAACTGCAGAGTATCGAGAAGGGCAGGTGGGACGACCAGCATGACCGAGCCTCCGATCTTGCGAAGCTTCGTGATGTGCATCGTAGCGCTCCTCATCTGGATGGCCGGATTTCGAGGACCGCGACCGTGTGAGGGGCGAGGTCGATGGTCAGATCCTTTGCGTAGTTGAAGGGCCGGCTGACCGGCGCGATGATGGCCGGCTGTTCGATCGAGGCCTTGGTTTTTGGAGCTGCTGTGATTGTGTGCAGGGTTGCGTCCGCCTTTTCGGGGGCGCGTGCGCCGGTGAATTTTACCAACAGGGTGTTCGGCTGGTCCGAGTAGTTGACGGCCTTGATGACGAAGCGGCCTCCGCCTGTGCCGTCGGTCGTCGCGATGGCGTCCAATGTGCCGGGGGTCCAGCCTTCCGGCTTCATCGTGGCGATTTCGTCGAAGAAGCTCTTGCGATTGTTGGGGAGGTCGCGGAATGTGCCGGTCGTGGAGGCGAGACGGCGTTCGGCGTAATGCTCGCGGAAGAGTTTCTGGACGACGTATGCACCGCCCGGGAACCAGGAAACGTGATCGTGGTAGATCAGTGACGTCCACGTCGGGTCGTCGGTGGTGTTGCGCAGAAGCAGTGCCGGGCAGGTCATCGATACGCCGGGACTGAGGTCCTCGTAGAGGATCAGACTGCCGGCGGCGTGGAGGCCTGCACGCCAGTCGTAGGTGCGCGAGAGGTTCCATTCAAGCACCGCAATTTCGATTGCCGGATGCGCGGACAAGCGGACATACTCGCGGAGCTTGACCAGGTAGTCGCGAATACGGCGGAGTCCGGTTTCGAAGCCCTCGGGTTCGTACTCGTAGTTGTGTACGCCGAGAATGTCGAAGTTCTTTCCGGCCAAGTCGATGACTTTCTGGCTCCACGCGAGGTCGTTGGATCGTTTCTGCCCGCAGGCCACGATCCTGGCATTGGGAACCATCGCCCGCAAGCGGCTGCCATAGGCGTTCACGATGGCGGCATAGCGTTCCGGCGTGAACCCGTTGTTCATGGGTTCGTTATCGATCTGGAAATACTTGACCCCGTAAGGCTCGGGATGCCCGTTGGCGGCGCGGCGCCGGCCCCATTCCGTCGAGGGCGGGTCGTTCAGATAGCGCACCCAATCCAATGCGTACTCAATCTGTGCGGCATCGACGCCGGGCGCGGGCAGGACGATCAGCGGCTCCGTGTTCAGCCTTTTGCAGAGACCCATGAACTCGTCGGTCCCGAAGCCGTCGTAGTCCGAATAGCCGCCCCAGAACACGTTGGGGCTGTAACGGCGCGAGACGTGCGGGCCGATGCCGTTGGTCCACTTATAGGTGGATGCGAACGAACCGCCCGGCCAGCGCATAAAAGGCGGCGCCAGATCCTGGAACGATTGCAGCAGATCAGGACGCAGCATGCCGTTGCGGCGAGTGTCCGCCCGCATGAGCGAAACGAAATCGAGAAGGACCGACCCGCTGCTGCCACTGCCGGTGAGCGTGATTTCCAGGGATGCCTGCGTGTCGCGAACCGCGCTGACAAACGAGTAGGGGACTTCCTGCCAATCGGGACTGGTGGTCACCGGCAGCGGCGCTGCGGCAATCCGGCTCCCGTTCGCACCGGTGACGCTGAGCGTCAACTTCGGAGATGATCCCTCGCCGCCTTCGCGCTTGACCCACACGGAGCCGTCGTATTTCTGCCCGGCCTCGACGAAAATTCGGCGCTGCCGGATTCCGGCGCCGGCCTGAAGCCTGACGCTCTTCTTACTGCTTTTGAACTCGACTTCGACGATCTCGACTTTGCCGCGTTCGCCGACGGGTTCCCAAAACGTCTTGAAGTCGTCGCCTTCGAAGCCCCAGCCCTGGATCTGTTCGGCGAAGAGTCCGTCTTCTACGGAGTGATTGATGTGTTCGAGAAAGTGACCATAGATCCGCTTGTCGACGGGCGCGGAGACTCGATCGGTATCCACGAGCAGGATGCCTACACCGCCGGAAGACGGGGCGGCGCTTCCTGCCGATGCCTGTTGTGCGGCGGCGTTGGCGGGCGACGGGTCCGAGATCGCGAGCGAAAGCGGGCCGGCGAGGCCGGCGGCGGCCGCGAGTTTGTTCTTGAGAAAGCTGCGCCGCGTCGTTTGGCTATTCGTCATTTTTTTCAGGAAAGGACTCCCGTCTCCTTCATTACATAGTAGAACCGGGCTCGTGGCGCTGGTTGCGGTCCTGCAGCGGATATATACTGACTGAGCCGGAACGCAAACCCTTGGGGGCAAAATGTCGAAGTCCAATTCGGAGAAATTATCAGGATTCAATCGCCGTCGCGCGCTGCTGTCTGCCACAACTGGCATGGTCGCGTTGTCGGGATCGGATGCAAAAGCGGCCCCAACTGCCGCGGGCGGGAGTAGCTGCAGTACGCCGAAATCCGCGGTTGCGAAGACGCAATACGGAAAGGTGCGCGGTTATATCGATGACGGCGTGCTGACCTTCAAAGGCGTACCCTACGGCGCCAATACCGGCGGTGAGAACCGGTGGCTTCCGGCGAAGCCGCCCAAGCCGTGGGACGGGGAACTTCCGACGCTGATCTATGGCGCGAACTGCCCGCAGCGACTGCACACCTGGTCCCAGGAGCAGTCTTTCCTCTATCAGTGGACCGACGGCTGGCAGAGCGAGGACATGCTGAAAGTGAACATCTGGACGCCCAGCCTGAGCGGCAAGCGTCCGGTGATGTTCTATATCCATGGCGGCGGTTTCACATTCGGTTCGGCGTATGAACTCGCGTCCCAGGATGGGGCGCAGATGGCGCGGCATCACGACGTGGTGTCGGTGACGGTCAACCATCGCCTGAACTCGCTCGGCTTCCTGGATGTGTCCCCGCTGGGCGGGGCGGCCTACGCGGATTCGGTGAACGTCGGGATGACGGACCTGGTGGCGGCGCTTCGCTGGGTGCGGGAGAACATCGCCAATTTCGGCGGGGATCCGAACTGCGTGATGATTTACGGCCAATCGGGCGGCGGGTCGAAGGTGACGACTTTGCTGGGAATGCCCTCGGCCGAAGGATTGATCCACCGCGCGTCGGCGCAATCGGGCGGGGGCGGTTATCCTCCGGGGGCCGAGGAGTCCAGGGAATACGCCAAGCGAGTGATCGCCGAGCTGGGCGTGCGGGACATCGCCGATCTCCAGAAGGTGGAATGGGCGAAGTTGAATGAGGTCAGCAACGCCGTTGCGGCCAAGATGAATCCTCCGATGGGTCTGGGCGGGCCGACGCCAGCGCCGGGTTCGGGAGCGAGGCCGCGGGTGGGCGCGGGGCCCACTGTGGATGGCCGGATCATTACGATGCGGTCGTTCTATGACGCTGCGCCGGAGATTTCGAAGAACGTGCCGATATTGTTCGGGTCGGTGAGCGAGGAAGGGAACATCATGTCTTCCCGGCCAACCGAAGCCCAGTGGATGGCTACTCTCACGAGGAACTATGGAGAGGCCAAGGCCAAAGCGCTGGCGGAGGCGCTGAAGAAGGCGCATCCGGAAAAGAGCATCCGGACACTGTCCTATATGTGCAGCGGCGGCGGATTGAACAGCCTCAGTTTGCGCAACAACGTGACGCGGATGGCCACGATGAAGCATAACCAGAAGGGCGCGCCTGCTTATGCGTGGTACTTCACGTGGCAATCGCCGATGCTCGAAGATGCCGGGGCGTGGCACACCGCGGAGTTGGCGTTCTGCTTCGACAATACGAAGCGCTGCGACCAGGGGACTGGGAATGGTCCACAGGCGCAGGCGCTGGCGAAGAAGATGGCGACTGCGTGGGCCAATTTCGCGCGTAAGGGGGATCCGAGCCAGCCCGGGTTGAAGTGGGAGCCGTTTGAGCCGGCGCGCGGCCGGACGATGGTGTTCGATAACAACTGCCGGATGGCCGATGATCCGGAAGGCGAGGTCCGGAAGTTGTTGCTGGCCTGATGGGGACCTGCGTCACAAGTTGGAGATTACACCCAGCAGACCCGCCCAGCCCGAACCGTCGACCGGAACTCTGCCGCCTCGCAGTAGCCGCAGATAGGGATTCGGCGACACCCAGAACGTGGTCGGCCAGTAAGGATACGGGGGGATGAAGGGCATCAATGGTATGCCGGGCTGATTCATGAGCCGCATGGGGTTATCCCCGCCATCGATTACCAACTCCGCTTTTGGCGTTCCGGCCCAATTGAGGAGTTCCTGGTCTACGAAGGTGTTCAGGATCCAGAGCTCCTCGGAGGCGAAGCCGGCGCTAACGTACAGGTAGCCCAGCGGCATGACCACGAGAGGCATGAACTCCATCGTGACGTACACCAGCAGGGCCTGTTCCTCAGTGAAATCGCGGAACCGGAACACAGGAAGGTTATTGCGGTGCGCGAAACGGAGGATGTCGTCGAGCGTTCCCCCCGGCAGCGGGTCTGGAACCACACCTGATGTAGGGAAATATTCGATCGCGCCGGTGCGATACGCGTTGGCGACCGCGTGCTGCTGCGGCGCCGCGCCGCCCTTCGATCCAGTTTTCGACAGCATGCTTGCGCGTGGTGGAATCCGGGTTCCTGGAAGCTGCTTCAAGTTCACTGGATGCCGATCCCCCTTTTCTGGGCTGTGTTTGATTCTACACGCGATTGAGGCCTCGGTGAAGTCCTACCTCGCTGAGGTGGGGAATCCCCTAGCCGGACAGGATGGCCGGCGGGCTGGGGTCTCCTTATAATCCGGCTATGCGCATCGCGGATTCAAGACTTCGGT
>CAZVKC010000081.1:0-25477 GCA_964627455.1 uncultured Solibacteraceae bacterium | reverse complement strand
GGGCTGGGGTCTCCTTATAATCCGGCTATGCGCATCGCGGATTCAAGACTTCGGTTCCTGGCCTTGCTGTTGGCGTTCGCGCCGGGGACGGTCGAGCGATCCCTCGCGGCCGAGCCGTCGCCGTGTTGCGGTCCGATTACGGATCGTGGCAAGAAGCTCTTGTCGGTGCTGGAAGGCATGAATGTCGAGTCCTTGTGGCTCGCCCATCAACATGTGAATTGGGAGACCGGCGAGCCAGACAAAGGCGAGGACTATACCGGACCGGGGCGGTCCACGCATTGCAGCGCTTTCGCGGCGGCGGCCGGGAAGCAACTCGGGGTGTACATGCTGCGGCCGCCCGAACACGGGCAGGTCCTGCTGGCGAACGCGCAGGCGCAATGGTTCCGATCGCCGGCGGGCAGGCGCGGCGGGTGGCAGGCTGTCGCGGACGCCCACGAAGCCCAGTCGCTGGCGAACCGGGGGAACCTGGTGGTGGTCGTTTTCGAGAGTCCCGACTCACATCGCCCCGGGCACATTGCGATCGTCCGGCCATCGCATCGCTCTGCGCGGCTGCTTGCAGAGAATGGTCCGGAGATCATGCAGGCCGGGCAGAAGAATTATGCCAAGACTTCGACGAAGGTAGGTTTTCTGGCACATCCGGGGGCATGGCCCGGGGGCGTCCTGTATTACGCTCACTCTATCGATTGACCAGAATCTGTGAGGCTGGGGGAAGAATCCCGAGAATCCTTTGTCGAGGCGGTTGACGTAACCCCTGTGGATATCGCAAAATTACAACATCTACCTTATAGCGGAAGTACTTAGGATGGACACCTTCCTGTAGTGCGGTACTTCTCGGTCGATGAGTAACGTTAGGGGACGGTATACCCAGTGCTGAAGTTCGCCTTCGCTGCAATCATTTGTTTACTGTCGATCGTTCCCGTCGCGGCGGTCACTCCTGCCTCGACGGCGAAATCCAAATCGTCCAAGACTGCTGCTGCCACAACGAGCAGCAAGCGGACGGCGGCTGCCAAGCCGAAAGCGTTGACCTCGCGGACTCCGCTGGTGGCGGGTTCGGCCAAGCGGCGCACGGCCACCGCTCGAGGCCGCCGGTACGATCCCTGGAGAGAACCGAATTTTACGAGTCCCACGGATGGTGACGACGCGTCCGGTGAAGATCCTGTTGTTCGCCAGGCGGCCGTCGATGCACTGGGGAACTTCAACGGGTCGATCGTGGTTGTCGATCCTTCGAATGGACGCGTGTTGTCTGTGGTCAACCAGAAGCTGGCGTTCAAGAGCGGGTTCACGCCTTGCTCGACGATCAAGCTGATGACGTCGCTTGCGGCGTTGAGCGAAGGGCTGGTGGATCGCACGACGCTCATTCCCGTAGCGCGGCGCATGCGGTTGGATATGACCGATGCGCTGGCGAAGTCCGACAACTCGTACTTTGCGATTCTTGGGGAGCGGATGGGTTTCGACAAGGTCACGTACTATGCGCGCATGTACGGACTGGGCGAGAAGGCAGGGCTCAATATTCCCGAAGAGCAGCCGGGTTCGATTGTCGATAGCGCGGACAAGGGCGATGGCGTCGGGATGATGTGCAGCTTCGGGCATGGCTTCAAGATGACGCCGCTGAATCTGGCTGCGCTGATCGGCGCGATTGCCAATAACGGGACGTTGCACTATTTGCAGTATCCGCGGACGCAGGATGCGCTGCGGGATTTCCGTCCGCTGGTGAAGCGGCAGTTGCCGATTCAGGCTTCGGTGCAGGAGATGCTGCCGGGGATGATGGGAGCGGTGGAGTTCGGCACCGCGCGGAGGGCTGCTTACGACCAGGTGGATGCGCCTTACGGCATGCTGTACGGGAAGACGGGTACGTGTACGGATACTTCTTCACCGACGCATATGGGGTGGTTCGGGTCCTTCAACCAGATCGGGAGCCAGAAGCTGGTGGCGGTCGTGATGCTGACGGGTGGACGTGCGGTGAACGGTCCGATCGCGTCGGGGGTTGCGGGTGCGTTCTACCGGAATCTGGGGAAGAATTCGTATTTCCGGCCGTCGAACCAGATGCGGGCCGCGGGTGCGGCTGGTAGCGTTTCCGTTGGAACGGAGTCCGGTTCTGATTCGGTTGGTCCTCAGAATTAAGGATGCAGGCTGGCGAAGCCTACACCACCAGAATTTGGCGGGTTCCCAGTTGGAGTTGTGCTCCGGGTTTGGCGGCGTCTGTTCGGACGTACGCCATGCCGACGACCTGATTGAGTGCCGGCGAGTAAGCGGCTGAGACGAGTTCCGCCAGATCCTTGCCTTCGGCGCCGGTGAGCTTTGTGCCGGGTTCCGGGACTTCGGCGCCTTCGATGCGGACTCCACGCAGATGCCGGTGGACCTGGCCCCGCGACTTGACCCTCTCTACGATTTCCTGACCTAAATAGCAGCCTTTGTTGGGGTGGATCGCCTGCATCTGTCCGGTTTCCTGGACGAGAAAACGCTCGGTGATCTCTTCGCCATAGCGTGGCTTTGCGGTCTCGAGCCGCACGATGCGCGCGGCTTCTGCGCCGGCTTCCACCAAGCCGGCGGTTGCGGCGGCCTTCTCAGATGGGGCGAGGAGGATGGCTCCTCCCGGGTGGCCTGTGCAGGTGATGGGCAGGAGACCCGGTTCGCCGGCTGATGCTTGCGGGCCTTCGATCGAGATCAGGGCATATTGATCGGTGACGTCTTCGAGGTAGGCGTCGTCCGCGATGATGTATTGATCGAGGTGCTCGTAGACGCGCTGGCGCGTTTCGGGTTCGGTGATCAGAAGGAAATGATCGTCACGGCAGAGGATCCAGACGTCGGCGAGGATGCGTCCCTGCGCATTGAGCAAGAACGCGTAGACGCAATCGCCCGGCTGCATCTGCTGCACGTGGTTGGTCGACATGGCGTGGAGGAGGCGCGCGCGGTCCTCGCCCGTGACCTTGATCTTGCCGTGGGCCGAAAGGTCGATCCAGGCTTTGCTTTCGCGGAGTTCGTGATATCCCTGCATGTTAGGACAGCGAGCGGAGTGTGGAGGCGATCAGCATGGCGATCAGGCCCGACACGGCGATGCCGCTCAACCAGCGGCGCTGTTTGGCTTCGTCGCCGCGTCCGAGGGCGATCAAAAGGAATACGGCCGCGATGTGGAGGACGAACAACATCTTGATGCCGAACCACATGTGGTAGCCCTTGGCGAAGCCCGTGCTCATCCTGGCGAAGAACTGATAGAAGCCCGAGAGCACCACCAAGGCGAGGCCGAGGTAAATGCGTGAGCGGAACGATTCCGCGAGCGCCGTCCGGGTTTGCGATCCATAGAGCGCCGCGCCGACCAACAAAGCGACGGAGGCCAGGTGCACCCAGCGGATTCCGATTCCAACGAAGTCCATACTCTTACTATAGGATTAGTCCAACCACACACATGATTCATGAGATTCTGCCGCTTGGCATGCTGCAATGCAATTGTTCGATTTTCGGGGATGAGGCGACGCGCGAGGCGATCGTGATTGATCCCGGGGATGGGGATGACGTGAACGCCGTGCTGGCGGTGCTGAACGAGCATCAGTTGAAGCTGAAGGCGATCGTCATTACGCATGCGCATATCGATCATATTGGCGGCGCGGCGAAGTTGAAGGCGGCGACGGGGGCTCCGGTGCATATGAATGCGCGGGACCAGGTGCTGTACGACAAGCTCGAGGTCCAGGCGGGCTGGCTGGGGATGCCGGAGCCGGAGAAGACGGAGATCGATACGGAGGCGAAGGATGGTTCGCGGCTGACGCTGGGGGAGACCGATTTTCACGTGTTCCACACGCCGGGGCATACGCCGGGGAGCGTGTCGCTGTGGATTCCGGCGGAGTCGACGCTGGTGGCTGGGGATACGTTGTTCAAGGATTCGATTGGGCGCACGGATCTACCGGGAGGCGATGGGCGGCAGATTTTGCGGTCGATCAAGGAGAAGATCCTCACTTTGCCGGATGAGGCGACGGTGATTGCGGGGCATGGTCCGAATACGACGATTGAGCGGGAGCGGAAGCGGAATCCATTTTTGCGAGGGATTTAGTCGAGATCCGCGTATCCCCTGGGAGTGGTAGCGCAATAGGGTGGATACCACCGCATAGGCGTCGGTAGGGACAGTCTAGACTGTCACCAGGCAGGGGAATCAGGCGGTGAGGTTGGTGGATTCGTGGTGCATTGCGGTGGCGAGGCTGTTGCGCAAGGCGATCGCGTTGTGGATCTGTTCGAAGATCGAGCGGCGTTCGGCGAGGAGCTTGTCGATGAGTTCCTGGCCCGTTGCGCGGACCTGTTGAAGATCCGCGAGGCTTGCTTGGGAGGCGAATTCGGCGACCCACCGGCCGCGTTCCGCAATCGTTTGTTCGTCGATGCAGATCACTTGTCGCTCCGGCCGTAGAGCGCCAAGTTGGCGGATTTGATGCTCGCATCAATGACATTCTGCTGGCTTTGCAGAGTGCCGAGCAGGGCGTCGATTTGCTGCAGACGCGCGGCCGTGGACTTCTGCATGTTGTCGATTCGGGTTTCGAGTTCGGATATCTGATCCTGAAGACGCTGGTCGGTGCGGTCGTAGGAATCCTGCTGAAGTTTGATCAGGCCGGTCACGGGATCCGAGATCTGGCTGAAGCGTTTGGATATCGCTCCAAGGCCGGTCGATGCGCTGCCAAGGAACGAGAAGGCGTCGTTCAACTGGGTGTCGGTGTAGCCCTCGATTTTGGAGGCGTCGAACGAGGCTTTGCCGGCCGAGTCGAAGGTGATGCCGAGGTCCGAGAGGGCGAGGTTCCCACTGGTGAAGTTGGTGACTTCGCGCTGGGCTTTCTGGATTTCGCGGACCAGGAAATCTCCGCTGAGAAGTCCGGCCGAGGGGCCGACCTGCGCGGATACGGCCTCGGAAACCGAGTTGTAGGCGGTGACGAAGGCGCTGAGGCTGTCCTCGAGTTTGGACTTTTGCGTGGCGAGCGTGAGCGTGACCGGCGACGAGGTCTTGCCGACGAGGCTGAAGCTCAGACCCGGCACGACGTCGTGCACCTGATTGCTGGTGCGGCTCACTGGGAGACCGTTCAACTGGAAGACCGCGTTCGTGCCCTGATTGGCGGTGGTGAGCAGGTTGGTGGCGGCTCCGCCCGGGTCATCCACGATCTTCAGTACGGTTTCGCCCGCCACGTTCGCCGATACCGAGAGGTAGTTGGGGTTCGCGCCCGTACCCGTGGTGATGATGGACGCGGTGACTCCCGCGCCTAATGCGTTGATGGCGTTTCGCAACCCGGCGAGGTTGTTGTTCGCCGAACCCAGGTTGATGGTGTAATCTTTGGCCCCGACTGTGAGTTTCACGGTTCCGGTGGTGGAAACCGCGGTTGAGGACGAATCCGCATAGCCGGACGCTGAGGTTTCCGAAGCGGCGGCGGCCAGCGACGTGATGCTGTTGATGGTGTAGGTGGCGGCCGAATCCGCGCTGATGCTGCCGATGGTGACGGCGGCGGTGTTGGAACTCGAGGCCTGCAAACCTTTTTCTCCCGAAACCTTGGCCAGGGATTCGAAGGCGGAGGTCAGGTTCGCGACCGCGGTGCCAATTGTGCCCAATTGAGTTTTGCGGGCGAGCACATCGGAGTTTTCGTTCTGCAGCGCCTGGAGGGGCAGGGACGCAATCTTTACCGCACGGTTCAGGACCGTTTGGAAATCCGAAGAGTAAGAGCTGATGCCGGAAAAGGTGAGCGGTGTAAAAGACATGTGGCCGTGTCCTCGTTGTTGTGCTTATCGGACACGGCCACGGAAGTTTGAGAAGTGAGGGAGTTAGGCCGGGATGGCGCCCTTCTTAGCTACCTTTTCCATCACTTCGGTGAAGGTGTCGATTTCCTCGAGGGTGGTGTAGACGTTCGGCGTGATGCGGAGGCCGTCGTACTGGCCTTCGAGGGAAATGGCGACGGTCCAGATGCGGTACTTGTCCCAGAGGTATTTGGCAAGCTGGCTGCCCTGGACGCCTTTGATCTCGACGAAGCCGATGGCGCAGCTTTGTTCGGGATCCTCGCTGTTGAGGATGCGGACGTTGGGCAGAGTGCGCAGCTTGTTGGCCCAGCGTTTGCGCAGATACCGGAAGCGTTCGGCCTTGCGTTCGGCGCCGATGCTTTCGTGGAAGTTCAGCGCTTCGGTGATGGCGTTGCGCTGCGAGGCCGGGTGGGTGCCGATCTCCTCGAATTTGCGGATGTTCTCCTTCATCGAGTCCGGCGCAGCCATCATCGGCCAGATCTTTCCGATCTTGGACTTGCGGACATACAGCATGCCGGTGCCGATGGGCGCGAGGACCCACTTATGCAGCGAGGTGCCGTAGTAGTCGCAATCGAGGTCCTCGTGCTTGAAGGGGAACTGCGCGAAGGCGTGGGCGCCGTCGACCACCACTTCGATGCCGCGAGCGCGCGCCATCTGGCAGATCTTTTTGACGGGGAAGATCTGGCCGGTGCGGTTGGTGATGTGGCAGAGGTGGATGACTTTGGTCTTGGGAGTGATGCTCTCTTCGAAGCGCCTGACCAGGTAATCCATGCTGGGGGGCGGGGTTTCGAAGGCGATCTGCTTGAGGACCACGCCGTCGCGGCGTTCCCGCTGTTTCCAGCAGGTGATCATGCGGGGGTAGTCCTGGTTGGTGGTGAGGATTTCGTCGCCGGCCTTGAGTTCCATGCCAAGCTGCACGATTTCCAGGGCTTCGCTGGCGTTGCGGGTGATGGCGATTTCTTCGGTATCGCACCCGAAGGCGCGGGCGAGGCGGCGGCGGACGGTTTCGATGCCGGGGTCGAGAACGTTCCACATGTAATAGGAGGGACTCATGTTCTCGACGTCGAGGTACCGCTTTTCGGTGTCGCTGACGATCTTGGGAGACGGCGAGACGCCTCCGTTGTTGAGGTTGATCATGTTCCGGTCGATGGTGAAGGCGTGCCGGATGTTGAGCCAGAAGTCCTCGTCGCGAGCAACGGAGTCGGCGGGACGGTCGAAGGAGGATTGAACGGCGTTCTGCGCGCGGAGAACGGCGTCGCTCTGGAAGGCCACCGAGCCAGCGGCTGCGGTTACGGCCCGTGAGAAGAGTTCGCGACGGCGCATATGTCAATCTAATCCTTTTAAAAGATCGATTTCAAGCAACCTGTCTGAAGCCCGTGGTGTCTAACGTTTGCAGGGAAGTTATAATTGAGGCAGCGGCAGGCCTCATCCGAGGGAAGTGAATCTCTATGGGACTGCGCAACAAACTCGTCCAGAATCAACATCAGCAGGAGATCCCATGACATTGCGTCCGTTGCACGACCGGATCGTCGTGCGCCGAATCGAAGAGAGCGAAACCATGCGCGGCGGATTGTACATCCCCGATTCGGCCAAAGAGAAGCCCCAGCAGGGTGAAGTGCTGGCAGTCGGCGCGGGCCGCATCGACAACACGGGCAAGCGGATTGCTCCCGAAGTGAAGGCGGGCGACCGTGTGTTGTTCGGCAAGTATTCGGGCTCGGAAGTCAAAATCGACGGCCAGGAAGCCCTCATCATGCGTGAAGACGAGATCCTGGCGATTCTCGGCTAAGAGCCGCGCCTCGGCTAACATAAGTTTCAAGGAGTTCAGGGAACCAGAATGTTTTTGAAGAAGTTCATGATGCTGGCCGCGATGGCTGTCGCCTCGGTCCAGTTTGCTTCCGCTCAGGCGAAGGTGGCGGTGATCAAGCTGCAGGACGGCTTGCTCGCGACGGCGGAACTGAAGAAGGCGCAGGCGGAATTGCAGGCGAAGTACAAGCCGCGCCAGGACCAGCTCGAGAGATTGCAGCGCGAACTGGAAGCGATCCAGGCGAAGCTGAACAACCAGGCGGAAGTGGCGAAGTTGAGCCAGGCCGGCATCCAGGATCTGCAGAATCAGGGCACGCGCAAGCAGCGTGACGCGCAGCGCATCCAGGAAGATCTGGAAGCAGATTTCAACCGTGACCGGCAGGATATTCTCGGCCGTTCGGGCCAGCGTTTCGGCGACATCGTGAAGAAGGTCGCGGAAGCCAAGGGGTACGACGTCGTGATCGACGTCAGCAACACGATTTACGTCAAGCCGGCGCTCGATATCACCAACGAGATCGTCGCCGAGTACGACAAAGCATTCCCCGCCAAGTAGAAGGCGGCGGGAGATTCAGGAGGGAACCGTGTCCAGCAGCAGTCCGGCAACCAGTGGCCACTACATGGAGAATTTCGGAGTGGCCGATGCAAGGCGGGAGAAGCGGTTCCTTCGCGTCGTTCTGATGGTAGTAGGAGCGGCGCTGCTGGGGACGCTCTTCTGGTATTACTACCGTACGTTCTTCGAGGAGCGCGCCGTGCACCAGTTTCTGGATAATCTGGCGGCGCGCAACTACAAGGCGGCGCACGCGCAGTTCGGCTGCACGGACGCCACACCCTGCCGCGATTACGACTTCACGAAGTTCATGGAAGACTGGGGCGATAAGAGTCCCTATGCCGATGTTTCGGGTGTGAAGATCACGCTTGCCGAGCCTTGCGGCAACATGATCTGGATTGCGATCAAGCATCCGAATCAGAAAGAACTGGGGCTGGCGGTGGATCCGGAAACGCGCATCATTACGTACGCGCCGGAAGCGCGCTGCCCGGGCGTGTGGAGAGTTCGTGACTTCCCCGAGAAGTTGCTGTCGTTCATCAAGCGCCGGATGTAACGGCTTTTGGCCCACTTTGATAGGATGATGGAGACTAAGCGTCATCATCATCTCTATGTCCCAGATCAAAGGTCCCGCCCTGTTCCTCGCCCAATTCATGGGCGACGCCGAACCCTTTAATTCCCTGCCGAATATCACTGCCTGGGCGAAGTCCCTGGGCTACAAAGGCGTCCAGCTTCCCTCGTGGGACGGACGCATCATGGATCTGAAGAAGGCCGCAGAATCCAAGACGTATTGCCAGGATCTGGTTGGTCAGACCAACGGTCTCGCGATCACGGAACTTGCCTCGCACCTGCAGGGGCAGTTGGTTGCGTCGCATCCGACCTATGACGAGTTGTTCGATGTCTTCGCGCCGGCGAATCTGCATGGCGATCCGAAGGCGCGCTCGAAGTGGGCGACCGAACAGGTGAAGCTCGCCATCAAGGCTTCGGCGAACCTTGGACTCACGGCGATGCCGACGTTCAGCGGCGCGCTGTTGTGGCCGATGATGTATCCCTGGCCGCAGCGCCCCGCCGGGCTCGTCGAAGAAGGTTTCAAGGAACTGGCCAAGCGCTGGAAGCCGATTCTCGATTACGCCGATAAGTTCGGTGTCGATTGCTGTTACGAACTGCATCCGGGCGAAGACCTGCACGACGGCGCGAGCTTCGAGCAGTTCGTCGAAGCGACCGGCAATCATCCGCGCGTGTGCATCAACTACGATCCGTCGCACTTCATTCTGCAGTGCATGGATTATGTTGGATTCATCGACGTGTACGGATCGCGCATCAAGGCCTTCCACGTGAAGGACGCGGAGTATCGCCCGTCGGCGAAGGCCGGCGTGTATGGCGGATACATGGGATGGAAGGAACGTCCGGGCCGGTTCCGCAGCCTTGGCGACGGGCAGGTGGACTTCAAACAGGTGTTCTCGCGTTTGACGGCCGTGGGCTATAGCTCGTGGGCCGTGCTCGAGTGGGAATGCTGCTTCAAGGATGCATCGCAGGGCGCAGCGGAAGGCGCGCCGTTCATCGCGTCGCACCTGATCGACGTGCCGCTGAAGGCGTTCGACGATTTCGCCGGGGCGGCGACGGACGTCAAACGCAATCGCCGCGTTCTGGGGCTGTAGGCAGCAAGCACGCGTTATCCTTGTTGGTGGGAGCGGGGCTGCTCCGGCTTCCGCTCCCTGACCAACACAACCATGTCCAAAATGCTCGACGAGATCCGGGAGCAGCCCAAAGCGCTCGATAGGACTCTCCGCAGTGAACTCAAGAAGGCCGAAAAACTTCGTGCGGTGTTTGCGAAGAACCGTCCGAAGCTGATCATCCTCGCCGCGCGCGGGACCTCCGACAACGCCGCGCAATTCGGTCGGTATCTCCTCGAAATTACAACTGGCATCCCGGTGTCTCTGGCGGCGCCGTCGATCTTCACGCTGTACAAGTCGAACGTCGATTTCAGCGGCGCGTTGTGCGTGGCGATTTCGCAATCGGGTGAGTCGACGGATACCAATGTCGTGCTGGAGAAGGCTCGCGCGGCAGGCGCGCAGACGCTGGGCATCACGAATGAGGCCGGGAGCACGATGGCGAAGCTTGCCGAGCACGTGTTCCTGGTGCGGGCGGGCAAAGAGAAGAGCGTCGCGGCGACGAAGACGTATACAGGGCAATTGCTGTGCTTCTACCTGCTGGCGTATGCGCTGGGCGCGGATTTGCAGGTTGATGATTTCCGGCGGATCCCCGAATGGGCGGCGAAGGCGCTGACGCTGGAGCCTGAGATTGCGGCTCGCGCGGAACGGTACCGGTTCATGGAACACGCGGTGGTGTCGGGTCGCGGGTTGAATTACTCGAACGCCTTCGAGTTCGCGTTGAAGATGATGGAGACGTGCTACGTGGTCGCGGAGCGATTCTCGTCGGCGGACTTCCAGCATGGTCCGATCGCGATGGTGGAGCAGGCGTTTCCGATGTTCCTGTTCACGCCGTCGGGTGTGACGTGGCAGGGGATGAGCGAGATGCTGCAGAAGCTGATTTCACTCAAGGCGGAGATCCTGCTGGTTCGCGATGAGTCCAATAAAGAGGCGGCAAAGTTGAAGGCTCGCGAGATTGTCGTGCCGATGAGCTTGCCGGAGATGTACACGCCGATTCCGTACATTATTCCCGCGCAGTTGTTCGCGGGGCGGCTGGCGGATGTGAAGGGTCTCAATCCTGACCAGCCGCGCACGATTCAGAAGGTCACGCTCACGCTGTAGCCTGAGAACCCGTTACAATCGCGGCGTGGACTGTTCTAAGAATCC
Organism: uncultured Solibacteraceae bacterium; assembly: GCA_964627455.1. Taxonomy (GTDB): domain Bacteria; phylum Acidobacteriota; class Terriglobia; order Bryobacterales; family Bryobacteraceae; genus F-183. The sequence continues at coordinate 14,560 of CAZVKC010000081.1, read as the reverse complement.
GAATGTTTCGCGGCGCGGTGTGATTGCGGCCGGTCTGGCCGGCGCGGCTGTTGTTCTGGGCAAGGGGCGCGGGGTCAAGGTCGGCGTCACCGACTGGAACTTGAAACTCGCGGGCCGGGTCGATGCTCTGGCGATCGCGAAACGGATCGGCTTTGCGGGCGTCCAGATTTCGCTGGGGCGCGTGCCGGTGGGCGGCAAGCTTCCGCTGTCGGATTCACGGATGCAGGGGTTGTATCAGGCCGAGTCCATGAAGTTGGACCTGCCGATGAATGCTACGTGCCTGGATATCCTGCACGTCAATTTTCTGAAGAGCGATCCGCTGGGACCGAAGTGGGTGTCCGAGGGGATCGAGGCGACCAAGGCCCTCGATGTGCAGGTGATGCTGCTGCCGTTCTTCGGCAACGGCGCGCTCGAGACACAGGCCGACAAGGATCGCGTGGCCGACATCCTGCGCGAACTGGGACCTGCGGCTGAAAAGGCCAAGGTGATCCTGGCTCTCGAGAATACGATCTCGGCCGAGGACAATGTGCGGATCATCGAGCGCGCGAAGTCGAAGGCCGTGCGGATCTATTACGACACGTACAACTCGCACAAGCAGGGGTTCGATATCTACAAGGAGATCCGCTGGCTGACGAACAAGCGGATCGCGCAGATCCACTTCAAGGACAAGGCGTATCTCGGCGAGGGCGAGATCGACTTCAATCGCGTGCTGCGTTCGCTCGCCGATGCGGATTACAACAGCTGGGCAAACCTCGAGACGAACTCGCCTTCGGGATCGATCGAAGCGGACATGCGCCGCAACCTGATTTACATCCGCAAGGTGATTGGCGAGAATCCGAAAGCGTGAACCTGCTGGAAGACGTGTTGCGCCGCGCGCAACGTTATATCGAGGAACGCGACGGGCGCCGTGTCGGACCTTCGCCTGAAGCCGTTGCGGCGCTGGATGTGGCTTTCCGGCGTGAGCTGCCGGAGCAGGGAATGGCCGCGGAAGGGATCCTAGATTTGCTGGATCGCGTGGGTTCGCCGGCGACCGTGAATATGACGGGTCCGCGGTATTTCGGGTTCGTCACGGGCGGGACACTGCCTGCCGCGCTGGCCGCGAACTGGCTGGCTACGGCGTGGGATCAGAATGCCGCGATGTACATCATGTCGCCGGTGGGCGCGGTGCTGGAAGAGGTCGCGATCCGGTGGATGATCGACCTGCTTGGACTTCCCGCGACGCCGACGAACGGCACTCTCACGACCGGCGCGACGATGGCGAACTTCACCGGACTCGCGGCGGCCCGGCATCGCGTGCTCGAGCGCGCCGGCTGGGATGTCGAGGCCAACGGATTGTTCGGCGCGCCTGCGATTGACGTGATTGTCGGCGATGAGGCGCATGTGTCGTTGTACAAATCGCTCGGCATGTTGGGACTCGGACGCGAACGCGTGATCAAGGTCCCGGTCGACGGGCAGGGGCGAATGCGTGCGGATGCGCTGCCTGCGATTGGCCGGCCCGCGATTGTTTGTTTGCAGGCGGGCAACGTGAACACGGGCGCTTTCGATCCGGCCGGCGAGATCATTCCGAAGGTGAAGGCTGCGAATCCAGATGCATGGGTTCATGTGGATGGCGCGTTCGGGTTGTGGGCGATGGCGGCGCGACAGGAGCAGACGCGCGGATACGAACTGGCGGATTCGTGGGCGACCGATGGACATAAGTGGTTGAATGTCGCTTATGACTGCGGGATCGCGTTCGTGCGGGATGCCGCTGCGTTGAAGGCGGCGATGGCGATTTCCGCGGCGTACCTCACTGAAAGTCCGCAGCGCGAGGGATCGCATTGGAGTCCGGAATCGTCGCGGCGAGCCCGCGGGATCGAGGTTTGGGCTGCATTGCTTTCGCTGGGACGCGACGGACTGGTGGCGATGATCGAGCGGTGCTGTTCCCACGCGCGGCGGTTCGCGGCGGGATTGCACGCGGCGGGATTCGAGATCCTCAACGAAGTCAATCTGAATCAGGTGATGGTGTCGTTCGGCGACGATGCGCGGACGCGCGCCGTGATTCAGGGAATCCAGGACGAAGGCACGTGCTGGTGCGGCGGCACGACCTGGCGTGGCCGCGCCGCGATGCGCATCAGTGTTTCGTCGTGGCTGACGAGCGAGGCGGATGTCGATCGCAGTGTCGAGGCAATCGTACGCGTTGCGTCAGGACTTGCGCCAAGCCTCGACGCGTGACAGCAACGACGCGCTTTGATCGCTGGTGAGCACGCTGCGCGGCGCGACGGCGTTGCCGCACGGGATGCCGTGATGCGCGCTGAGCACGTGCTTGATGGCGGGTACGAGCGGGTAGTCGAGCAGGATGCGGATCAGGCGGTTGATGCGATCCTGCACGGCAAGAGCTTCCGTCCACTGGCCGGCGCGGGCGTGGTTCCACAATGCGACGAAGAGTTCCGGCATCAGGTTGTAGGTGCTGCCAATGCCTCCGTGCGCGCCCATCAACAGGCCCGGAGCCATCACTTCGTCGTGACCGTTGAAAACGATCCGGTCTCCGCCGAGCAGCAACTGACGCAGCGAGTAGAGATCGAACGAAGTGAACTTCAGGCCCGCGACGCCGGGGATGGCGCACAGTTCTTCGAGTTGCGCGAGCGAGAACGACGCGATGGCGGGGAAGTGGTAGACCAGCAACGGCACATCGGAGACCGCGGCCAGCGCCTGATAGTAGGCTTTGGTTTCGGGGAAGCTGTAACCGCTGCCGGGAGGCAGGCTGGAGATCGCGGTGGCGCCGATGCGTGATGCGTGTTTCGCCAGCCGGATCGCATCCGCCTGACGATGCGCGCCGACATGCACGATGACCTGCTGTTTGCCCGCTGCGCTCATCCGCACGGCGATTCCCGCGGCGGTTTCTCGGAGTTCGACGGGAAGCAGGAGTCCCTCGCCGGTGTTGCCGCAGACATACAGTCCGTGCGCGCCGGCGCCGTAATAATGCGCGATCAGCCGCTCGAAAGAATCGGCTAGCAAGCCTTCGTTTTCATCGAGCGGCGTCACGATCGCCGGAAGAATTCCCTGCATCATCAGAGGACCCGGGTGAGGACCTGCACCCAACTCGGGCCGTCCAGCTTGCCGTCCAGACGCGCGCGGCCGGAAACGATGTGTTCGGACTTCGAGTGCTTGTCGAGCGCTTCGGTGCTGGTCCACTCTTCGATGAAGGTGAACTTCTTCGGATCGCTGAGGTCGTTGAAGAGGTCGTAGCGAAGACAGCCGTCTTCTTTGCGGGTCGGAGCTACGAAGCCTTCGAGGACCTCGCGAACCAGCGCCTCGTTGCCGGGCGCGGCGTGGATATGGGCAACTACATCGATTTTCTGGCTCATCCCTTACATGTTACGTGAGCCGGCGCCGGGCTCGTCCGATGGCGAGTGCGCCGACGCCCGCCGCGAGCATCGCCCACGTCGAGGGTTCGGGAACCGCGGAGTTCTCTGAAGCGACCGCGACGGTGAAGGCGAGATCCTTGAACTGGGCGGGTTCGTCGACCTGGCAGGAGCCATCGCATTCGAGCGGATTGGCGGTGAAGCGCTCGTACTGCACGCGGATCGTACCGGAGCTTGTCGCGCCTGCAGGGGCGAGTCCGTTGATGGTGTAGAAGCCGAGTCCCGTGGCCCCGAACATGTTGGCGACGTAGTCCTGCTGCCAGGACGCGCCGGGCGCGAGGACTCCGCTCGAAGGTCCGCCCTGCATGCCGATCAAATCCACGTAGATCAACTGCAGCGAGGGGTTCGACTCGGAGAGGATGAATGACGAGGTGAAGCTGATCCAGTAGGTCGAGTCGCCGGTGACCGAGAAGCCCCAGCCGACCGCCTGGTTGGGGAGCGCCGGGCCCGATCCGCCGGGACCGGGCGTGAGCGTCACGATGGGCTCCGCGAACAGCGTCGAGGCTGACAAGAGACAGGCTACCGCGAGAAACAGTTTCTTCATGATGGTGTGATTTCCTCCGATTTTGTTAGCGGAACAGGGTGATTGTGGTCGAGCCCGAGTAGGCTCCGTTGTTCGATGCGAAGCGCACGGTGAACTGCACGCGTGTCGCGGTCGATGGCCAGTTGAAGACGAGGTTCGTCGCAGCCTGGCCGCCTGCTGCGATGGTTCCGAGGGCGAGCGGCGTTACGGTGGCCGACGTGACGACTCCACTCCCGGATGTGACCAGGATGTTGACGACTCCGGTTATCGAGGCGTCCACGGCCGCGCCGGTTCCGCTATTGCGAATCACGATGGGGACGGTGCGCTGGCCGGCGCCGGGTCCATCGGTTCTCGCGCCTGAGGTGGCTGCCGACAGCAACGGATTCCCCGCGGAGGCGAAGTTCGCGACGATGGCAAGCGGCGCGGTTACAGCCGCGATCGTTGCCGGGTTGCCCGAGGAACTGGTGAGTCCACCGCCGGAAAAACCTGAGAACGTGAAGCCTGTCGCGGGTGTTGCCTGCAAGGTGGATGGTGCGCCGGCGTTGATCCAACCTCCGCCGGTGATCGTGCCGCCGCTGGACGGGCTGGCGGTGGTGGTGACCAGGAACTGCTGCTGATACGCGAGCGTGAGGCTCGCGCCTTGCGTGAGCGGCGCCGTGTACGAGAAGGTGGCGGCGTTCGAGGTTCCTGCCCAGGAAGTGAACAACCAGCGCGTGCCGGCGGTTCCGGCGACTTCGGATGGCGCCGAGAGCGTGTATGTCAAGCCGGGGACGAGCGGGATGGATCCCGGAACCGGGTAGGAGGTCCCGTTGACGGTCACGCTCGTGGCGACCGGCGCGGCGACCGGGTAGTTCACCGCAGCGGCGTTGGCGAAGTTCGCGATGGCGGACGTGGGTCCGGTCATCGAAATCGTGATCGCGGATTGCGCGCTGGTGACGCTGCCGCTCCAGTTGGTGAAGTACTTGCCCGCTGCCGGACCCGCGCTCAACTGTACATTCGCGTTGGCCGGGTAGAATCCGTCAACCGAGGACGGCAGGATGGCGATTGTGCCGGATCCCGACGGCACGACGTCGGTCGAAAGGAGGTACTCGGGCGAGTAGTTCGCGATGTAGTTCGCGCCCGTGGATTTTGCCGTGATGGACTGGGTTTGCGAACCGCCGTGCTGCCAGGAAGCGAAGCGATACCGCATACCCGAAGACAGATCGGACGGCAGGATGGTGCTGGCCGAGATCTGGTGGGTGGATCCGGGCGTCCAGATGAAGGACGCCGGAGTCAACACCGGTTTGTTGTCGACAAGGACGGACAGGCCGGAGGGTGCGGCGTCGACTACCGTCGGCCGGACCACCAGCATCGTGACGTCGAGGTAAACCGGAGAAGTGGCGGAGGTCGACCGGAACGTGATGCGTCCGGTATAGGATCCCGGCGACATCTGTTGAGGATTGGCGGTGATAATGACGTTCTTCGGCGCCGTCTGCGAAGACGGGATCAACGCGGAAAGCCAGGACACGTTGCTGGTGGCCGTGAGATCGACGGTCTGACGGGTGGCCGTATCGACGAAGACTTCGCGGGCGATCGCGTCACCACCAGTGAGCAGTTCGAGCGTGGAGGGGGTGACGGAGAGTGTGGTTCGGACATTCAGGGTCACCGGGATGATGGTGGATCCCAGAGTGGCCGACTGGCTGTCGCTGACGGTGACGTCGCAGGAGTGCGTTCCGGGCGCAAGCGAATGCACCTGTGAGCCGATGAGCGCGACCTGGATCTGCGTCGACGAAGCGACGGTCGCGCTCAGCCATCCGCAGGGTCGCGTGGCGGCCAGACCGGTGGACGCGTTCGAGATCGTGAGCGTTTGAGAGGGAGAGGCGCTATCGCCGGCGTTGATGGTGAAACTCAGGCTGGCGGGCGACACGCCGATGCGGGGCAGGACGACGACTTCCACTTCGTTACTGGAAGAGGCGGGCTGGAAGTAGTCATCGCCCGAGTAAGCGGCGGCGAAACGGTGGGTTCCAGGAGGCAGGCCGTTGAACTCGGCATAATGGCTGCCGGCGGTGGTGATCACCTGGATGGCCGTGGCCGTCGGGTTGGGGTCGTTGACGCGGACGAAGGTTGTGGTTCCCGTGGCCTTCGGCGAGGTGAGCGGGAAATCCGCAGATATGCGGACCCGGCGATCGTAGGGGACGGAGGATGTTTCGGCGGAGACCGGGAATGTAAGGGTCTGTTTGATGATGAGCGTGACGTCAACCGTAATGGGGATGCTGACGACGATGCCATCCACCGGCGTCAGCGTCGAGCGGAACGTGACTTTGGTGGTGTAGACGCCGGGTTGGAGCGCCCGGACCGCGGTCTCTTCGAGCGACATCGTGACCGGAACGTAGCTGGCCTGGGGGATGGCGATCGGGGTGGTGAGTCCGCCGGCGCGGAGCCACGGGACGGTGACTTCCGCGCTAGCCTGGCTGCCGATCATGCCGTAGAAGTTGAGGGGTTGCGGAGAGGGCATGGATCCGCCGGGGGTGACGGTGAAGACGACTTCCGGCTGCGAGACGGCGACAATGCCGCCGGGTTCGGTGGAGTAGTTGAGCCAGAGGCTGCCGGTGAGTCCGGAATCGAGGGCAAGTTGGCGGAGTTGGGCGTTCTGAAAGCCGTTGGCGGGTGCGGCGAACTCATAATCCTTGCCGAATTCGGCGAAGCAAACGGAGTTGCCGATGGCGCGGTTCCAGGATTGGCGGGCAGCCGTGATCTTCCAGCCACGGATGTCGAACGGTTCGCCGCGGTCGCGGATCCTGGCGCAGGCGAAGGGCTTCAGATCCGATGAAGGGGTGGAGTTCCAGCGGCCGGTCGAGAGATTGAGCGCGGCCGGACCGTTGTATCCGAAATCGTTCTCGGCGAAGCTCCAGATAAACTGGCGGGAGCGCGTGTCGGGCGCTTCTGTGTAGCCGACGGGGGCGAGGTAGAGGGATTGCAGGAAGTCGAGGCCGAGGATCCCCGCGCCGCAGTTCACGGCTTTTCTGAGGACATTGTCGGTGAGGAGTCCCGTTTGGTCGCTGATGGTGCTGGAGTTGGAAAACGAGCGGCCTTCGGCGACGTCCCACCAGGCGTAGGCGGGGCGCGTCAGTGCGGTGAGCCCATCGTAGGAAGTACAGGTGTCGAAATCCTGATTCTTCGGCCAGTTGGATTCCTGCACGAAGCCGTAGGCGTTCCAGACCATGGATGCTCCGGCGGAGCGGACCTGCGAATCGTGCTGGGCAATCACGACCTGCTTGCCGGCGCTGCGGATCTCAAAAGGAGTAGGCCAGCGGGTGGGGTTCGACGGGGGCGGATAGAGGTAGGGTCCCAGGTGGCGGCCGATGTCGGAGTACATTTCGTCGTAGCCGGAATCGGTGTAGTAGTCGATGTTCTTTTCGTCGAGCTTGATCACCAGGATCTCGTGCGGGTTGGCGCGCAGCCAGTTGCGGATTTCAATCAGGAGCATCCCAAATAGGCGGCTGCCGTAGCCGGGGACCAGGCAGGCGGCGGAACTGCCGGAATGGCAGACGCGGACGGCCCCTTCGCCGCCGGCGCCGGCGTTGACCGCGTAACGGTGGGGATCCAGTTCAATGTGGCGGACGCCCATGTTCAACTGGCTGGTGATCGAGCGGCCGTGGTTGGCGTAGACGATGTTGGTGAACCCCTGCGCGTAATTGCTGAAGGAGTTGTGGGCGGCGAAGAGCGGGATGCGATTGATGGGCTGGTGACGGCTGATGCCGTACATTTGTTCCTTCATCGCCCAACCGAGCCAGCCGGGTTCCGGCAGATAGGTATAGCGCTTGTCGTCGACGCAGTAGCCGTCCTTTTCTTTGAGATCCAGATCACATTTTTTGTACCCCCAACCGATGTTGTAATACTCCCAATCGCGGTAGGTGCAGGCCTTCTTGCCGATGGTTCCGCAGTCGATGGCGTGTTGTGCTTGCAGGGCGCCGAGAGTCCCCAGTAGGAGCAGTGCAAGGGCGGTCTTTTTTGAGGTCATGGTTCTCCGAGGCGAGGCGCGGCCTCGCAAGTTGATACACTACCGGGTGCAGAGGTTCTCACCAAAGTGAGAAAGGGTTGCGTCGAGGGGTGATCCACCCCGGTTAACCTGTTGTTATCTAATGAGTTCGTACGTCCCATCGGAGGCGGCCAAAAAGGCTTGTCTGGAGCGTGTTCTGGCGTCCGCGGAGTTCTCGCAGGCGGACCGGATGCAGCAGCTTTTGCGCTTTTTGGGGGACGCGGAGGGCCCGGTCAAGGAGACTGTGATCGGGGTCGAGGTCTTCGGGCGGGAACCGGGTTACGATCCCAAGATCGATAGCGTGGTTCGCACCGAGGTCCGGCGGCTTCGGCTGAAGCTGCAGGAATACTATGCGGGACCCGGCGCCGTGGATCCCTACCGCATCGAGATCCCCAAGGGCGCGTACCAGCTCACATTTGTGGAGACGGCCACTGCTGTTGTTTCCGAACCCGTGGCCCAGACGCCGGCCCCCAAGCCGAAGGTTGCTCCCGGGGCATGGATGGCGATCGCGACTGCCGCGGTCTTGTGTTCGTCGGTTGGGGGGCTGCTGCTTTGGCGCGGCGTGACTGCCGATTCGCGGGGGGATTCTGGATCCCTGGTGGCCGAACCCCGGCTGCTGACTTCCTCGATCGGCCAGGCGACGCAACCCAGCCTGTCGCAGAACGGCGAGATCGTCGCCTACGCGTATTCTTACGGCGAAAATTCCGGTATTTATACGATGCGCATGGACGGGCGTTCGACGCCGCAGCGCCTGGCGGGGACGCGGGCGCGGGACTACAATCCGGCGCTCGATCCGTCAGGCACGTCGGTGGCGTTTTTGCGTGAAGAGTCCCCGAACCAGTTCGCGATTCTGGTGCAGGGTTTGCAGGATCAGGAAGCTCGGCGGTTCGCGACCATCGACCGGCGCGATCGCGTGGCGTGGCTGCCGGACGGGAAGCGCCTGATTGTGTCAGGCCGTCTGAATCCCGCGGGTCCCGCCGTGCTGGCGATGATCGATGCGAACGGCGCCCGCACGGTGTTGACGACGCCTCCGCCGGGGACGCTCGTGGACGGACTGCCCGCTTTGTCTCCGGATGCGAAGACGCTCGCGTTTGTCCGCTCGACCGATGTGAGTATCGATGACCTGTATACGGTGGAACTGGGTCCGGATTTTCTGCCCAGGACCGAACCGCGGCGTGTGACGAATGAGAAGCGGCGGTTCGGCGGATTCTGCTTCGCCCCGGATGGAAAGAGTATTCTCGCGTCGCTGCAGCGGGGGCGTTCGGTGCGCGGCATCTGGCGGATCCCGCTCGATCAACCGGAGCGGCTGGAACGTGTGGCCGAAGCGGGGATCCTGGCGACGTATCCGACGGTTTCAGTGGCGACCGGTCGCGTGGTGTATTCGATCGGCGTCGATGATCTGAATCTGTACCGGGTGCATGACGGCGTCACGACGCCGGTGTCGCCATCGACGACGCTCGATTCGGCGCCCGCGATTTCGCCCGACGGAACGGAAGTGGCGTTTCGCAGCGCGCGCGCTGGGTCGAGCGAGATCTGGGTGGCGAAGATCGACGGCACGCAGCCGCGGAGGCTGACGTTTGTCGACGGACCGGTAACGGGGAGTCCGCGGTGGTCGCCCGATGGGAAGTCGATTGCGTACGACACGCGGCTCGACGGGCATGCCGATGTGTACATCATGCAGGCGGACGGCAAGAATCCGCGCAGGATCACGTCGCAGGCGAGCAATGAAGTTGTGCCGGCGTGGTCGGGCGATGGGCGGTTCCTGTACTATGCGTCGGACCAGACAGGGTCGTGGGAACTGTGGAAGATTGCGGTGGACGGATCGGGCGGCGTGGCGCGGCAGATCACGACGGCCGGTGGGTTCCGCGCGCAGGAGTCGGCGGACGGCAAGTGGTTGTATTACTCGAAGCGCGAGCCGAAGTCCGGCCTGTGGCGTGTGCGGCTGGATGCGCCGGGAGGTCCGGAAGAAGAGGTGCTGCCGCTTGCGGCGTCGCTATGGGGCGGCTGGGCGCTCTCTGCTTCCGGCGTTTATTATCTGGATCCGGCGAAGAAGCCCCCGGAGATTCTGCACAAGAGCCTGCTGCCGGGCAGCGGCGGCAAGCAGCGTGATGCGATCCGGCTTCGCAACCTGCCGGTGCAATGGGAACCTTCGCTCGCGGTCACGCTGGATGAGCGCGAGCTTGTGTACACGCAACTGGATAGTGCGATCTCGGATCTGTACCGGATCGACCTCAAGCGTTGACGAGGTCTTCTTCTTCCTGACGGGACCTGGATCCCGGCGCCACCGGCATCGACGACTTGTTCCAGCGCTCGAGATAGAGATAAATCACCGGCGTGATGTAGAGCGTCAGCAACTGCGACACGACGAGACCGCCGACGACTGCGAGTCCGAGTGGACGCCGCGCTTCGCCGCCTGCGCCGTATCCAAACGCGATGGGCAGCGTGCCGAGCAAGGCGCACATGGTGGTCATCATGATCGGACGGAAGCGCTGGATGCAGCCTTCGAAGATGGCCTGCTCTGCATCCATGCCGTCGCGCCGTGCGGCGATGGCGAAGTCCACCATCATGATGGCGTTCTTCTTCACGATGCCGATCAGCAGGATGACGCCGACGAACGAGAAGAGGTTCAGGTCGTCATTGAAGAGGAGCAGCGTCAGAAGCGCGCCGAGGCCCGCGGACGGGAGTCCCGAGAGAATCGTGATGGGGTGGATGAAGCTTTCGTAGAGGATGCCCAGCACGAGGTAGATGACGAGAATCGCGATAAGGAGCAGGATTGCGAGTCCGCCGATGGATTTCTGGAAGGCCGACGCCGTGCCCTGGTAGCTGAAGTTGGTGGTGTCGGGGAGGCCGATCTCGCGCGCGGCTTCGTCGACCTTTTCCGTGACCTGGCTCAGCGAGACGCCGGGCTTGGCGTTGAACTGCAGGTTCACGGCGGGCAGTTGTCCGATGTGATTGACGGCTAGCGCGGCCACGCCCTGGCGTTCGCGGGTGACGGCGGAAAGCGGAATCAACTTGCCGGTGGTGGAGCGAATGTAGAGTTTCGACAACGCGGCGGGATCCTTGCGGAAGCCGGGGAGGACCTCCATCACGACGTCGTATTCGTTGGCGGGAGCGCTGATGGTGGAGATGCGCCGGTTGCCGAAGGCGTCGTACAGCGTGTTGGCGATCTGTTCCGGCGTGACGCCGAGTGCGAGCGCGCGATCGCGGTCGATATCCACGTTGATGCGCGGGTTGTTCAACTGCAGGTCGCTGTAGACATCGGAGAGTTCGGGGATCGCACGTAGCTTGGCTTCGAGCTTGGGCGCCCACTGGTAGAGGACCTGCGTATCCGCGTCCTGCAACGCCACTGAGTACTGATAGCGGGACTCGTTCTGACCGAGGGTCAGTAATGGCGGGGGCTGCAGGAAGACGTTGAATCCGGGGATTTCGGCGAACTTCTGCTGCAGTTGGCGGACGATTTCAGTCGCGTGCGGGCGGTTCCGGTCGTGCTTGAAGTGCACGAATAGGAAGCCTGTGTTCTGCCCGTTGGCGCCGGTGCCGAACTGGCTGACGTACGGGTTCGCTTTGACGATCTCGCGCACCTGCTTCTGCAGGCGGACCATCTCTTCGAACGACGTATCCTGCGCAGCTTCTGTGCCGCCGAAAACCATGCCGGTATCGACGACGGGTACGAAGCTCTTGGGCATGATCGCGAAGAGCCACACGGTGACCGCGGTTAAAGCGAGCGTGCCGGCGAGCGTTACGGCGCGATGGCGCAGGGTGAGGCGGAGGGTCCGCCGGTAGAGGTTGTTCATGCCCTGCAACATGCGCTCGATGAAATCGAAGAAGCGTCCCTTGGGATGCTCGTGGCGCAGGAAGCGGCTGCAGAGCATCGGGGTGAGCGACAGCGAAATGAGTCCGGAAATGAGGATCGCGACGGCAATGGTGACGGAGAATTCGCGCAGCAGGCGTCCCAGAATGCCGTCGAGGAACAGCACGGGGATGAAGACGGCGACCAGCGAAATGGTCATCGACACGATCGTGAATCCGACTTCACGGGCGCCTTCGAAGGCCGCCTGTAAGCGGGGTTTGCCCATTTCCATGTGGCGCACGATGTTCTCGAGCATGACGATGGCGTCATCGACGACAAAGCCGACCGAGAGGGTCATCGCCATCATCGAGAGCGTGTCGATGGTGAAGTTCAGGAGCTTCATCACGCCGAAGGTTCCGAGCAGCGAGAGCGGCACCGCGATGCTGGGGATCGCAGTCGCCGATGCGTTGCGCAGGAAGATGAAGATCACGAAGATGACGAGTCCGATCGTGAGCATCAGTGTGAACTTCACGTCGTCGATTGATTCACGGATGTTGCGCGAGGCGTCAAACTCGACTTCGAGCGAGAGTCCGGCGGGCATGTTCTGGCGCAGCGACGGCAGCTGGCGCTTGACGGCGTCCACGACTTCGACGGTATTGGCGTCGGGCTGCTTCTGCACGGCGACGATCATGCCGGGCTTGCCGTTGACCCAGAAGACGCTGCGTTCGAACGCGACGCTGTCGCGCACCGTTGCGACCTCTTCGAGCCGCACGGGGGTGCCGTTGCGATAGGCGACGACGATCGGCTTGAACTGATCGGCATTGTTGAACTGGCTGTTCGACTGGACCGTGAACGCCTTGGTGACGCCGTGCATCGAACCAGCGGGAATGTTGACGTTCTGTTGCGAGAGCGCCGTGCGGATCTCTTCGAGTCCCACCTGTCGGGCGGCGAGTTTGTCGGGATCCGCCTCGATGCGGACCGCGTACTTCATGCCGCCGAAGATCTGGACCTGCGCGACGCCCGCGATCATCGAGATGCGGCGGCCAATCATGTCCTCGGCGTACTCGTTGAGCGCCGCGAGCGTCATGGTTTCGGAGGTCAGCGCAAGGAAGACGACCGGACGCGAGGCGGGATTCACTTTGCGGAACGAGGGGGGCGTCAACATGTTGCGCGGCAGTTCGCCTTGCGCGCGCGAGATCGCGGACTGCACGTCCTGCGCGGCGGCGTCGATGGTGCGGCTGAAGTCGAACTGCAGCGTGATTTGCGTCGTCGAGTTCGTGTTCTGCGACGACATGTATTCGATGCCGGCGATGTTCGAGAACGACTTTTCGAGCGGCGTCGCGACCGAGGACGCCATGATGTCGGGGTTCGCGCCGGGCAGGCTGGCCTGCACCTGAATGGTCGGATACTCGACTGGCGGGAGGTCGCTGACCGGGAGTCCGAAATAGCTGAGCAGGCCAAAGCCGAGGATCCCCGCCATGAGTAGCGTGGTCGTGATCGAGCGCCGGATAAAGAGGTCGGTGATCGACATCAGTTCGCTCCCGCCCCGGCCGCCGGCTGCTGCTGCTGCAACAGGCGGACCTTGGTTCCTGTGGTCAGGCGTTTCTGCCCTTCCGTTATGACGTTCTCACCGGCTTGTAGTCCCGAAGTGACGACTGCCAATTCGCCTTTTTGCGGCATCGTGACATTGCGGGATATGTTGATCGTCCGCATCGAAACGGTGGATGTTGCCGGGTCGAGCACCCAGACGTACTTGCCGTTCGGACCGGTTTGGGTGGCTTGCGCCGGGATCACGACGCGTCCCTGTTCGAGGTTCAGCAGGATCTTCACGTTAACGAACTGTCCGGGCCATAACGAGCGGTCCGCGTTGGCGAAGACGCCTTTCAGCTTGATGCCGCCTGTTGTCGAATCCACGGCGCTATCGATGAATTCGAGTTTGCCGGTGCTGGTGTGGCCGTCCGAGGTGACCGCGGTTACGTTCAACTGCGACCCGCCGCCGTGGCGCTTGCGGATCTCCGGCAGCAGATTCTCCGGCACCGAGAACGCCACGTGTACGGGCGTGTTCTGCAGCAGCGTGACGAGCGTATTGTCGTGCTGGCGGGCGAGATTGCCGGTCTTGGCGCTGATGACGCCGGCACGGCCGGAGATCGGAGCGACGACCTTGGTGTATTCGAGCGACAGGCGCGTTTCGTTCAGCCGTGCGCGATCGGCCTTTTCGGCTGCCTTGGCGCTTTCGACGGCAGCTCTGGCGGCTTCGAGCGACGCCTTCGCGGCGTCGGCGTTGGCGATGGCCTGATCAGTTTGCGTCTGTGAGAGGATCCCTTCGCGATTCAGCTTGCGGCTGCTTTCGGCGACGGTGGCAAGGTTCTTCCAGGTGGCTTCTTCGCGGGCGATGTTCGCAACGGCCTGCTTGGCGAGCGCGGCGTCGCGTGCGATGTTGGCTTCGATCTCACCGATCTGGCGCTGGAAGGGTTCGGGGTCGAGTTCGAAGAGCAACTGTCCGGCGCGGACATCCTGGCCTTCGGCGAAGTGGACCTTCACGACCGGTGCGGTAACGCGAGCCTTCACTTCCACCGTCGAACTGGCTTCGACGTTGCCGATGGCGGCGATTTCGAGCGGTACGTCGGCGAGCGACGCGGGCAACGCGCGAACGGCTTGCGGAGGCTGCGCGGCGCCGGCGGCAGAGGCCGTTGACGTCGAGCCTTCGCGCGAACAGGACACACTGAACGCGAGCAGAAAATAGAAAAACAGCAAATATGAAATTGGTTTCACGAGAGGCGGGCTTCACCTACAGAATAGCGAAGCGCCGCCCTGTGGAAATCTGCTAG
>CAZVKC010000080.1:1545-32304 GCA_964627455.1 uncultured Solibacteraceae bacterium | reverse complement strand
CCGCTCGATGGCATGAAGCCTCGCCCGGTTCTGTTCCAGTTCGCAAAGGGGGATCAGACTGTGCCGGTGACTGCCAGTAGCGGCTTGATCCGCGCAGGCGATCTCGCCGCCAGTTCCACCTACCTGCGTTACGACGTGGCCTACGCGAAGATCCCGGGTCTTCCCTCCCGCAATCCGCATATAATCCACACCGCCATCAATATTCCGTCGGTGGAAGCGATCGCGCGAGGCATGCAGGAGCAGGTCGCCGCGTTCTTCGAGTCGGACGGCGCCGTCATCCCGCAGGCGGAACCGGCGGAGTTCTTTGAGACTCCGGTGAAGGAACTCCCTGAGAACCTCGAATATGTGACGCCCAACCCCGGAATCCAGGCCCCGGTGGAACTCTCGAGTTCCGATGCCGCCCTCACTCCCGGAGGCCTCTTTACGGCCAAAGGCGCGACCAACACGCCTGTTGACGACCAGTCCCTTCCCGTCGGCGCTCTCCCCGATTCGCTCGGAGGCGTCATGGTCACCTTCAACGGCAGGCCCGGTCCAATCTCATCCATCAGCCGTACGCAGGTGAGCGGCCAGGTCCCGTATGAAGTCGCCGCTGGACCGGCCATCGCACAGCTGATCACCTACGGCATCTCGGGCGCGCGGATCCCCGTGCAGATCTCCGCGGTCGCGCCGCGTCTGTTTGTCGGAGAAGGCAATCGTTGTCTGGCCCAGAACGACGACGGCACGCTGAATACTCCGGCCAACCCGGCGAAGGCAGGCCGCTACATCGGCGCGTATGTGACCGGTATCGGCGCCGTCAATCCTGCAGCCACAACGGGAATGCCGGCGGGCGCCGTGCCGCTGTCGAGACCTGTGAATCCCGCGAGCATCTCCATTGGAGGCCGAACCCTCCAGCCGGGATTCCTCGGATTGATTCCGGGTTTTGTGGGAATGGCCGAAGCGGACGTCCTGATCCCGGCCGACATGCCGCAGGGGGGCCACAATTTGTCGGTCACCGTGGGATCCGCGACCAGCAATAGCTGCCAGGTGTCGGTCGCAAGGTAAACGCCGCCAGTCTACTGTCCCGAGCCGTCGCCACCGCTGCCCGGGACTCCGATGATGGTGCGTTCGATCTTCGAGCGCATCATCTTCGGATCCTGTTCAAGGATCACCTCACGCCAGGCCTCTTCGATCTGCTTCGTGTCCTGGCCCGCCTTGCGCAGCGGATCGATGAACGACATCGCCAACTGCTCGGCGCCCGCGCGGTCGCCCCGCAGCGCCTTCATCGCGGCCGCCTTCAACTTGGCCGTACGCCCGGGGACCGACTGCGGGAACTTCTCCGCACACTCGAGGAAATGCTTTTCCGCCTGCTCGTACCTGCCCAGGATGAACTGCGTCTCGCCCATCGAGTCCACCGCATTCGATTCGTCGCCGCCCAGCTTTCGATACTGCTCCAGCGCCTTCATCGACTCGTCCGCGTGCCCCAGCATCGCTTCCGCGTAACCGACCTGATTCCACGATGCGGGATACACGGCAACGCCGCGCCGCAGCAGTTCGCTGGCGTGCGCGAAGCCGCCTGCCTGAAACAGGATCTGGCCTCCGACGTTCTGGGCCTCGAGTGTGAGTTTGTCGCGATTGGCGTAAGCGAGTTCGCCGACAGCGTGGCCTTCTGCCTTGGTGAAGGTCCCCACGATGATGTTGACGCAAGCGCCGTACCCGGGGCTGAATTGCGGATCCCCCTCGATCAGGGATTGGCATGCTGCCTTCAACTGCGCCGCGGGAACTCCACCGTTCAACACCGTGGACCACAACTCGAGCGTCTTCGGTGACTGAAACCGGATCACCGCCGCGTTGGGAGACATCGCCCGGGCAAGTTGCATGGCTGCGTCCACGGCGTCCGAACCCTCAGCCTGATAAGACTGGAGAAGCTTGTGACCCTGCGTCGAGAAAACATCGAGGCTGAGCCGGATCCGGCCCTTTCCCGTCTTTTCCATCACGCCGCGGCCAATCGCGGAAGCGCCGCCGAGCACGGCCGTCGCTTCGTTGGGGCCCGGCACGCGCGACTGCAACATGGCCTGCATCACGCCCTGCGCCGGCAAGGCATACTTGTCCAGCGCGGGATCTCCGCTGATGTTTTCAAACGGCAGGATGGAGGTGCGATCCAATTGTTCCGGCGACGCCTGCTTTGAGCAACTGGCCAGCAGAACAACCAGGGACGAGACAACCGCAAAGCGAGTAATCAGAGAGTGCGTTGCTCCATAGCGAGGATTTGCTTGAATTCCGGCAATTCACGAATGGCGGCGAAGTCAGGCTCTTCGAGCACCTTCTTCTTTTCCTTGAAGCCCTCTTCGAGCGCCTTGCGCAGGTAAAGCAGCGCGCGTTCGGTGTTGCCGGCCTTGGCGTAGCTCTTGGCCAGATAGAAGTGGAACTTGGCGCGTTCTTCGACGCTGCGTTCCTGCAGCAGCACGCCGTGCGAACCGCGATGTTCGAACACGTCCGGGTCGAGCTTCATGGCGGTCTCATATTCCGCGAGCGCCAGGTCATAGTTCTTGCGGGCGAAATACGCGGTGCCCAGGTTGCTGTGGATCGACGCCGAATCCGGCGAGTGCTTCAGCGCGCGCTTGTAATAGTTGATCGCCTTGCGATAGCTCTTCTGCGCATAGTGCACCGTGCCCAGATTGTTGATCGCTTCGGCGTAATCCGGCTTGATCTTGGAGGCCTTCTCGTAATAGCGCCGGGCGGTGTTCAGCTCGACCATCTGGTGGTACGCGATGCCGATCTTGTTTTGGATCACCGCGGAATCCTGCGGCGACTGCCGGTACATGTCGATCGCCTCGCGATACATCTTGCGCGCCATCAGGATGTCCGCGCGCATCTCCAGCGTGATCGGCTGGCGCGCTTCTTCCTGCTGTAATTTCGAGGGGGGGAGTTCGGATCGGGTTTCCGCCGACGCCGACGACGATGCGGTCCACTGGCTTCGCGGAGTCGTACTGGGAACCGCCTGAGCCTGCATGAGCACAGTGCCGGCTCCAAATCCGAGAGCGACAAAGAGGATTTGCCTGGTAGTCATCTGTTTGACCGCCTCCTGTCTTCGAACGATCGGCAGATTGCCTTTACTTAAATATACTCCGAATCCGGTCCATAAGCCCTTTCTTATGTGGCGGAGCGGAGGGTTGTTGGGACTGCTGCGGGGCCGGTGCGGGCGTCACCGGAATCGATCTCGCCTGCCGGACCTCGCGCTTGCGCACGGGTTCGGAACCCTGCTGTTGCTGCGCGGCCGATTCGCCGGGTTGGGACGCTTCGCTGCCCGACCCTGCAGCCGCGGGCGCCGGAGCAGCATCCCACGTGGCGATCTGGTTCGCCGCGGCGCCGCCGCCATGCTGCTTGCAGACGTCGATCGGCTGCGTACCCGCGATAAACACCTCGGCACGATGGTTCGGGCATCCTGCCGTCGCAAGCAGTCCAGTGGCCGGATCGATCTCCACCGTCAGCACCCCGTCGGGAGCCGCGAAGTCCGTCACGCTCCGGTATTGCCGGTGCGTGTGCGCGCGCTTCATGAATTCCGTCCACACCGGCAGCGCCGTGCGTGCGCCTTCGAGGCCGATGTCTTTGTTGTCGTCGAAGCCGATCCAGACGGCGCACAGCAGCTTCGATGTAAAGCCGACGAACCAGCCGTCGCGCGAGGATCCGGTCTTGCCCGCCGCAGGCTGCCAGAACCCACGCGCGCGGACCCCGGCGCCGGTCCCCGTGCGGGTCACTTCCTGCAGCAGGTTCGTCATCATATACGCGACGCGCGGATCGAGCACCATGCGCCCCTGCTTCACCATTTGGATCTGTTCCCCGTCCGGGTCGCGCACGTCGAGGAAGAAACCGGGCGGTGAGAACTTGCCGTAGTTCGAAAAGATGGTGTACGCGCCGGCGACTTCGAGCGGCGTCACTTCATAAGCGCCCAACGCCACGGCGGGCGTCGCGCGGATGTCCGCGTTCATGCCGGCGTTGCGCGCCAGTTGCACCACGCGGCGGTAACCGATCTCCTCGGCGATCTTGACCGTCGGGATATTCAGCGATTTCGCCAGCGCCTGGCGCAACGTCACCGGACCAATGTAGACGTCGTGGAAATTACCGGGCTCATACGGCTTGCCGTCGTACCAGAAGGTCGTCGGTTCGTCGACATACGTCGATACCGGCGTCACCGTTTTCGCTTCTCCCTCGAGGACCGTCGACAGCGCCGCCGCGTAGACGAACGGCTTGAACGAAGATCCCGGCTGCCGTTTCGCCACCGCGCGATTCAACTGCGTCTGCCCGTAATCCCGGCCGCCGACCAGCGCGCGGATCTCGCCCGTATGCGGATCGAGCGCCACCAGCGCGACCTGCGCCAGCGGATACTGCTCGTTCGGATAACCCTTGAATCGCGACGCCAGCGCTTTATCGACTTCCACCATCGCCAGCTTCACCGCCGCGTTGGCGTCCTGCTGCAGTTCGATGTCGAGCGTCGTGTAAATCTTGTACGGCTTGCCCATGTATTCAGGGCCAAGCTTGGTCGACAACTGGTCGTTGACGAGGTCCACGAAGTAGGACGCTTCGCTCGACTCGTTCTCTTTTGACACCACGCGCACGGGCGACGCGCAGGCTTCTTCGTACTGCTGCTGGTTGATGTAGCCGTTATCCCGCATCATGCCGAGCACGATGTTCCGCCGCTGCTTGGCGCGTTCGGGATACTTGATGGGGCTGCTGGGAACCTGCGGCAATCCGGCCAGCAGCGCGGCTTCGGCCAGCGTCAGCGACCCGAGTTCCTTGCCGAGGTACGACTGGGCGGCTTCCGCGAAACCGTGGATGCTGAACGATCCATGCTGGCCCACGTAGATGCTGTTGGCGTAGAACTGGAAGATTTCCTTCTTCGTCAGCTTCTGCTCGAGGTGGATCGTGATCAGCGCCTCGGCGAACTTGCGATCCCATGTGCGCTTGTTGGTCAGCCACAGCGTGCGCGCCACCTGCATGGTGAGGGTCGACGCGCCCTGCCGCAGCCGCCGCTGCTTGACGTCGTAGAAAATCGCGCCGGCGAGACGCACCGGGTCGAATCCGGCATGGTCGAAGAACCGCTTATCTTCAGCCGACAGGATCGCCTGCACCATCTGCTTGGGGATGTCGTCGAACTGGACGATACGCCGCTTCTCGCGCTTCTGGTCGAAGAGGCTGGTGATGAGTTCCGGCTCGAGTTGATACTGATTGACGTCGACGTTGTCGCGCAGCGCGACGATCTGCGAAACCTTGGGCCCGTTGAATTTGACGACCGCGCCTTCTTTATTGAAGTACGACTCGCTCTCGGGGTGGATCTCGATGGCGTCCGGCCGCAGTTGGTACCAGCCGATCGGGTTGGTGCGGCCCTCACTATATCCGGCCTTGCGCAGCAGCGTCGCGGTCTCGCCGGGCGACAGTTCGTCGCCGAGTTGAATGACGCGCGGGGCCGCATACAGCAGCGCCGTATTCGGGAAAGGACCCGCCTTCAACTTCTCATCGATAATCCGGGCGTAGCTGACATAGAAGTAGGTCAACACGCCGAACCCGATCGTGAAAAGAAGAACGGAGGAAGCGAGGAAGATTTTCCCCCACTTGGACGTCAGCATCCGCACGAGGCCAGCGGACTTGGGAATCTGAAAGCGAATGGGCACGCGGATTCCGAACCTTAGCCTATTGTCTCAGATCCGGACTTGTTGCATCTCTTCTTCGTCCTGGTACTCATATTCCACCGCCCGCCACCCGGCAGCCCGTTCCTGGATTGCCTGTCTGGTGGACGCATCCAGACGGACAAGGTTTCGCAGTTGCAGTTCCATGCGGGGAACCTGCCGCAGTTTCTGCTCGTTCCGCATCAGGAAGTCCCAGTACAGCGTGGTGAACGGGCAGGCGTCCTCGCCGGTGGACTTCGCCGGATCGAACCGGCAGCCGTCGCAGTAATTGCTCATCCGCTGGATGTATTTGCCGGTTGCCGCGTACGGCTTCGACGCCATGACGCCGCCGTCGGCAAACTGTGACATCCCGATGGTGTTGGGCAGTTCCACCCACTCGACGGCGTCGACATACACCGCGAGATACCATTCGTGGACCTTCGCCGGGTCCACGCCCGCCAGCAGCGCGAAGAGTCCGGTCACCATCAGGCGCTGGATATGGTGGGCGTACCCGTAACGCAGCGTCTGCCCGATGGTTTCGCGCAGGCAGTTCATGTCGGTCTGGCCGGACCAGTAAAAGTCCGGCAGTTCGCCGTGGGCGTCCAGCGCATTGCCGTTGGCGTATTCCGGCATGTAACGCCAGTAGATACCGCGCACGTATTCGCGCCAGCCGATGATCTGGCGGATGAATCCCTCGACCGAGGCGAGCGGCGCGTGCCCGTTGCGATAGGCGTTCTCCGCCGCCTGGCAGACTTCCCGCGGATCCAGCAGTTTGAGGTTCAATGCGGCGGAAAGGCGCGAGTGGTACAGATACGTCTGGCCGGTCCACATCGCGTCCTGATAGTCGCCGAAATACGGCAGGCGGTGCGCGATGAAATCGTCGAGCGCTTCGAGCGACTGGGCGCGGGTGACGGGAAAATCGAAATCCTGCAGCCGTCCGGGATGTTCCGGGAAGCATCGTTCTACGAGGGCGCAGACATCGCGCGTGATGTCATCGGGCGTGAAGGCGATGGGGGCCGGGATGATGCCGGGTCCCCGGGTGGAAAAACTCTTGCGGTTCTCGTGGTCGAAGTTCCACTCGCCGCCTTCGGGACGGCCATCGGCACGCATTAGAAACCCCGACTTGCGGCGAACATTCCGGTAGAAATATTCGAGACGCAACTGCTTGCGTTCGGCGGCGAAAGCGTCGAACTCTGCCTGGGTGGACACGAAATGCCGGTCTTCGCGGACATCGAGCGGGATCCCGCAGGACTGGCAGGCTTCGCGGATCCCCTGCAGGACACGGTAGTCCCCGGGGTGTGTGAGGATCACGCGTTCCGGCTTCCGCGAGCGGATGGCCTTTTCCAGTTCGCCGTCCAGGCGGCCGGTGTTGCCGGGGTCGTCCAGCCGTACGTAGTCGACGCAATACCGCTGGCTCGCTTCGATACGGAAGTGTCGCATGGCCGCCAGGAACAGCGCCGTACGCGCCTTATGGGACCACACGTGAGTGGATTCTTCGGCGCATTCCGCCATCCACACGAGGTCGCGTTTCGGATCGAACCCGTCGAACGCTGACGAGTCCAGGTTGAGTTGATCGCCGAGGATCACCACCAAATGGCGCAGCAAGTGGCTCACACTTCCAGTGTAGGCCCTGGTGGACCAAAATCTAGCGTATTTTCAAGTGCTTAGGGTAAGTCGTTGCAGTCGGGATGCACGCCGCCCGGCGGTTCGTGAAGCGAGGCTAAAAACCGTCGTTCGCGTCCCGCGAGGCGAGGTAGCGGCTCATGGTCCGGATCAGTTGCTCGGGTTCGAACGGCTTCGACATATAATCGGTGACCCCGGACAGCTTCCCCTTGATCCGGTCGAGCAGGCTCGAGGACAGAATCACCACCGGAATCTTCGCAAACCGGTCGTCCTGGCGAAACGCGCGGCAGACCTGGTAGCCGTTCATCCCCGGCATCACCACGTCGAGCAGCACGAGGTCCGGCTTTTCCTCACAAATGCGGCTCAGGGCCTCTTCGCCGTCGCACGCCAGATTGACGCGATACCCATTGCGTTCCAGCAGGATCGAGACGATACGCCGGATTGTCACCGAATCGTCGACCGCCAGGACGAGTTTGCGCGATCGCAACTGCGCCAGCGTCTTGCGGACCTTATGCGCGTCTGGACGGAGTTCCACGGCGTTCCGCAGGTGGGCGATGGCGTCGTTGGAACGGTGCAGGTTCAGATACGCCTTTGCGAGGTTCAACTGGCCGTCGAAGGAACGGCTGTGGCGCTCGGCCTGCTCCCAGCGCTGGACCCCAGCCAGCAGCAACTGCTCGTTGCTGGCGTGAGGTTGGGCCAGCGTCCGCAGGTCATTGAGATCATGAACGGCGCCGCACCGCCCGCAGCGCACCGGGTCGCCGCCCTCGACATAGTCGCAGAGCGGGCAGACGACCGCACGGTTTCCTGCCGGCTGCGCCTGGGATTCCCCGGCAGATCCCGCCGCCGCCGCTGCAGTGTTCAGGCGCAGCATCTCGAGCGTGGTTCGGGCCTGTTTGTTCTGCGGGTGGATGGCAAGAAGACGCTCCAGGATCCGGATGCCTTCCTTAGCCGTACGAGCGAGCGCTGCGTACCACAGCAGCGCCTGCTCATGTTCCGGTTCCTGCTGCAACAGATCCGCCAGAATCGAACGCGCCAGATCGCGCTCGCCGAGTTTGATGGCGAGCACGGCTTCGCTGAGAGCGAAGGACGGGTCCGTTTTGGTGTTATCTAACCCCACTGAAATCATTTTCCGGTCCGGGCGTTCGAAAAGACATAAGGGTAATACCCCGTAAGGTCCCGTCGTTTGCTTGCGGTACCTCAGGCCACGGGCTATACGAATAGTCCTATTACGGAACGGTCCGGAGTACTTCTTTCCGTCCTATCCCTTTGTATGTTGCAGATACGAAATGATCTGCCGAAATGCCCGGGCGCGATGGCTCACTTCATGCTTGCGCGTGGAATCCGCTTCGCCGAACGTGCAGCCGAATGGCGGATAAAAAAACAACGGATCGTAGCCGAAACCGTTTGGTCCGCGTTCCTCGTCGATGATCACCCCCTGCACACTGGCGCGGAGGACATGGACCGGTTTTCCTTCACGGGCGAGTGCGATTGCGCACACAAATCGCGCGGTGCGGTCCTCGAATCCGGCTAAGTTGTTGACCAGAAGCGTGTTGTTGGCCTTGTCGTCACCTTGCGCCCCGGCGTAGCGAGCGGAGTAGACGCCGGGCGCCCCGCCCAGCGCATCGACCTCCAGGCCCGAATCGTCGCAAAAGACCAGCCCTGGCGCGAACTGTGAGTAATAGCACGCCTTGAGCATGGCGTTTTCTTCGAAAGTATGGCCGGTTTCTTCAGGAGCCGGGATATTTTTGAGATCCGGCACAATTTGCACGTGAATATTTTCAATTTCGGCGGCGAGCTGGAACTCGCGGAGCTTGCCGGGGTTGCCGGTGGCGCAATAGAGAATCATGAGTTTTCGGGCCGCAGACGCGCGGCGATGACACGAGGATAACCCGCCAGATCGTCGATCAGCGAGACCTCGGTCCACAGGGGGCCGAATAAGCGAGTGACCTTATCCGAAGCGTTATAGGCGAGTTCCATCAACAGCCAGCCGCCAGGCTCCAGAACCCGCTCTGCGGAAGCCACCAGGCGGCGGTAGTTCACCATGCCGTCCTCCCCGCCGAACAGCGCCAGATGGGGTTCGAAGTCGCGGACCTCGCGTTGCAGTCCTTCGCCCTCGGTGAGCGGAATGTACGGCGGATTCGACACGATCAGGTGGAGCGAGCGATCGCCGAACGGATCCAGAAGGTCAGCCTGCACGAACGTAACTTGCGCTGCCTGCAGGGCGAGCGCGTTGCTGCGCGCGACCTCCAGGGCCGGCCGCGAGAGATCCGCCGCGATGACCGGGATCCCACCGGCTTCGAGTGAGATCGTGATGGCGATGGCGCCCGATCCGGTCCCGATGTCGGCCACTCGGCCTCCGGGTTTGAGCCTTGCAATTGCGGCTTCGACGAGGTGCTCGGTTTCGGGGCGGGGAATGAGGACATCCGGCGTGACCCGGAACTCACGCCCGTGGAACTCCTGCTTGCCCGTGATGTACTGCGTCGGCATGCCGCCCATGCGCTGGTGCAGATAGCGGCCATAGTGGATCCACCACAGTTCCTGCAACGCATCGGTGGCGTGCGCAAACAGCCATTCGCGCCGGCATCCGATGGCGTGCGCGAGCAGGACCTCCGCCGTCAGGCGCGGGGCGTCGACGGCGGAGTCCTCGAGTAGTTTCGTGCCCTGCAGCAGGGCCGTGCGAACGTCCAGGAACAACGCTAAGCTCCCGGCCACGCAGTGGTGGTGTAGGCTTCAGCCTGTTTATCCGCCGAAGCTTCAGCGAAGGAGGGCGCGGGACTTGAGTCCCGCCCTGCCACACTCTCAACCAGCGGAGCGTTCCACATCAACTCCATAAACGATCGTGGCTGCGCTGCTTGTCCCACTCGGGCGTCGGCAGGAAGTAGCCCGGATCCTCAGGCGACAGGTGCTGCTTCATCACCTCGTCGTTGAGCGTGATGCCGAGCCCCGGACCATTCGGCACCGTAATGTATCCCTTGTTGACGATCGGTTTCTCGATGCCGTGCACGAGGTCGTTCCACCACGGCACGTCCACCGAGTGATTCTCGAGCACCAGGAAGTTCTCCGTTGCCGCGGCGCAATGTACGTTCGCCATGCACGACACCGGGGATCCGGCAAAGTGCATCGCCATCGGCACGCCGTATTCCTGCGCCATGTCGCCGATCTTCTTGGTCTCGAGGATGCCGCCCGACGAGGCGAGATCCGGATGAATGATGTCCACCGCGTGGTTCCTGCACAGATCCACGAACGGCTCTTTCAGATAGATGTCCTCGCCCGTCAGCGTCGGGATGTCGATCGCGTCGGTGATCTTCTTCCACAGGTCCGTGTACTGCCACGGGATCATGTCTTCCACCCAGGCGAGATTGTGCGGCTCCAGCGCCTTGCCGAGTTTGATGCACGAATTCAGGCCGATATGCCCGAAGTGATCGGCGCAGAGCGGCGTTTCCCAGCCGACCTGTGCGCGAACCTCGCCCGCATAGTCCGCCATCATCTTCGCGCCCTTCTCGGTCAGTTCGATGCCGGTGAACATGTGCTGCGTATTCGCGCGCTCCAGGCGTGACATCCCGATCGGCTGCGTCACGCAACCCGGGATCTTCTCGACGAGGTCGACGCCGAGGTCCATCTTCAACCACGTAAAGCCCTGATTGGCGCGCTCGCGCAAACGCTTGCCGTACTCTTTCGGATCCGGCGATTCGGTCGTGTCGGCATAGCAGCGGATCTTGTCGCGGAACTTGCCGCCCATCATTTGATACACGGGCACGTTGTACACTTTGCCCGCCAGATCCCACAGCGCCATCTCGATGCCGCACACGCCGCCGGCCTGCCGCGCGTGGAATCCGAATTGTTTGATCTTGCGGAAAATGCGGTCGACGTTGCAGGGATTCTCGCCGATCAGCCGGCTCTTCAGGAACAACGCGTAATTCTTATGCGCGCCGTCGCGGACCTCGCCAAGTCCGTAGATGCCCTGGTTCGTATCGATGCGGATGATCGGGCACGTCATCGGCGCACGCACGAGCGTGGCGATGCGCACATCGGTGATCTTCAGGTCCGAAGGGTTGGACTTCGTGTTGACGTTGTTCTGATAGGCCTCGATCGTTTCGTTGGCCCAGAACGTTCCAGCTGCGACGCCGGCGGCCATTTGCAGGAATCCGCGGCGGGACCGTTTCTGCTGCTGGAGTTGTTTTCTGAGGAAGGTTTTCATAGAGGGACGGGACTCTCCTTCGATAAATGCCGCTACCAGATTACAGGAACGCGTGGTACTCTGGCGGATCGGAGCGAAGTGAAGAAGGGTTTCCTGTTTGATCTGGACGGTGTGATCATCGATTCCATGCCGATGCACATCGTGGCGTGGCGTGAGTATTTGGACCGGCATGGGCTCGACAGCGACGGCATCGCCGATCGCATGCACGGCAAACGCAACGACGAGATTGTCGCGAACTATTGGGGCACGGGCATCACGGCCGAAGAGAACTTCCGCCATGGCGCCGCCAAAGAGGCGTTGTTCCGCGAGATGATGGACCCTGTCTTCGATCAGTACCTCGTGCCGGGCGTCCGCGAATTCCTTGCCGCCTACGGTGAAATACCTAAGGCAGTTGCGACGAATGCCGAATCCGCGAATGCGGAGTTCGTCTTAGCTAAGGGCAAACTGAAGGGCTACTTCCAGGCAATCGTCGACGGGATGCAGGTACAGAGGCCGAAGCCTTTTCCCGATATATATCTTAGAGCGGCAGAACTCATCGGAGTCGCGCCGGAACATTGCATCGTGTTCGAGGATTCGCCAACTGGAGTCCAGGCGGCGAAGGCGGCGGGCGCCCGGGTAATCGGGATCGCCACCCACGCTGAGAAACTCGACGGTGTGGAGTTCATGGTTCGCGATTTTGGCGACGCCGCGCTGAGCGAATGGCTGCGGCGAAACTTTTTGCGCGACGATTAGTCCTGGCGGTGCTGGCCGCCGGCGGTTTGCTGTTTGCACAGCAGCAGGAACCCGAGTCCGAGGTTCCGCTCATTCCCATTGAACAGGCCACGTCCCGTGCCGGAGCCGATTTCCTGCCGGCTTTTGAAGGAAAGACGGTTCGCATCGCAGGGCAGGTCAGCGAAAAAGCATTCTGGAATCTCGAAGCTTTCTGGCTTCCAGTGCGCGACGCGGATGAGGACTTCGGCATTCTCGTGCGCGCGGCGGATGGTTCGGTGAAGGTGCAGGAGTTCGCCCCTGGCGATCGTATCGAGGCCGTCGGCCGGATCGTTCGATACGCCGGTATGCCTGTGCTGGAAGCCGCATCGATCCGCAAGACCGGCAGTTCCGAGCCCGTTGGGAGCCGCCAGTTGTCGCTTGGCGACGCCGCCGGGTTTCGTCACCTGGCGCTTCCGGTTGAAGTCGAAGGCCGCGTGGTGGATTCGGGGGACGACGGAGCCTCCGAGTGGATCCGCATCACGGACGGGAATCTCACGCTGCGGGTCGCTCTGCCGAAACTTCGCCGCGACGAAGAGCGGCGTTTGCGAGCACACAGCGCAGGGGAAAGGGTTCGCGTCAATGGCGTGGTCACGCAACGCGCGCTCCTCCCGCCATACGATCGCTTTTTCGAAATCACCCTTCTCGCGCCGGATCGCGTGATGCTCATTGAAGCGGCGGGGATGCTCCCCTTCTATCTGCTGCTCAGCGCATTCGGCGGAATCTCCTTGCTCGCGATCATCTGGTGGGTCCGCGACCAGCGCAATCGCACGCTGCGCCGCATCGTCGTGCCGCTGCACGCGTTGGGCGAAGAGATTCTGGCTGCGAGTTCGATGGCCGAGATCCTCAAAAAGATCGGTTCTGTGGCCCCCGAGGCTGCTCGTGTTTCTGGAGTCGTGCTCTACCTGTATGACCGGAAGACGCGTACGCTCGAGGCTGTTCGCGCCGGATCCATTCGGTCCATTGCTCCGGAAGGCTGGCAGAAAGAGCCGCAGGTCAGTCTCGACAAGCCCAAGGGCGCGCTGCACGCAACGTTGGGGCGCTGTTTCCGCAATAAATCCGCGCTCAGTATTCCGGATGTGCGCCGCAGCGATCTGTTCAAGCAGGAAAATGCCGGCGACGCGCCGCGTTCGATCCTCGCCCTGCCCATGCTGGCGCAGGACGATGCGGCGGGTGTGATGCTGCTGTATCGCGAAGACGGTGTTCGATACTTCCACCATGAAGAACAGGCGTCGGCGCAACATCTCGCGAACCAGGTGGCCGCGGCGCTCCGCGCGCTCGAGCAGAGGTCGGTGCGCGAGCAATTGTTCAAGAGCGAGAAACTGGCGGCGACCGGGCAATTGATCGCAGGTGTGGTCAACGACCTGCGGAATCCGGTCGAGTCGCTGTTGACCTTGTCGCAACTGCTGCTGTTCCGCGGGTCGTGCAGTGAGCGCGAATTGCGGATGCTCGCTTCAGAGGCCCAGCAGGCCGCCGAGATCGTCGCTCGGTTGATTTCCTTCGGACGCAATGAAGATGCCGTGGCGAAGCCTGTCGAGATGAATGCGCTGGTCAGCGGGATGTTGAAGTTCCGCGAGCGCGAGTGGAAGTCCGCGGGCATTCAGTTGCAGGACCGCATGAGCCGCGATCCCGTGCCCGTGATCGGCGCGCAGGGCCAGTTGGAGCAGGTTGTGCTGAACATCCTGTTGTACGCCGAGCGGGCGGTCGCCGAGAGCGGAAGCAAGATCATCACGGTGGGCACGTCGCTCCTGGGCCGCCGGGTATTGGTGGATATCGATTTCCCGGCGCAGGATGATCTCCCCGACCCGTTCGCCGGGGACTCGGAAGAACGTTCGGCAGGATTAGCGGTGCTGCGCGGCATCATTCAGAGCCACGGTGGTGAGGTGCGTTTCGAGCGCGTGCAGGGTGGTCTGCAGGCTCGCATCGAGATCGAGTTGCCGCGGGCGCAGCAACAGGCGGCCGCACCGGCGACAGGCGCGGGATCTTCCGCATCTGCTGCCGGCAATGCGGGTGCGCGGTCTCGCCCGGCAGCCGAGTCCGAGGTGCGGATGACGGCCATTGTGATCGAACCGGACCTCGCCGTGCAGCGCACGTTCGTCATGTGGATGTCGCAGAAAGGGCACCGCACAATCCCGGTCGGATCCGCCGAGGAAGCCATCGACCTGGTGCAACGCGTCAAGTGCGACATGGTGGCGTGCACCGCGCGCATGCCCGGCTTTGCGTGGTTGACCTTCTACGAAAGGGTTCGCGAGCACACCGACGGGTTCGTTCTGCTGCTCGACGAGGGCGAGATCGGACATTCGTTCGCTTCCGACGAAGGCTACGTGTTGCGCAAGCCTCTGTCGGAATCCGACTTCGACCGGGTGCTCGACGCCGTGACGTCGCATCTCGACGAGCCATTCGCACAGGCGGGCTGAGAAAATCGGCATTTCGGCATTTTGGGGATTGCAGCGCCCAACGCCCGGTGGTATTCTTCGATCAGAACGTGGAGTGATTTAGGACCTTCGGGTCCAAGCTACTTGCAACCACGTAAAAAAGTGCTAAAGGCGGAACGGTTGCACAAAGGTTGACCCTTGCGGCAATTTCGCCGGCAAGGGTTTTTGCTTTTCAGGACCTTGCTGACTGTTCCGGCTGAAGCCCTTCATCGTTTGTGACGAGAGAGGGAGTGAACAGCGATATGTATTCTTCCGAAGTTGTTGTCGACAGTGTGTTGCCGTCGCCCGTACGCGGTCCGGAAGGCGAGCTGGTGCTGGTTCGCATCACTGCGGACGCGCGGCATTTGGAGGAGGTCCTGGAGGCGATCGCGGAACTGCCGTTTCCGATCAACCCGGAGATCAATCACACTCCCGGCGGCGCGCGCCGTCCGGTGGTCGAGTTCCCGGCGTATTCGCAGCGTGTAGACGAGGTCCGCGACCTGCTGCGGGACCGTGGATTGCCGGAAGTCTGCGTGCTCGACGTGGTCCCGCAGTATTAGAGATCAAATCGCGAGCGCAGTTCCCTGGGCATGAGGGGACAGGCTTCCTGCGGGGAGGCGAAGATGCGCTTTCGTACGCGGGCAATTGCGTCGTATGCGGTGTCGAGGACGGATGCGGGAATGAGGCTGGCCACGGCGGCGAGTGCACGCCAATAGCCTCCCAGGCGCCGCATCACATGCAGCGCGGCCGCCGATCTCGTGAGCGCGGCTTCACGCTCCGGAATCCACACCACCACGCTGTCCGGCAGCGCGTGTCGGGTCTGCTCCGGGATCGTTTTGCGGAACGTATCGGAATCGAGCGGCGCAAAGCGGAAGCGGCTTCCCTCATAGTCTTCGGCGAGGATGAACTGCACGGTGTGGTGGCAGAGTCCGCAGTGGCCGTCGTAGAAGAGGCGTTCCTGCTTCGACGGTGTGATCCCCGGGATCCAGGATGGCGGAATGAGTACAGGCAAGGCGATCAGGATCCACGGCCATTGAGATGGAGGCGACATCGTCAGGGATGCGACGATCGCGGCGAGGGCAAGCACCTGCGGGATGGGCGTCGCGCGGGGAGTCAGGATCAGGAACGCGAGCGCGGCCAGCACGGGCGGTTGGGGTGCGGAACGGGTGGGCACGAAGGCCGCGATGAGGATCACGATGGCAAGGGCGGCGAGGCTGCGTTGCCAGGTCCTCGAGTGGGCGAGCGGCAGGAAGAGTCCGAGAATCGCAATGCCGCAGCAGCGGGCCGCGATGGATCCCTCGAATTGGAGGATGCTCCACAGCAGGAGCGCGGTCGAAAGGGTCGCGCAGTAAAGGGTGGTCTGCCATGGCGTCCACCGCCCCGGAGGAACTGGAGACGATTCCGGGCTGCGACTCTTCATCTTTTCAGTATGGATCGGGTATACTGGTGGAGAAGCGGGCGGGAGTAACTCAATGGTAGAGTCACAGCCTTCCAAGCTGTTGGTTGCGGGTTCGATCCCCGTCTCCCGCTCCAGTTCGTACCTTCCTCAGTAGATCGACGCAGGCCGGCATAGCTCAGCTGGTAGAGCATCTGACTTGTAATCAGAAGGTCTTCGGTTCGATCCCGAATGCCGGCTCCAACTTGATCGACAGAAACCGCGGTTATCAGACACAGGACCGGCCTCTGGCCGGGAAATCTGGTGCGAACACCAGCGGGAAGGACCTCAAGGCAGGTGATGCGCGGTCGCAAACCGGGGTTGTTGTTCCTCGGGTTTTTCGTTAGTGTGCGGCTTCGCCGCGGGATCCCCGAAAACCAGCACTTTCCCTTCACGTGAATCCACGACGTACACGGCCCCCTGGCCGTCGATATAAAGGGAATCGATTCGCCGTACCTCATCAGGTCCACTGCCGGTCTGCCCGAAAACTCCCAGGCTTTCTCCGGCCGGGCTGTACATCTCGACGACCATCCACCGTGGATTCGCCACCGCGAAGCGCGACCCGTCCCAGGCCACCGCAGTGGGATACCGGATCTCCCCCCAGCTCCTCGCGCCACGCGGATTCCCCGTCGCGGTAAACACGAGCGCGCCGGACTGCCCCCGTCCCAGCACGTAGAGGTCGTTGTCAACCACCGTCAACGCAGCCGGCTCGCCGAGATCCGCCGGCATCGCGATGACGCCGTTGACCTCGCCTTCCTGGTTGAATGCGAACACAGCGCGGCTGTCAGGATCCGCCACATACAGCGTCCGGCGATTGCGCGTGATGGCAATCCACGTGGGACGCTTGAGAGTCCGCCCCTCGCGCCTGCCGATGAGTGTGCGTTCGTACTCGCCCTTCTCGTCGAACACAAACACCTGGCCGAGCGAGGAATCGACCACGTATACATGTCCGGAACTGTCGGTCGCGATCCCGGCCGGTTGCTGCAACTCCCCGTCGGGCGTGCGCCGGATCTCGCGATAGAACCCCTCTTCGCCGAAAACGTGCACCGAGTTCGTCCCGCTGTCCGTTATCCAGACGCGGCCGCGCAGGTCGGTGGTCACGGCCACCGGAAAGCCGAGTCCATAGGGATGGACGGCTTCGCCGACTGCAGCCTTTGCCGCCTTGCGATTGAGGATCTTCGGAGGCTGGATGCCGTGTTTCGACCCGTAGGTGCGCTGATAGCGATATTGCAGCGGTTGCGCCGCGATAGCGATCGAGGCGGCGGCAAGTATGGTTGCGACCCTAATATGTATACGGGTTGTGGTTCTTGCCATGGCACGTCACATAACAGCCGCGTTGTCCGGTCGTCAGGCCGCGGTAGAAGTAACCGAAATAGGTGGTGGACCTCGATGCCACGGCGGTATCCATGTTGACCATGCCGCGGTTGGTTGCGACGCTGCCGCCGATCACGCCGTGCGGATCATGGCAGGTCGAGCAACTGTACGTCTTGTGCGGATCGTGCGGCCGGATATTGTTGAGGTTCGTCAGGTTGTGGCACTTGCTGCACAACGCGGCCATATTCGTGGCGCCGCTGCTGCCTCCGCCGGCCGGTTCCTGAAACAGGTTCATCTGCAGCAGGTGCGGGAACGCGGATCCATGCGGCCCGTTGGGACCCGTGCCGTTCGACGACCGCGCCTGATTATTGTTGTGGCAATCGGTGCAATAGATGATCGACGAGGTCGTCAGAGGCCTGCTGGTGTTGCTCGTGACGCCGTCGACGTTCAGCATGAAAGGCCGCAGTGTCGTGTTGGATGTGGTCACGGTGCTGTACCCGGCAACGTTGTGTCCGATGGGGCTCGCGAACTTCAGCCGGATGTTGTACTGATCCGGCGGCATCGGCGGTTGCACAGGATAGCCGGCGGGCATCGGACCCTGCGGATAACGCGGCGCCGTGCGCCCGTAGACACTGCTGAGCGGTTTATTGGAGCTGTCGGCGTGGCACTTGTAGCAGACCTGGAATTCGTAGCTGGCAGGGATCTGTGAGCCCGCCGTATCGTAACCGCTGACGCCCGCCATCGCGCCTTGTATCGCCGGCGCTACCGCTGTGCCGCTCTGCGCATAAGCGGTGTGCGAATTGTGGCAATCCGCGCATTCGGCGTGGCGCGTCGTATTCACGGGCAGCGTCTCCTTGGCGTCGTGTGCGCCCGTCACGGTGGTCACCGGATGCGAGTACGTCTTGGTGAACTCGCCCATGATGTTGTACAAGCCCGGCGAGACGTTCGCGCCGCTATGGCACGGAGAGCATGTCGCCTCTTCGGTGGCTTTCAGATTGCGCGGCGCCGATCCGTTGTTATGGGATCCGTGACAAGCCGAGCAGGCGTTGTTTCCGACGGATCCGTACATGCCGAACGTCGCATTGGCCGGGACCGTGTTGGTTGCCGAGGCGTGGGCGCCGGTGGTCCAGCCTGCAAGCTGGTTGGGCTGCAGGCGGCCCGGTTCGTGGCAGGCGAGGCACATCGCGCCGCGCGAATTCGAACGCACGAGGAACATTCCCGCCGCGGCGTCGATGTTCTGGATGTGCGGGTCGTGGCAGGTGACGCACTCCACTTTTCCGCTGACGAGTTTCACCGCCGGATCCTTTGTCGACGGCGGCGCCGAGAAGAGCGACGTCACGAGTTGGCCGTCGTCCACCGGCGTCATGCTCACGGGATGTCCCAGCGTGAGGTTCGCGCCGAAGACGTCCGAAGGCGACATGGTTCCGGAGGTCGCCAGGATGCCCTTCGCGGTCGTCTGCCCGACAGCGACCGTTCCGTCGTGACAACTCAGGCACAGCTTGGACGAACCCGCGCCCGGCGTCTGCACGCCCGAATTGTACGTGGTGCTCGAATACGTCGAGTAGGTCTGCGTCGATAGCGTGTGGTCCCACAAGGGCGTGATGTTCGGCGCCACATTGTGCGGCGCATGGCAGAACAGGCAGGCGTCGCCCACCGCGGATTTCACAGATCCGCTGCCGCCCGCCGTCAGGTCGTGCTTGGAGCCGGACACATTGTGTCCCGCGCCGGCGCACATTGCGGCGGCGATGAGCAACGTCCATGCGAGGCGTTGCTTCATTCACTGCGCTCCCGGAATCGAAAGACCTGGACCCGCGCGTTGTACGAATCCGCGACCGTGATCACGTTGCGGTTGTCGATCGTGATGCCGGTGGGAAGCTGAAACTGGCCGGGCTTCGTGCCGGTCGATCCGAAATAGTACAGCAGGCGGCCTTCGGAATCGAAGATCTGGACCGTCTCGAACAGCGCGTCCACGACGTACAGGTTGCCGAATGTGTCGGCAGCGATGCCTTTGGGACGATTCAGCGTCCCCGACTGGCGTCCCAGTTTGCCGAACATGTTCACGAATTTGCCGTCGAGCGAAAAGGATTGGATCCGGAAGTTCATCGAATCGACGACATGCAGCCGGCCTCCGGAGATGGTGAGCGAGGAAGGGAAGTTGAACTCGCCCTGCCCGGCGCCGCGGCGCCCGATCTCGCGGACCTGCGACCCGTCGATGCTCATCGAAAGCACCTGATGGCGGGCCGTGTCGGTGAGGTACAGCCGTTGCGACGCGCGGTCGATTGCGAGTCCGGTCGGCCGCATCAGCAACCCGCCGCCCATCATCCGTACGAACTTGCCCTTGGGATCGAAGACATAAATTTGCCCGCGCATCGAGTCCGTGACATAAAAGTTGTCCTTCGCGTCGCACACCACGCCGATGGGCGACTGCAGCGTCTTGCCGCGCGGACCCTTCACGAACTGATACTTGTGTTTCTCGACATCGTAGATGTGAATGCCGCGCTGGCCCGGATCCGCCACGAGCAGGCGTCCCACGCTGTCGTAGGTGGTCGCAAAAGGACGCGTGATTTCCGGCTTGTCCTCTGCGAGGCCAACGACCCACTGGAAGACTTTCGAGAACATGTTGCGGGGCTTGGTGAATTCCCGCACGCTCGGAATCGTGCGCCAGTACTCGACCGTTCCGCCGCGTGTCGCCGTAGAAGTGGTCGTCGGCGCGGCAGAGGCGAGCGAGGCAGCGAGCAGCAACAGCAGTAGGCAGAATCGGGTCTTCATAAGATGCGTGCGTTCCTGGAAACGCGGATGTAGAAACGTCCTCGGCGCATTTGCGGATAGTTGGCGAACAGTTGATTGGCGCGAATGTAGCCGGAATCGATGACCAGCTTGCGGAACTTGTACGACACCCGGATGTCCAGCAGTTCGAAGTCGTTGTTGAGGATGCGGTCGAGGTGCTGGAGCGATCGGGTCCAGGAGGCCGAAACCTCCATCCGTCGAATCGGGTTGGAGTGCGCCGTAAACGACATCGCGCGGAAGTCACTGGGGATGATGCGAAGGGCCGGCAGAAGTAGTCCGCCGAGGGCGACATCGCCCAGCAACTGGCTGTAGACGGGCAGCGAACTTCCCAGAATATTGTTCAGCGCTGCGGCTAACTGCAGGCGGGGATGATCGGCGCTGATGCGGGCCGTGTATCCTCCCGAATTGAACTCGTTCGCGCCATTGCGGAACGATCCCCACTGGTAGCCGCCGCCGATGCGCCCGCGCAGTCCGCCGCCGATGCGTCGCGATACGCTTCCTTCGACCGACAGATTGTCGCTGAAGATCGGAATGGCGTTCTCGATGCGCTGGTTGGTTCCGTGAACCGATCCTTCGAACAACAGGCTGTCGGGCTGCCCGTGCTGCGCGTTGAAGAGATATGTTTGTCCCTGGATCGTGCCCGACTGGCCGGTGATGGAGCCGTTGCCGAAGTCGCGGCCGTATTGTCCCGAGACGCGGCCCCAGCGGAAGTTGCCCGTGTACGTGCCGCCGAGCGTAGTCGAAAAGTAACTCGCGTTCAGGGGACTCGCCTGGCTGGATGAGATGACGTCGCTTTGGTCGAAGATCCCGTACAAACCGAATCCGCGGCCCAGGTTGTAGTTGGTGGTCGCGTTGAAATTGATGTTTGCGATCTCCTGATTGAGGATCGCGATCAGACCGGGATCGGGTCCCACAATGCCGGGGGCAGCCGTGTTGGCGAACGCCTGCGCGAAGAACTGCGTCGACAGGTTCGAGGCATATCCAGCCCGCAACGAGACTTTCCACCGGCGCTTCTGAAACAGCCGCATGTTGGCGGACGCGAAGCGCGAATCCAGGTTGATGGGCAGCCCGTAGATCACGCTGGACGTGGTCTGGCCCCCGCCGGTGAGATAGATGCCGGAATCCGTCCAGAACGACCGGTTCGCGGATCCCTGTGTTTGTCGCACGTCCTGTTGCAGCGATGACCGGTACGAGCCGGCGTTCAGGGGTGCGACGAGATCCGCGTCGTAGTTTTCCCAGTGCGCGAGACCCTGCAGGTCCCAGCCGAGCTTCTGGTACTTGGTGTCGATATTCAGGTGCTGCATCTTCGATTCATAGTCCGGCACCAGCGCGATGTCGGACTTCGAGTCCACCGAACCGGTTCCCCAATCGACGATCGTCGAAGGCAGGCCTTTGGGATTGAACTCCCAGGTCACGCCGAGGTCCTTGGTGCGGTTCCGCAAGCTGTACGCAGACACCTGCGAGAGGCTTCCAAAATATACGTCCTCTACCTGCAGATTGGAATAGCGGAAGGTCACCGGAAAAATCCGTTTGCGAAGGAACGTCGCCTTGAAGCGAATGCCGTTGCCGCCCTGGAAGCCGGCCTCGCTCGCCTGCGGCCCGAGGTTCATTTCCGGCGCCGCGGAGAAGCTGAGGAAGTCCGGCGAAATGAAGTGGCCGTTGATGTCGAGCTTCGCGCCGAAGGGCACGAACCGGACGCTCTGGTCCGCGATCCCGCGCGTGCTGGTCGTATAAAAACCGGTCGAGAACATGCCGGTGATCCGCAGCGGTTGTTCGAAGCTCTGCCCGTTCAACAGCGCGGCCGTCGCGGTGAGCAGCAGCGGCGCGGCGATTTGCAACAGGCGGTGCGGAACCAGCAGCAGCGGCAGGGACAAGATGGCGAACACTCCTTTCGTGGTCTCCGGTGGTGCGCCGCCGGCGGGACTGCTTGCGGTTCGATCCCACCGGCAACGCGGTTTGTGGTTACAGATGGCAAGTCGTACAGAGCGTCGTGTTGTTGCTCATACGCAGGAACATCGTGTTGGTGTTGTTATGCGGTTCATGGCAGGTGGAGCACTGAACCGTGTTGGTCGATCCGTACAACGGCATCGCGGAGTTGACGGTCGCGACCGCCTGTAGCCCCGTGTCCTTCGTCGGATCGTGCGGTACGTTGACCGGATGGTCGTTGGTCAGGCCAAGCGACTCATAGGCCCCGCCGCCGAACGAAGCCTTCGAACCCACCATGCTCTTGGTCTGCATGGCCGGCGAGAAGGTCGACGTTACACCGTCGTGACAGCTCAGGCACAACAGCGAATACATCCGGACGTCGGTTGACGTGGTCAACGCGCTGCCGCCGAGTTCCACCGCCTTGTTGTTCATGGTGTTGGAATCGTAGACCCCGAATGTATTGGCTGCCGCCGGAAAGGAACGCGCCCACAACAGGATCAAACCTGTGCCTTGCGTGCCTCCGTTGGCCACCGAGCCGTTGTGCGGAGCGTGACAGGATTTGCATCCGTTTCCGCCCACATCGTGCTTGGTGCCGGCGAGCCCTGTCTTCGGCAGATTTGCGCTCTGCATCATGGGGATCGCCAGTCCAAACATCGCGCCCATTAGAATGAGCCTTTGTTTCATGTAATTCTCCTCTCAACTCTTCTTCATGTAGTCGTTCCGGCGCGCGTCCTTGCGTGTCGTGCGCCAGCATCTGGTGGTCTTATCTCTTCGTTGGTAACGGCACCCCCTTGTTTTCCGCGGATTCCGGCTGCGAGATGTACTGGAACACTTGCACCCGTCCTCTGAACTGCTCGGTCGTATAGATCTGGTTGCGGGAATCGATGTACAGCCCCGCCACCAGAGCGAATTGGCCCGGCGCGAAGCCGAGCGCCCCCACTGCCAGCAACGGCTTGCCGTCGGGAGTGAGAATCTGGAAATTGTTGAACTCGGCGTCCGCCACGTAAACGTGCCCTTCGGAATCGACCGCGATGCCCTTGGGACGGATGAATTCTCCAGGCCGGTCGCCTTGCGTGCCGAATGCGCGAATGAATCTGCCGTCCGCATCGAAGATCTGCACGCGGCAATTCCACGTGTCGGCGACATAGATGTTGCCCGCGCGATCCACCGCGACGTTGGTTGGCGCGTCGAACCTGCCCTTTTCCCGCTTGCCCGGCGTGCTCTTCGCGCCGATATAATTCCGGAACTCGAAGGACCGCGTGTCGAACACCGCAATGCGGTTCTCTTTGGCGTCGGCAACATACAGCCGGTTGCGGACCCGGTCGATCGCGATACCGCCGGGACGTCCAAGCGAGGCGCTGCCAAAGTGCGCCACGGGTTCGCCCGATGGATTGAAGCAGACCACGATGTGCAGCGCGGCGTCGGAAACAAAGAGGCGGTCCTGCGAGTCGACTGCCAGTCCCACCGGCATCGTCAACGGCGCGCGGCCGCTCCCTTCGCGGCGTTCCATGATCTTCGCCACGGGATCGACCAGGAACACGACCTTCCGTTCCGTATCCGCGATGTAGATGCGTCCGCGTGAGTCGGTCGTAATGCCGTATGGCTTGCGAAGCTCCAGCTTCTCTTCGGCGGTCTTCGTGCCCGTGACCTTCTCGACCCAGCTCTTGTTCTTCGCCGCCGGTTTGATCTTCGCCATGTCGACGTACTCGGCGAGCCACTTGATCCGCGGCGGATCGGGCGGTAGCGGCCAGATGAGATCCGCGGGATTCGGCGTCGCCGCCGCCGCGGGAACGCTCTTCTTATTACTTGCGGCTTTGGTGTCGCCAGCCAGCGCCGGAACGCTGACGATCAGGATGGCGATTGCGGCCAGGGCAGGACGGGGTTCGATTCTCACTTGTGGCACCTCTGGCAGAGCGCTGCCGTGGTTTCGTTTTCTTTGGTGGTCAGCAACGCGGATGCGTTCGCGCCATGCGGCGTGTGGCAGGTCGAGCAATTGACGGCGGGCCATTCGGCATCGGCCTTGCGCTGCACAGGATGATGCGACACCGGATGTCCGCGATCATTCTTCAGCGCGAGCAGATGGAGATTCGCGAAGGGTTTCGCCGCCAGCGTCACCTGGCCGCCGAACAACTGCACGGGCGCGTCCGCTTCGAACCTCGCCTGGTTGCTCGTCGAATGACACTCCAGGCACAGGGCGTTCGATTCGGCCCGCAACCGTTTGGCGGCCGCCGCGTGAGGATCATGGCAAAGCGTGCAGTCTTTCTTGGCAGGTTCGTGCGCGAACTCTTTGCCTTCGAGCAAATCAGCGTGACAGGTCTGGCACAATTCTCCAGGCGCGCTCGTCAGCAGCTTGTAGCGGGACTTCGAGGCATCCGTTGATTTCATGTGGTCGACGTGGCAGGAGTCACATCCGAAGGCGCCATCCGCATGCGGGATTTTCGCGGCGCTCACTCCACGGATGGTGGCGTGGCAATCGGCACAGCTCTTTTCCGGCGCCGCGGCGGAGGCAAGGGTGGCGGCGAATCCCAACAACAGGATCGCCATCCGGGTCCTCAGGACAATCGATGCAAAGGTCATTTCAAATGCTGCCGGCAGGGGACAGGTAAAACGCCTACCGAACTAGCCCTTTAGTCCTATTGGGGTAACCGCGCGTTCAGAAAATATAGCTTCGGGCTAAGAAAGTTTACGAAGGTTGTGGATCTCAAATGCCTGAGTTGACGTAAGGTAGAAATCTTCTCTGACCCTATATTTTCCGGACCTCCGGCGAACCCTCTCGCTATCAGAAGGCTTTGTCGACGTGTGTCCGGACAGCTTCCTGCTCAAAGATCGGTGCGTTGGCGCGTGCGATGCGTCCTGCTATGCGGGATCATCCTCTGCGCTGCCCATTTGGCGCTGGCGCAGATCTCGCCGGGTCCGCTGTCAAAGGCGCATCAGAACCTCGAAGGTGTGACGAAATGCGCATCGTGTCACGAGTTCGGCGCAGGCGCTCGCGGATTCAAATGCGTCGACTGCCACGG
The DNA here is from genome assembly GCA_964627455.1 of uncultured Solibacteraceae bacterium. Lineage (GTDB taxonomy): Bacteria > Acidobacteriota > Terriglobia > Bryobacterales > Bryobacteraceae > F-183. The sequence continues at coordinate 7,204 of CAZVKC010000080.1, read as the reverse complement.
TGAGATCAAACGCAGAATCGATGCGCGAACGGGACTGCATGCGCGCGTCATCCAGACCAACAATGCCGGTCAAAAGGAATGTGCGCGCTGCCACGTCGAACATCAGGGGGATCGCGTGCCGTTGACGCGTCTCACAGTGAACGGCTTTGACCACGGCGCGCAAACCGGCTTCGTCCTGCAGGGCAAGCACCGCCAGTTGCAGTGCGCCAAGTGCCACAACGCAAAGCATGTCCTTCCGGCGGCGCGCCAGGAACTCAAACAGAAAGACCTGAACCGCACTTACCTTGGACTCGGCCGCGAATGTCTCGCCTGTCACGAGGACCGTCACGCGGGGCAACTCGGGACCGCGTGCACGAACTGCCATTCGCAGGATGCTTGGAAGCCTGCGAACGGCTTCAATCATTCGAAGACCTCATTCGCGCTCACCGGACTGCATCAGGCCGTCGCCTGTCAGAAGTGCCACGTGCCTGCCGGGGCCGCTGCGTCGGCTCTGAAGTACAAGGGACTCCAGTTCGCAAGCTGCCAGAACTGCCACAAGGATCCGCACCAGGGCGCATTCGTGGATGCAAAGTTCCGCGGAAGTTGCGAGTCCTGTCACGACACCGGAGGCTGGAAGAAGAACCACCCGGCTTCGAAATTCAATCACGCGTTGACGAAGTTCGATCTGCGTGGAAAGCACGCAACCGTCGCCTGTCTTCGTTGCCACAAGGACAGCAACTTCAATCGTCCGGTCGCACATGCGCGATGCCAGGATTGCCACGAGGATCCGCATAAGGGCCAGTTCCAGAAGCGGCTCGCGTCGCTGGGCGGCGGTGATTGCGGCGCGTGCCATACCGAAACCGGATTCAAGCCTTCGCTATTCGATCGTGCGGCCCATCGCAAGGCTGCGTTTCCACTTGAAGAGAAACACGCGACCGTCGCGTGCGATCGTTGCCACACGCCCGCGGGCAAAGCAGCCGTGTACATCTCGGCGAAGACCCTCTGTCGCGATTGCCATGCCGATCAGCACGCGGGCCAGTTCAGCGGATCTCCGTGGAAGAACGACTGCCGGCAATGCCATACCCAGAACGCCTTCGCCAAGTCGACCTTCACCGCAGCGCGCCACTCCACGGATTCGAAATTCCATCTCACAGGCAAGCACGTGTCGGTGGAATGCGCCGCCTGTCACAAGCCGCTTCCGCTCGCCTCCACTGCCGTTGCGCGAACCGTTCCACCGCGCGACTATCGCATTCCCTCCTCGACCTGCACGGCCTGCCATGCGGATCCGCATAAGACAAAGCAATCCTGTGAAACCTGCCACAGCACGCAGCAGTGGACCACCGTCGCGAAGTTCGACCACGCGGCACAAGCGAAGTTCCCGCTCGATGCGTCGCACGCAGCGCTGCAATGCCGCCAGTGTCACGACCGAGCGTCCACCCGGAAACTCAGCTTCAGCGAAACACCCACGCACTGTTTTTCCTGCCACCAGGATGTCCACGGCAATCAGTTCCTGGCCGCGGAACCCGTGGAAGACTGCGCGCAGTGCCATACCCCGACCAAGTGGACCAACAAAGCGGACTTCGATCATGACCGCACCAGATTCCCGTTTGACCGTGCCCATCGCGGCGTGGCCTGCCAGAAGTGCCACAAGGAACAGAAAGAGGTTCTCGGCAAAATGATCGCGATCTACCGCGGAACCCCCACGGAGTGCACGAAATGCCATTGATGACGGCGTCATCGCCGCCGATGCCGGTCCGCAGCAGCCAGCGAGCCGTACCCGAGGCGACCTCACGTTTTCTGCACCGGTTGCGTGTGAGCGCGGCCATACTGGCGGCCACCGGCCTGATCGGCGCTCTGGCGTACATCGGCTGGCCGTATTATCTCGCCGGCCCGGCGGAACGCGTGCTATCCCCGCTGCATCCCCAACTGCGCTCGAGCGGGACCTGGGGACTGAAACTCGGGATCCTCGGCGTAATGCTGTTTGGGGTCCTCTTTCTGTATCCGCTGCGCAAGCGCTGGAAGTGGCTGGGCAGCATCGGCAGCACGCGGCGCTGGCTGGATTTCCACGTCGTGGCCGGTGTCACCGCGCCCATCATCATTACGTTCCACGCCGGCTTCCGCACCCATGGACTCGCGGGGCTCGCCTACTGGATCATGATCATCGTCGCGTTGAGCGGCTTCATCGGCCGTTACGTCTATGCGCAGATCCCGCGTAGCCTGAACTCCACGCGCCTGAGCCTCGGCGACCTCCGCGACCAGATCGACAAGTATGCCGCGATCCTCCGCGAGCAACCATTCTTCGAGGAAAAGGATCTCGTAGCGTTTTTCGACTTGCCGGATCCCAAACAGGTGCGCAGCATGAGCCTGTGGACCCTTCTCTGGACCATGATCCGTCTCGATCTCTCTCGCCCGTTCCTGGTGAGCCGCCTGCGGGGACGCGCGCTATTGCACGCCTCCGGAGTCGAGTGGGTTTTCACCTGCGGCGGTCTCCTGCCCTCGCACAACAAGGCCATGGAAGACGTGATCACCAGTGTCCGCAGGCAGTCGCGCCTCAACGCGCGAATGGCGTTTCTCGACCGCGCCGAACGGATCTTCCATCTCTGGCACGTGATTCACCGGCCGTTCAGTCTCTCGTTCGTTGCGCTGGTTTTCATTCATATTGGCGTCGCAGCGGCGCTCGGATACTACTCATGATCCACGAAGCAGTCTTATTTTACGGATTCTATGCGGTCACTCTGCTGATCCCGATGGCGTTGTACCTGCGCCATCAGAACAGAAAGGAGCAGCGAGCCAAAGAGGCCGCGCAAAAGGGCGAACTGTTCTCTGACGGTCCACGGGGCCAGCATCCGCACATCGACGTGACGCAGTGCATCGGCTGCCAGGGCTGCACGTCGGTGTGTCCCGAAGGCCAGGTCCTCGGGATGGTCGGAGGCAAAGCTGCGGTCGTCAAGCCATACCGCTGCATCGGTCATGGCCAGTGCGCGGACGCCTGCCCGGTCGGAGCCATCCAACTCGTCACCGCGAGCGCGAGCGTCAGCGCGGACCTTCCTTACCTCTCGCCTGAGAACGAAACCAACATCCCGAACCTGTTCATTGCCGGCGAACTCGGCGGGCTCGCGCTCATCCGCAACGCCGTCCGGCAGGGTAGGGAATGCATCGATACGATCGCTCAGCGCATCGCGCTCCGCCGGCTGTCCCATTCTTCAGACCCCGGCATCTACGACGTCCTCATCATCGGCGCGGGACCCGCAGGCATCAGCGCATCGCTGCGCGCCATCGAGCGGAAACTCAACTACCTCACCATCGAGCGTGACGCCATCGGCGGCACGGTCGCCAAGTATCCGCGCCAGAAGATGGTGATGCTGAATCCCGTGGAGTTCCCGCTGTATGGCTCATTCCGCAAAGGCGAACTCTCGAAGGAGCATCTCCTCTCGTTCTGGTCGACGGTCGGCCAGCGCGACGACTTCCGTGTCCGCCTCAACGAAGCGGTCGAGAATATCTCGCGCAACGAAAAAGACGGCGTCTTCACGGTGACGACCCAACAGGCGGTCTACCGGTCGCACGCCGTGATTCTGGCGCTCGGTCGCAACGGTGTCCCTCGCACGCTGGGCGTGAAGGGCGAGGATCTCCCCAAGGTCATGTACCGGTTGATCGAGGCCGATCACTACATCAACAAAAACATCCTCGTCGTCGGCGGAGGCGACAGCGCCGTGGAAGCCGCCGTCGGACTCTCGATCCAGAAGGGCAACCGCGTGACGCTCTCCTACCGCCGCGAGGCGTTCCAGCGCATCAAGGAACGCAACGCGCAGCGGCTTGAAGAGGCGCAACGCTCAGACAAGGTCGAGGTGATCTTCAACTCGATGCCCGTGGAGTTCACGCCCGATCGCGTGATCCTCAACGTCGACGGCGTCATTCGCGAACTGCCGAACGACTACGTGTGGATCTTCGCCGGCGGCGTGGGACCCAACGACTTCCTGAAGAAGATCGGCATCACATTCGGCGCGCAGGATCTCACCGCCGCAACCGTCCAGGCGGCTGCCGCCGACAATCAGCGCGAACGCACTGCCGAGGTCGTCGGCGCCGCAAACACCCGCTAATCCGCTGGTTCGCGTCCGGATTGGCAGGTTTCGGCCTTGTGATACTGTTTCTCAATACATGCCGAAAATCCGGAATCTCAGATGGTTCATGATCGCCCTGATCATGACGGGCTCGATCCTCAACTATCTGACCCGCAGCACGCTCTCGGTCGCTGCTCCGACGGTCCTCAAGGAATTGCAGATCAGCGCGCAGCAGTATTCCTGGATCACCGGCGCGTTTCAGGGCGCCATCATGCTGCAGCCCTTCGTCGGCTACATCCTCGACCTCCTGGGACTCCGCATAGGCCTCGCCATCTTCGCCTTCGCCTGGTCGCTCATCAACATGGCCCATGGACTCGCGACCAGTTGGCAGATGCTGGTCGGGCTCCGCGCCCTGCTCGGCTTCGCCGAAGGCTCTGCCAATCCGTCCGGCATGAAAGCGACTGCCGAGTGGTTTCCCGCCAAAGAGCGCGGCGTCGCCGGTGGCATCTACAACATCGGTGCATCGGCCGGATCCATGCTCGCCCCGCCCCTCGTCGTCTGGGCGATCCTCACCTGGAGCTGGCAGGCCGCCTTCGTCGTCACCGGTTGCCTCGGCCTGCTGTGGGTCATCCTGTGGCTCGCGTTTTACGAATCGCCGTCGAAGCACCGCATGCTGACGGACGCCGAACGGGAACACATCGAGTCCGGCCAGGAGAAACATCTCGGAGGCGCAGGCAAGCCCTCCGTCGGCAGGATTCTCGGACATCGCAATTTCTGGGGCATCGCCATTCCGCGACTGCTGGCGGATCCGACCTGGGGCACGCTCACCTTCTGGCTCCCGATGTACCTCACCAGCGTCCGCCATTTTGACCTGAAACAAATTGCGCTCTTTGCGTGGCTGCCGTTTCTCGCCGCGGATCTCGGCTGCGTCTTCGGCGGCATGCTCGCCATGTGGCTGCAGAAACACACCGGCATGACGCTCATCAACGCCCGCCGCTCCGCCTTCACCGTGGGCGCCGTCATGATGATGGGCGTCGCGTTCACCGGCCTCGTCGAGAACCCGTACGCGGCCGTGGCGCTGCTCAGCCTCGCCGGATTCGCGCACCAGACGCTCTCCGTAACAGTCATCACCATGTCCTCCGATCTCTTCCCGCGCAACGAAGTCGCCACCGTCGCGGGCCTCGCCGGCACCTTCGGCAATGCCGGCGTGCTCATCTTCTCTCTGGCGATCGGCGCGCTGGTCAACACCATTGGCTACTCGCCGTTCTTCGTCTGCCTCGGCGTACTCGACCTCATCGGCGCAGCCCTGCTCTGGATCCTCGTTCGCGAAATCAAAACGACATGAAGAATCCCATTCTGCGGGGCTTCAACCCCGACCCGTCCATCGTGCGCCGCGGCGATGACTACTACATCGCGACCTCGACCTTCGAGTGGTACCCGGGCGTGCAGATCCACCACTCGCGCGATCTCGTCAACTGGCGCCTCATCGCGCGTCCGCTCAACCGCCCGTCGCAGTTGAACATGCTCGGCGACCCGGATTCCTGCGGCGTTTGGGCCCCTTGCCTCTCCTGGTCCGATGGACTCTACTATCTGCTCTACACCGACGTGAAGCGCTACGGCCG
>CAZVKC010000080.1:0-1445 GCA_964627455.1 uncultured Solibacteraceae bacterium | reverse complement strand
GCCCGCAAACTCGTGGGTCCGCGCTACAACATCTTCCAGGGCACCGACATCGGTTTCACCGAAGCGCCGCACCTGTACAAGCGCAACGGCTACTACTACCTCATCACCGCTGAAGGCGGCACCGGCTGGGGACACGCCGTTACACTCGCGCGCTCCCGCTCTCTCACCGGCCCCTACGAACTGCATCCCAACAAGTACGTGCTCACCGCGCGCCACCGGCCCGACGTCGAACTCCAGCGCGCCGGCCACGCCGACCTCGTCGAAACCCGGACCGGGGAACCTTGGATGGTCTATCTCTGCGGCCGCCCGCTGCGCAACCGTGGACGCTGTCCCCTCGGCCGCGAAACCGCGATCCAGCCGATGGTATGGCGTGACGATGACTGGCTCTACACCCAAGACGGCGAGGGCGTTCCGTCCACCGGAATTCCGGATCCCGGCCTTCCGCCGCACCCGTTTCCCTCTGCCCCAACGCGCCACGACTTTGAGGATCCGCAACTGCCCCTCGATTTCCAGTGGCTGCGTTCGCCCTGGCCCGAAGAGTTGTTCAGCCTCACGGCCCGGCCCGGGTACCTGCGTCTCTACGGCAAGGAATCGATCGGCAGCATGTTCCGTCAGTCGCTCGTCGCGCGCCGCCTGCAGGCGCACTGCTGCACCATTACCACGCGGATCGAATTCGAGCCGGAACACTTCCAGCACATGGCCGGACTGGTCTGCTACTACAACGGCTCGAAGTTCCACTACTTCTACGTTTCATTCGATGAAGCGCTCGGCAAACATCTGCGAGTGTGGACCTCGAATCCCGACAACGCCCAGCCCGACTCCTTCACGCCCGAAATCCCGATCCCCGCGGGGATGCCCATCGAACTGCGCGCGGACATCGATTTCGAGCGCCTGCGATTTTCCTGGCGCACAGCCGGAGCTGCCGAAGAATGGCAGCGCCTGCCGCAGCAATTCGACGCCAGCATCCTCTCGGACGAAGCCGGACCGCAAAGCAGTCCGAACTTCACCGGCGCCTTCGTCGGCATGTGCTGCCAGGACCTCGCGTCGTCCTGCCACCCGGCGGACTTCGACTGGTTCGAGTACGAAGAGCGCGAGTACATCGCTGGGTAGAATGCCCAACCCATCTGGACCGCAATCTCGTGGGATCGCTGATTCTGGCGCAGCACCAGATCCTGCTGCCGTTTCAACTGCTGGCAGTGATAGCAGAAGCGCGAGTAACTGTAGCCGTCCGGGTGCGCCTGCCGGTACTCTTCCCAGGCCAACTGGAGAGTCATGTACTGATGGCTTTGCATCTCCTGGTCGACCTGTTGCCAGTCCGGGGAGGTGGGACATCGGGCCGCCACAGTCGTGGGTTCCGGTTGCGTTTCTGTTGCGGGCGGTGGTGGCGCGGGGGCTACCGGCGCCTTGGGCAGTTTCGGGGGGTACAGCTTGGCTTCCAGGCTGGT
>CAZVKC010000079.1:24587-33039 GCA_964627455.1 uncultured Solibacteraceae bacterium | reverse complement strand
GCGGATCGACATCATGCGCCTGGGACACGCGATGGCGCGCCCGGTTCCGGGGTTCCTCAATTCAAAGGAGCGGCGCCGCTGGATCCAGGGTGAGCCGGGGCTGTACTACGCGAATTCTGATTTGAGCGGCTTCTCGATTTTCGAAGAGGCGCAAAGCCGCGGCGTGCAGGCTGCCGATCGCGCCTTGCGCCGCTAGTCCTTCTTGAGTCCGAACTCTCGCAGGATGGCGTCGGTGTGCTGTCCGAGCGTCGGCGCGGGATGCATCGGTGCGACCTCTTCCAGGCCGCGGATCGGATTTCGCGACACCTTCACCTTGCCGGCGGTTGGATGATCGAACTCCCCGACATAGGCGCGTGGGGATCCATAGGCTTCCGCGACCGTGTGGATGGGCCCGCAGGGGACCTCGGCATCGTCGAGCAGCGCCAGAATCTCTGCGCGGGTCATGCCGATCACCGCATCCTGGATTTCCTGCAGCACGAACGGCTTGTTGTCGACGCGCGTCTGGTTGACGGTAAACCGCGGATCGGTCAGCCAGCGCTCCCGGTCCACTGCTTTTGCGAAACGAACCCAGATCCGCTCGTTGGGCGCGCCGATGACGACCCGCCCGTCCGCACATTTAAAAGTATGATATGGAACAATCGCCGACCCGATCACCGGTTCCTCGCCCGAAACCAGGTACATTGGGCCGAGCGAACACAACGCTGCTTGTAGACAGTCCATCAGAACCACCTCGACGTGCCGCCCGGCGCCGCCGTTCGCCGCGCGGCTCAACAGCGCGGTCAGGATTGCCTGATTGGCGTACAGGCCGGTCAGGATATCGGTGACCGGAAACGCCACGCGGTGCGGCGTCCCGTCCTCGTGCCGGTTGGCGTACATCAACCCGCTCATCGCCTGCACGATCAGATCGTAGCCGGGGCGCTCCGCTTCCGGCCCTTTGGTTCCAAACCCCGAAATGGTCGCGTGGATCAGGCGAGGATTCTTCTTCCGAGTCTGCTCGTACGACAGTCCCAGCCGTGCCGCCGCCTGCGGCCGGAAATTCTCGATGAGGATGTCCGCCTTGGGGATCGCCTCTTCCAGAAACGCACGAGCTTCCGGCGACTTCAGGTCCAAGCCGAGGGACTCCTTGTTGCGGTTCAGGCTCAGGAAGTACGCGCTCTCACCCGCGGCATAGACCGGACCCCAGCCGCGGGACTCGTCGCCGCCTTTGGGATCTTCAATCTTGATAACGCGCGCGCCGCGGTCTCCGAGCAGCATTCCACAGAACGGACCAGCCACCGCTCGGCTGAAGTCCAAAACCAGTAAGCCTTCTAGTGCACAACCCATCTGCCGGGCCACCTCATTCAACTGTAAGAAAGATTACCAAGATTGAGCTTCTGGTATAGTCCTTCCATCGATCAGGTTCTAGCTTACCAGCACTCGAGGGTCTATAACTCCGATCAACAAAGGTGGAAAGTCCATAAAATCCAGGGTTTCACTGTGAACTCATGAGAGGTACTTGCCGATTCAAATGTAGATCATGTCCAAGAGTTGTCTGCTCCTTCTGGCGCTTGCCATCTCGTCTGTCCAGGCACAGAATGCCGCATTTGAGCCCGACGAAAAATCGCTTCGGGACGCATATGAAAAGGTTAAGACCGGCCCGACCGATTCCCCGCAATATGCGAAAGGATTCCGGGATCTGGCTGAATATTATTGTGCGCAAAGCCGGTATTCCGAAGCCGAGCCGATTCTGGCAAAGTTGCTGGAGGAACGGGAGCACGCGTTCGGCCTGAACGCGGCGGAGATCGTGCCGGACATTCATCAACTGGCGCGAGTGAACTTTGCGCAGATGAAATTCGGCCAGGCGGAGAACTACTGGCGCCGTGCGCTGCAGATCCTCGAGCAGACGGCCGGCAAGCAGAGCAAGGAACTGGCTCCCGCGCTCGAGAATCTTGCTCGTGCTGCCCTGTCGCAGGACAAGGCGGAGGATGCCTCCAAGTATCTGCGCCGGGCGCTCTCCATTCGTGAAAAAGCGGCGGAGCAACGTTCGAGCGACCTTCTCATGCTGGCGGAGACTTTGAATCTGCTGGGACGTTCCTATTCGGCGGAAGGCAAGGACGCCGAGGCGGAGGGTTCGTTCATCCGTGCGTTGCGCACGGTCGAGAAGGCGGGCGGCAACGCACTGGACCTCTCGCTGACTCTAGACAATCTGGGATCCTACTATCTGACGCGGCAGCGGTATGAGCAGGCCGAACCGGCTCTACGCCGTGCGCTGGCGGTTCGTGAAGGCAGCCTGGGTCCGGTGGACCCGGCGATCGCGCCCGTGCTCGATCAACTTGGTGCGGCGTACAACGCCCAGAAGAAGTATCCGGAAGCGGCCAAGGCGTATGAGCGCGCGCTGTTCATCCGAATGAAGTCGTCGACGGCGGAGCATCCGCTGACGCGCATGAATGTTGAAAAGGTCGCGGAGGTTTATGCGGCCCAGGGCAAGGATACGGAAGCGGAACCGCTCTACCGTCAGTTGCTGTCCGCCCAGGAAAGCGAAACCGTGACAAGCCTTGTCGGCCTGGCCCGCTTGTTGGCTTCGAAAGAACGCGTGACCGAAGCAGAGAACCTCTTCAAGACTTCGATCTCGATCCTCGATAAAGGCGGTTGGACGACGACGAAGAAGCCGGTGGTAAATCCCGCCGATCCGCCGCCGCCGCTGCTCATCGAGGTCCTCGATGACTACGCGGGCGTGCTGAAGAAGATGAAGAAGAAGGGCGACGCCGCGAAGATGGAAGCTCGCGCCCGCATCCTTTCGGGCAAGCCGGAAGATTCGCGCAACGGCAAGAAGCGCAACTAAACACGGCGCAAGACATTGATCTCGGAAGGACCGCTGCTCGAAAAGGGCGCGGTCCTTTTTCGCGTTAGAGATCGACGGTGCGCGAGAATCAAAGAAGAATGAGACTCTGCCACTTCGACCCCTTCTCCGGCATCGCGGGCGACATGACCGTCGGCGCGCTGATCGACGCGGGTGCGGACGCATCGGCGATCATCGCCTCGCTCGATAGCCTGGCGCTCGGCGCGACGTACACGGCGGAACCGGTGAAGCGGCGCGGCATCGGCGCGACCAAGTTCCGGGTGATGGGCGGGGAGACCAACGCGCACCGCCACCTGTCGCACATTGAAGCGATCATCGCGCGGGGCGCGCTGTCCGATGCGGCCAAAGAAAACGCAGTGAAGGTGTTTCGCGTGTTGGGCGAGGCAGAGGCGTTCGTGCACCGCGTGCCGATTCAGAAAGTGCATTTCCACGAAGTCGGCGCAGTCGATTCCATCTCGGATATTGTCGGCGCGTGCGTTGCGCTGGATCTGCTGGGGGTCACGGAAGTGACGAGTTCGGCGATCAATACGGGGTCCGGCACGGTGAAGGCGGAGCACGGTGTGATGCCGGTTCCGGCGCCGGCGACCGCGGTGTTGCTCGAAGGAAAGCCAGTGTATGCGCGGGGTCCGGCGACGGAATTGACGACACCCACTGGCGCGGCGATTCTGGCGGCGCTCGCGACGTCGTTCGGCCCGATGCCCGCGGCAAAGGTGTTGAAGTCCGGCTACGGCGCGGGCGATAAAGACTTTCCGGAACACGCGAACCTGTTGCGCGTGGTGTTGGCGGAGCGTACACGCGCGGTCGAAGCGACCACGGTGACGGTGCTGGAAGCGAACATTGATGACTCAACCGGCGAGGTGTTGGGCTACGCGCTCGAACGCCTCATGGACGCGGGTGCGCTCGATGCATCGTATACGCCGCTGCAGATGAAGAAGAACCGCCCCGCATCGCTGCTGCGCGTGATCTGCAAGCCGGAGGATCAGGAGAAGCTTTCGGAGATCGTGTTCGCCGAGACGTCGACTGTCGGACTGCGGATGTACACGGCAGAGCGCCGCGTGCGGTCACGCGAGATCGTCGAAGTGGACCTCGGCTATGGCAAGGTCCGCGTGAAGGTCACGGAATCAGGTGCGGCACCGGAATACGAAGATTGCCGTGCGCTGGCGTTGTCTGCAAGTAAGCCGTTGAAGCAGGTGTTGAACGACGCCCTCCGAGCATACTGGCGGTCCTAGTAAAGGGACACTCCGGAATGTCCCAACCATTACCCCTTCTGCCCGTAGTGGTTTTCCCGGATGATTGCCTGTTGGGGGTACGGCCTGATGACCTGTGTTACTGCGGTGGCTTTTTGTCGGCTGCTGGAGGTTTAGCTTCTTCGGGTGCAGCCACTGCCGCCGGTCTTGGGCGACGGGGCGCGCGGACCACGGGCTTCGCGCTGGCGAGTTCCACAAACGCTTTCGTAACCCGATCCTTCTGCGCGGGATCGACAATCAGGTGGCGATGCTTGCCACCCGATTTTGCGGTGAAGGTGGACACGCCGTCATCGGCAACCTGAATCACTCCTGGATCCGACAGCTTGAAGTATTTCTCACCGGGACGGACGGCTTGCAGGACTGCGGTGACATCCCACGTGCCTGCGTCGTACGGCATGGTGTCCGCCGCGCGATACGCGTCCACCACCGGATGCGCCTGCGACCAGGCGAAATCCTTCTCGATACTCGCGCCCGGGAAGGGAAGTGCGCTGCCGATTTCGAAGCCCGCGACGATGATCTCCGTGGGCCACTCGGCGAGCACCTTGCGAGCGGCCTTCACATCCGCTGCGAAGTTAGATTCCGGCTTGCCGGATCCGCTGAAATCGCCGCCCATGATGACGAGGTATCGCGCCTTGCGTTCGATCCACGACTTGGCGCCGTGCAGGTCGAGCAGCATCGCGAGATTGGTTGCCGGACCCGCGCAGATCACGATCGCATTCTGGTCAAACTGCGCCGTAAGCGCATTGCGCATGACCGCATGCGGTTCCGCCGTGTCGTTGAGCGAGTGGATACCGTGCTCGTACTTCTTCGAGTCCAGGATCCCTTTGAGGATCGCGGTGTCTTCCGGCCTCGGACCATGATCCGCCAAGCCGATGGGCAGGTTCCGGCCGACTGCCCCGAAGTTGCCGCTCACGGCGCCCGCGTAAAAACGTCCGATCACTTCGGCCGCCTCGGCGGCGCGCAGATTCGGTTTGCTGATGGTCACCGATACGACGCGGCATTCGTTCTTGCCGTCCAAGCCATACAGCACAGCGAGCGCGAGTGCGTCGTCGATCCGGTTGCCGAAGTCGGTATCGATAATGACGCCGACCGGCGGTTTCGAGCCAAGCTGCATGTCAGGCGAGGTCCAGTCCGTTGAGCCGGCCGGTGGAATCCCCGAAGTTCTCGATGCGGACGTTCATACGGTCCATCATCGTGAGGAAGAGATTCGACATCGGCGTCTCGCGGCGATACACACGCCGGTAGCCCGGCCGGATGAGTCCGCCGCCGCGGCCCACCATGATCGTCGGCAGGTCTTCGTGATTGTGCTTGTTGCCGTCTGTGAGTCCCGCGCCGTAAACGATCATGCAATTGTCGAGCAGCGAGCCGTCGCCTTCCTTGATGGACTTCAACTTCTCCACCCAGCCCGCGAACTGTTTCACGTGATAGGTATTGATCTGCGACACCTTTTCCATCAACGCGGGATCGTTGCGGTGGTGCGTTAGCGGGTGGTGGCCGTCAGCGATGCCGATTTCACGGTAGGAACGCGACGTGCCTTCGCGCGTGACCAGGAACGTGAAGACGCGCGTCATGTCGGATTGCAGCGCAACGGTCAACATGTCCGTCATCAGCTTGAAGTGCTCGGCGAAATCCGCGGGGACGCCGTAGGGTTGAGGCATGCCGGGATCCACGTGTGCGTTGTCCTTTTCGGCGCGTTCGATCATGCGCTCGATTTCGCGGATCGACGAAAGATACTCGTCGAGCTTGCGGCGATCGGTGGGGCCGAGATCGCGCTGCAGTTTGCGAGTGTCGTCAGAAACGAAGTCGAGGATCGAGCGGCGGTATCGATTGCGGCGGGCGCGTTCTTCGGGACTCAATCCTGCGTCGGCGCCGAACAGACGCTCGAACATCGCGCGCGGATCGAGCACGGGCGGCAGCGGTTGCGTCTCGCTGCGCCACGCGAGGTTGTTCGTATAGGCGCACGAATATCCCGAGTCGCAATCGCCGGCCTGGCGTGAATCTTCCATGCCGAGTTCGAGCGACGGGAAGCGGGTCTGGTTCCCGATCTGGTTGGCGACAATCTGATCGCACGAGATGCCGGCGTGGATGTCCGCCATCGACTTCCTGGGCTGAATGCCTGTGAGGTACGAACCGCAGCAGCGCCCGTGATCGCCGGGTCCGTCGAGCAGCGCGCGGCCGTTGTTGTGCGTCAGGTTCGACAACACGGTGATGTCCTCGCGGTGCGGCTCGAGCGGCTTCATGATGCGCGATAGCGCGCCGAGTTTGCCTTCGTAGTCGATGTTCCAGTTGCGAATGTCCATGCCGTTGGGCACGTACACGAAACCCATGCGCACGGGCGCCTTGGAGGCCGACGGACCGGCAAACGCCGGCGTCATCGAGTCCAGCGCGGGCAGCGCGATCGCGGCGCCGAGTCCGCGGAGGAACGATCTTCTGGGCAGAGCTTTACGAGTGATCATCTTTGTACCGTGGCAGTCTCCAACTTGGACTTTTGCTGCGTCTGCTGTGCTTCGCCGCGCCGTGACTGGAACGGCAGGCTGCGCGCGATTTCGAAAACAAGCGTCTGGAATGGATAGTTTTCCGCCGCCAGCTTCCTGGTTATCGATTCTATCGTCCTTCGGTCGTACTTTTCGAGACCCCGCCCGAGCGCGTAGGTCAACATTTTTTCGGTGATGCAGCGCGCGAACTCCGGAATGTCGTCGCGCAGCAACACGCGCATCTTCGCGGGCGTATCGAAGGACTTGCCATTCGGAAACGCGCCCGACACATCGATGGGGAACTTGCCGTCCATCGTGCGCCAGCGTCCGATGGCGTCGTAATTCTCGAGTCCGAAACCGAGCGTGTCCATGCGGTTGTGGCACGATGCGCAGGTTGGGTTCGCCCGGTGCTGTTCCATCTGCTTGCGCAGCGATGCGGAGGTGCCGACGGCTTCTTCATTGAGCGTTGGGACATCCGGCGGCGGAACCGGCGGCGGCACGCCCATCACATTCTGCAGGATGTACTTGCCGCGGATCACGGGCGAGGTTCGCGTCGGATAGCTCGACACAGTGAGGACACTCGCGTGGCTGAGAACACCGCCGCGTTGGTCGGTGGCGAGTTCCACACGGCGGAAGTCACCGCCGGTGATTCCTTCGATCCCGTAGTGCTTCGCCAGGCGCTCATTGAGGAACGTGTAGCGGGCGTCGATGAATTCGACCAGCGGGCGGTTCTCGCGCAGCATGTTCTCAAAGAAGAGATTGGTTTCCATGCGCATCGCTTCGCGCAGTTCCGGACCCCACTCGGGGAACTTCACCGGATCGGGCTTCACGCTGTCGAGGTTGCGGGTCTCGAGCCACTGGCCTGCAAAGTTCGCTGCAAAGGCGGCAGCTTTGGGATCCGTGAGCATGCGCTTGATCTGCGGTTCCATCGACGCGCGGAGCTTGCCGGCTTCTGCGAGACCCAGCAGTTCGTCATCCGGCATCGAACTCCAGAGGAAGTAGCTGAGGCGCGAGGCGAGTTCGAGTTCGGTGACGGGATGCGCTTTCAGTGGGTCGCCCGCCGGGTCCCGCTCAATGCGGAAGAGGAAGTGCGGCGACACGAGGATTGCCTGGATCGCGAGTTGCAGTCCTTGTTCCGTGCTCTGGCCGTCGGCCTTCGCGAGTTGCACGAACTTCATCAGACCGGCGATCTCAGCGCGTGTGACCGGGCGGCGGAAGGCGCGATGCGCGAGCTTGGTAAGGATCTGGTCGACGCACGCATTGCCGCCTTTGTTCGGATCACAGATGAGGATCTTCTTGCGGCTGGCTTTCTCAACATTCGCCGGGAAAGGTCCGACGAACTTGATCATGTTCAGGAACTTGTTCTTCTTGTCCGAATAGGCGTCTTTGTCGGAGAGCGTCTTGACGAACGGATCGTCGATGAAGCCCGCGCGGAAGACGTGGTCTCCTTCGGGCAGCACGAGGCGGAACTCTTCTTCGGAGTACGGATTGAAGTAGACCAGTTTCGACGGCTTGGTTTCGACGCTCATCGTATGCAGGAGCTTGCCGTCCATCCAGAAGCCCATTTTGACGGGCGTAGAATCGGCGGAGCGTTCGCCGGGCAGGCCGATGCGGATGATGTATTCGCCATCCCAGTCGATGCGATGCGTCGCCTCGATGGTGCTGCGATCGATGCGGCGGATCGCCTTTTCTTTCGAGTGATACTCGGCTTCGACGGGTTTCTTTGGTAGAGGATCGCCGCCAATGGCGCGTGAGGCGATGCGTTCGGCGGCGCGCAGGTACTTTTCCATCAGCATCGGCGAGATGGTGAGCACGTCGCCGATGTTGTCGAAGCCGTGGCCGGAATCGTCGGAAGGGAAGTCCTTCTCGGCGCGGAAGTCGACAGCAAGCAG
>CAZVKC010000079.1:23306-24487 GCA_964627455.1 uncultured Solibacteraceae bacterium | reverse complement strand
GCGCAGCTTTTGGCGAAGACTGGTTTGATGAGTTGATCGAACTTCGCATCGGGCGGCGCCGGCGCTGCCAGTGCAAGCACACCGATCGCGAGGCCAACGGACAGAGTTTGGCTGAAGGGCATCCGTAATCCTGGAAACGATAGAGACGGCACGGTATTCTTTGATGTTACTGCTGCCGGGCGAGCCATTCGTGGAATCGTTCCAGCCAGCCTGCGACGGGGCCTTTGAGTGTAGTGCGGATTCCAAAACCGTGTCCGACTCCGGCGTACACGTGCAATTCGGCTGACGCTCCAGCCTTCTTCATGGCGAGATAAAGTTCCGGAAGTCCCTGCGAGATGTTCTGTCGATCGTTCTCCCCGCACGCAAGAAAGGCCGGCGGCGTATCTTTCGACAGCCTGGGATCTTTGGGGATCGCCGGGTAAATCAAGGCCTGGAAGGAGGGGCGGTCGTCGGCGGATTCGTAGCGCATGGCGGCCAGCGCCGCGAGTTCGCCTCCTGCCGAAAATCCCATCACGCCGACGCGGCCAGGATTGATGTTCCATTCGGCCGCGCGCTTGCGAACCAGCAGGATGGCCTGTCGCGTATCGGCATACGCGTGACCTTCGATTGTGTAGGTGGAATCCTTCTCGCGCGCGAGCCGGTACTTCAGCACGAACGCGGCGACCCCATGATCGCTGAGCCAGCGGGCGATGTTGTGCCCTTCGTGCGTGGACCAGAGTTCGCGATGGCCGCCGCCAGGTGCGATGATCACGGCGGCGATTGGTGTCGTGGATTTCGCAGCGGGCAGGTATGGTGTGATCGACGGCTTGTGGACGCTCGAAATCACTCGGTCCCCGGCATCGGTGACGCGCACGGCTTCGGTGATGCTGGTTTTGCCTTCGGAACCCGGCGCCACACCATTCGGCCAGACGTGGATTTCCGCGCCTGGTTCGGTGGCGGCTGTGATGAGCGCGAGCAATAGCGACGGGAGCAACATGCGCTCCAGCTTATCGCAGGTCCCCGGGTTAGCCGAGACCCATTCGCTCGAGTTTGCGGTACAGAGTCTTGCGCTCGATGCCAAGCACCTTGGCCGCGCGCGACTTGTTGTTTTGACAGGCCGCCATCACGCGGCGGATCTGATCGGCTTCGGTTTCGGCGAGCGTCTCGCCGCCGTTCTCGCTCGCGCGCGAGTCCATCAGTTC
>CAZVKC010000079.1:0-23206 GCA_964627455.1 uncultured Solibacteraceae bacterium | reverse complement strand
ACGTTCATGCGGAACCACAGATCCTCGCGGAACTTGCCCTCTTCGACCAGCTTGGGGATGTCCTTGTTGGTCGCGGCGATGATGCGGACATCGAGTTTCCGCGCGCGCGTGGCGCCGAGCGGGCGGATCTCGCGTTCCTGCAAAAAGCGCAGGAGCTTCAATTGAAAGCCATGGTCGATGTCGCCGATTTCATCGAGGAATACCGTGCCCTTGTCCGCGGATTCGAATACGCCGATGCGGTCGCGGTCCGCGCCCGTGTAGGCGCCCTTCAAGGTTCCGAACAGTTCGCTCTCGAGCAGGCTGGGCGCGATGGCGCCGCAATCGACCGGGACGAACGCCTGCGTCGAGCGGCTGCTCATGCGGTGGATCATGCGCGCGATGAGTTCCTTGCCGGTGCCGGTTTCGCCTTCGATGAGAATCGTGGTGTCGACCGGCGCCGCGAGCGAGATCTGCTTGTAGATCGCGATCATCTTCGGCGACACGCCGATCATCTCGGTTTCCGGGACGTCGTCGAAGTCGACCTCGGCGTCCTCGCTGGCGCGGGCGAGAGAGCTTTCGGCGCGTTTCACGACCTGGATGAGATCGTCGATCGAATCGAACGGTTTGGCGAGGTAATCAAAAGCGCCGCCGCGCGTGGCGGCCATCACCGTTTCCATGGATCCGCGGCCCGACATGAGGATCACGGCCGTTTGCGGATTCCGCTCCTTGACCTCGCGCAGGACGTCGAGTCCCGTGCGCTCGTCCAGATAGATATCGGAGATCACGATCGGGTAGGTGCGCTGTTCCAGACGTTGGCGCGCGGCTGAGGTGGATGCGGCGCAGTCCACCTGGTAACCCTCGAGCGCGAGGATCTCGGCGATCATCGCCCGCAAGGAATCGTCATCTTCGACAACAAGAATATGCATGCAATATTGCCAGCTCAGGCACGCTGGGACACAGGGCTATCCGGCGATGCGGCCACCGGCGGCGCCGTGTGCAGCGGCACGACGATGGTGAACACCGAGCCTTTTCCAGGAGTGCTGATCACTTCTATTTTCCCACCATGGTGGGTCACAATCTGTTCGACGATCGAGAGTCCGATGCCGGTGCCCACTTCGCCCGACTTCTGGGCTTTCTCCGTGCGGTAAAACTTGCGGAAGATGTTCTCGACTTCTTTCTTCTCCATGCCAATGCCCTGGTCCGCGACGGAGATGCGCAGCATCGGGTGGCGCAGCGCGCCCGTGACGAAGACGTGCGTTTCCGCGGGCGAGTACTTCACCGCGTTGGTGAGCAGGTTGTAGATCGCGTATTCCATCAATTCGCGGTCGCCGAGCAGGTCTCCTGTCACGGGTTCCTCGCAGTGGATGGTGATGCTCTTGCGTTCGGCGAGAGGTGCGACGCGTTGCAGGCAGAGGTCCACGACGGGGCCCACGGCGAAGGGTTCGCGCTTCATTTCCATTTGCCCTTCGCTCAGGCGCTCAACGTCGAGGAAGGTTTGGATCATCCGGGCCATGCGCTTCGATTCCGCGTGGATCATGCCGGCCATCTGCTTGCGGCGTTCTTCACTGAGCGCGTAGCGGCCCATCATTTCCGAGGATCCCTGGATGGCCGTCAACGGCGAGCGCATTTCGTGGGCGACCCATTGGATCGCCTGTTGGTATCGTTCCTTTTCACTCTGAGTCGTGAGCAATTGCTTGCGGACTCCGAAATGCTGGTAACTGGCCGCGGTCACAGCCGCGAGCCAGGCGGAAGCAAAGACAGCAAAGAAGGGAAACACGATGTCGGACTGGAAGAACAAGACCGGTACGAAGTGAGACGCGCCGACGAACAGCGCGGCTGCGGCATAGGCGATCCAGCCGGACAGGAAAAAGAAGATGCAGCCGCAGCAAACGGTCACGAGCAGGCAGACGGAGACTACGCTCAGGTTCGACGCGCTGGTGAGGAACCGGTTTTGCGCCAGCGTCTCGAACGCCTGCGCGTGAATCACAACGCCGGATACGAAGTCGCCGGTGACCGGCGAGAGCACCTGATCGCGGCGTCCGGCGAGGGCGGTGACGCCGATGAACGCGGTCTTGCCGCGGAAGGCGTCGAGCTTCGTTGGGTTCGTCTTGATTTCCTGCAGCGAGATGGTCGGAATGCCGCCGGGGCGGTGCCGGATCCACATCAGGCGTCCCTGCCCATCGCGCGACGCCGGGATGACGGTGGCTCCGACCTGGACGTCGTCTGTCGACTCCACGATCGGCGCGTTCTGGCCGAGGCGAAACGCCTCGAGCATCAGAGCCCAGCGGCGCTGGCGATTCGCGGCGTACTCGAGCGGGACCTTGCGTCCCACGCCGTCCGAATGGTTCTCCTCCGGATGCACGTGGCCGATTGCCTTGGCTTTTTCGAGGAAGGTCGGCAGCGGATCCTCCCAGGTTCCATTGGTGAGCTGCGAAGAAAGCACCACATTGCCGGCGCGGCCGATCGCGTCAGCTAGTTTGGTGTCGATCGCGGCATCCGCGGCATCGGGCAAAATCACGTCGATGGCGATCGCTTTCGTCTTAGCGGGTCCGAGTGCATCGAGGGAGTCCGCGACGATGCCGCGCAGGTTGCGCACGCCGCCGTTGGCGTTCAACGTCGCCTCGTCGATGGCGAGGATCGCGGACGAAGGCGGCCAGTCACGCGGTGGATACGTGCGATAGATGAGGTCGTAGGCGTAGTTGTCGATGGGCGTTGCGAACGAAGTCCAGTCGGTGAACAACGCGACGGCGAGGCACGCGGCGAGCAGGCCGGAGTAGATCCAAAGCTGTTTAGCGCGCCATCGCTTTTTCAACTTCGGATGCCTCCTTGGGCAATGCGCCGCTCAATACCTGCGCGCCCTGCGGCGTGATGAGGACGACGTCTTCGATGCGAATGCCGAGGTTCTCTTCGGTGATGTAGATGCCGGGTTCGAGCGTGACGACTGCGCCGGGTTTCAGTGGTTCTGTGGTCGACAAGTCGTGGACATCGAGGCCGACGTGGTGTCCGATGCCATGCAGAAAATACTTGCCGAAGCCACCGTGATCGTCCATGTACTTCTTGGCAATAGCCGTCATTTCCGCGAGCGTAACGCCGGGCTTGATCGCGGCCGTCGCTGCTTTCAGCGATCCCAGCACGACCTCGTATACCTGGCGCTGGCGTTCGGTGAACTTGCCGCTGATCGGCAGAGAACGAGTGATGTCGCTTGCGTATCCGCCGCAACTGGCCGCCGCGTCGATCACGATCACCTCGCCCTGATCCATCTTTCTTCGATTTGCGTCGTAATGCAACACCGTCGAGTTGGGTCCGGACCCGAAGATCGGTTCGTAGGCGTGACGTTCGCAGCCTGCGTCACTAATGACCTGCGTGAACGTGGCTGCGGCGTTGTACTCGTGAATCCCCGGCTGCAGCCGCTTCCAGGTCGTGAGATGCGCCCGCATCGACACGTCGGTCGCATAGCGAATTGCGGCAACCTCCGCATCGGATTTCACCATGCGCAGTTTCGCGATGAGCGGCGACGCCTCCTTCACGTCGCGCATCGGCGCGAGCATGCGCAGTTTCGGTGTTGAGGGATCACTGAGAAGCGCGTAAATGGGTCCGGCGTCTTCCAGAGCCTTAGACAGCCGGGATTCGAATTTCTCGACACCGAGCACTTCGCGAAAGCCCGTTCGCTGCGATGCGTCCGGATCCGCAGCGGCCACCCGCTTGCCGTTGTATCGCTCCTTGCGCTCGTTGCGCGGCTGTACGAAGAGCGTTTCGGACTTCGGCGTAATCAGCAGGATGGCGCCCGGTTCCTCAAAGCCGCTCAGGTAGTAGAAAGATGTGTGCTGGTAGACGCGATAGACCTCGTCAGGGCTCTCGGTCCAACCAAACAGAACCACCACGCCGTCGAGATCTTTTTGCAGTTTTGCGCGCCGCTCGGCGAACTCCTGCCGGGGCATCACGGGAACCTGGGCACAAAGACACAGAGCCGCCGTACAGGCGAGGAGCGCGGGTCGCATAGCTACGAGTATAGCGACGGGCGGGGACAAACCTGTTAGTCTGGAACTTATATGGAGCCGGAGAAAAAACCGGTACGGGTGACGATTTTTCACCAGCAGTACACGCTGCTGGCGGAGAACCCCGCACAGGCCGAAGCGCTCGCGCACAAGGTCGACAACCTGATGCATGAAATCGCCGACAAGGGCGGACACAGCATCGACACGACTCGCGCTGCCGTTCTTGCGTGCCTCCATCTCGCCGACGAGTTGAACCTCATGCAACGCCAACTCGCCGATTACAAGCAAAGAGTCGAAACGAAGTCGAAGATGTATCGAGTGCTCCTCGACGGCGTTATCGGCTAGAACCCCCTTGACACGATAGTTCGCACGGCATAGCATCTCTCCCATTGGTTAGTTTGCCCGTCAGTTGGAATTAACGTTCTTTACATGAAGGGGGTCTTGCTCAATGGCAAAAATGGACCTGAACGTCAATGGTCAAACAGTGACTGTTGACGTCGATGATCCGAATACACCACTGCTCTACGTGCTCAGTGAAGATTTGAAGCTGAACGGACCGAAGTTCGGCTGCGGACTGGCGCAGTGCGGCGCATGCACTGTCATGCTCGATGGCTATCCGACTCGTTCGTGCACCACGCGCGTGTCCGACGCGACCGGACCGATCATGACGATCGAAGGCTTGGGGACGGTAGATAATCCGCACCCGATCCAACAGGCGTTCATCGATGAACAGGCCGTTCAATGCGGATACTGCATCAGCGGCATCATGCTCTACGGCAAGTCGTTTATTGATGAGAATCCGAATGCAACGGAGCCGGAAATCTCGTCCGCACTCGAAGGCTTGCTGTGCCGTTGCCATACGCACTATCGCATGGTGAAGGCGCTTCGCCGTTACGCGGAGGGCTTGAAGGCATGAGCGATCAGCGTTCGCAGTTCCACGAGTTTGAGAAAGCCGGTTTTTCCAGGCGCGGTTTTCTGAAAGGCATGGGCGCGCTGGTCATCGGCTTCCAGATGATCGAAAAAACCGGCGGGGCGCAGACATCCGGTAACGGCAATGTGCAATTGCGAGGGACCGATTCAGGTCAAGTGGATTCCTGGATCGTGATCTCGCAGGACGAAACCGTGACGGCCTACGCCGGCAAGTGCGATTTCGGCCAGGGGTTCCGAACCGTGCAGCATCAGTTGGTGGCGGAAGAACTCAACATTTCCATCGATCGGGTTTCGATGGTGATTTGCGACACGGCGCAGTGTCCAGACCAGGGTGTGAGTTCCGGCAGCCAGGGACATCCGACGCAGTTCGGATCGAATGCTCTGCGGCAGGCGCTGGCGACAGCGCGCGATGCGCTGCTGCAGATGGCGTCGAAGCAGTTGAACGTAGGCGTCGATGAATTGATGATCGAAGACGGCGTTGTCTATTCCATGCACGATCACGAACACGCCAACGGCGTGAGCTTCGGCAAGTTGATCGGCAGCAAGCAGTTCAGCCTCGCGGTCAACACCCGCGCCGTGCCGAAGGATCCGCGGAATTACACGATTCTCGGTCAATCGGTGGGGCGCTACGATGTGCCGACGAAAGTGACGGGGCAATTCGAGTATGTCCAGCATGTGCGGGTTCCCGGCATGTTGCACGGAAAAGTCGTGCGTCCGCCGCTGCCCGGCGCGAAGTACGTCAGTCACGATGCGGGGTCGGTCAGCAGTTTGCCGGGTAATGTCCGCGTGGTCGTGAAGAAGGACTTCGTCGGCGTTGTCGCGGATAAAGAATGGTATGCAGTGCAGGCCGCTGATGCCCTGAAGGTCACCTGGTCGGATGCCCCGGCATTGCCGTCGCAGGTCGACTTCTACAACTGGATGCGCAAACAACCGGTGCGGGATTCGTACACGGTTCGCACGGCGGATGTCGACGATAACCTTGCGAAGGCTGCAAAGGTCGTACGTGCGACTTACTTCCATCCGTATCAAAAGCACGGTTCCCTCGGGACCTCGTGCGCGGTTGCGGATGTGAAGTCCAACACCGCAACCATCTGGTGCGCGTCGCAAGGCGTGTATCCGCAGCGGGACAGCGTTGCGCAGATCCTGGGCATCCCCAATACGAACATCCGTGTGATCTTCGTGGAAGGATCCGGCTGCTATGGCTTGAACGGCGCCGATACCGTTGCCTACGATGCTGCGATTCTGTCGCAGGCTGTGGGCAAGCCGGTGCGCGTGCAGTTTACCCGTGCTGCGGAAATGACGGGCGCGGAAAGCTTCGGTCCCGCGTATACGATGGACCTCCGCGCGGGTCTCGACGACAAGGGCAACATCACCGTCTGGGACTACGAAGCATGGACCCTGACCAAAGGCAATCGCCCGACTGCTGCGGCGCCCGGCAATATCATCACCGGCGCTCTGGCTGGATTCCCAACGCCGGCGTTCACGCCTGCCGCTGGGACGAATCCAACGACGTACAGCAACAACGGCAACACGGCGTGTTCCTATGGCGCCGGATTGATCGGTTCCACGGCGAACGGCACGGGAACTGTCCGCAGCGAACGCGTGTTGACGCACACGATCGAGTCGCCGTTCTTCACCGGGCCGCTGCGCTCGCCGAACCGCCTGCAGAATACGTTCGCTCACGAGAGCTTCATGGATGAAATCGCCGCATCCGTGAAGGCGGATCCGGTGGAATATCGCTTACGGCATCTCGCCGATGAGCGTCTGATCAACGTCTTGAAGGCGGCCGCGGAGGCGTACGGATGGGACAATCGGCCGTCGCCCAAACCCGGCAACGCGAAGGCCGGAGTCGTGACGGGACGCGGTGTTTCCTGCCTTCTGTATGAAGGTAATAACGGGTACTCGGCCATGGTTGTGGAAGTTGAAGTGGATCAGGCAACGGGCGTGATCAACCTCAAGCGCATCGTGGTTGCCGGGGACTCGGGTCCTTTGTCGAATCCCAACGGCTTCGCGAACCAACTCGAGGGCGGCGCGCTGCAGGGCTCCGGCCGCGCTTTGCGGGAGGAAGTCACCTGGGATGCCAACGGTCTGCGGACGATCGACTGGAAGCGCTATAAATCCTTCCAGTTTGGCGACGCGATTCCGGAGATCCAGGCTGTGCTGGTGGATCGCAAGGACAAACAGCAGATGGGAGCGGGTGAATCGGCAATCACTCTCTCGGCTTCCGCGATCTGTAACGCGGTGTTCGACGCAACTGGCGCCCGGCTGCGGCAGGTTCCCTTCACGCCTGAGCGCGTCCTCGCGGCGTTGAAGGAGCGAGGGTAATCGATGATGAGCGCGCGGCGTGACTTTCTCAAGACTGCGGGCGGCGCGCTCATTGTCGGTTTTCGTCTGTTCGAAGAAGAGAGGCTCGGCGCACAACCACAACGCCGGGCCTCCTCTGTCTCCAATGGTCAAGTGGATTCCTGGCTCGTGATTGGAGCAGATGAGAAGGTCACATTCTACGCAGGTAAATGCGATTTCGGCCAGGGATTCCGAACCGTGCAACATCAGTTGGTCGCCGAAGAGTTGGACGTTCCGTTCGCGCGTGTCTCGTCGGTGATCTGCGACACCTCGCGGACCCCCGATCAGGGCGTGAGTTCCGGCAGCCAGGGGCATCCAGCGCAGTTCGGCCGAAGTGCGTTGCGGCAGGCGCTGGCGACGGCGCGTGAGGCGCTGCTACAAATGGCGAGCCGGCAGTTGAATGTCCCGGTGACGGACCTTCGCGTTACGGACGGCGTCGTGTTCGTTGCTGCGGATCGGAGCAGGAGCATCAGCTACGGCAAGCTGGTTGGCGGGCGACAGTTCGAACTCGCGCTGAATCCGCGGGCTGTTCCGAAGGATCCACGAACGTATCAGGTGCTCGGCAAGTCCGTTCGCCGGTTGGACATTCCGCCGAAGGTGACTGGGCAGTTCGAGTACATCCAGAATGTTCGCGTACCCGGGATGCTACATGGCAAGGTGATCCGGCCGCCGCTTCCCGGCTCGAAGCTTGTGAGCATCGACCGGGATTCGGTGAAAGGTTTGGCCGGGAATCCGCAGGTGGTCGTCAAGCAGGACTTCGTCGGTGTGGTTGCGGACAAAGAGTGGCACGCGTTGAAAGCGTCGCAAGCGTTGAAGGTGACATGGTCGGCGCCTCCGCCGCTGCCCGCGCAATCCGAACTCTACGATTGGATGCGCAAGCAGCCATCGCGAGATGTGTTCACAGTTCGTACCCCGGACGTTGACGTGAACCTCGGGAAAGCGTCGCGCGTGATTCGTGCGACGTACAAGCATCCGTATCAAATGCACGGATCCATGGGGACGTCGTGCGCCGTAGCGGACGTGAAGCCGGACGCCGCAACGATCTGGTGCGCGTCCCAGGGCGTGTATCCGCAGCGCGACAGCGTTGCGAAGATCCTGGGGATGCCGAACACCTCGATCCGTGTGATCTATGTCGAAGGTTCCGGGTGCTATGGATTGAACGGCGCAGACACCGTTGCGTACGATGCCGCGATCCTGTCGCAAGTGGTTGGTAAACCGGTTCGCGTGCAGTTCACGCGCGCGGTAGAGAATCTGGGCGGCGAAAGTTACGGACCTGCGTTCACGATGGATGTTCGCGCCGGCCTCGACGAGCAGGGCAACATCACGGTTTGGGATTACGAAGCGTGGACCCTATCGATGGGTGGACGTCCCAATGCTGGTTCACCAGGCAATGTCATCACCGGTGGACTCGTTGGCTTCGCGCCGCCGCCTGTGACGCCATCTGCCGGAAACACGCCGACAGCGTTTCGGAACAACGGCAATAGTTCCGCCTCGTATTGTGCAGGCGTCATCGGTACAGAGGCGTTTGGCACGGGGACCGTCCGCAGCGAACGTGTGCTGACGCATACGGTCCAATCTCCCTTGTATACGGGCCCTCTGCGATCGCCCAACCGGCTGCAGAATACGTTCGCCCATGAAAGCTTTGTCGAGGAGATTGCCGCGGCGGTGGGCGCCGATCCGATCGAGTACCGATTGCGTCACTTGCGGGATCCGCGATTGATCGATGTCTTAAAGGCAGCGGCGAAGGCTGCGGGATGGCAGACGCGGACCTCTCCGAAACCCGGAAATCCACGCTCTGGCGTCGTGACCGGCCGCGGCGCGTCCTGCGTGTTGTACGAAGGCGACAACGGATACTGCGCGCTTGTTGCGGAAGTCGAGGTGGATCAGGCGACCGGCCGGATCCACGTCACGCGTCTGGTGTCGAGCGGCGATTCGGGTCCCGTGTCGAACCCCGATGGATTCGCGCATCAACTCGAAGGCGGAGTCTTGCACGGCGTGAGTCGCGCATTGTTCGAGGAACTCACCTGGGACGCACGTGCGGTTCGCAGCGCCGATTGGCGCAGGTATCGAGTCTTCCGCTTCGGCGACCGGATCCCGAAGATGGAAACCGTCCTCGTCAACCGGCCGGACAAACCGCACATGGGCGCGGGCGAGTCAACGATTACGCTGTCTGCCGCCGCTGTCGCGAATGCGGTGTTCGACGCAACGGGCGTGCGCCTGCGTGAGATCCCCTTCACGCCGGATCGCGTGCTGGCGGCTCTCAGGATGCGTGGCTAAAGAGTACACTAATCTGCATGTACAGAAGGGCTCTCCTTCTACTGGCTGCTTCCGCGGGAATTGTGTTTTCGGCAGCCACGCTGGTAGAGAAAGACGCTGCTTTCATTGGCAAACGGCGCGCATATTGGGCGTACCAGAAACCCGTGCGTCCGGTTGTGCCCGAGGTCCGCGGCGGCGCCCGCAATCCCGTGGACGCATTCCTGCTCGAGGCGCTGCAGTCTAAAGGATTAGCATTTTCGCCTCCCGTATCCAAAGAGAGATTCATTCGTCGCGTCACGCTGGATTTGACCGGGCTGCCTCCTTCGCCTTCTGAAGTCGAGGCGTTTGTCAAAGACACCTCGCCGGATGCCTACGAAAAACTGGTCGACCGGTTGATGGCGTCGAAACAGTATGGCGAACGCTGGGCCATGCGCTGGCTGGATGTCGTGCGTTACGCCGACACCAACGGTTTCGAATTGGACGCGGAGCGCACCCACGCGTGGCGCTATCGCGACTATGTGATCGATGCGTTCAACAACGGCAAACCCTATGACCGGTTCCTGCAGGAGCAGTTGGCGGGTGACGAGTTGTGGCCCGGCAACAATGAGGCGTTGATTGCTACGGGATTCCTGCGGGCTGGTCCGGAGCACATTGTCGGCGGCAATCAGGACGAAGAGATGAACCGGCAGGAAGTGCTGACGGAGATGACGACCATCACGGGTTCAGCTCTGCTCGGCATGACGGTGCAATGCGCCCGCTGCCACAATCACAAGTTCGACCCGATTCCGCAGTCCGACCACTATCGTTTGCAGGCCGTGTTTGCGGCGACAATCGGAAAGGACCTGCCATACGCGTCAAAGGAAGCGCAGCAGGCGTATCAGGATGCGGTGAAAGCGCATGAGGCGAAACTGGCGCCGTTGAAGGATGCCGTGAAGGCGATCGACGAGCCGTACAAGCAAATCCTGATGGAGCAGCGGAAGAAGACGATTTCCGCTGAGCATCTTGCTGCGTACGAGACACCGAAAGAGAAGCGCACGCCCGAGCAGGAGCGGCTCGCGAAAGAAGCGAAAGATCAAATTACGCCGGCGTGGGACGAAGTGGTCGCGATGCTGCCCGCGGATCTCAAAGCGAAACGCTACGAGATCCGGAAGCAAATGCATGAGATCGATCTGCATGCGCCGGAACCGTCCGCTGCCGCCTATGCGGTGGCGAACGCGGAAAAAGCGCCGGAAACGCACATCCTCAAGATCGGCGATCACAAGATGAAGCTGGATGTGGTGCCAGCGGGATTACCACAGGTGATGGTGGATCCCACGTCGCCGTTCCCGCAAACTCCCGGTGGACGGCGTAGCGCGCTCGCGCAGTGGCTTACGTCGAAGGATCATCCTTTGACGGCGCGTGTCATGGTGAATCGCATCTGGCAGTTCCGCTTCGGAACCGGCATCGTTGGAACCCCGAACGATTTCGGAACACTGGGCGCGCGTCCGACCAATCAGAAACTGCTCGATTGGCTTGCCGTCGAGTTCATCGATCGCGGCTGGAACATCAAGGCCATTGACCGGATGCTGGTCCTGTCGCAGGCCTATCGCCAGAGCACTGCCTTTGACGCGGCGAAGGCGAAGGTCGACGCGGACAACAAACTGTACTGGCGCATGAATCGCCGCAGGCTCGAGGGCGAAGCGATCCGCGATTCGATTCTGTCGGCATCAGGCGTTCTGAATCCGAAGATGGGCGGGCGCGGTGTTCGTGTGCCGCTCGAGCCTGAAGTCTACGACCTGATCTTCACCGAGTACGAAAAAGACAATCTGTGGCCGTTGCCCGCAGATCGCACCGAGATGTTCCGGCGCAGCATTTACCTGCTCAACAAGCGCACGGTACGGCTGCCCATGTTCGCGAACTTCGATCAGCCGGATACGATGTCGTCCTGTGCGATGCGCGCCACCAGTACGCACGCTTTGCAGGCTTTGACGCTGATGAACAGCGCATTCATGCAGGAGCAATCGAAGCTGTTTGCCGCAAGGCTCGAGAAAGAATGTGGCCCCGGCAAGCGCGACTGCATGATCGACAAGTCGTATCAGTTGACGATGGCGCGCAAGCCGTCGCCGGAGGAAAAGAAGATGTCGATCGAGTTCCTGCGCGGCGACAATACGCTGTCCGATTACTGCCTCGCTCTGCTGAATAGAAATGAGTTCGTCTATGTCCCTTAACCGGCGAAACGTATTGCGCATGGCCGCTAATGGATTCGGGGCTGTTGCGCTCGAAGCGATGCTGCAGAAAGAGGCTCGAGCGGCGGGCAAGATGCGTGTGAATCCGCTCGCGGCGAAGCCCCCGCATTTTGCTGGCAAGGCGAAATCGGTGATCTTCCTATTCATGGTCGGCGCCCCGAGTCAGATGGATACCTTCGATCCGAAGCCCGAACTCGTCAAGTGGGCGGGCAAACCGTTGCCCGAGCGGTTCGGAAAAATCACCAGCCAGTTTACGAGCGGCGATACGCCGATCCTCCCGTCACCCTGGGAGTTCAAGCGCTACGGTCAGTCGGGGCTGCCGGTGTCGAGCCTGTATCCGCATCTCTCGAAGTGTGTCGACGACATCTGCTTCGTGCGTAGTTTCTACACCGAGAGCGTGGTGCACGCGCCGGCGATGTATCAGGTGCAGTCGGGGCGGATCCTGATGGGCTATCCGAGCGTCGGGTCATGGGTCACCTACGGGCTCGGCAGCGCAAGTGAGAACCTGCCTGCATACGTTGTGATGCCGCAACCGGAGGGCACGCCGGAGGGCGGTACTCCGATGTGGGGTTCCGGCTTTCTGCCCGCCGTCCACCAGGGAACGATTCTGCGAAGCGGTCCGAGTCCGGTGCTGAATTTGCGGATCCCGGAGGGAATGACGGAGAAGCGCCAGCGCCGCACGCTCGACTTCCTGCAGAAGATGAATGACCTCGACACCGAGGAGACGGACACAGAGATGGCGGCGCGCATCAGTTCGTATGAACTGGCGTTTCGGATGCAGTCACACGCGCCGGAAGCTGTCGATCTCGCGAAGGAGTCCGAAGCGACGCGCAAGTTGTATGGCCTGGATCAGAAGCACACGGCCGAGTTTGGCGCCCGCTGCCTGCTTGCGCGTCGTCTGGTTGAGCGCGGCGTGCGTTTCGTGCAACTGTTCTCCGGCGGAGGTCCCGTCAGCATCCAGTGGGACGCCCATAAGGACCTGAAACAGAATCACGAGAAAATGTGCGGCCTCACCGATCAACCGATTGCCGCGTTGCTGCAGGATCTGAAGTCTCGCGGACTCCTCGATTCCACCCTGGTCATCTGGGGCAGCGAGTTCGGACGTCTGCCGAACTCGCAGTCCGGCAATGGCCGCGACCACAATCCGCATGGGTACACGATGTGGTTTGCGGGCGGCGGCGTGAAAGGCGGCCAGTCGATCGGTGAGACCGACGAGTTCGGACTCTATGGCGTGGGCGATCGCTATCACATGCGCGATTTCCACGCCACGATTCTGCACGCTCTCGGCCTCGACCAACATCAGTTGTGGTACCTCCACAACGGCCGCCACGAGAAGCTCACGGATTTCGGCGGCAAAGTCATCGAGAAAGTATTCGCCTAGAACAGGCTCTTGAACTTCGTGTAGGCCCACGAGGCCGCCATCAGGATCACGCCCAGGCAGAGGAATGAAGCGATTCGATAAACGGTCTCCAGCCCGCTGAGATCGTACGCGAAGAGCTTGATCGTGCAGAGGAGCAGCAACGCGAGCCCGCTGAGGCGAAGGCTGCGTTCCTTTGCCGCGAATCCAGCGGCGAGTAGCGCGATGCCCTCGAGTCCCAACGCGATGGACAGCATGCCGCCGCTTGCTTCTTCATAGAGCAGCGTTGCCGTGCAGGATGCGAGTCCCGCCGCGAATAGGGTGCGGATGCTTTGCCGGTTCCGGGACGAGAACAATGTAGCCGGCAGAAGGGTCGCAGCCGTCACGCCGCGAGCCCAGAGTGCCGCGTCGGATCCCGTCCAGACGTAAGCCGCAGTTGCCAGCAGGAATGCGACGTACGCCTGCCAGCGCATCGCATGGATCTCGAGATGTTCTGCGATATAGAGAAGCGCGAGAGCCGCCAGGGCGAGCGGCGCCGAAGCGTTGTTCCCGGCCGTCTGCTGCAGCCACATTGCGAAGATCGTCAAGGCTGGCCAGCCATGCCATTCGATCATCCGGAAGCGAACTGCGAAGGCGGCATGGGTTGCGATGACGAACAGCGCGGGCCACTGTACAGGCGGCATGAAGATCACCAGCATGGCAGAACAGGCAGATAACCCATGTCCCGCGTATTCGAAGTCGGGGGCTTTCAGGGCGCGCCCGGCTTCAGCGAACAGATAGGCGCAAGCGGCGGCGATCACCGGGATCCACGCATGGGGAGTTCCGCCAAGCCACATCGCGGCCCAACCGAATACGCCCGCGACAGCCAGCATCGATCCGCGCAGAAGCGTAATCCACGGCTGCCGGATCCACAGCAGGCGCAGGGCAGCGATTAATGCGATGGCTCCGCTTGCGGCGAACGTGTCCCATCGCAGTTGCAGAACCGTATGTCCGGCGCCGGCGCTTGCGAGAACCAGGGCGGGCAGCAGCAGTTCCGCGGGCAGGGCATGAAGCGCGAGTTCCATTAGGAGGATCGCCGCGCCGAGCCACGCGACACCCCACCAGGGTTCGGGAGTCACGCCCGTCAACGCGTTTGCCATCAGCAGGGGAGCGAAGATCGCGCAGGCCGTGCGGATGCCCGCACGCTCTTGTTCCACGAGACTGTGCAATCCGCGTGTGGCGCGAAGGGCGTAGAGCAGCGCCGCCGCGGCTGTGAAGAAGGCGCTTTTGTGATTCGCGACGAATGCGGGATGCAAGCGGGTCGCCGCGGAGGCGACGAGTCCCAGCGAGGCGACCGCATACGCCTGATAGCGGAACTCTGCGAGTCTCCTCCACACGCCGGTTTCAAAGAGCACGAGAGCGAATCCAACCCAGGCCGCTGCGGTCCAACGCCATGGGCATTCGATTCCGATGGCCACGGCAGTCAGCGCGGAAGCGGCGTATCCGAACCAGCGCGCGTTCGAGCGCAACCTCCGGTTGATGTAAAAGAGCCCCGCGTGGACCAATAAAGCCGGAGTCCACTGGCCGGTGGCCAGTGCGCTGCTGGAAAGCGAAGCGAAGAAGGCGAGGTACGAAAGGATGCGGATCGCCGGGACTTCGAGATGGTGTCCGGCGAGGAACAGCAGTTCGGCTTCCGCGGCCAGGAAAATGGCGGTCCACAAGCCGTGGGTCTGCGCAAAGATACCCAGTGCCGCCAGCACCGCCGAGATCGAGAGCGAGGCCCATGAATCCTGCCTGCGGGACGCGCGGACCAACGTTGTTGCCAGATAGAGTGCTGCGGCGCCACAGCAGTACAGCCACATGGATTCGGGATCCTTGTGCTGCCATGCGTACGCCGAGGCGCCCAAACCGGCGAGGGCGTTGATGGCGAACGCCATCCGCGAAGGCGCGAGCAGATCCGCTGCTTCGAACAGGACCCAGAAGGCGATCAGCAGACTTTGCACGGTCCACAGGGACGCGCCGGAGTCGCCGTGTGACAGGAAGACGGCGTAGGTTGCTGCTGCGGCGAACGGCGTCAACTGGTTCCACGCAAACTTTCGGGCGAGCCAGAGCATGCTGCCCGCCAGCGGGAACAACGCCAGCACCACAGCTGTGTTGAGTTCGCTGAGGCCCAGGGCGGCATAGACGCAGCCGTATGCAAGCGCCGTCAGGGATTGGACGCGATAGCGCAGCGAGTGCGCCACCATTGCGGTGGCTACGGCGGCCATCACGGCCAGTCCGATGGCGGGATTGTCGATTACCTTCGCGGCGTCGATCGCGGACATCGCATAGGAAGTGAAATAGGTGGCCGCCCATCCGGTTGCGATCAGCCCTCGTGCGAAGATCCGCAGGTCGTCTTTGCGTTCGAGGTACAGTCCTCCGGCCAGGATGGAGATGCTGACTGCAAACCCAGTGCAGACGCGTCCGAGCGCGCCCATGCTGGCGAACGAATAGCCGAGGAACAGCGCAATGCCGATCACGAGGATGACTGCACCGATCTTGTTCAGCAGGTTTCCGCCGATGCGCTCTTCCCATGACACGTTCGGCTTCTCAGGAAG
Organism: uncultured Solibacteraceae bacterium; assembly: GCA_964627455.1. Lineage (GTDB taxonomy): Bacteria > Acidobacteriota > Terriglobia > Bryobacterales > Bryobacteraceae > F-183. Next base: position 7,545 of record CAZVKC010000079.1, on the reverse strand, counting down.
GGCAGACTGTTCTTCTTCGACCACAGGTGTCGGGAGTGGTGGCGGTTCCGCAACCATCTCTTCGGCACGGATGGCCGGCTGCGGTTCGACAGCGACAGGCTGCAATTGTTCCTCTATTGGCGGCAATGGAGGCGGCGCTTGCGGTTGCACAGTCGGAACAAAGATCGGGACCTCATCCTCCTGCATGCGCCGTTCGAGCGCTCGCAAGTTGTGCTCAACGGTTGCAAGCTGCGACGCCAGCGTGGAGGCGCGCCAGAGCAGATACAGAATCAGTACGAACGCGATGGTGAGTAGCATGGTTTTGTTTGAATGTGGCTGATGTCAACATCATCATGCGGCAGAATGTTGCGCCTGTCAACATGTTTTCGGTACTATTTTGGACGTGGTAGAAAAAAAGCCGTACCACCACGGCAATCTGAAGGCTGTCCTGGCGCGAGCCGCGTTGAAGCTGGTGGGCGAAACCGGGCTCGGGTCGTTCACTCTACGTGAGGTTGCCCGCCGCGCTGGAGTGTCGCACAATGCGCCATACCGTCACTTCAAGAAGAAGGAAGACGTCTTCGCATCGCTGGCGACGGAAGGCTTTCATCAACTGAACGAGCGGTTATCCGCGGCGCTTGCCGGCGACCTCGACCCGGCTGCGAAGCTTCGCGGCGCGTCACGAGCGTATCTGGCCTTCGCGTTCGAGAACCCGGCGCGCTTCGCGGTGATGTTTCATTCAAATTTCGATCGCCAGGCGTACGAAGAGTATGTTGAAGCGTACTCCGAATCGCTGCGCTTGCTGTCCCAGTTGATCGTTGCGTGTGGCGAACTGGGCGCGGAATCCGCGGAGACTGCCGGGGAACTCGTTTGGAGCGGAGTTCACGGCATCGCGGAACTGGGCTTGGCGAACCGGTTGCGAGCGGGCGATCAGGCGGAACTCGAGCATCTCGTTGATGCCGCTATTGACTCGCTGTTGAACGGCATGCCCAAGGCGCTCGAGCAACGCCGCAAAAGTAATTCCACGACAACTCGAAAGGCAGCACGAGGATGATCACTTACGCTGGACTACTTGTTCTCGGACTCGCGGCAGGAGTGCTCGGCGGGTTGTTTGGAATCGGCGGAGGCATCGTCATTGTGCCGGCGTTGATCCTGATCTTCAAGATGAAGGAACTGGACGCGCTGGGTACGAGCCTTGCCGCGTTGATCCCGCCCGTCGGTTTGCTGGGCGCGATGAAATACCATGAGGCCGGGCATATCAACGCTCGATATGCCGGCCTCATCGCTTTGGGACTCTTCATTGGCGGCTATTTCGGTGCACGCATCGCTCCTGGCGTGCCGCCGCAGTTGCTGCAACGCCTCTATGGCGGCCTGCTGGCGGCCATCGCGATCAAGATGATCTTCTTTACCGACTAGCGGCCCTGCTGCCTGATGCGGATGCTGCCGTTGACCGTGTGCAGTTTCAGCGGAGGTCCACCGGCGCCGAGCGTCGCTTTCACGTTACGCCTGGACATCTCGCGAGCCTGCATCGGCAGGTCGCTGCTAATGTTGCCATTGACGGTGTGCGCGTCCATCTCGGCCCCGGAGTTCGACGGCATCGCGATCTCAATCGTGCCGTTCACCGTGTGAAACTCGAGCGCCTTCGATGGGGCTGTACCCATGGCGACTTCGACATTCCCGTTCACAGTGTGTCCTTCCACTACGCCAGCGGCTGTCGCGCGGATCGCGCCGTTCACCGTATGTGCGTTTACGTTGCCCTGCAGGCTTTTCGCCTCGACATCACCATTGACGCTGCGGCCGATGAAGTTGACGCCCGCGGGGACCTTCACTGTAAATTCCACTTTGACATCGTTATCGCGAACGCTCATGTGGCCGGACTTGCCCGCGCCGCAGGTGTTGCCGTCGCCCGGATAGACCGCACAAATTGTCACGCCTGCATCGCTCGGTACGACGTCGATGTGCACGTCCGCGGGGTTGCTGTTTCGCGCGCTCTTTCGCGCGGTCACTTCAATGGAGCCCGAACTCGACGGTTCCGCGTGGATCCCGCCGTTGACCCCTTTGATCTCAATCGCCTTGCCGGGAGCGACGCTGCCGCTCCATTGAAAATCCTGTGCGGACGCAAGCGCCGCCGCGAGCCCGAACCAAAAAAGTGTCTTCATGCCCATCCATACAGGCGTGGCGCGGCAAGGTTACACGATGAGTCCGGAAATTTGTTCGCGAGTAAGATTTCCGCCGCAGAGGATCGTGCCGATGCGCAGGCCCCGCCACTCGCGGGCCATCAGTTTCGCGGCCGCCACGCCGATCGCACCGGAGCCTTCGATGACCAGGCCGAGTTGATGCAGCAGGAGCGCCATCGCATGGCGAGTCCGGCGATCGCCGATCAGCATGCAATCATCCATCAACTGGCGGATATCTTCGACCGCAGCCGGAATCGGTACGCGCACGCCGATGCCATCCGCGATCGTGTTTGCCGTGTCCGTCTCGACCACCGTTCCGCGACGCCACGACTGCTCCATCGAAGGCGCCGCAGCGGCGCACACCCCGATGATTCGGGTACGCGAAGAGTGCGCTTTGATCCATCGCGCGACTCCGCCGAGCAGTGCGCCGTTGCCCAGCGGGACCAGCAGGATGTCGAGGTCGAGCGGAGCCAGTTCCACGCCAAGCGAGCCTGCGCCTTCTGAGATCAGGGTTTCCTGGCCGTCTTCGACGTAAAGGAGTCCGTGCCGCCTCGCATAGTCCTTGCCCGCGAGTTTTGCGGCGTCGAAGTCGTGTCCTTCCAAATGCAGACTCGCCCCGAAACGCCGCATAGCGGCGAGTTTCACCGGATTAGCGGCTTCGGCTGCGAACATCTCGACTGTGATGCCGCGCCGGCGCGCCGCGTACGCCAAGCCTTGGCCGAAGTTCCCCGCCGATGCAGCTACGACCTTCCTGACGTCGAGCGGCAACTTCGAAACGAAATAGTCCGCGCCCCGGCCCTTAAAGGAACGAATCGGGTTCAGGGTCTCGACCTTCACAAACAAATCGAGCCCGAATTGTTCCGAGAACCAATCCCAGCGGAACTGCGGTGAGTGCAGGAAGAGGGGATCGATCGTTCGGGCCGCTTCCGCGATGTTGTCGAGGGACAGTCTCATTTCGGAGGCTCGAATGTGATCGTCGATTCGCTGCCAAACCGTTTGTAATTCGAATACTCGATGATGATGCGGATCCGCTGCGATCCGTTACGGAAGTGCAGCATGTCATCGCCGTAGGTCTTCACCGGGAACCAGTGTTGGCCGTCGACCTTCGCTCGCACCGTGGTGAAGTGCGGGAACAGGTTTTCCGTCTTCGTGCCCCGGATCTGCGGAACGGCCTGACCTTCCGCGCGCAGGATCGCGAGGTCCGCCTTCTGGATCCAAAGCATCCCCTCGAACAGCCGCTGCCCTTCTAACAGCTGCCTTGGACGCACTTGCAGCAGCCAGCAGTCCGCACCGTCGATCGTCTCTTCGCCCTTGAACCTCGTCTCGTACAGGAACAACGTGTCGCGTGTGAGCAGCATCGGTTGGACATCGCGCAAGTCGCGGAAATCCTCGTCGGTCAATTGAATGCGCGACAGACGGTTCCACGCCTTCTTCACTTCTTTCTCCGCCCGTTTGCCGTCCTCGAGGAAGATGATGTCGCGGACCTCGCCATATTCGCCGGCTTTTGCGCCGTTCGGATGGAAGTCCTCGACTTTCACGCTCTGCCGGTATGTGTAATGACTGCGGGCTTCCTGCGTCGCGGATTCCTTCGCTGCCACCCGCTTGATCCAGCCCTCGGGAGGCTCATCCGCGAAAGCAGCCAGCGCGCAGGCGAATGATACGATGAAGGCTGTCAACGGCATGCGGAATTTCGCCTGGACAGTCCTGATCTTGTGGTTGTTGGGCGGCATCGCTGGCGTGGCCTATTCGTCCCAACAGAATATCCCGTTCTCCGTTGCGGTTGCCGCGATCCCTGCGGTGCTGGTGGAAATCGCACTCTATGTTTCGCCCGGATTCACGGTGATCCGGCAGCGATTCACCTCGATACAGCCTGCGTTCCTGCAAGGCTGCATCCTCTTCGCTCTCGCCATCGCGCCATATCTCATCTACACGTTGCCGGCGCACGCGTTCTCGTGGACCTCGTTCGGGATGCTGGCGGCGCTCGCCTGCCTCCTCTCGTTCTGGTATGTGTTCCTGCCGCGCAAAGCGTCGGTCGACGCGGCGCTCCTGGCGTTGATCGGCGCTGTCCTGCTGAGTCCGCTGTTCAAGACCATCTATCCGCAACTCGCGCCGAAGGCGACGCTCAATGTGCTGGGACAGTTGATGCTCATCCGCACGGTTGCGTACTCAGTGCTATGCATTCGCAAATACGAAAACATCGGCTACGGCTTCGTGCCAACTCCCGAAGAGTGGACCGCCGGTCTGAAGAACTTTGTCTACTTCATGCCGGTAGGATTCGCGCTCGCGATGTTTGTGCGATTCACGCAACTGAAGCCGGGGCCAATGAACTGGCTCACCGTGCTGCCACTTTTTATCGCGACGTTTCTGGGGATGTTGTGGGTGGTGGCGCTGAGCGAGGAATTCTTCTTTCGAGGCATCCTGCAGCCGATGCTCGCGCGATCGCTCAATAGCAAATGGATGGGGTTGATCGTGACGTCGATCCTGTTCGGAATGGTGCACCTGCCGTTTCGCAGTTTCCCGAACTGGAGATTCGCCCTGGTGGCCGCGGTCGCTGGATTCTTCTACGGGAGAGCCTTCCAGCAAACCGGCAGCATCCGCTCCGGGATGGTCACGCATGCGCTCGTCGCGACCACCTGGCGAGTCTTCATGAACTAGGACAACAGCGCGCTCGGGCGGGGCTTCCAGTCGGACGAGATGCCCTGCAACGCTTTCACGTGTGCATCCGCCTGCGTGAGGATGTGATGCAGGTCGTTGCCGATGCTGATGAATCGGAAGCCCTTGTCGAGGAATTCCGCGACGCGTGACGTGCCGAACAAAAAGAGCCCGAGAATCACGTTGTTCTTGCGTGCTTCATCGATCAGTTTCTGCGTGGCCGCGCCGAGTTCGGGCGACGTGTACATGTGCGGGAACTCGTATTTCTCGTACAGGCCCATCGACATGCAGAGGTCGTTCTGGCCGAGGAACAGGATGTCGACGCCGGGCACCGCCGCGATCTCTTCCATGTTCTTGATGCAATCCGCGGTTTCCACCTGCAGTGCGAGGACGACGTTCTTGTTCCAGTTGCCCGCGTAACCGAGCAAGCCGTCCTTGTTCATGCTGCGCTGCGGAAAGTAGACCGAACGCGTTCCTGCGGTCGGATACAGGGCGCAACTCACTGCCTGGCGAGCTTCGTCCGCATTGTTGATGTAGGGTACGAGGATGCCGTCGGCGCCGAGGTCGAGCGCCTGTTGGATTCCAGCGCGGTCGTTGTATCCGCCGACGCGGACCATCGATTTCGCGCCGCCGCTCGCGATCGCGCATAGCATCGCGGAAAGTTTTTCGTAGCCCATCGGGCCATGCTGTGAGTCCACCAGCAGCCAGTCGTAGCCGCTGTGGGCCAGTTGTTCCGCCACCGTCGGGCTGTGTGAATTGAGGAAAAGCCCCATCTTTGGGGCGCCGTTCCTGAGTTGCTGTTTGAACTCAGCGCCGGAAATGGAAGTTGACATGTCTCACGATCATATCGCAGGGCGTTACTCTGATAACTGCATCATACTGGGCGGCACTGACGGCACAAGTAACCTGCTTCGATTCGAATCCGGCGAAGATCGTCACGTTCGAAATGGGCAAATGTCCCGGTCTGCAGGAATTGTGTGGGATCCTGCGTTGCATCTCAATAAGAGGAGTCTTCCCGGCTAAATGCTTCGAGAAATCGTTCGTCTAGGCAATCCTTTGTTGCGTGACGTCTGCGCGCCAGTCGAGGTCCCAGCGACGGCTGCCGCGGTGGTGCAGGACCTTGCCGATACGCTGCGGCATTCGCGCGAAACAACAGGATACGGCCGCGCCATCGCCGCGCCCCAAATCGGCGTTCTGCAACGCGTGATCTTTCTGAACGTCGACCGTCCGTGGCCGCTTATCAATCCGGTCATCACGGAAAAAAGCGACGAAACGATCGTCGTCTGGGACGCGTGCCTCAGCTTCCTCTCGATCTTCATGAAGGTCCGCCGGCACAAGTACATCACAGTGCGATATGAGGACCTCGATGGCGCGACGCATGAGTTCCGCGCGGGTCCTGAGAACGACTTCGCCGAGCTACTGCAGCACGAGATCGATCATCTCGATGGCATTCTCTGCCTCGATCGCGTCGAGGACATCAAGACCATCTGTTCAAAAGAAGAGTTCGAACTCCGCTACAAGGACGATAGCCCGTACGCCTAGCGTGCGGCCTCGAACTTGAAAGGAGTTTCCACCGTGGCCGCATTGCCGACGGTGATCTTTTGCGTCAATTCGCCGAGTTGTTCATGCCAGGCCGCGATCGTGTACTCGCCGGGCGGCAGGCCCTTGAATTCGTAAGAGCCGTCTGCGCCCGTCACCGCAAAGTATGGATGATCGAGCACGCCAATGTAGGATTTCATCCACGCGTGCACATTGCACTTCACAGGGATCATGACCTCGGGATACGCAAACTTGCGCTTCAGATCCGCGGCGCCCGGAGGCTGCTGCTGATTCCAGTCGCGGTTGTTGCGAGGCATCGGGTGAATGTTGTGCGAGACGGGATCGCTGTTCTTCACCGCAAGTGTCTGGCCTGCGCGCAGGGCAACGACGCGAGGCACGAACTGGCATCCCTTTTGCTCGAGCACCACAGCTTCTGTCGCAGGCGCAAACGTCTTGCCTTCCAGCCCCGACTTCACATACACGAAGGCGTTCGCGAGTCCTTTGTTGGGACCCGTGACGAGTGAGGCGTCCAGCACAGGCTCCTTGTGCAGTTTCTGGCAGTCCTCTTCCGCCTCCATCGAAATCTTCTTCGCCGGTGGAACCTTGCCCGTGAACGTCACGGCGCCGCGAACGGTCCCGGCGGTAGCGGGATCCACTTGAAAGTACGCGGGCGCTGCCTGTTTTTCCGCGGCCTTCCTGTCTCCGCCGCCTCCACCGCACGAGGACAGCAGCAGTGCAGCAGCCACCCCAAGCGTGATCGCACGCATCACTTCGCAGGCTCCCCGGTCAACGATTCCATGAATACGATGAGATCCGCGCGATCCTGCTTCGTGAGCTGGCTCAGCGCCTTGATCTCTTTGTCGAGATGCGGATTCGACGTGCCGCCGCCAACGTAGAAGTCCACGACTTCTTTGAGGGTCGGAAGGCTGCCGTCATGCATGTACGGCGCGGTGAGCGCGATATTCCGCAGTGTCGGCGTGCGGAACGCGCCGCGATCCTCTTCCTTCTTCGTGACCTCATAGCGGCCCATATCCGTCAGGTTCCCCTCGGCGTCCACGCCAACCCCGATGTTGTGGAACTTCTGGTCGCTGAACAGCGCATGATCCTTCTCGATGGTGTGGCAGACCGCGCAGTTGCCCTTCTTCGCGTCCCGGAAGATCGCCAGTCCGCGCTTCGCGGATTCGCTCAATGCGCTCTTGTC